>CAZYKP010000005.1:56317-133639 GCA_964648025.1 uncultured Pirellulales bacterium | reverse complement strand
CAGCCTGAGACCACCAGCCTGAGACCACCAGCCTGAGACCACCAGCCTGAGACCAGGGGCGTGGCCCAGTTGATCATCAGAGGGCAAGCCGGAGACGGCTACCCGGAGTTTGCTTGGCCGGTGGCGTGGATACAAGCCTCCGAGCTGGAGGTTGAGTCGGCGAGGAACTGGGCTTGACCAATTCGCCGGCAAACCTGAGGCTGCCGCCGCCATTCTGAGGCAAGTCAGCGCCGACTCTGGGAGGCTGGCTTGCTTGAGAGGGCTTTTGATAGTTGGCCTTTGCTGGAGATCCTCAAGGGCTGCGATTCCCCTCATTTCTTTGAGACCAATCGGTCAACGCTCACGGATGAGCCTTTCGACGGCAACCCATGGCGTCCCGGACGCCCAACTTCTTGAGCAGACGAAAGCCCGTCTGCGTCAACTGACTGCCGGTCTGGTGCAATTGGCCCAGTCGGATCAAACGCCGGACCAGTTCTATCCCCTGTGGCTCGCAGCGGTCGTGCAGGCCCTGGGGGCGTTGGAGTCAAGGCTATGGTCGCGTGACCCCCATACGGGCTGGTGCGTGGCTTGGTCGGCTCCGCCAGAGCTGTGCTTGCACAACCCGGAAGAGGCACAGGATGACCAGCCAGCTGAGGTCAATGGGAGCCCTGGCAGGGATTTGCTGGATGCTGTCCTTGGAGGGCCCTCTCGGTCGTTCTCTCCGGAAGAGGCCTCTTGGACGGGCGGCTGTTGGGTGCTTCTGGCGGCCGTGTCCGCGGCAAGCTCAGCGACTGCGGCAAGCTCAGCCTCAGAGGCGGTTGGGCAGACTTCCTCCGGTCGGTTCTCTGCTGGCGGATTGTCTGCTGGCGGATTGTCTGCTGGCGGATTGTCTGCTGGCGGATTGTCTGCTGGGGAGCGGGGGGGACGGGATTTTGTTGTCGAGGTTTGTCAACGAGCGGACGCACGCGGAGAGGCGATTCCGGGCCAATTGCGGTTTCTGCGGCAATTGGCGGAGATCGCAGGACAGTTTCAGGCACGCTACCGGCAGCGTCAGGCAGAGGAGCACCGCCTGTGGCTGGTGGAGCTGGAGCGTTTCTGCCGGGAGGTGCACGCGTTGGCAGATCCGGGCCTGGTGGCCAGTTGTCTGGCCAACACAGGCGTGGCCCTCAGCGGGGCGGAGCGGGTCTCGGTGCTTGTCGGTCGAGGTTTCTCGGCCCAGATGGCCGCGGTCACCGGGGTGGAGGTGCTGGATCGCCGCAGCCGGATTTTGCGACGGATGCGGCTGCTTTTGAAAGAGTGTGCCCGCTTGTCGCTGGCGGTTGCCGGCGGGGAGGAGCCCGAGGCAGCAGGCAATCACCGAGGGAGTCCCGGAACCTGGGGCACGAGACTTGATCAGTCCCAGACACCTTATTCTCAGTACCTGGAACCTTTTTTAGAGTCCCAGGGACCAATACCGATTTCCCTGGCCCGCCGGGGGGATCGGTACCAGCTGGAGGCGACCCCTCGAGCTTGGGTGGCTTTGCCCTTGAGTTTGCCCCAGAGTCCGGAGGCTTCCCAAGGTGCGTTGCTCTTGGAGTGGTTTGATGCACCTCCGCCGGGGCCGTCGTGGTCGGGTCGTTGGGCCGTGCTGTGCCAGCATGCCTCGATGGCTCTGAGAAACGCCTCGGCTCGCCGGAGGTCCTTGGCCAGACTCCTGCCCGGAGGGAGCCTGCCCGGAGGCTCCCTGGTGGGATGGTCTGTGCGTTGGATTGGCCTGGCCGCGACCCTGGCGGCAATCGCCTACGCATTGGCTGTGGTGCCGATGGAGTTCACCTTGCAGGCCCGTGGGACCCTTCAGCCGACCAAACGCCGTCAGGTTTTTGCCCGAACCGATGGAGTTGTCGCCCAGGTGACTGCCGACCACAGCGATCCGGTCGCCGCCGGAAGCGTCTTGGTGACCTTGCGAGATGACGAGCTGACCGATCGACTCAAACGCACACGAGCCCGTCGGATTCAGGTCCAAACAGCCATTCAGGCCATCCAGGATCAGCGAGTCGTCGGTGTCCAGCTCTCGCCCAGCCAACGACGTGCCCTGGCCTCGGAAGTTGAGACCTACCGAGAAGAGGAAATCAGCCTCCGCGAACAAGAGGCACGCTTGGCCCGACAAGTCGCCAAGCTCCAAGTCAGCTCGCCGATCGACGGCGTGGTGACGACCTGGAATGCCGACCAGCTGCTCCGCAATCGCCCCGTCCGTCGAGGCCAGGTTCTGCTGACGGTGGCTGACCCTGAGGGGCCTTGGCAGCTTGAGCTCCCCTTCCCAGAAGATCGCTTGGGAGACCTCTTGCACGCCCGGGCCGCCCATGGCAACCAACTCTCGGTGACCTTTGTCTTGGCGACTGATTCCAGCCAGTCTTATTCAGGTCAAGTCCGGAAAATCGCGCGGCGGGCCGAACTGGATCCCGACAATCGCAACACCGTGACCGTCGTGGTGGCCTTGGATCGCCATTCCCTCCCCGAGGAGCTGTTGCGTCCCGGTGCCGGGGCCCTGGCGAAAGTCCACTGCGGAGAGCGACCCTTGGGCCTGGTCCTCTTCCACGACCTGATCAATTGGTTCCGCCGAGAGGTGCTGTTTCGGTTGTGGTGAAACCGCTCAACCTGCCGATCAAAAGGCAGCCGTCCCCGCCGCGGTCACCGCCAGACGGCAAGCTCTCCGCTACAGAGGTCTCTGGGGAACTGACAATGAAAAACTTGCCGTTTCTGATCGAGCCAATGTCTCGGGCCCAGGGGACGTTGCTGGTTGGCTGCAAGCGGTGGCTGCCGCTTCTGGTGTTGCTGCTCAGCAGTGTCTCAAGCGGTGCGCAGCCAAGTTCCCAGCAGCCAAGCTCCCAGCAGCCAAGCTCCCAGCAGTCTGGGCCGCAGCTGTCCGATCTCCCCGGCCCGCTGATGGGGCCTCCTCCGGAATTTCCGCCTGCGGAGTTGTCCCCTCCTGCCGATGGCATTCTCGGCAACCAAAAGCGACCTCCGCAAAGTATCAACAAGCCAAGGCAAATTCCCCCAAGGCCGTCCGTAGAAGTTCAGACCTCCAACCAACCGTATCCTGACAGCAAGCTCGCCGAGAAAAACCTTGCCGAGAAAAACCTTGCTGAGAAAAACCTTGCTGAGAAAAACCTCGCTGAGAAAAACCTCGCTGACAAAAAGCTTTCGGGCCAAAAGCTCGGTGACCAAAAGCTCGGTGACCAAAAGCTCGGTGAGAAAAAGCTCGGTGAGAAAAAGCTTTCGGACAGCAAGCGTCCCGAGGAGCCCGTCGCCCAACAGCAGCCCTCGGCAGGTCAGTTTCACCCGATTCAGCAGTCTGGGGTCCATCGTGCCCCTAGAAGTCTTGAGCTTCATTTGCCATCGGCCTCTCAGGGAGCATCTCCTTCACAGCCAGCTGACCTGGCGGGCTTCCCAGACCCGGCACCACAACCCGCTCCCTTGCCAGCCAGCCAGAGGAGCGTTCCAGAGGCAGCACTGGGGCAGGCTCCGCCTTCGCCAAAAGAACTTCCGCAGCAGAGTGATCCTGCGACAAGGGATCTGCCGGAGACCTCTAAGGATTATCTTGGTGACTCAGGTGAGCTGAATTTGCTGGGTCCTGAAGAACCGCCGGTCATGGTCCCTGGCCAGCGAGGACCGACATCGGAACAACGCTCGACGCCCGGCTACACCATCCGTGGTGGCGATTGTGTTCTGCCTCGTTGCAAGGTTGTGTTGGTCGAGGAAATTCGCCTGCCCGCTCAGCAACCGGGCTTGATCGCTTTTCAGGAACTGGAAGTCGGAATGTCGGTCTCGGCCGACCAGGAAGTCGCCAGAATCGAGGATAGTCAAGCCAAGGGGCAATTACGTCTGGCTGAGGAAAAGCTCGCCAAAGCACAAAAGCAGGCCAACACCACCATCGCGCTTCGTCGAGCTCAGGCGACCGCACGGCTCCGGCTTGCGGAGATGAACAAAGCTATCAGTGCCAATCGACGGGTGTCCGGGACCGTTCCCAGCTTGGACCTGATGCGAATGCGGTCGGCTGCAGAAGACGCCAAGATGGTTGTTGAGCAAGCCCGAGTCGAACGCGAGTTGGCTGCCTCGGAGGTGCGTCTGCGTCAAGTTGAAGTCCAACTGGCAAAAGAAATGGTTTCCAGGCACGCGATCCGCTCGCCCTTGCAAGGCGTGGTCGTGGAGGTGTTACGACATCGCGGCGATTGGGTGGATGCCGGAGACGCAGTCGCCCGTGTGCTGAGGCTCGATCGGGTGCACATCCACGGGATGCTCAACGTCCGCGACTTCGGGCCCGAGGTCGCTGGCTGCCTGGTCACCGTGGAGATGGTCACGCCCCAGAACAAGACCGAAACCTTCGCCGGCAAGTTGATCTTTGTCAGCCCAGAAATCGATCCGATCAACGGAGACTTCCGCGTGGTCGCCGAAGTCGAGAACCGCCAGCTGCTGTTGCGGCCTGGATTGTCCGTTTCTATGACCATTCACCTGGAAAATGCCTCCGCAACCGCCGAGGCCAATCCCCAAAGGCGTTTGTTGCTGCAGAAATAGCCAGGTGGCGACGGGCGACCCGGCTGAGCATCCGCCCAGTGGAGCCCCGCCCGGTGGAAACCCGCCCAGTGGAAACCCACCCGGTGGAAACCCGCCCGGTGGAAACTAAGCGAAGCACTCATTGAGCACAGGCTGAGGCGCTGTGACTTTTTCTGCAAACCCCTCCCAGTCGGCCTCTGGGACCGAGCCACTGCGGATTCGCCGTCGCACTGATTTGCTGAGCTCTCGGCAAGTTCAGGCCAACAGTGGCTTCTGGGTCCTGAAGGACCCCATCAGCAGACGCTACTTCCGACTGGACGATCAGGAATATGCTCTGTGGAGCTTGCTCGACGGGCAGCGTAGCCCGGCCAGAATCGCTGAGCAGTTTCGACGCCAGTTTCCCACCACCGGCCTCAACAGCCAGCAGGTCAGCGAGTTTGCCACCGAGGCCGTTCAAGGGGGCCTGGCGATTGCCTTGCGGCCGGGAGAAGGCGTGCGGCTCTATGAGCGGGGCGTGAGTCTTCGGCGACGACAAAGGATCGGTCAGTTGGCCAGCCTGCTGGCTATCCGGATGCGACTCTTTGACCCCGATCAACTCCTAGAGACCTTCTTTCCGGCGGTGCGATGGCTGATCCAGCCGTGGGCCGTTTTGGTCTCGGCCTTTCTGATGCTCACCGCAACAGGTCTGGTGGTTGTGCACTGGGCGGAGTTCCACGCCCGGCTGCCCGGCTGGGGAGCACTGATCACTCCCTGGCACGCCGCGGTGCTGCTGGGAGTGTTGATCATCACCAAGTGTTTACACGAGTTGGGCCACGCTATGGTCTGCAAGCGGTTCGGGGGTGAGGTCCACGAACTGGGTGTGCTCTTTCTCTTGTTTGCCCCCTGCTTGTATTGCAACGTGACCGACTCCTGGATGTTTTCCAGCAAATGGCAACGGGCGGCAGTGGGGGCCGCTGGAATGTGGGTGGAGCTGTCCTTGGCCTCACTGGCCACCTGGCTATGGTGGCTGACTCACCCCGGGCTGGTGCAGGACATCTGCTTGAGCGTCATGGTGGTCTGCTCCGTTCAAACCTTGCTCTTTAACGCGAATCCTCTGCTGAGGTTCGACGGGTATTACATCCTCTCGGACCTGACCGGTGTGGCCAACTTACGCCAAAAGGCCAGCGACGTGTTGACTCAAACGATCAGCTGGGTGTTTTTGGGACGGGCCTATCCCACACGCTCGGCTGATCTCCGGCCGTTTTGCGGCTGGCTGTTGTTCGTTTATGCATTAGCCGCTGCGGCCTATCGCTGGGTGTTGCTGGTGACGGTCGTTTGGGTGCTGGAGGTGATCTTCCGGCCCTACCGGCTGGAGGTGATCGGCCGCCTGGTCGCCATCGTCGGCGTCGGGTCGCTCTTGTTGGGTCCCATGATCGGCATCGTGAGTTTTTTCTCCAAACAGCAGCACCGCAAGGAGGTCAGTATCATGCGTCTGATTGCCACGATGGGGCTGTTGGTCTGGTTCTGTTACGCGTTGTTGAACTGGCCTCTTCCACATCGCGTGCTCGCCCCGGTGGTTGTCGGTCCTGGTCAAGCGGCTCGGGTGTATGTGCAGACCCCCGGCCGGTTGCAGGGGCTTGCCCAGGAGGGCGACTTCGTCGAGCCCGGCAGCCCGTTGGCTCGGCTGACCAATGAGGAGGTCCAACAGCAGTTGGCCGCCACCAAGCGGCAGTTGCTCAACGCTCGGGAGAGCCTGCGACGGTTGGAGACCCAGCGTCACAACGACCCAGACGCAACAGTCAGATTGCCGGTGGCCCGTCAGCAGTTGGCCGACCTGAAGCAGGAGTTGGCCGATCGCCAGCGTGATGCGGGACGACTGGTGCTTCGCAGTCCGATGGCCGGAAGGGTGTTGCCGCCTCCTCGAACCGAGAAGAGCCCGCAGGACGACGAGCTGCCCAATTGGTGGGGGACCCCACTGCAAACTGAGAACCGGTCGGCCTGGCTGGAGTCGGGCAGTTTGTTCTGCCTTGTGGGAGACCCCAGAGCCTGTGAGGCTCTGCTGCTGATCGACCAAACCGAAATCGAGTACGTCCGGCCGGGCCAGAAAGTCACCCTCCTGTTCCGCTGCCTGCCGGGCCAACGGTGGTCTGGGACCATCGCCGAGGTGGCCGAGGTCGATCTGCAGGCGATCCCCCCGCAGCTCTCCGCGGAGGCCGCTGGTCCGATGGCGACCCGTGCTGATCCCCGAGGACGCCAGAAACCACTGGCCATTTCCTACTTAGCTCGTGTGGACCTCCACGATCCCCAGCAGACCCTGCGTCCCGGTCTGACCGGCCTTTGCAAAGTGGAAGTCGGACAGCGAACTTGGGGCCAGTGGTTGGCCAGAACTGCCAGCGAGACCTTGAACTTCCGTTGGTGATATCACACTGATGGCGCAACGCACTTCGTTTCTTTCTGTTCAAATTTGTTCACGATTGACTTGGTCAGCTCTGCTGGCTGGCTGGGCTCGTGCCTCTTGAGAGGCTCTTGGGTGTGACCGCCGCGGGTAGCCGGCAGGTCGGCAACGGTTCCCAACCGCATGGCAAGCTAGCCTTCCAGCGAGTAGCCACAGTACTTGCAGAACTTGGCGTCCAGATCGTGGCCTTCGAAGGAGCAATGCGGGCAAGCCCGGGTGGTGACCTGCTTCCGACCTTTGAGCACCTCGGCCGAGAAGATGCCTGTGGGCACGATGATGATGGAGTAGCCCAGGATCATCGCCACGGTAGCCAGTATGCGACCGGCCGGCGTCTGCGGAGAGATATCGCCGTACCCCACCGTTGTGACCGTCACGACTGCCCAGTAGACGCTGACGGGGATGTTCTCGAAGCCATGCTGAGGTCCCTCAATCAGATACATCGCCGCGCCGATGATCAGAACCACCGTCAGCACCACGACCAAAAAAACCGTCGTCTTGGCCCGTGTCTCGTTTAAGGCCAGCCACAAGACCGTGGCCTCCTTGAGATACCTCGCCAGCTTGAAGACCCGGAAGATTCGCAGCAACCGAAAAGCACGAATGACCACCAGTGACTGGGCATGAGGCAAGAGTAGACTCAGGTATGTGGGAATAATTGCTAAAAGATCGACTAGGCCAAAAAAGCTAAATGCATACCGCAGCGGCCGCGTCACCAAACATAAGCGTAGCAAGTACTCCAGAGTGAACATCCCCGTCAGCGTCCATTCGATAGCCCACAAGGTCGGCCCCCATCGCTGGTCATCGCGGATTTCGGTGACGCTCTCCAACATCACCACCAGCACACTGATGACAATGGCAATCAGCAGGCCGACATCAAACACCTTGCCCGCAGGTGTATCTGCCTCAAAGATCACCTCATGCAAGTAACGACGCAAGCTAGAGCCCGTTTCAGCATCCTGAAGTTGGCCCTCTGAGCGTCTGTCTCTGCCTGGTTGGGGTTGATCTGCCCTGCTTGGAGTCACTTCGACAGGGCGGCTATCGCTGACATGTAGATCACTGACGCGTGGATCACTGACGCGTGGATCACTGACATGTGGATCACTGACGCGTGGATCACGGAAACGGCGATCACCGGACCGACGCGAGTCTGTCTGCCGTGTTGCCGAAGTCAAGTTTGGCTCTTCCAGGTCCGTCTCGGAGGAACCGGTTGGCCGCTCGGGGTCAGTGGGGGGGGTCTCTGGTGGTCCGCTCATACTCGCTGAGGCTGCCTCGGGCGTCTTTTGTGAGAGTTGCAGGAGCTGTCCGCGTCAACCGGTTGACCGTCCAGCTGCCGGAAGTCTTGCTGCCGGAAGTCTTGCTGGTGTCAACTGATGAACTGTCAGGTTGTGAGTTGATGGAATTGTGAGCTGATGATGACCTGGGCCCAAGTGTCTCATCTGGGCGGCTGTTGGCTGGGATACGGATTTTCGGTGAGTGTTCCGATGTTTCACGCCAGTTCCGGCGTGCCCAGGTTCGCCTCTTTGCAAAATCCATGCAATTAGTCTGAGTCCTCTAACCTGACTGACCTTCCTGATCATGTGAAGATGGGTCAGCCCGCCACGACTGGGGGCCTCGGTCCACGCGAGCTGATCCTCCCCCCTTGCCAATGCAACACTGCGGCTGCAGGGATCAGGGCCGCGGGCCAGGAAATGTTTCACAGCGGATCTGGAGGGCTGATCCAACAACGCATTGCTCGGATTGTGCCGGAAGATAGAGTTCTATGGCCAAGGACGGCGAGTGCATTTTGCTGGCTGCAAGGATTGGAACGCAGCCTCCTGCACCATACCGTCGGAGTCTTAGAACCATGGACACAATCGTTGGGACCATCGGGAGAAGCTCACAAAATCGGCTCAAATGGACCACGGGGCGTTTCACGGGACGCTTGACTCCCCCTGCCGATCCCCAGCTCGTCGACTGTTCCACAGATTGGATGATCCGCTTCTGGCTGGCGGTGGCATTGTGTCTGGTGACAGTCCCTGCTGTTCGAGGGGCTCCTCAAGTAGCGTTCGATTTTGCTTCGGCGGTCGCATGCCGGGAGTTTGTTGTTGACCCATCGCCCAGAAGCACCGAACCGGCAGGAGACTCGCTGGCGGCCGCAACGGACGAGGTGTTAGTTGAGGCCAACTTTCAAGTCTCCGTTCGACTGATGGACGGTCAGGAAGAAGATCTCGAAGAAATCCACATCGAGCTGATCAATCCACGCCAGCGCATGCGGTTGGTCGAGTTTTCACCCCAGACAACGCTGGCCAGCGAGTACGTTGGCGAAATCGCCCTCCAGACCACCGACGAGTCCAGCCAAACCGCCACCGCCTCCCTCAAGGCAGGGTTTCCCCCGGCGGTCCCTCCGCCCTTCAGGGCCGCTTCGGCCGGCGTGGACCTCAGCGCTGTCCACAAAACAGCCCACACCGAGACGGTGAAGAAACGCCCTCCGTTACGACCGCTGGTTGTCAGCGGTACCGCCGGGGGAGGCCATGGAGTGTTCCTCAAGTTCCGGCAATCCCAGTATGGATCTCTGGAAGGAGTGCATCGATTCCACTGCGTCTTTCGTGTCAGCAAACACTGGCGGGGCGATTGGATGATTCTCACGTGCTCGGCGACCGGCCCGGCCAGGCGGTCACTCTTCAGGCGTCAGACCACTTGTGGCCAGGCACAACGATTGGTCGCCCTGTACCGCAGCGGTGACGGCTTGGCTCGCGAGGCCGCTTTGGCCCTGGCTGCCAGTCAACATCAGTGGCTGCTGCTTCGCCAACCGCAACCCAACACTTGGCCGTTTCTGCTTCGCAAAATCCTCTTGCGCGACCCCCCAACTCATCCAGACTGGAACTCCCTGCTGGCTGAAGCTGCCCAGACTGGGTTCCACTCGGAGTCAGAGCAAGCCCAAGGCGAAAAGCCAACAGGCAGTGGTGTGTTGGAAAGACTAAAACAAGCGCACTCCCGGATGGATCGGTTAGCTGGCCTTCCCCGAGCTGAGCGTCCAACCGCCCAGCTGCCTGAGCAAAGTCACTCAGCTCCGGCATCCAAGGCCAGCAACTCCAGTCAACCAGCACAATCGACCTCGCCAGCGCACCAGTCCAACAGGTTGGCCGAAACAGCCAACCCCTGAGATCAAGTCGACTCTGCCAGGGGAACCGAACGGATCGTCACCCCAGAGGAGTGCCAGCAGCAAAGTGGGTCGCCAGCAAGCCACTCCCCCACCAAGAGCCTACGCCCCCAGGTCGACCATCGCCTGCGGGCCGAGTCCAGCTGAAGGTTGCTCCGGAGACGCCAACCCCGCACAGGCACCAACCGGCTGACTTCGGCAGTTCGCCGAAGGACCGCTCCCCAACTCGACCAGCATGCCGACCTACTGACTTGACGCCCACATCCCCAACGGAGCAAGCCAGCCAGAGAACCCATCAATCCAGAGAACCCATCAATCCAGAGGACAGTCAATTCGTCTCGAGAACCAGCTGCAGAAGTGGGTCCAAGACACCGTTTTTAACGGTTTATGCCAGGGGAAGGTCGTTCGGGGATGGCTCGGCCAGTTCCTCAGCCGGTCCCGAACCGCGAATTCCTCGGACGATGGTGTACTTCTTGGCTGGTTCCAGCATGACTTCCTGGAGGAACCGTGTCGTGTTTTCGGCGTACCAACCGGGGCTCTGGGTCACCAAAACCAGTTGTCCGCCAGGCCTGAGGGCACGTTGGGCCAAAGCCAAGAAGGCTTGGGCGATGCGGAAATTCGCATAGTAAGGTGGGTTGGCCAGCACCCAACCGAAGGTTCCCGGAGCGGAGGAAGGTCCGGTGGCGGAGAGTTCGGCAGTCACGTTTGTCAGTTCGTTGAGGCTGGCCCCCAACAGCATGCACTGGATGGCTCGGCAAGAGCTATCCACACCGTGTACGCGGACTGTTGGATCCCGGCAGGCCACGGCCAGGCCGACTGTCCCGGAACCACAGCCCAAATCCAGCACACTCTCCCCAGGTGGGATTTCAACGGCCTCCAGGAGTTTTCGAGCGCCCAGATCAAGACGCCGGTGCGCAAAAACCCCTGGCCGACTGATCGCCCAGACCAATCGTCCGGCGTCACGGAAGGCAAAGCGGCATTGAAAATCCCGCGCTCGTTTCAGTGGTGCCTCTTTGATGAGTTGATAGAGGACACCCTCGGCAAACGAATGCTTGAGGATGGATTTTTGCAGGATCGCAAGTTGTTTGCCAAGCCAGGTGTCGTGAGGATTGTCCACCGCAGCCCAGAGGGAGCCGCCCAGTCGCAAGCGTTGCAGGCCCTCCTGCAACAGCTCCCGGGTGAGTTCGGCCTCGCCAGAACGGGAGATGGGGACAGCACAGAGATCCAAGTCCCCGGCAGGAAAATCAGGCAGACAGAGAACCCTCACGGGGGCTTGCCCCAAAACGGTCTGCGCAAGCTCCGCTTGGTAACAATCCAGAAAGTGGCAAATGACCTCGGCGCTGGGCAGTTGCTGAGCAAGGCTGGCGGCCAACTGACCCCGGCCAAGCGTGCAACACAACAACCGGGGTCGCCTGTTGGTGCCAAATTGACAAGAGCCAGCGATTGTGGAGAGGGCCCTCAGCAGGATCTGCTCAGCTGGCTTGGCAGTAATGGCCCTGTCGGATGGCTGGCCCATCGGGGGCACCAGTGGATCTGGTCGGCTCAGGCGGAGTCCGGAATCGACGTCGCGGTTGGGAATTACCGCAGGTGGTACTGCCGCAGCGCCGCCAGAGTGGCCATGGCCGCTTTCGGGCGGCCCTCGGCGTTAAACAGCCCGCCATGGGGGAAAGCGTGCTCCTCGGCATCGTTGAGCTGCCCCCAAAAGACGCCATAGACACTCCGTTTGGCCAAAACCAGCGGCAGAACCTGTTCGATCCAACCTCGCTGTGAGGTGGGAGTCCAACCGTCTGGCGGGGCAGCGTCGGCCATGACGCTCACCTCACGGAAGGCCAACGGATCCTTTTCCGTTGAGGTCGGAAAAGTAAAAGTCAGATAAAGGGGCAAGCCCAGGTAGGCCCAAAGATCCAACAGTCGGCTGTATTCCAGGGCGTCGCGGACCGGCGTACCGCCGGGAGTGTAGCCGATGTTGATATCCAAAACGACACCGGCCAAACCGAGATCAGCTCGAGCAAGGGCGTCGGCAAAGTGAATGGGGCTCAAATCCCATTCCCCACGGGTCATGTACTCAGCCCACGGTTGGTCCACGCGGATCAGGCACTGGGCATCGGGATCGACCTGCCGGGTTGTTTCGATCGCCCGGACGGTCAGCCGCAGACGTTGCTCCTCGGTCAGGGCCATGTGGTAGCCCACGTTGGTGCCAGCGGCGCACTCCCAGAGTTTGACTTTGCCACGATAGCGAGCGACTGCGGTCTCGATGTAATCGGTCACAAAGGAGAGCAGAGTGGGGAAATCGCCCTCCCAAAGATAGAGCCAATCGGGCAGGGAGCCCCGATCAAGCTGTAAGAGGGGTCCACCACAAAGGGTTAATTGATGTTGAAGGGACCACTCGGCTTGCTCATCAGGGACGCTCCAGTCGTAATTCCCCTCGCGTGCCTCGATGTGCCGCCAGTTGACTGGCATGATCGCTGTGTTGAACCCAGTGAGATACTGGCGGCTGAGCGATTCATCCAGCACCGAAGGCCCGAGGTGACATCCCAGCAGCGTGGGCAATTGTGGATCGGTGCGGTGCCGGGCGGTGAGTGCTTGATCGGCGTAGCTGTTGGTCAGGATGACTGCTGCGTCGAGCGAAGTGCCCAGTGACTGACAAGCCAGGTTGGCGGATTCCGTTTCATCTTGTTGATGGGTCGCCGCCTGGGCGAACAGGCGGGTTGCCTCCCGGACCCGCAGGGTCAACCGTTCAGGCACCGTCAGACCAATGGCAGTCCATTCGGCGATCTGGTTACGAATCTGGTTGAGCTTTCCCCGAGCCAGTTCCAGCTCCAGGAAGTAGGGCTCTTCTCGCTCCCGGAGGGTGGCGGTGCAGAGCAAGAGTTCACCGTAACCATCGACCTCCCAAGGCAGATGGAAGTTGCCGGAGGTGTCGTCTGGCCGTTCAATGACCAACAACTCCCCAGTCCAGATTGACCGGCTCGGCCAGGGCACCCGGTCATGCCCGGCTATGTACGCCCGCGCGGCCCGGTCCTGGCTCATCCGGTCTCGGTTGTGGACCTTGAAACGCATCAGGCCCATCGCAGCGACTCACTCCGCGTATGATGGCAAGGATGAGGCCAATAGCCGACCCAACACCGTTGAGTGGATTTGCCGCGTCCAAAGGTGTCCAGCGGCTTGCTGCGACCAATCCCCCAAGGTATCGACTGTTGCAGGTATCGAGTTCCGCAGGTCGCAAGTTCCAAAGGTACTGATTCCCAAAGGGATCGAGGCCTCAGGTGGAGGTTGCAGCACGGGCAGCGGTGTTTGGTTCGTACGAGGCTCGAAAAGACACCGGCCGTAAACGGCTTTTGCCTGGGCACGAATTCTGGCGAGTCTAGCCCAGGTGTGCAGGGGCATCAAGGCAACAGCTGGTCAACCTTTGGCCCCGAATTCGACTCCAGCAGCTTGTTAAGACCACACAACCGGCTCTGTCGAGGTCAAACGACACGCTCTACTTTGCCAACGTCGGTGCATTCCAGCCAGAGTGCGATTGTCAGTGGTGGTTTTCTTGAGAAACCCCAGCAGAGGGCTGACAGTTGGCAAGCAAGCAACCAAAACGGATGACCAACCAGGTGATTGGAAACGCTGATGACCCACCAACCTACCCCTGCGCCGCTGCGTCAGGCGTTGCTGGAGTCCAATTTGACCCCGTTGACCGGCTGGCCGATGCAACGGGGAAAAGTACGCGACATCTACGATTTGGGCAACCGTCTGCTCTTGGTGGCAACCGATCGTCTCAGCGCATTTGATTGGGTCTTACCGACCGGAATCCCCGACCGAGGTCGGATTTTAACTCAGCTGAGCAATTTTTGGTTTGATTACTTAGGGCAGAAAGAGCAAGTGGTTGCCACCGAGATCGCAGAGATTCTTCATCAGATCCCTCAAGGAGACCGAGTTGATTCTCTTGGACGCGATCTGCTGGCCGGTCGGGCCGTGTTGGTCAACAAAACGAAGGTGGCACCGGTTGAGTGCGTCGTCCGGGGGTACTTGGCGGGATCTGGGTGGAAGGAATACCAACAAACTGGTGAGGTTTGTGGGGTTGCCCTGCCCCCGGGCCTTCTCCAGTCAGATCGCTTACCCAAACCGATCTTTACGCCAGCGACTAAAGCGACCTCTGGTCATGACCAGAACATCAGTTTCCAGCAGATGGTCAGGTTGGTCGGGGAAGAAACCGCTGAGCAGTTACGAATGCGGAGTCTTGAGCTGTATCGTCGGGGTGCCGATCACGCTTTGAAATGTGGGTTGTTGCTGGCGGACACGAAATTTGAGTGGGGGGAATTTCAGGGCCGTTGGATTTTGGTCGACGAAGCACTCACCCCAGATAGCTCACGCTACTGGCCAGCCGATCAATACACCGCAGGCAGCAGTCCACCTTCCTTTGACAAACAGTTTGTACGGGACTGGCTGCTTGCTTCCGGTTGGGACCAGCAAAGCCCACCGCCTGTCCTCCCTGATGAAATCGTCAGACAAACCCGCCAAAGATATCTTCAGGCTTTTGAGCAACTCACCGGACGCCTGTTCCCATGGGCGTCACTGTCCCAAACAACGGACATACGTGACGCCGCAGACCCAAATGTCCGCAATTGTTGATCATCCTCTCCGAGGAGTCTCAGCCATCAACCAGAGGAGTCAGCGGCGGCGGACGGCCCCATCTTCCGGCACCGCACCGGGGGACAGGAGGCACACACAATTGACCCAACAGGGCCGCCCGCCGTCGTTGACTCCTCTGTCGGCAGCTTGGATTGCTTCTTACTTCTTTATATCGATCGTTCAGAAACAATTGAAACAAAAAGCGGGAATTTTTCCGCAGCCTGGGTTGGCTCTGGCAAAGCAACCCGGCGGAGTTCTGCGAACGCCTTGATCAACAGCTCGTAGGGGCTTGTCGGTCGTTCAAGGTGAGCGTCAGGCAGGGAGGTGAAAATGGTGGTTGGGTTGGGGAGCGATCCTCTGCGAACAGTCGAGGTCAGCTGTTGACTGCGGTGGCCCTTCAGCTGAACTCGGCCTTGAGGACCGACAGCCTGGCCGATCACCTTCCTGAAGCTTGCACAGTCGTTGACCGCCAACAATTCCGTGGGAAAAGACCGCGACGCTCGGCTCGGGTTCAACACACGCGGGTCTGCCCCAGGCACAACAGTCGAGATGCTGGGCAAGAGGACCAAGCAGGCGAATCCAGGATATTCGTCGAGGGTGCCAGCAGCTCGACTCAGCCGCCGGAAGCCAACCCGCCCAAAGCCAGACAACTGTTTTGGGACAGAGCCTAGTGGTTGGTTTCCTTCTGATTTGGCAGAAGGTTCTTGTCGAATCGGGGGATTCACGTCCAACCGACTGCCAAAATCATAGGAAACAAGACACTAGTTTCCCAGCGTTCTGACCTGATCGAGCACTTGTTGGACTGCTTGGAGTGGCTGGTCACCGACGGCTGCCAGATGACGGGAGCGACCAGGCAAGCCGCTGGTCAGTGGAACTCTGCAGGAGAATCGGTAGCCGTTCCCCCAACGCTCCAAACGGAAGTCTTCAATGCCGGCTTCCTGAAGCCTCCGACGAGCCGTGGCCCAGGGCCCCTCTCTCGGAGTCAAGTCAGGGCGAACCTGCCCCGCAAAGGGCTGGCCGGGGCCCAACTTGGCCGGCGTAAAGTTGTCCCGTGCAAAGTTGTCCCGTGCAAAGTTGTCCCGCGCAAAGTTGGCCGGCAGCCTGGAAGAGACTGGTTCAGCATACCGCTGCTTCCAGGTAGGGGGGTTCAATCCGCCGCCGTCATTCTCGAGGGCGCGAAAGGCAGCCGGTGTCAGCGGAAGCCGACTGGTTTGCCGTTGCTTGGCCAGGGCGGCTTGGCCGAGGGGAGTTTGGTCCGATGTCCTTGGCGAGCTTTTCTGAACCGTCAGTGTATGGGGCGGCCCCGGGTTTGGCAGGGCCGTCGGGCCGCCCAATTCGCTCTGGGAAGCGGAGTTTGAGTCTGCCGAGGAGTCTCCTTGGCCCGGCTTCTGTGGCAAATCCCCATGAGGGTTGCCTGAACTGGGAGCGGGCTTCGTGCCCGACCACCATTGACTCCAATACCGGCTGATCGCTTCGCGGACAGCAAGCACTGGGAAGGCAATCAAAACCAAGAGCACCACGGCCGTGCGGAGGGCACGGGTTGAAGCGACACTCATCAATTCTGTCTCCGAGGCATCCATGCCGGCGGAGTTCCCCACGACATTGGGAAGGCCAACACCGGGAGCGTTCAACGGGCGCTTCGCCATTGTCCGCACCCGGTCCGATTCCGTGCTGCGAAAAGCCCACGCAAGAGGATGATCTGGGAATTCCAACTTGGAGCAGCGGAGCTGCCATCGCAGTCGAAGCGGCACGGTAGCCGACTGATGCCGACAGCGGCAACGGCAGTTGTTCAAAAGCCTTTAGTTGGACTGTCCCAGATGAGGCCGTTGCGCACCAAGATGTTGGGCCATTGCCACAATCTGGAACAGTTGAGTGAGTCGGGAAGCCTTGCTGGGGGTCAATGGTTGTGCCCCTTGCGGCCCGAAGTTGGTAAGAGCCGAGTTGGAGCATACTGTTGGTCGGGCAATTACTGAGGGGCTTTGATGCTCACCGGCAAGGGTAGTTTCTTGGGCGGGAGGGTTGATGATGCGACGTCGGTTGGGAATTCTTTGCTCGATGGGCCGCTGACTGATGACCTGCAGAGAAAGAACACGGCTGCAGCGATTGATGTTGGCGAGTGTGATGTTTTTGCTGACCGTCTCGGTGGTAGTCGCTGAGGTGAGGCTCTCTCACGTTTTTGGCGACAACATCGTGCTGCAGCGTGACATGCCTGTCCCGATCTGGGGCCTGGCTGATCCCGATGAGGAGGTCAAGGTGAGCTTCGCCGGCCAAATCAAACAGGCAACGGCGGACAAAGAAGGCAGCTGGATGGTGAAGCTGGAGGCACTTGAGGCCAGCGCTAAGCCGCAAGTGCTGACCGTTGAAGCCAGCAACACCCTCAAGTTCAGCAACGTGGTCGTTGGCGGGGTATGGATCTGCAGAGGACAGTCCAACATGGCGTGGCGTGTTCGGCAATCGGCCAACTGCAAGTGTCCATTTTTGAAGTACGTCCCGGGGCTCCCCGCGTCCCGCACAACCAGATCTTTCAGTGATTTTGGTGCCGGTGTCAAATTCCGTCCATGACCGAACAGGACTAGCGCCGAGAACTGGCTGCCGGCGACACGCTGATTGAACAGTTGACCGCTGCCAATCTGCGCTTGCAGGCTGAAATTGAACGTCTCAGGAAACTCCTTCACTCCCAAGGGGAATCCAAAGCTGCGAATACACCCGACTTTTCTGCCAACTCTCGTGTGGATGCCAACCTCAAGAAGCGTCGGCGAATCTAACGGAAAAAGTCCCTTGGCCGGAAACCCAAAGACGCCAAACGAACTCAAGTCGAGCATGAGATTCCAGTCTATCCTTCTGGGGTCTCTCGCAAGAGATGCCAACTCGTGCGAGAGCAGTTGGCCTGGCGGCTGATTGACGGCAAAGCAGTCTCCATCTGCTATCAGATTTCCGACCTTCCGGGATCTCAAGACCACCCCCTGCATCATCATGATGGTGTAGGCCACCCTTCAGACTCGCTTTGAGAAGTTCACATTGCAGGTGCTGGTTGGGGAAGTCCAACGTTGGCTTCTGTAGGGCTACTCGTTGTTTGAGGCTGAGCTGGAGCAGCTTCACGCCGCCAATCCTCCTCCCTTGAACCCCGCTGAAGCTGAGCCGCACCATCTGACTCTGAGTCTTGCCCTCGTCGGTCTTGCTCTTTTAGGATCAAAGCTCAATTGCTACGCAACAATGAACACTTACGAGAATTGTTGCCTCACAGGACAGTCAACCGGAATTCACACATGAGGTCCTCACAATGCTTTCAAACACCAAGCTGCTGAGTGTTGGCGTCATCCTGAGCGTCCTACCTTGGGGGACTTGCCTGGCGGACGATCCATCCCCGTCGCCTCAGGAGCAGATCCGCAAGTTGGTTCCTACTGCTACAGCCATGCGCCGGGAAGATTTTGAGAAAATCGCCCGTGCTCCACGCCCAACGAAAGATTCGGTCAAGGAACAATCGCTCACCTGGGTCCTGTTCTCCTTGGACCTCAAAGGGAAGAAGTCCCTGCAATTCCGGTATTTGACAGAACCAGCCCCCCATCCGTCGGAATTGGCCAACGAGGTGTATCGGCAGATCGGCAGCGGACGATTCGCCGTTCTGACAGCTCCTGTCACCATGATCCAGGCGAACCGGATTACGAAACTCACCTGCCAAGTCCAAGACGACTCCGCCCAAGGCAAGATCAGCTTTCGCGTTCCCAAACTCTATGCCGGGGAGGTTGATTACGTTGCGGAGAAACGGGAGTCTGGCTGGGTCATCACGGACTTTACGATGAGTGACTTCGATGTCCACATCCGCAGGCATGAGGATGGCCGTTGGAAGCGCGTCCCGATCAAAGACTAGTGCCTTGTTTCCTATGATTTTGGCAGTCGGTTGATTTTGGCAGTCGGTTGATTTTGGCAGTCGGTTGATTTTGGCAGTCGGTGGGACGTGAATCCCCCGATTCCACGAGAACCAACTGCCCAATCAGAAGGAAACCGACCACTGGTGCTCCGTCAAGGAAGATTTGTCGGATGGGATTTTAGATGGTGCAACTGGCGAATTTCCGCGACGATCAGAAGAAGCCAGCTGGCGGCGACGGCTACACTCAAATCCGAGACGCTCAGCGAAAAGCCTTGGATCTCAAGAACTCCGGGATGGCCGTGATCACCGATATCAAAGAGGCTCGGGATATTCACCCCAAAAACAAGCAGGATGTCGGCCGTCGCTTGGACGTTGTCCCCAGTGGGCCACTGGACCGAGCTCACAAAGTTGAAGGAAACAGCATTCGCCTTTCCTTTGACTACGTTGGGTCCAGACTGATCGCCGGCAAGAAGCAGGGGCTTGAACCAGTCTAAGCAGAGCCTCAAGCTAAACTCCAGCAATTCGCCATCGCCGGTGACGACCAGAAGTGGGTCTGGGCACAGACCAAGATCGACGGCCAGACGGTGGTGGTCTCCAGTCCCGAGGTCCCTCGACCGGTGGCAGTAGGCTATGCCTACTCGGCCAACCCCCTCGGGGCCAACCTTGACAATCGAGAGGGTCTCCTCCCGAGCCCATTCCGGACAGACACTTGGTGATCTCTCGATCTCGACTGGTGCAGATTGTGGCGGATGTCACACATCTTGGTGCCAACAGAGGACCTGACAGTAAGATCTTGGTCGGCGGGGCCACATCTGGGACAGTCCAACTCGGGAATTTGCACCGACGACCAGTGCGCCTGACCGACAGCGTGGATGCCTGTTGGGCCTGGCGGTTGGGGATGCCCTGGGTGCAGCCGTTGAGTTTGAGCCTCGTTGAGTTTGAGCCTCGTTGAGTTTGAGCCTCCCGGGACCTTCGAGCCGGTGACCGACTACCACGCCGGCGGCCCTCATGGACTCGCTCCAGGAGAGTGGACCGACGACACAAGTAGGGCACTGGCTTTGGCAGAGAGCTTTGCCCAGGTTGGTTGGGACATTGCCGCTCAAGCTCAGCGATACCTCCGTTGGTGGCGGATTGGCGCCTATTCGGTCAACGGAAGTTGCTTCGATGTTGGCTTTCGCCGCAGAAGCCCTCCTGAGATCATCGGAGGTGGTGATATCGTCGAGTCCTTGGAGGCCGCCCTCTGGGCGTTTCACCAAGCCGACGGATCTGGTGAGGCGGTTCTGCGTGCTGTCAACCTCGGCGACGATGCTGACACAACCGGAGCGGTCTGCGGTCAACTTGCCGGCCCCTGCCGGGGGGAATCTCGCGGACCTGGTTGCAAAACCTGAAACGTCGGGATCTCATCGAACACGCCCTGTCTGGGTTGTTGAATTCATCCCCACCCCAGCCGGCGTGACTCTGACAAGAGGCTCCCGAGAAAGCGGCACTTGATGCAGGATTGGCCGCTCCTGGGAGCAGCTGGCGTCTTGGCAGTTTCCATTCACCGACTGTCTGGTCGGTATCGCCCTAAGGCCAAAAGCGTCGCCAGGGCGACTGCCACGCTGTAGAGAGTGCCTGGTTCGGGAATAAGCAGATTGACCTGAGCCCGACTGGTCCGCAGGATGAGTTCCAGTTCCGGACTGGGTTCGGCTGTGACGTTGGTGATGTGAAATCCATCAGCAGGAAACTCTGAGTTGTGCGCGTCGTTGGGGGCAGGCTCCTGTGACCACTGTCCCTGCAGGGAAATCTCGGTGGAGACCTCCACGACCCTCTCAGGACTGCTCTGTCCCACCTCAGTGAAGAGGACCTGCAAATGCAGGGGCACCTCCCCCGAAAACGTTCCTCCGTCGGCATCAGCCCGAAAGATCGTCAGTTCTCCGAAACCTGACAGGTCCGAACTGGTTTCGGTCACATTCACGTCGAAAAGAATGCCATCAAGCTCGATGGGCTTTGCGCTCTGCAATGAGAGAGCGACGACCTCGACGGGCACCAACTCGGTCGATCCGATCGGCGGATTGGCAGGTGCCTTCCGAGCGATCACCAAGTCGGTGTCTCCCGGGCCATCGGGAAGGCTCTGCAGTTCGATCAAAAGCGGGGTGCCTCCAAAGGATGCATCCGTCAAAGTCAGTTTGGCCCCCTCGGTGTGAAACAGATCAAAACCTGAGGTGACCGGGGCAGCAAAGACCGCTGAGCCTCCCACCGTCGCCAAAACGGCCAAGAGGAACCCAAGCAAGCAGCTCTTCATCACTGTCTCCTCCGTGAACAAACGGATCACAACGCTCGCCCGGAGCAGGTCACCAAGGCCACACCAGAAGGTCCATCTCTGGGGTGCTACGCACAGAGGAGTTCAAATCAGAGTGAGAATGAGTCGAGTCGGGTTTGGCAACCGCTGGGGGCAGAACTCTTACATCGGGTGAACGTCAGCTTTCGTTGATGTTCTCCGTGGCAAACTGGGGCGGAGTTTACGAATTGTCCTCCACCCCGACAAACCCAAATGGTTGCCTTCACTCAAGAGACGAGCTTTGCGAGATTTGCCTAGTGGCCCCACCTTGCCTCAGGCCTCTGGAACCGCGCCGAGGTCCCCTGTCCCAGAAGCATCTTCCAAGAGCTATTTTCGCTGCCGTTGGCAGTCGATCGATCGACTTGCCGCTGGAGTCCCTTTGGCAAGACCAGGTTGAGTGTTTGTCTGAGCATCAGGAGTCCGTTGGATCCGAAGAGAGACGTAACTCAGCTTCTTGGAGATCTTCCTGGGGCCACTGAGCCTCCTTGAGGATCTTGAGGTGCGAAGCGCTTTGGGCTTGGTCTCCGTTGTCCAGGGTGATGTAAAGCAGTTCCAGGTGGGCGTCGAGAAGATCGGATTCCCTCTGCAGGGCTCGCTTGTTGCACTCTTCGGCCTTGGGTAAGTCGCCAAGCTGATAGTGGATCCTGCCACGCAGCACATCGAGGAAGGGGTCGCTGTCAACGGAGCGGTCAAGGCGGTTGACGGCCTCCATCGCTCGATCCCATTGCTCAGTTAACAACTCAGCATCCAAGGCCACCAGGTCAATGCCGGGGTCGTTGGGGAACCGCTGGATGTAGCTGTTGAGTTCGACGCGGTAGGCTTCCGGGTCTTCCAGCGAAGAAAGGGCACGCAGCCGCATCAGACTGATGATCTTGGATCGCCGCAGCGGGGGAGGCAATGTCTTGTCTGTCTGCAAGGCCAAGTGGTAGTGGCCGTTGGTGAGGGCCTCCCGGAACCGTTGAACCTCGGACATGTGCTTGACCAGCAGTCGGTCTTCTTCGGAGACCGATTCCAGCGACCACAGCCGGCCCTGTTTCTGCAATCCAGCCAACACGAGCCGACGACCGAGTTGGCTGGTCCACTCGCCCAAAGCAAAGTTGTACAGATCGACAAACCTGTAACGTCCGTTGGCTGACTTCGTCAGCTCGCATTCCCAATAGTTCAGCCCAGACTCGACGATCACACGAAAGAGGGCAAACGTCCGTCCATTGCGTTGGTAGACGTGGAGCAGGCTGATCTCCCCGTCATTTCGAAAAAAGTCCCGAAGCAGACGCTTAGCCAGGGTGTTTTGCAGTGCGCGGCTCAATTTGCTCCTCTCCCACGCTGGCATCGGTACCCCCCACGTCATACGTACGGCAAGGGAATCCGCATCGATTAAGTCCCCGTTGGCCGGGCGGTTGCCGTCATTGAAGCTCTTGGCCAGCCCCTCCATTTGCGACCGAACAGCAGCACCCTCAGGAAACTGACGGATTCGAGGCGTGCTCCGATCCAAATCAGGAACGCTGGCGATGTCGGAGTTGAGCCCTGGGAACAGGACAAGGGCCACACTTCCAACGACCACAAAGCCGCCAAGCAACACGCCAAGCATCCACGGGACGTATTTCTTCCAAGAAGACCCGCTCGTCGATCCCCAACCAGGCGGTTGGCTCCCAACACCTGCGTCTCCAGCGGATCGGTCCGGCGATGCCAGAAACTCGCTCCCTCCGGACGCTCCAGCCGACGAGCTTATCCGACCGTCAGAATGGGCTGAGTGCATCTGCGGCACGGAAATCTCTTCTTGGCACTGAGGGCACAGGGCAAGCTTCCCAGCCCAGTGGTCCTCCAGCTGATACCGATATTGGCAGGCGAAACAACGTAGTGATAAAGTCATTTGCTTGGACGACAATCTTGAGTTTCAGGGGCCTGTCCAATCGGCTTTTGGCTGATTCGTGCTCGTCCATAAAAACTTTGTTCCAGCAAAACCCGTGACGGTGTTAGACTACCACAGTTTCCAGGAAGCTGCGAGCAGGCCAGCTTCCCCGACGCCGGTGGACTCCCTGTCCAATGAGCGGTTGACTTGAAGTTTTGGCTGGTCCTTCTCTTTGGGCGGGCGACCGACTTGGCCGGCCTTCCAGGTGTTGGTGCGAGGTTGTCGGTTGGTTGGATAGCCTCATTGCCAAGGATTGTGGCAAGGGATTGGGACTCTCCTGCTGCGAAGCTATCTTGGGGATGTGGACGAACGGGCGTCCGAGCTAGGCTGCGCCTGGCACGGACCCTTCGTGAGAATCACCGGCTGCAGAAAGGCAGACCATGAGCGAATTTGACTACCATGTGTCGAACTTCAATCAGAGCGTTGTCGGTGTTCACCTTTCGATCTGCATGCTTGGCTTAGTGCTGTTGGCACGGGGCTATTTCACTTGCAGGAATCCGAAACCCCCGAGCGGCCAGGCCGCCAAGCGGATGGCCCAGGTGACGACGGTCGTTGGCGCCGGCATCATCCTGCTCTCGCTCTTGTTGATGCCATTCTTTTTGGTTTCTTCCAGTCAGAGCCAGTAAGCATTCGATCTGCTTGCTCGACTGAGCACGGAGGAGCAGCGTTGATCCCCGGCTTCAGGCCGAAGCGATTCAGGGCTTCCACAATCGGCAAGCAACAGCAGACCGAACTCCAATCCGGTCCAGCGCTTGTAAGACTTTTCGGCTTTCCTGATTGTTGGAAGGAGATCGAGCCAGACCGCAGCCGTAATCCCTCTTAGTCTTGGCTTGCACCGCCGCTGAGAACATCCAAGCGGCTGAGTGCCCACGAACGCCTTGTGTCCCGGCAGGCCGTGTCCCGGCAGGCCGTGTCGCGGCAGCCGGTGTCGCGGCAGCCGGTGTCGCGGTAGGCGGTCGCGTGGGGCACAGCCGTGTCGTGGGATCAGGTGTGCCAACCCGTCATGCCCAGCTCCCCCAATCTCGAAGGGCTTGGCGCTGGTTGTCCGGTTGGCAACACTTCCCTCATGTCCCGTCATTTTTGGGGGAAGCTGTCGCTTGCTTGAGATCCCACTCACCAAACCAAACTCAAGCTCCCAGGCCCTGCTTGCCTCACCCCAGTTGCCAGTCGCAACAAAAAGCTTGATAAGACACTATTTTGCTTTCTAGCAGGCCTTTGGCTTGCCCTAGCGAATTTCACCTGTTCAGGATGGAGCCCGAACCGTTCGGTGTTCTGGAGGGCATGATGTTCTGGGGTTGACTATTTGTGTCGCGAAGCATCGTCTTTCACAACAACCGGTCTTTGACTGTCCGGGGTTTTCAATCCGGCTTGTTCTGGTTGGCCCGAGTTGGCCCAAGAGATGGTCTTGTGTGCCAACGCAGCGACCTGATGCCCTCTCTCTCTGAGAATCTGAGCTTGGCAGCCGCTTTGAGCCATCGACGCCCGACCGATCCACCCTGACCTCCGATTTCGCAACAACGACCCCCGATTTCCCGAATCCGACCCCCGATTGTCCAAAAACGACGCCGACTTTGAGCGTTTCATGATCGACTTGGTCATGCCGAACTGTGTGCCTTGCAACCCGTTGCCTCCAAAGCTCAAAAACAATGAAAAGCCAGCTTCAGCAAACCGTGCTTGGCGTCGAGATCTGCGAGCCGCGGCTGGTCTTGGATGCGACCTGTGAGATCTTGTTCGACGATGCTTTGGGGACAGCCCCGGGGCAGCAGGCGTGGCTGTTTGCAGCCAGCGATTCCATTCTCACTGGGGGCTCATTCACTCAAACGCTGGTACCCGACGGCGTGCAAATCGGGAGCGATCGTCCAGTCTCTGGTGGTTATTCCAACTACATTCCGAATATCTTCAACTTAGAAAATTCCGTACCCAAAAATGTGGATTTCCCCCAGCTCGATCGTTTCACTGGGTTTGAGCTGACGCTCCAGCTCCAAGTCAGCTCAGAATCTCATGCCAATAACAATCGGGCTGGTTTCAGCGTGATTCTCCTGGCCGAGGATCGGCAAGGGATCGAGTTAGGCTTTTGGGAAGATGAGATCTGGGCGCAGGGCGAAGATCCCCTCTTTACCAAGGCTGAAGGTGTCTTCTTTGACACGACGGCTTCTGAGGTCCACTATGCGGTTCAGATCCAGGGCTCCAGCTATCGCCTCCTGGCAGACTCCACGGAGATTCTCACCGGACCTCTCCGAGATTACACCGGCTTCGGCGGAGCGCCTTACACGTTGGGAAGTTATCTCTACCTTGGAGATAATACCTCCAGTGCAGGTGCTGTGGTGACCCTCGGCGAGGTGACCATCAACGCAGACGGGCTCAACGCCGATCCGACCGACATCAGCCTCTCGGCAGCCACGGTGGCCGAAAACTTGCCCGTCGGAACAATCGTTGGGGAACTGACCACCACCGATGCTGATAGCGAAGATGTGCACACTTACGAATTAGTCGGCGGAGCGACCACGGACTTCCAGCTTGTGGGAAATCAACTGCAAACAGCCGCCAGCTTCAACTTCGAAGTTCAATCGGCTTTTTCGCTGACCATCCGTACGACCGACCAGGGCGGTGGAACCTATCAAGAAGAGTTCTCCATCGGCGTCGAGGACCGCAACGATGCTCCCCAAGTGAACCAGGGCCTGGAGGATCAAGTTGCCTACCCTGACCTGCCGTTTTCCATGGCGGTACCTGCCGATGCCTTTGTCGATGAGGATGCCGGCGACTCGTTGACCTTCGCTGCGTCAACATCCGGCGGCGGACCGCTTCCGGGGTGGCTTCTCTTCGACGAGACGACCAAGACATTTTCAGGGACCCCAACTGCGGCTGATCTGGGTACCCTGGCCCTGGAGGTGACCGCCACTGACGCGGCCAACGCAGCAGCCACCGCGACTTTTGCCTTGGAGGTGGCCGTCCCTACACCCCCTCAAGTGACCAGCGTGAAATTTCGGGGAACTGATTGGGATCCGTCCCACCCTTTCTTTGATGGCTTCGAGCTCCCCGATGGCTCCGACCAACTGCTTACGCTGCCGTGGACCACGATCGACTCGGTGCTGGTGGCCTTCGACCAAGACGTGACCGTCAAGCACGAAGATCTCCAGGTGATCGGGGTCAACGTTCCTCAGTATCACTTTTTGGCTGATGCTGCCGGATTTTCTTACCAGCAAGATAGCTTCACGGCCACTTGGACTCTGGCAAGCTCGTTGGCCGCCGACAAGCTGTTGTTCAACCTCACCGATGCAGTCGCGGGTGCCACCAGCGGACTGGCCCTCGATGGCGAGTGGACAGACATGGTCAGCCTGTTTTCCGAGGGAAGTGGTGATCAGGTCGCCGGGGGAGAGTTCTCCATTCGCGTGGATGTTCTGCCCGGGGACGTCAACGCCACCAGCGACGTTCGAGGCAATGACGTGATCCTTGTCCGCAACGCCCAGTTCTCCTCGCCAGGAGATGCACGCTACAACCCTAGGTACGACATTGACGGCGATGGCAAAATCCGCGGCGACGATTTGATCTTGGCCCGCAACCGCCAGTTCACCACGCTGCCGGCCGACGAGCCGGCGAGCATGCCCTCGGCCCCGAGTTTGATCTCTTCCTTCTCGATCACCGAGTTTGTCTCTCCACGGGACGTTGTTGACCAACCCCCGGATTCGGCTTCCGACCTCGTTCAAGAGCAGCTGGATTCTCCAAAACTCCGAACCCGTGACGATCCTGTTGTTCAAGCTCACAACAACAGTCCCCAAACAACAGATCATGGGGACCTCTCAGAAGAGCTCCAGAGCTTTTGGTCCAACGAAGCATCGTCGCCGCAGGACGAGAACCTCCAGGTTGAGCTGGCTGCCCTCAGCGAGATCCTGACCCTTTGGCAAGGAACTGCTGGAAGTCTACCTTCAGAAGGTTCCGAACTCGACGGTTGAAGATTGCGGCAAAGGCTCCCTCGGTCGGGACTGGACCGAGCCGGGACTGGACCGAGCCGGGACCACACCGTCCCGTTGGGCACAAGGGCTTAGGGGGAAAGCCTGATTTCGCACAGAGTGGGGCAGACAGAGGTTGACCAGAAGCCCAATTTGGCGGAATTCGCAGTTGGCCAGGTCGAATACTCTTGAGGTCATGCTACCAATGGATCCAGACCCGCAAAAGCAACGCTATCAGATCGCCGCACTAGCTGCCCTGACGGAAGAGGAACTGCTGATTCGCTTGGGCACTGAGCTAGATCAGCACGCTGCCAGATTCGTCGGTACCCCTGACGACGAGAATAGCGACCAGTCTTATAAGGGCCACTGCTCTCCCCAAGAGATACGCGAGCACTTGAGGTATCAAGGGGCGACCCTCTTCAACCGGTTGCTTCCGCTGGCGCAGAACGTCTTGGAAAATCCCTCGGATGGAGGGGGGCGTATCCACGACGCCCTGGAGCGAGGGGTGCTTGGCTGTCCGCCAACGATTGCCGTGAGGCTCTTGTCCAATTTGGGAATCAGTTGGGAGATCTCGCTGGTGACGGGCATGATCCTGACCAAGAGGATGCTGAGGGCTGACCTTGGGGCTGTGGCGGCCTCATCGAAGCAGGGGGCAGAGCTTCCTCAAGGACCATTCGGGGAGCAACTCGGCCAGCCAGCCAATGACCGTGCGTGTCTTGGGCTTGAGCCGGCATGTGGACAGGGCCCAGGCAATGCCCCGAAGTCAACCTCGACCTTGAAGCAGACTCTTTGGAAAGCCCATGACTTGCAGCCCCAGTGGCCTCAGGAAACGGGTTGCGAGAATCCCAATCCCGCGAACGGAGGACCTCGGGCGACCAGCCTCGGGGAAGCGGGAGTCGTTTCGTGCAACTCAGTCGAGGAGAGCAACTCCTTCGGGCAACAACCGGTGCCAGTGAACAGTGGTGACTTCAAAAGCGATCCAGGCTCCGCCCAGGGCCTTGAGGCGTGCGATTCTTCGGCAGGGAACTGTTTTTGGGCAACCACTCCCCACCATTGCCATCACTGCGATCAGCCTTTGGTTTTGCCGAGCTCTGGTCAGCCTTTTACTACTGGTAAACGACAGGATTCTCTCGTCTGTCCGAGTTGCCATCGGGTCACCTCGGTTTACAGCATCCTTCATCGATGCAGTGCCTGCAGGACACTCCTGGAGACCCCGAGAGGGCGGGCCGAGCGGATGTGCGCTTGTCCTCGATGTGGGCTTGCTGAGGAGGTCCCGGACGATCTGGTGGAGTCAGTTGATGACCCAACCGTCGATCCGCAGTATAGTTTCGTGGTCGATTGCCCTGACCACGGGTGTCAAGCTTCCTGGGCAGTCTTGCAGAAGGATGTAGGACGTCAGACTGTTTGTCGCAGCTGTTTTGGCTCTTTCTCCATTCCGCGGTTTGGCAGGTCACTTGTCACTGCCGCCAAACAAACAGGTGTCTTAGTCGACTGCCCCCACTGCCATCAGATGATTCCCAAAAACGCCCGTCGCTGCCCCGTTTGCAGCGTCGGACGATGATGAACCGATCGATCCGCTGCCTCGCTTGCATGAGCTGAATGCGTTGCGTTTGGAGTGGCTCGGCGATCAGCAAGGTGGTGTTACGAACGTTTGAAGAGGCCGGGATAAGTCAGAAGCCGCTCACCGAGATTGCAATCCCGGAGCCAACAGCCGAACCCACCAACGGGGGCGGGGCGAGATTTCAATCGGCTGGCGTTGGCCGATCTTGAGCACGGTCTGGATCCCGGTGGCGGCGGAGACGCGAAAGATTGGGGCAACTTGTCTGGGAGTGACACGCCAAAGAGTCCAGGCTGTCCAGAAGTCGGGAACCCACAGAACAAGTTGTTGGCCATTACCCTCGATGATTAGTGGCCGGCCCGCGATCGTCCCTGAAAGCTTGCCGGCCAATGTTAGTTTGGGTTGCTCACTCCGTCTTGGGTGCGGATTTTAAGGGTTCCCGAGAAAACCCACTCGGCATGCTCGGCTTTGGGCCCCGTTCCGCTGGGAATCTGCACATGCATGTTCTCGAACTCGTAAGTGATCTCAGCCCCACGTCCGGTGAGGCGATCATACAAACCGATTGCTAGGTCTGGCCAAGTTTTGGTGTGTCCGTCGGTAGACATGGTTTTTGCGTTTTTGTGCGAGGTTTGTTGGCGACGGAGCCGGTCTCAGGCCCCAGGGTCGTTACGCATCATGATAGTAACCCCTTGCTCTCTGACAAGTGAAAGCCGACCTGAGGAGGTCAGCGACATTTGTTGGTTCTCGGAAAGCTCAGGGCATCGAAGGTATCCCCTGGAGGACCAGGACTGATCGACTCCGATCGGCCAATGAGGTTTTGCAAATGCCTATCGCCGACCTCTGGCTGAGAAGAATCCACAGGCCCGGCTGATCGATGAAATCAAGAGTCGGGAAGTAGGCTCGACCAGTTGGCGAATCGTTTGGCTGAAGGAGCGATTTGGCAGTTATTGACCGGAGGTATCGAAGAACTGCTCGCCGGTGCTGCTGAGCTTGGAGAGGCCCAGCCGCAGTTTTTCCGGGAAGATGTACTCGGGTACCGAGAGGTTGAGAATCGAGGAAGCCGCCTTGTCTTGCGTTTCCTGAGTCAATTCCTGCTGGGCATTTTGACCGGTGGTGCCGAAAGTACGCATGGAGAACCTGTAGATTCGCTGCCACCTTTTCTCACCTGGAGCGGCGATTGTGAGGTTGACGAGCAACTGTTACTGGCGAAATTTTTGTCGATTCCCATCCATGGTGCTGGTGGCCTCGACTTCTGTGCCTGTGGCGGCTTGACTGGCACTGAGGTGGACTTCGACCTCTGAGTTGGAGACGACTTCGACGTTATGTCGCGCAAAGGCCTTGGTGAGGGCCCCAACGACCTGTGTCTGAGAGATTTGTGGGAGGTTCACGCTGATGGGGCCGATTTTGACTGAGGACCCGGGGCTGACGATCCCTTGGTCTCGGATATCCCCAACGCCGGCTCGCTGGATCAACTGTTGGCTGGGGGCCGGGACGGCGACGAGTTGATCGGACTCCACAAACCGCAGGCGTGTATCTGGGGGTATTCTGGCTAAAGATTTGCCTGATTCACTTGGCAGCTCATACTTCCAGATGATTGTTCGCTGATCCAGGTCAACCAGAAATTGCCGGCTGAGGACCAGATACCGGTCGTCACACCACTGCAGGGCCTGTTGGGATTCGGTGACCGGCAGAGCGATCTGTGTGGTTCTGGAACCATCCACCGAGTTGACGATCGTTAAGTTTCCTGGGTTGGCCACGGCCAAGCGCTCACCTGAGGCCGAGAAGAACGGACGAAAGCCAACCACGTGGCCGCGTTGCTCCCCAATGGAATAGACATCCAATCGTGTGAGTTCGCCCCCCCAGCGCCGATCGGCGGCAGACCCAAAGAGAGACTGTCCTGTCCGGCTGGAGTTGGGTCAGCTGCCAATCCGAAAAGGTCGTGGGGAGGCGGAGAGGATGCAGCAGGCTGAGGATAGGGGACGGCGATGAGTGCCTGGCATTTCTGACAGGGAAGGGATTTGCCAGCGGCATCGTCGTTGACCGAGTATCGCTGACCGCACTGCCGGCATTGAATCACAATAGGCATTGTGAGAGTTCTCCGAGTTGGATATTTGGCTCACATTGGTAGGGGGAGCCAAAGACCGATCGATCTGCAGTCTGCTGTTCTCCGGTATCCTGATGACCAGGTTGAGATGACTAGGTTGAGATGACCAGGTTGAGATGACTAGGTTGAGATGACCAGGTTGAGATGACTAGCCGAGATCAACGTGGTCTTTGCGGATAGCTGGCAATTTGACCTAGACGATGTCGAAGTGCAAGGGGGCTGATCATCGGGTGTCAACGGCAGGAGGCTGGATCCGCGGTTGAGGTTCGGTGAAACCGCGCTTTTGGGGAAATCGGCTCTTCGGAATAGCCCTCAAAGCCAGCAGATGCGGTACCCGGTGGAGGTTGTCCGGCCATCGAGACTGTGAGGATCGAGGGTGTGAGGTAGGAATCGCTCTTTGTGTTGAACTGAGTTGTGGGCGATTCTTACTAGGGTTCAGGGAGATCTTGGCTCGTCCGGCGGTTTGGCGAGGCTGCCAGATCAGTCCTGATTCCGCCGGTTGCTGCGTTTTGGACGAGCAAGAATTTTTCTCAAGAGCAGTAGGGGGACTGTTCAACGAAAAGTGCGGTCTTGCCAGCGGCCGCGATCGTCGGCTTTGGCCTCCAGTTCGGCCGCCTGGAATTCCTCTTTGTAGGGTTCTGAGTTCTTGTACCGCGTGTCGTAGCGGCTCCAACCAGCTCGGACGATCTCGACGTTGACGTTCGTCTTGCCGAGGAACACCCAAGCAAGCAATCGGTCGTACGGATCGGTGAATCTCCCTTGCTTGATGTCAAATTCCAGCCGAACCGTTTTGCCTTGGATTAACTCCTCGACAAACCTCTTGCTGTTTTCTGCGTCGGGACCTTGATCGTTGCTGTCGGGGGTATCGATCTGCAACAAGCGGACTTGCACTGGGGTATCAGGACCACGAATTTCGATGGTATCGCCGTCGACGACCCTGACGACCTCAACCTCTTGGTATGTTTCGGGATTGATTGGGCGACTTTGCCGAGAACTCGAGGGCCTGTCGCTACGCGAGTCGGGAGGATCGGGCTGAAAATCGGAAAGGCCTGAGTTGATGGAGTTCGGACGAGGCCGGCCGGGGACCGAATCACTGTTGAAGTACGAATACAGGCTGATCAGACCCGAGAGGATCCCGACGGCTGCAAATGTTCCGGCGATAATCACAAGTCGCGTGTCGGAAATTCCGAAAAGCGTTGGCTGGTTGGCAGGTGCGGCCTGACCGATGCCCGAGCCCTGAGCCGACCTCATCCGCGTAAGCCGGGCTGCAGAGCTCTCCCCGGCCAGGTCCGGCGCAAACCCGGGCGAGGAACCAGAAGCCGCGTTGTTCTGCAACCAATCCCAGAGCACCTCGGCAACCTCTTGAGCAGATTGGAATCGCTCCTTGGGGTCCTTGGCCATCAGCACACTGATGATCTCTTCGATCGCCTCGGGCACATCGCTGCGGAACTCCGAGATCGGCAGCGGCTGCTCCATCTGGTGCTTCAGCAACCGCTCGGCGACTGTCCCGGTTGGAAACGGAGGTCGCCCCGTCAGCAGGAAGTAGAAGGTACACCCCAAACTGTAAAGATCGCTCCGCGTGTCGACTCGATGAGAATCCCTAGCCTGCTCGGGGCTCATGTAGTCGGCTGTCCCTAAGGTGGTTCCAGACTGCTCGGTCGTCAGCGACGGATGATCATCAGCCCGCAGCCGAGCGATCCCCAAGTCCAGCAGTTTGACCGTCCCGTTTTTGTCCACCAACAAATTAGCGGGCTTGATGTCCCGGTGAATCAGACCCTTCTGATGGGCATGTTCCAAACCAAGGGCAGCCTGGCGGATGTAGTCACAGGCTGGTTCCACCGCCAGAGGGCCGTCCGCTAAAACCTTTCGGAGGAAGTCCACCCCGTCGATGAATTGCATGACCAGGTAATGCCGCTTGCCGTCCTGTTCGGCGCTGTAGGCCTGGACGATGTTGGGATGGTCCAAGGCGGCGATGGCCCGAGCTTCTTGGTAAAACCGTTTGAGATAGCCGGCATCGCGGCTGAGTTCTTCAGGAAGAACCTTGACAGCCACCTTCCTCTTCATCGTCGGTTGCTCGGCCAAGAGCACCTGACCCATTCCGCCCTCACCAACAACACCCAGCACGGGCAAGGGACCGATCCGCAATCGTTCGGTGCGGCCTCGAGCGATCTGCTCACACTGCCAACGGGTCAGCAGGCCAGTCTCAACCAGATGAGCGACCATGGTCTTCAGACTCGCGCGTGGACCTTTCTGCTGCTTGACCCAACTCCGGTATTCCGAGACTGCTTTGGCAAGTTTCTTTTGGTTGACCAACTTGTGGCGTTGGATGCTTTGCAAAAACGCGTTGATTTTGTCGACTTCCGAGCGATTGGTACCCGCAGAGGTCGAACTCGCTCCAGAGGACTGGCTCTTTTCAGAAAGGGTCTCACTCGTCAGGCGGCTGTGATTTGTTGGGGGAGCAGGATCTGCCAAGGAGTGGCTGATGGCTTCTGGGTGGGCCGAAACCGTAGGAGGCGATGAACGGGCCACCTGGGCCCGGTTCTTAGAGACCGGTTTGGTCTCGGAATTGCTCTGGCCACGGAAATGCGGAAGTGCAGTTGGATTGGGTGGATCAGATTGGGATGGCACCGGTCTGCCCTGTGATCGGTGGTGGTAGAGAACGTCCCGGCTGGCTTGGGCAACTTCTTGGGTTGACCGCAAACACTGTGGGATGCTTCGGGTTCCACCTGAAACAGCCCCATCCTGCTTCTAGCGAAATCGGGTGTTGGCCCACTGGGTTGTGGCCGTCACCGTCGACTGGCTTCGACAAGAACTGCATGGACGAAGAATTTGAGTCCTCAAGTGGTCGCAGTCGGCCGCTCCTCCGGTGCCCCACTTGGAGAGGGTCCAGTCGGTTTACTCAAACTGGACAATCGACCCCGCATCTCGGGTCTTACACACCCAAGATCATACCGAAGCCAACTCACAAAAAAATGAAGAGACAGTGAATGTCCGGATTTTTCCTCCTCTAGATTGGCCAACAAAAGGAAGATAGGCAAGAGAACCGGTTGAGTACGGGCTGCCACTTGTGTCGGCTTTTCTGATTGTCTGGCTGAGATGGGCTCACTCTGGTATTCTCACAGAATGATCCTCGGAATTGTGCTGTGTTCTTGCCGAGGCCTATCCATCAACACGACTCATCACCGCACCGATCACCATTCTGGTGCAGCCGCCATGTCATTGGCTGCTGTTTGCACAGGCCGCACCCATCCATATTCCCTTGTGTCCAGCGGTTCCAGACTATTCGACTTGCCAACGACGCCGAGGTTTCCTGCCAGAGCAGGGAATTGTTTTCCTCCAGCTCAACTCTCCTTGAGGGGCCAAGATCACCCGCTACCGGATTGACCAGTGCCAGGTTGACCAGTGCCAGGTTGACCAAAGCCAGGTTGACCAAAGCCGGGTTGACCAGTGCCGGGTTGACCAGTGCCGGGTTGACAACAGCGAAACGAATTTGGCAGCGATCAAGGGGCCGAATTCGGACCAGCAGCTGAACCTGGTCGCTGCCTCAGCCAAGTGTGTTGGTTTGTTCTGCGTTTCGTTTTTGCTGGTTTTTGGCTGAGATATAGCGAGGGTTGCTGGTTCTCCTGTCGATCCACGGATTTTCCACGGAGCATCGACTTATGACAGAAGCCTGGTACGAAATCGACGAGGCCGAGCAGCTCTACAGTCCAGCTCTGGTTCTCTATCGTGACCGGCTGGAAGCAAATCTACGCCGATTGCTGGCGATCGCTGGTGGTCCGGAGAGACTCCGGCCCCATGTCAAAACTCACAAAATGGCTCGAGTGATTGAGCTGCAGCGTGAGGCCGGCATCAACAAGTTTAAAGTCGCCACCTTTGCTGAAGCTGAGATGGTCGCTTCCTGTGGTCCGTCGGATATTCTCTTGGCTTACCCGTTGGTGGGGCCCAACGTTCGGCGTTTTGCCGAGTTACTGAGGGCTTACCCGGATTGCCAGTTTCGGGCGGTGGCCGACGATCCCACACCGGTTGGGGCACTCAATGCCGCCTTGGAAGTGGCCGGCCTGAGGGCGGAGGTGTTGGTCGATCTGGATGTGGGGATGCATCGGACTGGCCTCCCCCCGTCGGATTACGCGATGGAGCTGTATCGCCAGGTCGCCAGCTGTTCTTGTTTGAGCCCTGGTGGGTTACATGTCTACGACGGACAGATCATCGCGGCCGATCCGGCCGAGCGAGCCCGACAATCCGCTGAGGTCTTTCGGCCGGTGGAAGTGCTGCGGCAACGCCTTGTGGACGCAGGGATGCCGGTGCCCCGTGTGGTCTGCGGTGGGAGCCCGACACTTTTGCATCACGCTGGTCATCCTGATCGGGAGCTCAGTCCGGGAACTGTGCTGTTTTGGGACAGCGGCTACCAGTCCCGGATGCCCGACCTGGGCTTTGTGCCCTCCGTTGCCGTGCTGACGCGCGTGATCAGCAAACCCAGTGTTGCCTCGTTGGTGACCTCCCCTCATTCGGCCTCCACCGGCCTGGTCTGTCTGGACCTCGGCTACAAAGCCGTTGCCTCGGAAAACCCCACCCGTGTGGTGTTGCCTGAGGTTCCCGATGCCAAAATCGTGCAACATAGTGAAGAGCATCTGGTCATTGAGACCGAACTGGCCCAAAAACTCCCCATCGGCCGGACTCTCTACGCGTTGCCTTGGCACATCTGTCCCACAGTTCCTCTCTACGATAAGGCCCACATCGTGGAAAACGGCCGGATCGTCGAAGAATGGCCTGTCACGGCCAGGAACCGCGTTCTCACAGTCTAGTCACCCAATATGTGGAATTCTGGCCGTGCCCTTTGATCTGGCATCACAGGGAACTCGTTATTAATGGTTGGCAGTATCACCGGCTGAAGAGCTTCGCCGGACGAATGTCACTGGGCTCATGTCACTGGGCTCATGTCACTGGGCTCATGTCACTGGGCTCATGTCACGGAGTTTGCGTCACTGGGCTCATTGCGAGGCGTTGTTTTCACTGTGCAGATCTCACAGTGCAGATCTCACAGTGCAGATCTCACAGTGCGGATCTCACAGTGCGGATCCTACCGTGCGAATCTCACGGGCCGGAAACGCGAGGCAACCCCACTTGGGTCTCTTTCTCCTGAGCTCACTTTTTGTCAGTCCGACAAAGCGGTTTTCCTTCTCCTTCCTGTGGGCCGTTTTGGTTTTTCTCTGTCAGTGTTCGGATTGGAAAGGGGAATCAATAAGTAGACAGCGGTTGAATTTGCAACGATCTGCACCATCAACCGATTATTGATTCTTTATTCGCTACTGGAGATGGTTCCATGTTTCCAACCGTTTCGCTGACAAAGCTGCTGGTGGCTCTGGCGGTGGGAGTCGGTAGCTTCGTCGCCCTCCAGCCTGCTGAGGCCCAGGCTGGCATCAATGTCAACATCGCCATCGGCCGACGCCCTTGGGCCGTGCCCGTCGCTCCGGCTTGGCCCGTCTTCCGCCCGAGAGTTTATCCTCCTGTGATCTATCCTCGAGCGGTCTACCCAAGAGTTGTTTACCCCCAGTCTCTCTACCCCAGGGCTCTCTACCCCAGGGTCTATCGGCCGATTGTTGTTCCGCGACCCATTTACGTGCCCCGGCCCATTTACGTGCCCCGGCCCAGGCCGATCTATCCGGGTGGGCTGCTGTTGCGGCCCTAAAGGTTGCGGACCCCGATTGTTCCCTGACCATCTGGACGGCCGGGCTGCGGTGCTCTCGAAGCTCCCAGCTCGGCCGTTCTGCTTTTCATCAGGGGCGAAGTCATCCTGGCCTGCACGCAACCCCAGCAACCGTCAAGGACGTTGACGAGAGTTCGACAAGCCGACAGGCTATGACGCACTCTGCTTGCCTTCTCGACAAACTGAGGTGGCTTGCACACTGCCGGGTGTTCTGTCCATTTTCGCGTTTGCCCTCCAGCTGCGGTTCGACAACTTGCCCGAGGAGTTGATGAATCCCCTCTCTCAGCACAATCCGGTTCCAGAATCGAGCCGGCTTTCTACCGGAATTCCTGGCTTGGATGAGCACCTCGGCGGTGGATTGCTGCCCGGGACGCTCACGGCCGTTGTCGGAGGCACAGGGCTCGGAAAGACCCAATTGGGCTTGAGTTTTGCTGCAGCGGGGGCCTCGGCTGAAGGTCGGCGAGGGATCGTCTTTGATATGAACTGCCGAGGCGATTCGCAGAACCATGCCGAGTATGCCTCCCGCCTGGCGGGCTGGAGCTTGCAACAGGCTTCAGCCGATGAGCCTGTCGAGTTGCTGAATTTTTTTACGCCAGAGAGGCAGTTCGGTGACTATCTGCAGGTCTTCGGTTCCGGCAGCTCCTCACCAAGCCGACGTGTCTCCCGCAAAGCCATGGACTTTGAAGACTATCAACTCTGGCACACCGAGCTGGCCCGCAAACTCACCCGAACGATCGCTTTTTTCTACGGGAACTTCATCGCGGGCTGCCGACGGGTGGTCGTCGACGGCATCGAGCCGGTCGAGCGTGCAGCCGATTCCGTGCAGTTGGAACTCTTTGAATACATCCTGCACCAAATCCTGCGGAAGGATCCTCAATGGTTGGCTCGCGATTTGTTTCGGCAACACTTTCGAGCCCAGCAAGCCGCCGTCGACAAACACCCCTACGATCCCGCTGCTGTGGGCAGTCTGCTGCTGGTCACCGCAGCCGACCATCAATTGGAAACCCTGTTGGACCGCCCTCTCGAGGAAAGTGACCTGCTTGCAACGGCCAACACGTTGATCTACCTGGGTCGGGTCCGCGATGGCATGCAGTTTCGGAGAGCCCTATACATCGCCAAGCACCGCGGCAGCCGCTGTAGCGACCAAATGATCCCCTACCGAATCGAGGAGTCAGGAATCGCTATCGAAACCGAGTGATCCTACAATCCCTCCAAATTCAAGTGTTCCAGATTGTGGCCGAGGCCCAACCTGGAGGACCCTCACCCGGTTCCTGCAACAACTCAGGCGGAAACAAATGGACCTGAGCCCAAATTCTCCGAAGAGCGAATTCCACCCCAAGCGATTGAGTAAGAGTTCACCTCTTTGGGATGCTGGGGCGAGTGGTTTTGGACCAGCCTCTTGCTGATGCTCAGAAGGGCCAACATGCAGCAAGTGAGTCTTTCTGCTGGTGGTAAGCATGATTTTGGGGTGATGGTCCCAGAGGTCTGCCGCCGAAGAGCAGGCCTGCAAGCTCAAGGCCGGTCCCCGGGAAGTTCAAGCCATCGAGAAGTTGGCCCTGCGCGACCGAAACCGCCATCAGGATTTGCAGGTGCGGATCTACTTTTCCCCAAGGGCCAGGACCCTATCCGGTGATCGTCTTCAGCCATGGTTTCGGCGCCGGTCTTGAAGCGTTTGAAAAGATCAGCCGCCACTGGGCTGGTCCTGGATCTGTGACTATCCATCCTGAACATGCCGCCGGGCGGATCTTCAGCCAGGGGTTTCGCAGAAGGCTTCCCGGCGAAGAACCTGACCAACGATCGGAGCCGGCCGAGCGAGAGAAACTCCGTCAGGATCTCCGGGAATGCCTCAGAGAGCGATCACCTCGGGGCTCAGCAAGTGCCCAAGACTGGCACGGCGCGGGTGGGAAAAGACTCAAGGGGGGCACCTCGGGAATCGCCAACCGCGTGGCCAACGTCATCGCGGTCCTCGACCGCCTGGACCACATTCAAGAGAACGTTGCTGCCTTAAAACGACAGCAACTTGGCAACGCAAATAGACGTCCATCCGTTCCCCCAAACTCCAGGCTCCTTCAAGCGTCAAGCGATCATGGGTTTGCGGGAGCCTCTTGCCATCGACCCTTGCTGAGTCAAGCCAATTGCCGGGCTTGTCGCTTCCGGAAAGCCGCTCCAGTCCACCTGAGCACGCAGCTGTGATTGTGAGTGTTGGGGTTAGGATTCATGAATTTCCTGAGAAAAATTCTGTTCTGCGATACGCTGAACGTCTCCTAGAGCAATTTTCCCACTGCCGAGCACCGGGATTTCCTCGACCTCCAGAAAACTATCCGCCGAGGGGATCCACAAGGCGGGCATTCCTTGCTCAAGAAGATGTTGGCGGATTGTCTCTGGCGAATGATCGGTCGAGGTGTGCAGCACCACAACACGTTCGCCTTTGCGGGGATCAGCCACTCCGGTGACTGCAGCGCGGGGCTCTCCTTCTGAGCCAAGCATCCGGTTGATCTCGTGTTCGATGTTCAGGTGGGGCACCATCTCTCCGCCGATCTTGGAGAAACGACTTGCCCGGCCTTGGATGGTGAGAAAGCCGTCCTCATCCAGCGTGGCAAGGTCTCCTGTGATGTACCAACCATGCTGGATTTTCTCAGCGGTTAAGTCAGGGCGTCCGAGGTACTCCTGCATCAGATTGGGGCCAGTCAACAGCAACATCCCCGTCTGGCCGGCCGGCAACTCCTGCCAGGTCTCCGCATTGACGACCTTCGCTGAAACGCCCGGCAGCATGCGGCCGACGGTCCCCGGCTTGTGACCAATCTGAGTCACCGTGCCATCCTGGACATCAGGCACATTGACGCTGACCACCGGCGACATCTCTGTCATGCCATACCCTTCTACTAAAGGGACTTGGAACCGCTCCAGAAACGCCTCTCGAACGTCGGCAGGCAATTTTTCCGCCCCGACAACCGGCAATTTGAGCTGCTCAAACTGCTGAGGCTCAACTCGTTTGATGTAATGCCGGATAAAGGTCGGCGTTGCCGTCAGCACGGTGGCTCGGTGTTCTTGGGCCAGCTTGCCGACCTGCCGGCCTTCCAGCGGGTTGACGTGATAGACCGCCCGAGGAGGCAACATCAGCGGCCCCCAGAGTGTGACTGTGTACCCAAAAGAATGAAAAAATGGTAAAATTCCCAAAAAAGTATCCTCGGTGCCCAGCCTGGCGACTTGCTGGAAGGCCAGAACGTTGCAGGTGATATTGTGGTAGGAGAGGACGACACCTTTGGGTTCGCCGGTGCTGCCGGATGTGAAGATCACCGTCATGGTGTCGTCGGGTTTGATTGAGTTGAGCTTCCAGAGCCAGGCCAAAAGTGGAGTAGGCAACAGGTAGGCTTGGAGGCCGCCTGCCAGCCGATCGAATGGGGTGACTTGGTCTCGAACATCTTCGAGGTACACCAGTTCCACGTCCAGCTCCAACGGGAAACGCTCCATCAGCTTGCGGCTGGTCAGCACATGCCGAATGCCGCACTGCCGAATGCAGGAGTTGATCGAATGCGAGCCGGCTGTGTAGTTGAGATTCACCGGCACTCGTTGCAGCAACGTCAAAGCGGCGTTGGCCAGCGTCGCGCCGACAGAGGGGGGCACCAGTACTCCCACGTAGGGCTCCTGGTCTCGTGGCTGGAGCAAAGCACGCTGAAGCAAGCGGGCAAGTGCGATGGATCCGGCCAGAGTTTGTCCGCCGGTGAGCTGCCGTCCGGTGGAGTCGGCGATTTTGTGGGAAAAGAGTTGCCTGCGGCAACGAGCGACGAAGGCAACCGGTGCGAGCCGCTGGTGGTCTTTGCGGCGGTTCCATGCCTCGGTTTCCACGAGCAGCACAGCCTGCCGAACGATCTCCGCTGCGCTTTCTTTTGTCAGTGTCTGGGAGATGGCTGGTCCGAAGTGGATGCCTACCGGGCGGCGAAACCAGGTGGTCGGCCATTGGAAGAAGGCTGGCCCGTTTTGCATGCTGAAGATGCTATCGGCGAGTCCGTCGATATACATGGGAATCACCCGCGTGGGAGTCGATTCCTCACCGAGCAGTCGGGTGAGGCCGCGTTGAAACGGCAACACGGTTCCCAAGCGTGTGAGTTGTCCTTCGGGATAGATGACCACCAACTCCCCGGCTGCAAGGGCCTGGCGAGCTTCTTGAAGGGCTCGACCAATCGCTTTGGGCCCGCGGTCTGGGTCCAGCAGGATCACCCGCATCGCCTTGGCGATCCAGTTCAGAGGCCAGACCCGCAAGTTGCCAGCCCACGCGACAAACCGCACACGCCGATTCAGGCCCAAGGTCAACAAAACGACATCGGCGTAACTGACATGATTGCCCACCAACAAGGCCCCGCCGTGGGCAGGAATATTCTCCAGTCCATAGCATCGCAGTCGGTAAAACGGAAGGATCAACGCCCGACAGAGCAGACGCACAGTCGGATACCAAAGTCTGAAGAAAGAGTAGATGAGCACTGGAACCGCTGAGAGACCCACGATGAGGAACACCCAGGCAGCAGAGAGCCCGCCGACGGACTGATGAGTCAGGGCCCAGTGGACCCCGAACATCGCCAGGCTGGCCGAAAACGTGAGAAAGTTGCTGGCCGCCAGAATCGCTCCCCGGCTGGCCGGGGGACTTCGGTGTTGCAAATAGGTTGAGAGGGGTAACTCGAACAGTCCGGCGGTCGTGCCCAACAGCAGCAGCCCGATCACAGCGGTGGAGAAGTTGGCGCCTGTCCAAGCTAAGACAGTGGACATCACCACGATTCCCAAAGCCCCGAAAGGGACCAACCCCATCTCGATACGGCCACCGGAGATCCATCCGGCGGCCAGGTTGCCAAGTCCGATGCCAATGGCCAACGCCGCAAGCAGCAGTCCGATTTGGGCCTGATTGACGCCCAGGACGGTGTCCCCGAACAGGTCGATGTTGACCTGGGAGAGGGCTCCCAACGACCAGAAAAAGGCGATGCCCAGGGTGACTTGTAACAACGCGGAGTTTCCGGCCAGAGTCCGTAAGTCGCGAGCGAACTTGACCAAGGGATGAACCCCCGAGGGCCCAGCCGGAGGGATGGAACGGATTCCGAAGCTGGCGGCCCATCCAACCAAGGCTGCCGAGAGAGTCACCCCCGCGGCAGCGGCGATCCCCCACATTTTTTGAGCCTGATAGCCCACCGAGAGCAAGTTGCCCACCAGTGTGCCCAGAATAATGGCGACAAAGGTCGTCAGGCTGAGGATGCCGTTGGCTTTGGCCAACCTCTGAAAACGGATGCTCTCCGGCAGCGTTCCCAATTTCGCAGGACCGAACAAGGCACTTTGCGTTCCCAGCAAAAAGACGGTGACAAACATCAACCAGACTTGCTCAAAGGCCAGCGCCACCAAGCCCAGCAGCATGATGGCAATTTCGGCGGTTTTCACGCCGATGATCACCCAACGCTTGCTAAAGCGATCGTTGAGCCAGCCAGCTGGGGCAGCAAAGAACAGGAACGGTAGGACGAGGCAGATTCCCCCAAGGGCAAGGATGGTCGACTTTCCGTTTGGGTAAATCTGCTTTCCGATCCCGACAGCCAGCCAACGGAACACATTATCATTGAAGGCATTGAGAAAGCTGGCGGTCACCAGCGACCAAAGCGTCAGTGAGCCCAAACCATCGGTGGCCCGCTCTTCTTCACCATTGCGGCCCCCGCTTTCCAAATCGCTTTGCACTCTTTCCTCGCTTCGCCATGGTTCCTCGCTCTGCCATGGTTCCTCTCTCTGCCATGGTTCCTCGCTCTGCCATGGTTCCTCTCTCTCGGCATCTTGTTCACCCGGTTGGTCCTCTTGGCCCTGGGGGGCTTGTGCCCCGGAGTGATGCTCTGCCGAGTCAGCGGGCGTTTGGGGGGTGGCCTCCGAGGATGGAGGAGTTGTTGGGGGTGGCTCCTTGGCGGAGAAATCCGACAGAGCGGTTTCTTGATCGGTGCCGGAGTCTGGTTTGGCGGTCATACTCGCCTCGGGCTGTTGATCCCGGTGTGCAGGGCGGGCTGCCCGGTAGACCGGTTTGGTCATCTTGCGTGATCAGTCGTGAATCGGCAGTGAGCGCAACTGCCATCCGGTAAAAATTCTATCGTTCTGGATATCACTGTCCGACCCGAACAATCGTCAAAGTCCATCTCTGCGTCTAGGCGGATCAGTCAAAAGAATTCATACCGGGGCAGAACCGCGGTGGGTCTGGAAAGAAAGTCCTCCACAAGCACCCACGCTCCCCGAGGCAGAACACCTCACTGTTGCCGCCTTCGGCTGTGATGGGAAAGACCGCATAGGCGGGCTTGGTCCGGCCTCGCCGGAAGTTGACTGCCGCCATTGCCCTCACCCCACATCCTAACAGCCCTGCAGGCTCAGGAAGCTTGCGATCGGGGGGGCACTGGGCTACCGTGGTGGCGTTTGTCTCTCAGCCGGAATTGTTTGAAACGAGGAGATCTGATGCCGCTGCAACCAACCGCGTTTTTCTTGGTCTTGGCCTTTGGGTTGCCCTTGAGCCTTGGGCTGAGCAGCTCGCTGGCCGCCGGCGAGGGTTGGCCCCAGTGGCGAGGGCCTGATGGACAAGGTCACGCTGAGGTCCAGGGATTGCCCCGCCATTGGAGCGAAACCAAAAACGTCACCTGGAAAACGCCAGTTCCTGGAAAAGGATGGTCATCTCCAGTAATTGCTGGTGATGAGATTTGGATGACCACGGGAGTTGATCGGCCTGCCACGCAGCGGGAGACCAAGCAGCGTCTGGAGACCAACACAGGGAATCAACCGTTGACCGTTTCTGCCGAGGTCAGTCTCAGAGCGGTGTGTGTGCACAAGCGTACCGGCGAGCTTTTGTACAATATCGAGCTTCTCAACGAGAAAAGCCCTCAGTGGATCCACCAGCTCAACAGTTATGCCTCGCCCACCCCGGTGTTGGCTGACGGCAAGTTGTACTGCCATTTTGGAACTTACGGAACTGCGTGCTTAGAGACCTCCTCCGGTGAGGTGCTGTGGACCAACCGCGACTTGCCAATTATGCACGAAAACGGCCCGGGCAGTTCGCCGGTGCTCTGGGAGAATCGTCTGATCTTTCACTGCGATGGCAGTGACCTGCAGTATATCGCTGCTCTGGACGCCCGAACTGGTGAGGTGGCTTGGAAGACTCCGCGAAGCGGAAAGATGGCCAGCAACCCCCAATTCAAGAAATCCTACGCGACCCCTTTGTTGGTCGAGGTCGACGGACGTGAGGTTTTACTCAGCCCCGCCTCCGATTGGCTGTACGCCTACGACCCAGCTGATGGCCGAGAGCTCTGGAAGCTCCACTACGACCATCTTGGCTTCTCGTTAGTCTCCCGTCCGGTTGTTAAGGACGGCAAGGCGTTCTTCAGCACCAGTTTTATGCGACCGCAAATGCTTTGCGTGGACTATGCCACCGAGCAGCCCAAAATCCTCTGGCGGTTTCAGCGGGCTGTACCCACGATGAGCTCTCCCTTGCTGGTGGGCGATCAACTTTACTTCGTCAGCGACAAGGGAGTTGCCACCTGTGTTAATGCGAAGACAGGTCAGCGGAACTGGCAGCACCGGCTGGGGGGGAACTTCTCTGCCTCGCCGATGTATGCCGACGGGCTGATCTTCTTCTGCAGCCGAGAGGGGATCACCACCCTCATCAAACCAGGGGCCGAATACAATGAGGTCGCCAAGAACGAGCTTGATGGTGCCTTCTTTGCATCTCCAGCGGTCGCCGAGGGGGCCCTGATTCTGCGAACCGACCGGGCTGTCTACCGGATCGAGGCCCAAAAGTAACGCTGGGGCGGGGGCCTCCTCAGACTGGTCGCAACCCCGGGTAGGCAACTTCCTTGGCAAATCTCTGACCAGCGCTGACCCGGCGAAGCTTCAGCCGCAAACCAAGGCAGATGAGGATCAAGCCTGCGACCAGCAAGACAGAAAAACCAACGGAGCCAAAAAGAGGGTGGGACCAGCGGCACGCGTTGATGGCTGCCGGCCCCACCCTTTGGCATCTCCTCTTCGCCTGAGCCGTTGTGGAATGTTGAACTCTTGGTCTCTCCAGCTTCTTTCTGCTGCTGATTGATTCCCGGAAAAGTTTTTGAGGGATCATTGCCGGAGACCGAGGGTCCGGGCTTCCGGTGGTTGCCCTGAGTCGAAAACTAATCTGGAGCACAGTACGAGCAATGGCTGCAGCCTAGAATTCGAACTCCTCTTCTTGGACCTGCGACTCTGCTGTTCTGATGGTCTCAATCATGGCCTTGATGGTTTTAGCTGGGATCCGCAGGGAGATCTGCACTCCCTGCTGGTCAGCTGTTGCTGCAGTGATCGCTGGGGTTGGAGAAGTTCGCGGGGGCTTGAATTGCGGGGGATCCACGGGGAACACATCTCGCATCGAGCTCACCGTCCTCAAAGCCCCCAAGGGGTCGACCAACATCACACAAAAAGGCTTGCCCGGCACAAGCCTGAGGGCCTTCTGGACAGCCTGCTGTTGGGAGAATTGCTTGCCACCTGGTTTCAGTTTGGCAATGGTTTCGGGCCGCGGACCCATCACAAATCCCAAGTTGTCTCCGACAACGGCTTGCACGATCTTCGGTTCCTTTCCGTAGATGGCGTCCAGCATCCGCTGACTTTCTGGCGGAGCGTTTTCGTTGGCAATCATCTTGTAGATATCCGCCTGCAGTCCCGCGACCGTTTTGCCATGAGCGACTTTCTCGATGGAGATGGGTCCTGTTTGTTGATAAAGACTCTTAGAGGCCTCCATCATCTCACGGGAGATCCGCAATGCTGTGGCAGGGTCGCGATAGCGGTACAAGCCATAGATCCCGGTGTCCTGGCCGGCGAATTCCATGGACATCGCCAACCCAGAGAACTGAGTGTACAGCTCGGCAGCCTTGAGAAATTGTTTCTGAGCTTCTTCTGTCAGAATCTCTGTGTTTTCTGCCAAAGCATTGATGTAGGCGACGGAAATGTCTTTCAGGAACTCGCCCGACTGAGGGCCACCGCAGGCGAAGGCCATCAAAAAGGGATTCGCCGGCAGTCCCTCGAAGAGGTCATCTTCAGAGACACGGATTGCTGCAAAGGCTTGTTGCAACTGCGAACCCTTGACAAAGACCATGTGGCAGTCGCTGCGGACTCCTTGAGCCGAGAGACCCACTCCTCCATAGACAAGCTCTGTCTGGTCAGCGAGTTCAAAAATCCCATCAAACAAGATCTTGTAGACTTCCAAGACGAACTCCGGATCCTGACCTCCCAACTGGTCGGCAGGGACCTGCTGCAAGGCCTGCCCCATGAAGCCCAAAACCAGACCACCACCCACTCGAATCCAGGCTCGCAACGGTTCCATGGCAACATGGTAGAACACATCAGCATCTTTCCGAGCTTTACGCTCAGAGTCTAACAGTTGCAAAGGTTCTTTGACTTCTCGGAACCGACGCAACGCGCCGTTTGTCTGGCTGGCGACCAAATAACCCGGCTTGGCAAGAACTCGCAGGCTCGAATTGACAAAAGGGATTTCTCCGTCGTTTTCTGGATCGAGTTCCTTGAGAGCTTCTGCTGAGTCCCCTTTCGTGGGAATCAGCGCCACAGCCTGCATCGTGTCAAATCGGAAGGTCAACGCAACAGGGCGAGTGCGGTCCCACTGACGAACCCACGGAGGAGGAAATGGAAACATCTTCAGGATATCTCCCTCCGGAAGAGGCGCGCCGATGGCCTGTGCAAGTTCACCAAGGTGGGCCTCCAATTGCGAAGGATCGTCCACCAGCACAACAATTGGCGTGTCTTTGGGAATCAGTGTCGTGACCTCAGCGCCGGGACTCGCGGTCGCCGAAGATGCCCAGGCCAACAATCCAAGGCCCAAGACAGTCAAAAGGGTTCTCACGGTAGCCTCCTCAAGTTGATCGAATGTTTCGCCTGACACAGGGACAACCGCAAGTTTCCCCGGTGGTCCACACCATCGTTGACAACTCAACGGCAGCTTGGCAGTTGAGCTTGTTCTCGACAAGCCCTGAAATGTTCCCACCGAAGACGCGGTCGCTCCGCCGAGAACTCCCTGGGAAACCTGCAAGAATGAAGAACATGAATCGTTGCTGAAGTGATTGCTGCAGTTAGCAATCTAAATAGAATAAGTGCCAAATATTGCCATTAGCCTGTCGTTCTCTCCTAGGAAGCGTTTGTGAGTTGCTTCCATGAGCTGGTGGCACTGAAAAGTATTTCGATGAGCTTGTTTCAGTGGAATCGCGTGAACGAGACTGTCTCCGGCTTGACTGTCGTCACGATTGGGTTTCCCGGTGCTGGTGACAGAAAACTCCAAAGCAGTCTGTCAAAGAACTTTCTAACGGTCAGCCTCGGTCACAGGCCAATCTCGGTCACAGGTCAGCCTCGGTCACAGGTCAGCCTCGGTCACAGGTCAGCCTCGGTCACAGGTTAGCCTCGGTCACGGAGCTTTTGGTCGACAACCTTCGATTCTTTCTTCCATACCCCAAAGCGAGGACCAAAGAAGGGGTGGGCTTGGGCATTCCGGCCGGCTTGCAGAGGTTGTCCGGCAGTGGGCCCGCTATCCAGTAACAGGTATCCCGACCAAAGAAACGGGTGCGCAGCCCTGGGCGGACGACGTGTGTTGACAGGAATCTCCAGCCGCGGTTCGGACAGGGGGTCGATTGGATGGTGTCCCACCAGCAGGACGCTGCGTTGCCAGGCGTCTGCTGGCGTGGTGTTGGGGAGCTCTTGCAAGAACTCACGCATCAAATCGTGGCAGGTTGCCCCGCCGGTCCGCCAGCGGGACAAGAGGACTGTTTGAGAACCGCTCGCCAGCAGGCTGCAGGCTGGTAGGAACACATCGAGACCGGCGGCCGTTGGGGCCGTTCCCCTGAGACCGTGCTCGGCGGCCGAGCGAAAGCCCGGCATGATGACCTGACGCGGACCCGCAAAGGGCAACTGCAGCCAGTCACCGAGGGTGGCTGAGGGCTGTTTGGGGTCCGCCAAGGGAATCGGCTTCAGCTGCAACATGTGAGCTGCCGACCGCAGCTCTGCAAGCACCAGCAGCCGATCAAAGGTGCTCACCGACAACCCGACAGCACTTCCGGGGTCACTGGGGAGTGCGACCGATTCACTGACTCGTCGGCTCAGCCGCTGGAGGGTCTGCTCAGCCAGTGCCGATTCATCCTGCGGAAAGACCCGCCCTAAGGTCACCACCGTCGGTCCGTTGGGACGCGAAGTTGAGACCGACCTCACCGCCGTCCCAATGGTTGGAGCATAACGAATTCGTGTCCTCAAAATCATGCCAGTTAGCTGCAAATCGATACGTTCCTCAGACTTGGCCAACGAGATATCTCGTGCAGATTTGCCCCCTGGAGATCTGCCTTCTGGAGATCTGCCTTCTTGAGTAGCGTCTGGTGCGAACCGACGCTGCTTTAGGTGGTTGGGCCACGGGTCTGCTCCGGCCAGAGAGGTCCGCGGAGAGAGAATCTCAAAGGGGACATACCACAATGCCCAATCCGGCACGACGCAGATCTCATCGTACTGGGTGTACCAATCGCTTTCATCCAGACCGCCGGTGAGTTGAATCAGCAGCTCGCCGGCGGTTTGCTGCCACAGCGGTTGATGCAGTTGCTCCCAGTCTAGCTGCCGCTCAGGCCCGGTGTTGCCCAACTCACGCAGCAGTCGCTGAACTCGGGCAAAGAGATCTTCCGGACGGCCTGCTTCCCAAACGCGGACTTCATCAAAGCTGATCAAAAAGCCATAGACCTGGGAGTCCGTCGCAAAGAACGCCAGCACGGCCTGCCGCGGAGGCAACAACCCTTGAACCTCCTCGACACCACGCAGCCGCGGAAACAACCGCGTTGCCGGAATTCGACGCAACGCCATGTGTCTGAGAATCTGTTCCTGCTTGGCCGTGACCACTGCCAAGGCTCCGAGAGCCTTACGACGTCGTTGAACCTCACCTTGATCACCGGGCAATACCGGCAGCTGTCGTAGCTCTTGGGTCAGTTGCTCAGTCCGCTTGATCGACAGATCGTAGCCTGGACGGAGCCCCAGGAAGTCCATGCGTTCTAACTTGGCCTCTTGAGGCAGCCCCTGAGTCGGCCCATGTAAGAGCCATCGCAGTGCCAGAAGACGACCACCCAGAGGCAGCGTTGTGTAGAACTGTTCGCGTCGAGCTAGCTCGGCAATCTCCAGAGCCGCTTTGGGCTTTTTGCGAAACAACGCCGCCTGAAACCACCGCACCAACATGGGCCGGTGAGGCGTGGTGATCACCGAGAGCGTCTCCAACGGCCGCGTTCGCCAGTCCGCTGAGCTCGGTTCATGCAGAACCCGGCGGTAAAGATCGAGTGCCTCTCGGGTGGAAAAGGCGTGTTGCTGATAAAGCCGATCAATGAAGAAAATATGCCAGGCCCACAGCGATCCACGGCGGCCGTATTCCAGAGCAGCCGCCAAGGCCGCCTCAGCCTCGGCCGGTCGGCCCCGGGCGTGCAGTGCCGCTGCGGTATGAAATTGCCACCAAGCTCCGTGTCTGCCGGCGATCAACTCGGTGCCCTTCATCGCTTGGGCTGCCCGGGCCAACAGCTCCTCGGCGGGTTGGCCGTTGTCAAGAGCCGCATCGGCCAGACAGATTCGCAGAGCTGCCTCCAGCTTGTGCAGGTCCTTCTTTTTCGCCCAAGCTGCTGCTGGCTCGAGGCTGGGGAGAACCCCTGGCTGACCTGAGAGGATGTACGCCAAATGGGCACCGCGGAAGGCATCCTCCAGCAGCTCAGCCTGACCAAATTGAAAGGAAACCGAGGCAGCCCGGCCATAAAGGGCGATGGCTTGCTGGTGGTCGCCAGCCTCCATCTCCATGCGAGCCAGTTCACAGAGGGCATGCGCGGTGAGAGTATGGTCCATCCCCTGAATCTGCAGACTGCGGGCCAACAGCGTTTTGGCGAGTCGATCTTTCCCGCTGGCCGTGTAGGCCAAACCCAACTGCAGATCCAGCCAGACGCCCACCCACTGGCCCTTGGGCCGTTCGGCTTGGGTCCAGTTGGCCACTAAAGTCGCCGAAAGGGCATCGTGGTGCGCTGCCGGTCCCAACAATTCGCGTCGACGCCGTAAAGCGTGAGCCGTGCAGTGCACAATTTCTGTGGCGATAACTGGGAAAAGCACAGGTGGCTTAAAGATCCCCCCGCGAGCGAGTTGTTGCTTATCGACCATTTTCCCCTGGCGGATGAGAAACACGTCGGGGAAATGAGCAGGCCGGGACGGTGGTTGACTGAGTCCGGCGGCGCGTTCCCAGGGAGCCGGGCGAACGGAGCCAACGGGCCTCAGCGTTTGCGGAAGGTTGAGATCCAAGAGCCAATCAGGAAACCGAGCCGCCAAGTGGAGTGCAGCGGTGTACTCGTCCATCGCCTTGGGCAGCTGACCAGTTTCGTAATACAACTCCCCAGCGACCGTATGAGCACAGATGGAGTCAATCCAACGGCTTTGAGCGGTCTTGATCACTCGGCGTTTGGCATCACGGGCCAGATCGAACCCATCTTCGAACTCCCCCAACCTCAGTAACTGAACGGTGGCAAAGTATTCCGCTTTGGGCACGCGTCGGCTCTGGTTGTTCTGAGCCAACGCAAAACCCCCGGCCAACGCAAGCCATCCGCTCAATGCCAGTATGAAAAATGCCAGCCTGAAAAGATCGATCCTGAAATTGGCTGGATTGGCCAGCTCTGGTAAGCGGACCCGTCGCTGGCAACGAGGCTGTTCGGGCTTCATGCGGAAGGTTCCGTCGACAGGGCCGAGCTGAAGAATCGTGCGCTGAGCCAATCAGTCTGGCCAGGTTTAGACTGGCCAGGTTTAGACTGCCCAGGTTTATACTGCCCAGGTTTAGACTGGCCAGGTTTAGTTTGGCCAGGTTCAGACTTTAGGAGGAAGGATGCACGGATCCCGAAAGACCACCCTATGCTAATTGCGCCACTGCCGACTGAGTAGATGCTGGAGTTGATTGTCCCCCTGTGTGTGTAACAAGTTCCCGACCTTGACGACCGGTTGTGACAGAACCAGCTGTGGCAGCCACGTGCCAGTCTGGATGGCTTCCGGAGTTTGGCAGTCAGTAGGAGATGACCTTCAGCGGGAACCCGGGAGCGATCTAGGGAAGCCGTGCCGGAGTGTGGCGTCCGCTTTCAAGATTTCCGCCACATCGCTGAGTGCCGCTTGACCCTCAATTCGGGCGATCAGCTGGTAGCCGGAGATTTGATGAGTGGCCAGGTAGTCGAGGATTTCTGGTCGAAAACGCCGGTAGATCATCTGCTTTTGGCTGTTTGTGCCAGCCCCGATGATTGTCAACGCCAGAATGCCCAGCAGCAGGAAGAACCAAAAGCTCTGGAATTTGGCTACCGGCAATCCCAAAAAGTCCGGGAACCACTCCAGATGGATGGCCACGCACAACCCGAGTGTTCCGGGAATGAAGACCGCCACAAGTCCATCACCAGCATTCTCCAGCTTCTGATCGACCATCAGCAGCAGCCCATAGAGTTCCTCATGTTCTCGAAAGAACTCGACTTCGTCTGAGCCGTCCCAGGATTCGATCTCCTCCGGCTCCCAATCGTCCTCGGATCCGTTGAACCGTTCTGACTCCATCGCCATGGATCATTCCCGCAGTGGCAAAGACTTTTTGCCAAGCATTTTCGAACAAGGAGACCGTGGGGTTGCTGGCGGGTCGTCGCGAGTCAGCCATTGGCCGCCAAGCACGTTTTCATGTAGTCGATGCTTTCCCGGACGAGACGTTCCACGCCCGGTGAGTAGTCGAAAACCTCGACGGATACCCAATTACGGTAGCGAATCTCTTGAAGGGCCTGAAAGATCGGTTCAAAGTCCAAGTCGCCGAAACCGGGGCCCAAACGATTGGGATCGTTGGCGTGAAAGTGTTCCAGATACTCGCCATTGTTGCGAATCACCTGGGGGACAGTCATGGCCTCGCTGGACATGGCTTTGCAGTCCAGGTGGAGCCGGCACCACTGGGATCCAATCTCCGACAACATCGCCACCGCCTCGGCAGCGGTGTTCATGAAATTTCCTTCGCTGGGTCCGAGGGGTTCCAAGGCCAGCACCACCTGGTGATCTTCCAGAGTGGGCACAACCTCGCGAAAAACCTCCACGGCGTTTTGGACGGCATCTTGGTAAGAGAGACCGGGCAACACGTTCCGCTGCTGGGGTGAGCCAAAGACCAGCACCGATCCCCCAAGGTCGCGACAGAGGCGTGCTAGTTCTTTCAGATACTCCGCGGTCTCTCGCCGGACCTCTGCCTCGGGGCTGGTTAAGTGCAAGCCTTGTGTCTTGGCCAAAAGCCAGTGCAACCCGACCACTTCTAATCCCGCGGCTTTGGCCTGCCGTTGGATCTCCCGTCGTTGGCCGTCGGAGATTCGACGCGCGTCTTCATCAATGGTAAACGGGGCGATCTCGATGCCGGTGTAACCGCATTCGCTGGCCAAGGCAAAGGCCTTGTCAAAGGGCCAATCCTGAAAGGTTTCGTTGCAGATGGCAAACTTCATCGAGATTTCTCCGCAGGCTTCCTGGAGAGGGGTCAATCAGGTTTGCGGGATGACCGGCCAGACTTCAGCGGTTTGCCCGCAGCGGTTGTCGGAGCGCTGGAAAGAGGGTCGGAGGCGCCTGCCAGAGGGTCCCCGGGTTGCACTTCAGCAAGGCGATTGCTGGCCTGTAAGGCATAATTGGGCGAGATCTCAAAGCCCAACGGCCTTCTGCGGAGTTTACGGGCCACCACGGCAGTGCTGCCGCTGCCAGCAAAGGGATCCAGCACCCAATCGCCAGGATGGCTGCTCACGCGGATGATGCGAGCTAACAATTGTTCGGGCATCTGGCAGCCGTGCCAACCAGCCCGTTGCTTGAATGTTCCAGCAACCCTGGGAAAGTACCACGTATCCTCAAGCGGAGAAAACCCCCCAGCAACATCTTGAGGTCGCAGGATCCAGGTGTCGTCCGGAAGCCGGCCGCGAGGGTCGGCCCTTCGGTCGGCATAGACCAGTTGTCTGGCAGAAGGGACCCGAACGGCAGGATCATCCGCGTTGAAGGTGAATTTCCCCTCATCGCAGACAAAATGCAAAAGATGCGTATGCGACCGGCTGAACTTCTTCTGGCAGTTCACGCCAAAGGTGTAGTACCAAATCACCCAGCTGCGGCACTTCAGCTGACACTCAGTCTGGGCCAGCACCTTCAGCTCCGCCGCATACTCGTCACCAATAGCCAACCAAAAGGTCCCATCGGGACGCAACACCCGACCAACCGCTTTGATCCAGCGTTGGCTCCAATCCAAATACCCCTCAGCGCTCTGGCGGTCATTGTAGAGGTCGTACTCATAGCCGATATTGTACGGCGGATCGGCAAAAACCAGCTCAACGCTGCCTGCCGGGAGAGCTTGGAGCCCTTCCACACAATCCCGCTGGAAGATCCCTTCTTGCATCAAACTCTATCCTACCAACGCGCCAAGAAGTAAGCTGCCGATCAACTCGCCGAACCTGCCTCGCCCAAATCCGCCCCAATCCTCCTCGGAGTCGATCTTCGCCCCATCAGCACGCTTGTGGCCTCTGGCCAAGCCGCCAGGACTTTCTTGCCTAGGCTTACTGGCCTGGGCTTTTGGCGCTGGACTTTTGGGCCTGGACTTTTGGGCCTGGGCTTTTGGCGCTGGACTGTTGGCCCTGGGCTTTTAACGCTGGGCTGTTGGGCCTGTTCGTGCTGTGTGCTGCCGGTCTGGACTCTGTCTGCAAGTGTAGCAGGCCAAATCGGACTAGGGCGGATTTGGCCTTCTCGGCTATCCTGCCGACGACAAACAGGCTCAGATCCCTCAGTTGCGTGGTCACGGAGGACCGGCTGTGAAGTGGAAACTTGCCCAACTGCTGGTGGCAGCAGTTGTTCTGTTTAGCGGCTCAACCTGGTTTTTGGATGTCAAGTTTGCTGATCTTTGGCAGCCCAGTTCAGGCCCGGGTTCCGGGAGACAGCCGCCGTCCAGCCGGCCCGCTGCCCATCAACGAGGGGCCGTTGCCATTGCCAGCTTCAACATCCAGGTTTTTGGCCAGGCGAAACTGCGCAAGCCTGAGGTGATGCGGGTTCTGGCCGAGGTGATGCGAAAGTTTGATGTGGTCGCCATTCAGGAGATCCGTTCACGAGAGCAGAACGTTCTGCCGGAGCTGATCAAGTTGGTCAACGCTCAAGGGGCGGCCTACGACTACGCCATCAGCCGGCGGCTCGGCCGGACGACCAGCCAAGAGCAGTATGCGTATGTCTTTGACACGACCACAATCGAGATCGACCGGGAGAGCAGCTACGTCGTCGGGGACCCCAAGGATCTGTTGCACCGGGAGCCCTTCGTCGGAGCTTTCCGTGTCCGCGGCCCACCTCCCGAGCAGGCCTTCACCTTCTCGCTGATTAACATCCACACCGATCCCGACGAGGTCGACCTAGAGGTCAATGTGCTGGATGATGTCCTTGAGGCTGTGCGGAACGACGGTCGCGGCGAAGATGACATCATCCTGCTGGGTGACTTGAATGCCAACGATCGGACGTTTGGTGAATTGGGCGAGATGCCCGGGATTCTCTGGGTGATCCAGAATCAGCCAACCAACACTCGGCTGACCAAACAGTACGACAATATCCTCTTTCACCAACAAGCCACCATCGAATACACCGGCACCGCCGGGGTCCTGCAGCTGCAACAAGAATTCGGCCTGACCCGCGAGCAGGCACTCGAGGTCTCCGATCACCTGCCCGTCTGGGCGATGTTTTCCATCTACGAAGGTGGGGAACAACAAACAGCCCCTGGGCCACTAGCAGCTCGTGCCAACCAGCAGCCTCAGTGGTCAAGATAGGCACCCCGGCCACCATTCCGCCGGTGACGTTCCTGGCCGATCGTTGCCCAGCCACTGCCGCCCAAGCCAGCTTTGAGAACCTCACTCGTGGTCGGTTTCCTTCTGATTGGGCAGGTGGTTCTCGTGGAATCGGGGGATTCACGTCCAACCGACTGCCAAAATCATAGGAAACAAGGACTAGTTGGACTGTTCCAGATTGTAGCAGAGGCCCGACCTCAAGGGCACTCTACAGTTCCATGCAGCAACATGTGGCTGGGCAATGGCCACATCTGGGGCAGTCCAACTAGGGAAGTCGGAAGAGCTGATGGGCGTTCTGAGTGGTCTGGGCAGCCAATTGCTCCAGGGGAACGTGGCGGACCTCGGCGAGCAGGGAGGCGGTGTGACGGACGTGGGCGGGCTCATTGCGGCGGATCTTGCGAACTGGTTCCGGAGAAAGATACGGACAGTCGGTCTCCACCAGGAGACGATCGGCCGGGACCGCGACGGCGACATCCCGCAGCGGTTGAGATTTTTTATAGGTCACCATTCCTGCAAAGCTGATGAACATTCCCATCTGCAAGCAGGCTTCGGCTGTCTGAAGCGTGCCTGAAAATGAGTGCATCACGCCGTTGAGCGGCCCATTCTGTTGGAAATCCGCCTGAAGCTCTTCCAGCGTATCGGCCTCGGCCTCGCGACAATGCACGACAAAAGGCAAGCCGGTCTCGCGAGATAAGGCTAAGTGCCGAGCGAAAGACTCTCGTTGAACCGCCACCGGACAATCATCCCAGTAGCGGTCGACCCCGGTCTCCCCCAGGCCGACCACACCGTCGGCTGAGGCCAATTCCACAATTCGCTCCCAATCCCCGGCGTTGATTTTGCCACAGGAGTTGGGGTGAATTCCCACAACTGCAAACACCTCCGGGTGTTCTTGGGCAAGTTCAACGGCTCGCCTGCTTGTTTCCACTTCGATGCCAACACAAATGATCGCCCGCACTCCCGCCTCCGCGGCCCGAGCGATCACCTGCGGGCAATCCTCGGCAAAGTGCTCGACGTTGAGGTGCGCGTGGGTATCAACGAGTTCAACAGCCATCGAGACCTAACCTTCAGAGCAATGAAACGATCCGGTGGATCGTCGGAGTGTCATCACCAAAAGGAGAACCAGTTACGAGCGTGACCCGGGCAAAAGCTGCTTGAGAATGGCCAGGTGAGTTCGGGAAGCGGCCAACACCTCTCCGGCAACGGATTGGGCTTCCGGGTCGTGGACCAATTCCTCCAGCAGGCTCTCCGCGGCGGCGACATCTTGTCGTTGTTGTTGCTCGGCGAATTTCAAGAGGTAGTCCAAAGCCAAGTCATGGACCTGTGAGCTCTCCACTGGGTAGCCCCCAGGATCGGGTAGCCCACCGCGATTGAGGACCCAACGTGCTAAGCGGTTTCCCAATTCCTCCTGTTGAGCAGCAATTCGCTGGAGTTCAGCAAGGGCTGCACGTCGGCTTGGTGGGGTCCAAGGGCGAGCTGTCACGACGTAGCGAACCGGAGAGGTCAATACCAGAGACAGCAGGTCATTGAGCACTGCAACGGTTGGTCGCTGGAGGTTGGTTGGGGGACTGATCCTCAGATGTCTCTGAGGATTTGCGAAAGGTCCGTGTGTGGCCGGTTCCGTTGAGCTGGCCTCTTGCTGATGTTGTTGTGGGCGGTCACCGGCAGGCTGGACCACGCTCCGGCTCCTGAAAGAGGCCAAGTGACAACTGAAGGTTCGCTGAAGACCAGGGAGACGCCAGGGCAAGCTAAGCCAGCCCTGGAGGGGGAGATTGAAAAGAACCTGGGCGGCTCATCGTTCAGGGCACCTTTGGTGCGGGACGTCCTCAACACCCCCGGTCGGTGAGACCATCGAACCCAGAGGGTTCGGTGGGGGAACTCTCTCAGTGATGATCGAGCTAACTTGGGATCGAGCTAACTTGGGATCGAGCTAACTTGGGATCGAGCTAACTTAGGATCGAGCTAACTTGGGATCGAGGATGCTTGGGAACAGTTCGGTCAGGGGCGAGCCTTTTGGACTGCTGCTGAGTTCGATAGAGCTGTTGAGCTTGAGGGACTTATTGAGCTTGAGGGACTTATTGAGCTTGAGAGTCCGGGGGCTTGAGTTGGTTGCACGGCACGGGAGGCTAACTGAGCAACAGGCTCCCAAAAAATCATCAAAGCCACCAGAGGCAACGTCATCAGCAACACAAAACGCCCACCGGCGGAGAACAGCAGAGGCACCTCTGCGGGCAAGCGATCCTTTGGTGGGGGATCAAAGACCATCACTTTGACGACCCGCAGGTAATAGAACAGGCTGATTGCGGTGTTGACAGCCCCCACGATGGCCAAGAGCCACAATTCTGCCGAGACCACTGCTCCGAAGGCCTGGAACTTTGCCATAAAGCCGGCCAAGGGAGGTAAGCCAATGAGGCTGACCAGAATCGCTGTCAAGCAAATCGCCAAACCAGGACAGGAGTGCAGCAGTCCGGCGTAGTCGGCGATGCGTTCACTTTGGAAGGTGTTTCGGATGACGGCCACCACGGCAAAAGCGCCGAGGTTCATGAACAGGTAGACAGCAAGGTAAGCACAGAGGGCACCCACAGCGTTGCGAGCAGCGGCCGGATCGGCGCCGCTGAGGTGCACCGCCGCGGCGACGGGCATCATCATGTAGCCGGCATGAGCGATTGTCGAATAGGCCAACAGTCGCTTGATGTTTGTCTGACCAAAGGCTGCGAGGTTCCCGAAGGTTGCTGTGATACCGGCTTGAACCGCCAGCAAGCCGACGACCATGGCTCGAGCCGGCTGCAGAGCGGCGATCGTTTCGGGAGAGAAAACGCGGTCGGACAAGGACAGTCCGCTCAAGCTTCCGGCCAGGCGGACCAACAGGGCCAATGCGGCGGCTTTGGAGGCGACTGACAAAAAGGCCGCCACCTCAGCGGTGGACCCTTCAAAGACGTCGGGACACCAGAAGTGAAAGGGCACCGCGGTCAACTTAAAAGCCAGCCCGACCAGCACAAGCACGCCGGCGAGCAACAGCACCGGCCCCTGCTCAGCGGCAGCATCGCTGGTGAGCAGCTGACCCAAGTTGACGGCCATGGTGGGCAAATGAAGGCTTCCCAGGGCCCCTGCCAAAAGGGAGATTCCGTAGAGCATGAAGCCAGCCGCCCCAGCCCCGTAGACAGCGAACTTAAGGGCTGCTTCACTCGCCCTGCGGGACTCTCGACGCAGGCCCGCCAGGACGTAGACCGGGATGCTCGCCATCTCCAGTGAGATAAAGACCATCAGCAGATGGTTGGCTGCGGCCATGACGCACATCCCCACAGTCGCACCCAAAATCAGAGTATACAGATCGGCTCGGTCCTCGTGGTCGGCCACGCCGGTGACTCGGGTCAGCCAGACGATTAATACCGTCAAGCCGCACAAAACGACACGGAGAAACGCCGTGAAATGATCGTAGACCAGCAAGCCAGAGAATACCTCGCCCCCAAATCGGTCTGGGACGAAGAACGATTGGTTGGCCCAGTCGAGCTGGGAGACTAAGAATGCCAATGCTGAGCCGGCCAGGGCGATCCAGAACATATTCACCCGCCAGCCCCAGGAGAAGGTCCTGAGCAACAGCATCAAGACGACGGTCAAGCAAAGTGCGACCTCTGGCAACATCGCCAGCAGGCCGTCTTTGGTCTCGGCAATCGTCCATTGCACCAGCTGTTGATAGCTCACCGCAAACCTCCAGAGTTGGCCACAGGAGTCTCTTGGACCAGGGAAACGACACCTGGCTCTTGCGAGCTGGCTTGCTGGAATTCTTGTTGCTGGAATTCTTGTTGCGAGAACCTGCGTGAGACTGTGGGTTCGATGTACCGAAATGCCAGATCGGGAAAGACCCCGAGGGCGACCGCCGCAGCGACCAACGGTCCGATGACCAACCGTTCACGGAGATTTAAGTCGACCAAACGCTCAGCATGAGGTCCTGCATACTCCTGCCCTAAAAAGACCCTCTGTAGGGCCCCAAGAAAATAGCCCGCGGTAATGATTAAGGTGAAGGCACCTACCGCAGCTGCCGCGGGGGCAAACGGCCATGAGCCCAACAACACAAACACCTCACCAATGAAACCGCAGAGCCCGGGCAACCCTAAGGCCGCAAAGAAAATCACCACCGAGACGCCTGCGTACACTGGCATTTTGGAGAACAACCCTCCACAGCGATTTAAGTCGCGATGCCCAAGTCGGTCGTACAGACATCCAACCAAAAAGAACATCCCCGCTGAGGTGATCCCATGAGCGACCATTTGAAAGACTGCTCCGTTGGCAGCCAGCGACCAAGCTTGTGCATCAAAGCCAGTTGCCCGGTTGTTGCCGAGGCTCCACAAAGCGACTCCAAGGATTACGTAGCCCATATGGCTAATAGAGCTGTAGGCCACCAGCCGTTTGAAATCCGTCTGCGCTAAGGCTGCAAAAGCGCCATACAAGATACTGATGGCTCCTAAGGTGACCACCAGCGGCGCGAACTGCTCGCCGGCCTCGGGACACAGCGGATAGGCCACCCGGATCAAGCCATATCCTCCCAGTTTCAAAAGCACACCAGCCAGAAGCATCGAAACAGGCGTGGGTGCCTCAACGTGGGCATCTGGCAACCAAGTGTGCAGCGGGACGGCGGGAACTTTGATGAGAAAACCGATCAGCAACAGCAGAAACGCCCACCACTGCGTCGATCGTCCCAAAAGAATCGGACGCTGGAAGACCTCCGTCTGAGCAGCCAGTTCCCGTAAAGCCAGCAAGTTGAAGGTGTGCAGAGGCTGGCCTGCCTGCTGAGCTTGGGCGATCTGCTGAAGCGATTCTGCGGAGACCTCAGCCCGAGCCAGCGCATCGGCAGAGAGTTGTGTTAAGTCGCTGGCAAAGAACAACATCAACACCGCAACGAGGATCAACACACTTCCAAAGAGTGTGTAAAGGAAGAACTTGATCGCAGCGTATTCTTTCCGTTCTCCACCCCAGAAGCCCACCAGAAAATACATCGGCAGCAACACGACTTCAAAGAATACGTAAAACAACAGCAGATCAAGGGCCAAGAAGACACCCAGCATGCCGGTGGCCAGCACCAGCAGCAGCGCCAAGTAAGCTTTGGGGCTTTTGTTGATGGACCAACTCGCCAGCAGGGCCAATGCCGAGAGAATCGCCACCATCACCAGCATAGGAGTGTTGAGACCGTCGAGGCCGAGAAAATAATCTGCTCCAAAAGAAGGGATCCACGGTTGTGAGACAACCGCTTGGACCTGCGGGATTCCGGGGAGCACATCCGGGCCGACTCCGGGGACCAACATGCCCAGGGTCAAGAGCAGAGAGAGCATGAGAAATGCCAAGGCCACCACGCGGAGCAATCCCGGGCGATCACTCGGCAAAGCCAGCACAACACATGCGCCCAGGCAGGGTGCGAACAACAACAGGGTCAGCCACCAGGCAGGGTTCATAGATTCTTATCACAAATCGGTTTGTCTGGGTCCTTGAGCGACCAATCGCCACGCTTGACAGCCCCGATCACTCTGGGACCTTGATTGGAGTGTTTCACATTCCTCGGTTGGTGACCAATCGGGGGATTGTGGACGGGTTGAACCGCGGCTGGAAAACCGCAGTTGGACAACCGCAGTTGCAAAATGGTTGCCGAGCTCAATCGGAGTTCGTCCAGAGACTTCGGAGGAAGCTGAGGGCCAGAAACAGGGCTGCTGTGGCCACAGCGCTGGCCAAGAGATAGTGACGGATTTGACCTGTTTGGAGGTTTCTCAGTGCCAAGCCGAAGCGGTACCACCAACTGGAAAGACCATCAACGGCTCGGTCAATCAGGCGTCGATCACAAAGGTCATCGAATCGAGCAACGGCCAAGACGCACCAGGCCAGGCCTTGAAGCCCAAGGTCAATCACTCGCTCATCCAACCAACGGATGACCAGAGAGACTCGCCGAGTTGCCCCTCCCAAGAGGCGTTCAGACCAGCGTTCCCACCAGAATTCGTGTTTCAAAGCATGAGTGGCCACCGCCAGATGCTGGTCGATGGAGACGGCCTTGGGCCATTGGCCCAGGTAGACCGAACTGACAACGATGACACCCAAGAAGGTGATCGCCAGAGCGGTCCAGCCAATCAGCTCATGGCTCGACCCTCCCAGGGAAGCTCGCTCCCCAGGAATGCTGAAACTCGCCCAGAGTACGCCGGTTGCCAGAGTTTCGCCTCGCAGCTCCGCTGGCCGAGCTTGCGCGAGAAGGTCGGCCACGCCCCAGCCTGCCCAAGGAATCGACCAGGCCACCCCCACCGACAGGACCGCCAGGCTCCCCAAAATCCATCGCATCAACGCTGGGGCCGGATGAGCGTGAGAAAACACCCGTCCATCTCGCGGCTCCCCGCTGAAGGCCAGATACCAAAGCCGAAAAAAATAGGCCCCAGTAAGACCAGCTCCAGCCAAGGCTGCATAAGACAAAATCACATCCCCGGGATTTTGTGCCGTGAATACGCTGATCTGAACAAGCAAAGCTTCTTTGGAATAGAAGCCGCTAGTACCAAAAGCGATTCCAGGAATGCCCAGGCCGATGAGGGCAAGACCGCCGATGAGCACGCCAGCAGCTGTCCAGGGCATGACACGCCCCAGTCCGCCCATTCTCAACAAGTCATTGGTCCCACAGGAATGTATGACGGCGCCGGCCCCGAGAAACAGCAGGGCCTTGAAGCAAGCGTGGGTGACCAAATGCAAAAGGGCCGCCTGCCACGCGCCAACTCCCAGGCCCATCATCATCAGGCCAAGCTGGCTGATGGTCGAGAAGGCCAGCACTCTTTTGATGTCGGTAGCTGCCAGAGCTAGAACTCCACCTAAGAGCATGGTGAACGCCCCAAGATAGGCGGTCACCAACAGCACCTCAGCAGGCATCAATGGCAACATCCGGGCGAAGAGGTAGACCCCAGCAGCCACCATGGTGGCTGAATGGACCAGGGCCGAGACCGGGCTCGGCCCCTGCATGGCATTGGGCAGCCACAGGTGCAAGGGGAATTGCGCGCTCTTTCCGGCACACCCAGCCAGGATGCCGAATCCAGCAAGCAGCAACGTCCCATAACCGACGGCCGCTGGCCCGAGAGTTGCCTGGGGCGTCTCAGCCAAGCGAGCCAGCATCATCGAGCCTTGCCTGAGCAGACCGCGTTGTTCGGGCAGGTCCGCGAAGGTCAGCGTGCCCACAGCCGACCACAAGGCCATCAGGGCGATCAGAAATCCGAAATCCCCGATGCGATTGACCAGAAATGCTTGCTTCGCAGCGGCAGCTGCTGCAGGTCGCTCTCGGTAATAGCCAATTAAAAAGTAACTTGCTGCACCGACGAGTTCCCAAAAGGCAAACAGCTGCAGCAAGTTATCAGCCAGGACCAGTCCCAGCATACCGAAGCAGAAAAACGACAAGTATTGAAAGAACTGCCCGAATCGGCCCGGGCGATTTAAGGGCTTTCCCTGGGAATCAGTCAGATTGGGATCGATCACCCCTTGGGGATTCCCTTCTCCGGCCAAGTAGGAAAAGGAGTAGAGGTGGATGCAGAAAGCGACCAGCGTGATCAAAGCGAAGAGCAGGACGGTGAGTGCGTCGATGTGGTATCCCAAGTGGGCCTGCCAACTGCCCAGCGAGATCAAGGTGTACCACACCCCTGAGTAGCTCGGAGGCGAACTGTCAGCCTCAAAGGCGGATTGGGCAAGCGGTGGATGATTGGCCAGCCAGCTTCCCAAAGCTGTCAGGGAGAGGATCAGGCTCAGCAAAATGCTGCCGGTTGCCAGCCAAGCGGCCATTCGCCCTGACCCTGGGTCAAGAAGTCCTCGAAGGCTTCCCAGGGTGAGGGCCACAAAAGAGACCAATGGGCACAGCCAGGCGGCAGTCAACAAAGACGGCAGCAGCACATCAGGGGCCATGCATTCCTCCCAGTGGATAGGTTCAGCAAGAGCAAGGCCCCAGCTAGCCTTGAAGTTCGTTGCCGCGGTCGACGTCAATGGTGGCGTGGCTGTTGTAGTAATTCAGGCCAATCGCCAGCGCCACCGCAGCCTCACCAGCGGCCAAGACTATCACAAATAAGGCAAAGACATGGCCATCCAGACCTAAAGGCCGAACATCGTCACTGCGGAAAGCCGGGTTGGAAAAAGCTACCAAGTTGAGCGTCGCGGCGGTGAGAATGAGTTCGACGCCCATCAGAATGCCCACGGCATTGCGTTTGCCGATCATACAGACCAGACCGCAGGTCAGCAGAACCGCTGAGACGACCAAATAGTGTGTCAGCCCGACCGGCTGTGTGATCAGAGCCAGCAGCGACGTTTGCATCGTCAGTTTCTCAGGAGGATCCGGAAGAAAAGCTCGCGTGCTCTTGAGGGGGAGCGCTCCGCTTAGCGCGGGCAAGATAGGCTGATCCAATCAGCACCACCAGAAGATAAACGGAAATCAATTCAAAAGGCAGCACGTATCCAGCCAGGCTTTCAGAACCTGGCTGATTGAGGGAGGCTTCAGGTCGCAGGCCCAACAAAGAAGACCCAATCTGGGTTCCGGTGGATTGCTGTTGCGGGGAGGAGAGCCCAATTGACTCGTTTGGGGCTGCCACCTGCCAGCCTGATGGAGTGAGCATCGCTGGCAGCAAGACCAGTCCCAGGAGAGTGCCCCCAACAATAACCGCTGTCAACCAGCTCCAGCCCCGTCGCTGGAGGTTCGACCAACTTCGCCGAGCAGTCAGCATCACACCAAAGACCAACAGCACCAAAGTCCCGCCGACGTAAACCATCAGCTGCATCGCTCCGACGAACTCCGCACCGGCCAAGAAATACAGACCGCTGGCTCCCGCGAGCGACAAAATCAACCATGTCGCCATCCGAACAACACTGGTGGACCACACCACAGCGATCGCTGCGCCGCAAGTGATCAGCGAAAACAACAAGAAGAAAAAGGTATGCCAGTTTATCTGCTCCACGGGGGAACCTTTCTGGTTGGTCAGCCGCCCGGCCTTGCCGATACGGCGGGTCTGTGATGGCCTTCCTCGGGATCGATGCCTTGAGGATTTGGTTGCCTTGGCCAGCGTTGCTTTTGCAGAGGTCTCCAGCGTATGAGGATCTGGTCGTCGGTTCACTGAATCCCTGGGGTCTCCACAAGGTCCTCGCTCAAAGGGGAACAGCGGAGGCCCGCATTCTTCGGCTCAGTCTCACAATCTTTTGGCGAGAATCAGGTACGCTCTGGGGGTGTTTCGCCAAGGATCGCCTGGTTGCCGGCTTCGACTTGCGGTTGCGGGCCAAGGGTTGCTGTGTTCGGCCAATCAGGCTTCTCAGGGGGCCTTAGGTGAGACTCTGAATCGTTCTGGAAGATCCGCTGGGTTCCGTATGACTGTTTTTGGTGTTTCCTTGTGAGTCAGAACGCGGTCAGGCAGATTGGCTGGAGCGACATCCGGAGGAGCCTCCGAGAGCACGCCGCGGGCTTGGAACCGACCAATGGCGGCGGGCTGGTGGGGCAGCAGCCCACCGGGAAGCAGCAATTGCCATAGACTCACAGCCAAAAGCATGACCGAGACGATCGGCAGACAGTATTTCAGACACACATCCAGCACTTGGTCGATTCGCAACCGAGGCAGTGACCAGCGAACCCATATCATCACGACCACACCGAGGGTGCTCTTGATCAGCATCGTCAAAACCCCGAGCAAGTTCCCGAGGTAGCCGGCCCATCCTGGGCCAACAAGCCCCAACCAAGAGCCCAGAGGCACAGGGCCATGCCAGCCGCCCAAGAACAGCACCGCGGCCAAACCGCTGACAAGGAACATGGCGGCGTATTCTGCCAAAAAGAAGAACGACCACCGCATCCCGGAATATTCTGTGTGGAAGCCGGCCACCAGTTCGCTCTCAGCTTCAGCGAGATCAAAAGGCGCCCGGTTCACACTGGCTGTTGCACAGACACAGAACACGAAGAATGTGATGAAAGTGAACGGATCATGGAAGAGCAGCCAGCTGGTGAACCAGCCAGCTTGCAAGTTGGCAATCTGATTGAGGTTCATGCTGCCGGCGATCAACACCACAACCACGACACACAAGCCCAGCGGAACCTCATAACTGACGACCTGGGCTGCTTCTCTCATAGCTCCAAAGAGCGACCATTTCGATCCACTGGCATAACCACCGAGGATGACCCCAAAGATCTGCAACCCCAACACCGCCAGGATGAAGAACGCCCCGACATCCAGGTCCAGTGCTACCCATCGATCAGCAAAGGGCAAGGCTGCATAGGCCAAAAACACCGCGGCGAAGGCGATGTAGGGAGCCGCGCGAAAGAGAAGCTGATCGGCCCCCTTGGGAACTGTATCTTCTTTGCAAACCAACTTGATGCCATCGGCCAACAGCTGGAGCCAGCCAAAGGCACCGCCAACTCGCGTTGGCCCCAGCCGATCTTGGATCCGCGCTGAGACCTTGCGTTCGGCCCAGACAAACACATAGGCCGTCGATGCTGCCAAAGCTAACAGCAGAGTGCACTGCATCATTGCCGAGAGCACCGCCGCTAAGTCAGCAGGAAGATACAAACTTAAGGCTTCAGTCACGGACCACCCAATGGGTCATCGGCAAGTCTTCGGTCAAAGGTCGATTGATCATCTGCTTGGGCTTACCGGTCGATCTCCCCCATGACCAAATCGAGGGAACCGACCACCGAAGGGACATCTGCAATCAGGGTGCCACGGCAGAGTTCGGGGACCACCGAGAGATTGCAAAAACAACTACTACGAGCCCGGGCCCGCCAGGGGATCGGCGTTCCATCGCTGACCACGTAAAAGCCCATTTGGCCACGGGGAGCTTCGGTTTCCAAATACGCCTCCCCGGCAGGGAGCTTCTCAAGAATCCGCACCGGAACCTGAAAAGGTGGTGGGCTCTGACTATATTTCTCCAGGGCCTGGCGGATCAGCCCGATCGACTGCACCACCTCGAGCATCCGCACAAAAAATCGGTGCCAGCAGTCACCCAGCCGGGCTTGTGACGGAACCGCTGGGGCCTGACCCTCCATCGGATAATGGCCTTCGCGTTGGCAAATCACATCCCACTGGTAGTCCTCATACAGACGAGTGTAGATCTCCTCGCCGTCACGCCTCAGGTCGTAATCGACACCACTGCCACGCAGAACCGGCCCTGTGCACCCGTGGCTGATAGCCAGCTCGGGAGTCAGGGTCCCGATGTCAGCAGTTCGGCGAATAAAAACAGCATTGGTCGTCAAGAGCGCGTGATATTCGCTGATGACCGGTTCAAAACCCTCCAGAAACTGCTCACATCGCCCGAGCCATCCGCGAGGAAGGTCATGGGTGGCTCCTCCGACGGTCAGGTAGCTGTAGGTCAGCCGAGCGCCACAAGCTTGCTCGAAGAGATCAAGGATTTTCTCTCGTTCTCGAAACGCCCAGAAAAACGGACTCAGGCTCCCCAAGTCCAGCCCGTAGGCGCCCATCCCCACTAAGTGGCTGGCAATCCGCCCTAGCTCAGCGATGAGAACGCGGAGGTGACGGCCCCGTAGGGGGACCTCCAGACCCATGAGTTTCTCGATGGTCAAAGCCCAACCGAGATTCATGTTCATCGCGGCGAGGTAATCCATTCGGTCGGTGTAAGGAATCCACTGACGGGCGGACACGTTCTCACCGATTTTCTCGGCGCACCGATGGAGGTAACCGATGTGAGGCATGACCTCGCTGACCACCTCGCCGTCGGTTCTGAGCACTAGCCGCAAGACGCCGTGTGTGCTGGGGTGCTGAGGCCCCATGTTCACCAACATCTCATCAGTGCGAACGTCCAGCTCAATGACGCGGGTCTGACCACCTCCTGTGTTGCTGATTTCCTGCCGGGAGGCACGGGAGGGGGAGTTGACCAAGACACCATCGGCCAAGTCGTTGTTCCAGGGATCAGCCGGGGTCATGCCAGACTCTCGTGAGGGGTTAAATACCTAATTCGACTGTTCCAGATTGTGGCAAAGGCCCAAACTGTCGGGCCCTCAACAGTTCCACGCAACAACATCGGGGTGGGCAATGGCCATATCTAGGACAGTCCAACTAATTGGATTGAGAAAACGGAGACAGTCCAACAGTCAACAGTCTCCAGCGCAAGCCCTAAGGTAGGGTCTTGTCCAAAGTCAGCGTTTGTAGGGTCAACAAACGGTTCTGTCTCGAGTGACCTTGGACAGAGTGAATTTCCCTTGGATTTTTGCTGAGAGGATGCTTGTTCACAGTGTTAGCTGGCGCGGATTCCGTGATACTGGTCGGGCATCTGATAGTCTTTTCGCAGAGGGTGTCCCTCCCAGTCGTCGGGACAAAGGATACGCCTCAGATCGGGATGACCCAAAAACCTGACCCCGATCAGATCGTAAACCTCACGTTCATGCCAGTTGGCTGTGTGCCACAGTCCGGCGAGCGAGGGAACTCTCGGAAGATGGCCGAGCTGATCGTTGTGCCAACGCGGCAGGATGACCTTGACAACCAGCCGATGCTTGCAAACCAGACTGCTCAGGTGATAGACCAATTCGAGGTGTGGCTCAAACTTCAACTTGCTTCCCTTGCGGGGAACGGTGTAGTCCACACCGCTGATGCAGTTGAGCATCGTGAACTGCAGGCGATGATCATCGCGGAGGAAACGACCCACCTCTGCCAAGTGGTCGGCTACAACCTCCACCCAAGGATCCGGGGTCTCTAGGTTGACTTGAGGGATGACCTGGTCTCCAAATTGTTCGACCAAGATCTGAGAGATCGCAGCAACATCCATTGTGGTGACCGATGGGCCCTGTTTGGGACACTGGCTCGGGGACCGCTCACCTCACCCAGGTTGCCTTCGGTGCTGCTGGGGATGGGCCAGTTGTCCTGAAACCATTGTTGGAATCACTGGCTGGTTGAGTATCTGGCTTCTGAGTATCTGGCTTCTGGGTGTCTGGTTGCGAGTGTCTGGTTGCGACTATCTATGGGTGTCCGGATGAAAAGCTGAGATCATTGGGGGCCTGCTGGGGACGATTCTGGGTCAGCAGCAGGCAAAATCCATCGTCGACGATGGGGTACCAAGACTGGCTCGGACAGGTCAGTTGTTGAGACCGCCGTGGAGGAATCGGTTGTCAAGAGCTGATCCTCGGAATCCGGTTGAGTCAGGGAGAACGCTCTGACCCAGTTGATGTCTCCCCGCCGCCAGAGATAGGCAAAGCCGACCAGCAGGACCCCGAAGAAAACGAGGATGTCGACAAAGGCCATCCAGCCAACCATCCGCCCTGTGGCTGCCATCGTGGCAGCACCGCCGGGGGAGGCCAAATCGACCGGCGGCTCGGCGGCCAAGGCGTGATAGAGGTGCCTCGCGGCGATGGTCGCCGGTTGTGAGCCCGCCGAGACCGCCTCCGCTAAGGCTGGATCTGCCATTTGGGTGGCTGTGCCGAAGACATTGGCCCAAGGAAAGAAAAACGCCACTTCCACCTCGAAGACCAGAAACAACAACGCCACCACATAGAATCTCAAATCAAACTGGACCTGGCTGGAACCAATGGTCGGTTCGCCACACTCGTAAATCTCCTGTTTCTCGGCTGTGGGATAACGGGGCCGCAGAAGGCGTCCCACTAACAAATTGACGCCGAGAAACAAGGTCGCCACTGTGATAAAGAGTACCAAATATGCGGCGATGGCCACCGGTGTCATAAGTCAACTGTTTCCAACTTAGCGAACCTTTTTGACAAGAAGCCCCCCCGACACCCGCTTGCCGAAAAGAAGCATTCTCCCGAAAACGCCGAAACTAAGAAATTGTTGGCTTGATGATCAACATGGTCAAGAATACCCGGCCGTAGGTATGCTGCTGTGCTGGCACTCTGGTGCCGAAGGGCCCGTTCTGCGGCAACTGACCAGGTGCCTTGTTTCCACGGAGTTTGTTAGTCGGTTCGACATGAATCCTCTGATTGCACGAGAACCCAACTGCCGAATCAGCAGGAAAGTGACCACGAACACGCAGCCGACCTAGAACACCCAGTGATCCAGAACACCAGTGATCCAGAACACCAGTGATCCAGAACACCAGTGATCCAGAACACCAGTGATCTAGAACACCGCGGCCTCCGAGTACCGCTGGCCCAAAGGACCGATCACCCAGAATGCTAGGTATTCCAAGTGCCACTGATGCAGGGATCGTGCTGACTTCTCGGGCTGGGCTGGAATCGCGGCCCAGCGGTCCTAGAGTCGGCAATTGCGGATCTCGGTTTCCAAAATGGCGGCGGCTCCAAGTTTTTCCAGTTGTTCCATGACGGCGTGGACTTCTGAGGTGCGGACCATCGCCCGCACGGCACACCAGTCGGGGTCTTCCAGGGCGTTGACGGTGGGAGACTTGAAGCCGGGGGTGATTTTCTCAGCCGCGGCCAACTGAGACCGCGCGACGTTGTACTCTAATAAGGACCAGCTCCGAGCGATGATCACCCCTTCGAGGCGGCGTACGATCTCGCCGATGAGTTCGGCATGAGGACCTGCCAGGCCATCAGGGCCTTGGATGAGCACGGTTTGGTAGTTTCCGATTTTTTCGAAGATCTGCAGTCGGTTGGCCGCTAAGGTACTTCCTGTCTCGACCAAGTCCACAATGGCGTCGGCGACCTCCAACTGCACCATCACCTCAACGGACCCCGAGAGAGAGACCAAATCAACCGACACGCTGCGGTCGGCCAGAAACCGACGGGTGATCCTTGGAAAACTGGTTGCAACACGTTTCCCATCCAATTGAGCCAGCGAGGAGATAGGTCGATCGAGCGGAGTACACAAAGCCAAGCTACACCGGCCGACGCCCAACTCCAGCAGGGTGTTTACCTCGACCTCCGTTTCGGCGACAAGGTCGCTTCCGGTCAGCCCCAAATGGATGGCGCCCTTGCCGCAGAGAACCGGGATATCATCGGATCGCAGAAAGATGACGTCGATCGGCATATCACGCACCCTGGCAAACAGAGTGCGGTCCATCCGCCGGAACGAAAGTCCTGCGTGTTGCAGCAAGTCCACGCTGACCTCATTGAGCCGTCCCTTACTAGGAAGCCCGATCCGCAGATGATTTGGTTCTGGGGCTTGGTTCATGGAAGTTCGCCGGTCACGCTTTGCTGATTCGGGCCGGACAAAGCCAGCAGGGTTTTATCCAGGTATCACCTGGATTGCGATGGTCACAGCCAAGCACAATCCAATGAAGCCGGGCTCGAGGTGGTACTGTATCCGCCCTGGGGGATCTCACAAACGGCAACCTGCGAAGTTTGCGGCAGAATCGGAGAGTGTGGCAACAAGATGCCGATCAGTTGGTAGGCAACCGTAAACGAGCTGGCTGAAACTTGGCTGAGACAAGACTTGGCCTAGATAAGACCTGGCTTAGACAAGGCCAAGTAGAAAAAGCACTGGCTGATCAAATACTGGCTGCCTCAATCGTTCTTGAACAAATGCTGTTTGATCAAAGGGTTTTTTGAAGAAGGTTCTTCTGATCAAGCGTCCGGGGAGGTTTTCACCCGAGCGGCCTTTTCATCGAGTCCGCTGATGCCAAACCGGCGGGCGAGCTCGGCCTCAACCTCTGCGAGAGGAATTTGGTGGTAACCCAGCATCACCAGGAGATGGTAGATCAGGTCGCAAGCTTCATGGATAAGATGGCCACGGCCTTGTTCTCCTGTTTCTCCAGCAGCCTCGACGAACTCAGCGGCTTCCTCGGTGATCTTAGCGCCGATTTTGGGGGTTCCCCCATTGAACAAGGAGGTGGTGTAACTTTTCGCTGGTGGGTTGCGGCGGCGGTCCTCAATGACGGCCATGAGTCGCTCGAGCACGCTTTGGGGGCTCATCGCTGTGGCTGGAGAGCCGTCGGTCAGGTCAGTCGGCTGCTGAGGCTTTCGAGAGCACGGGGTTGCCGGAGTTTGGCTGTTCGGATCAGACATCGGAAGCGACTTGCGACAACGAGGAGCGGTCCATCAACTAGGGAGCGGTCCATCAACTAGGGAGCGGTCCATCAACTGGGCAGCGCGAGATCATACAGCGGAAGAGAGCTTCTCGACCAGAGAGAGCTTTTCGACCAGAGAGAGTTTTTCGACCAGAGAGAGTTTTTCGACCAGAGAGGGCGTCTGCACTGCTCGGAAAGGTTTACGACTCAACGTTGGGATCAGATTGAGCACCAAAACAGGTTTGTACGCTGGGGGGAATGGGGCCGCGTTGATCAAGCAACTGCTGAGTCCTCTGCTGCCGATAAGGGATCAATTGTTTCAGAGCGTGGAGGATCCGTTTTTCGGTGATGAGAAAGCCAAGCATTCCCTTGGGTGGCAGAAAGTCGACCCGGTAGGTCATCCGCGTTCCGCCGTTGTCGGTGGGATTGAAATGATGAGTCTGCCGCCAATGCTTGAAAGGCCCGCGAATCTGCTCGTCGATGAGTAACTGCGGAGGGCGAGACTCAACCAGCCGCATCCGCACCCTCTGGGAGATACCGTTGATCGAGAACCGAAATTCCGCTTCACCGCCAGGGTGGAGTTGATCGGGTGCCTCAACGACCTGCCCAGCCGTTGCGCTGGGTATGAAGTCAAGAACGTTGGCTGGGTGCAAGTGAAACGAGAAGACCGCCTCCGGCGGGTGAGTAAAGACCAACTCTGCGGAAAACTCCGGCATCAAGGGTATCCTGGAAAGCGTGCCGGGTGATTTGGGAGCTTGCAACAGCTCTGTCAGAATCTCAGACTGAGTAGTCTAAGCGGGCTCGCCGAGACTGACAACATCACCCCAGAGTCCTGAGAGTCCAAGGATCCTCCCGAGCTGGATTCTGGGTTCTCGGCAGGGGTCGGTTTCCAACACTTGTCGAGGTCCTCAAGGATTCTTTGAAGTCAATCTGGTCGCGACCTCACCACGGGAAGTCGGCTGTGGTTCTTCAGAGCCGCTGGATTGGAACCAGGACCTTTGGTAAAAAAATCCGCAAGTTGTTCAGTTTGTGGAAGATGTGGCCTGCCAGTCGAACCACTCTGGTCATCAGTTCCGAGATTTGTCCGACCTCAACGTCACTAAGCACAGTCCCACAGAGGCTGCTCTGTTCGTAAGACCATCGATGCATGCTGGAAGGAAGTCTCCCTGGCTAAAAGGTTTTTCAGAGGAGAACGCTTCCACCCTCCAGGAAAAGTATGTGCGAAGGGATGGCTATGACCCGTGGTCAAAACGCGATTTCTGGCGGCCAAGAAGCGATCCTGGAGATTGTTGCCTCAAGAATGTCGCCCACATGGGTGGTCGCTGCAGCCAGCTGTGTTGGCATGCCTCGTTCTCGGCTGGCGGAGTCAGGTGTTTGCCAAAGCCGACCAGGGGAACGCGGTTGGCGGAGGCCGGGCTATCTCGCCGATGAGAATGGAGCCCCACTGGAAGAAGCCTTTATCGTTTTGTTCACCACCCTCAAAAGCAAACAAGTGATCACCGCCCAACCCACACCAGAGGGTGGCAACTATCGTCCAGTGGTCAAGCGAGGGAAGATTGCGGAGAGACTGCCGGTAGGCCAGTGACCAAACACCCAGGCCGAGGCTCCAAGCTTGACCTGGCCATTAAGACAGCCGCCACACCGTTTCTGGTGGCTTTGAGATTCCGTCACCGATAGGCGGCGCAGCTCAGCGCAGACAACTGTCCAGCGACAGTTGAACAGTGTTGCCTTGGGGCACGATTGATCATCATCAGAGGAAACGCTGGTGCAGCAAGATTCTTGCTACCTTGAGGGTTGTTCTGGAAATCGACCAGGGAAAGCCTCAAAGAGCGAGGTGTCCGACGCAGGTTGAGGAAAATCTTGGTTGGTCCGGCAGCACCTCCAGCCAGCGATTCCGACGTTGTGGAAATCTCGTGTGGGAAAGTGCGATGGCCAAGGTTGGAATTCTTCTGGGGGCAGTCAGGAATCTATTGGAATCGCTCACCGATCCCAGTAGCTGGCCTCGGGCCCCTAAGATCCTTGAACAATCCCAAGTAGTTGCCGGAGCTCTCCCGGAGAATCGTTCGCTTCCGGAGAATCGTTCGCTTGTTGTCTGAAATGCCCTTTGCCGGCAGCTCACCTGGAAAGACCGCCAGCCCTATGACCGCCGTGCTGACTGTCGACCGCTATGAGGACTTGCTTCGCCGCAGTGGGCTCATTCCCCACAGCCAGCTGGAGCAGGTGCTTTCGACCATTCATCGCAAAGCCGGTGGACGGCTGACCGACAGCCAGATCCTGGCCCAAGAACTTGTCGAAGCCAAACTGATCACCGATTGGCAGAACGATAAGTTGATGCAAGGCCGCTGTAAGGGATTTTTCTTAGGCGGCTACAAGTTGCTGGAGAGAATCGCCAAAGGGGGGATGAGTGAAGTCCTCCTGGCCACCGACCCCAAGCAGGGTGATCGGCTGGTGGCAATCAAGATCTTTCCCCCGCATTTGATCGAGACGACCTCCTACCTGGCAAGATTTAAGCGGGAAGGTAGGGTCCAGATGGCCTTCGACCATCCCCATATCGTCAAAGCTTATGATTTGGGACGAGAAGGCAAGATCCATTACTTGGTGATGGAATTTGTCGACGGCGAAGACCTCACCTTTACCGTCCGCCGCGAAGGTCCACTGAATCCGGCCCTCTCCGCAGAGTACATCCGCCAAGGTGCGCTCGGGTTGGATTACGCACACCGACGCGGGCTTGTTCACCGGGATGTTAAACCTGGCAATTTGATGATTGACAGCCAGGGGCTGATTAAACTCTTGGACCTGGGTCTGGCCCGCGTCGGCAGTGAGGAAGGCTCGCTGACCCGCAAGTTCAAAGAGAACGCCCTCGGCACTGCTGATTACATTTCCCCCGAACAAGCTGTCGACAGTCACCGGGTGGATATGCGGAGTGATATCTACTCGTTGGGAGGAACGCTGCACTTTCTGCTGACCGGCCATCCGCCTTTTCCCGAGGGCAGCCCTGTGCAGCGGATGATGGCGCACATCAGCCAAGAACCGCGCCGCATCGAAGAATTCCGCTCCGATGTGCCCACCGAATTGGCAGAGATCTGCCGCAAGATGATGGCCAAGCAGCCGGAAAAACGCTTCCAAACAGCCGCTGCGGTCCACAACGCTCTGGCCTCCTGGCTCGACCCATCCATCGAGCACCTCCCCGAGCCACGGCTGAGACGCTCTGGCTCGGCCAACGGTCAACCTCCAGCAGCGTCGTCTGCCAAGACCACCGCGTCTCATCCAAGCAAGGATCCCAAGGCGTCCGGTCCCGATTCCGCCGCTGATCAACCTTCAAGATCCTCTCCGGCAGCTCATTCGCCCGCGACCAAAAGTCCAGTATCGCCAAAGGCTGACCCCCAGCGGCCAACAAGCCCTTCAGCCCCAACAGCCCGTGATCCCTCTGATCGGGCCGTCACCAGCAGCCCAGCCGGGCAAACACCCAGCCGGCAGACGCCAAATCGTGCCGAAGAGGTTCCAGGCGGTCGTGCCAGCAGGGAGTCTTCCCCAAAAAGGGGGGGCACGCAGGGTCTTGCGGATCACCGGACCCCCTCAGGTTATCAGGCCAGCGCCAGCTCAGAGACAACCCAACAGCCTGCCGAATCCAACTCCTCGGACGTCCCGGTTTGGGATCTTCCGGAGGACGACCTCAGCGAGGCAGGTCTCGACGAACCTGGATTCCAAGAGACCGACGCGGACGAGACGGACTTTGAAAGCCCTCTTGACGACGATGGGGCCTTTGATCCGTCTTCTCCCGATGACGACGCCTCGCTTTCGGGAGACCTGTCGCTTTCGGAAGATCGGTCCAGGAACCAGCCCTGGTCCTCGCCCAGAAATCTCCCAGGAGCAAGGCCTGCTGCCTTGGCTGAGCTCCCACGCTCTGCCGACGGCTCCTCTCCCGAAGCAGCACCGGTCCCAAACAGGCTGCCCAGTGTTGCCCCGCACGGCCGGGCCCAACCAGCTGCCCCTGTCCTCAATGCCGGCCGTGTCGTTGGTGAGATCGTCTACGCGTTCACCGTCGGCGTGTTGGCGATCGGCGTGGCCATGGGGACCGGTCAACTCGTCGATCCCATGGCTCTGTTCTCCGGGGCTGGTGTGGGCGTGATTCTCGGGGTCACGCGAGTGTTGTTCTTGGCCACGCAAAAGATGTGATCATCTCAGAACCGCTGGACATTCGTTTCCACCCCGCTGGGATCAGCTCGCGTGGTGTCCTCTTCTGAGACCGCCCCGGACGCTTCAGCGGCCCCAAGTGGTTTCTGAATCCTCCTCCCCTGAGCGGTGGCCCAATATTACAGGGGCTGCGTGTTTCTCAACCCGATCAACTCGTCTGCTCCAGATTGTGGCAGAGGCTCAACCTTTCGGGCCCTCAACGGATCCATGCGACAACCTTTTGGTGGGCAATGGGCACATCTGGGACAGTCCCATTAAGCAGCCCGTCGCGAACGGCTGCGATGATCCTGGGGGAGTTGCAAAAAGCGAAATCCCTCGGCCACATAGGCCAGCGGCCCCCACCACCGTCGCCCGCAGCGGACCGCAAAGAAGCACAACTCTTCGCGGGGCTGATTCAGTGGATTGGTTAACGCGAGTTGAGTTGGCGGATCAGATGCCTCGAAGGTGAGAATCTCCCAGTCCTGCTGGGGGATTCGGGCTGCATTGTGGAACATCTCCGAGAGTGTGCAACGCAGCTCAGGAAGGTGCCGACTGTAGAGCCTGGCCAGTCGGGCTCCTCGGCTCGGCCCATAGGAAGCTGCAAACCAAGACGCTGGTCTGGGCAGCAAGAAGCTCTCTGCCAGGCGGGCAAGCTGATCCTCAGCACCCTGTCGGATGACACGCACAGCCTGAATAAGCACCGTGTGCAACCGACGCTCGAGCTGTGGCTGAGCTGGTCGCTCTGTGGGCGCGGTTTGCTCGGCCCGGGGCTCGCCGCATTGCGGACAGAAAGGGGTGACCTCCTCAAAAGAAACGGATGAATCGGCTCCCCAACCGCAGCTTGGGCAAGGCAGACTGGCCAGGTGACGAACGGCCGATTGCGACGCCGGGACCGGTAAAGTCTGCACCAACAGCGTGGCCAATTGCGTTGACCGGAGCGTTTCGGCCATGTGATCGGCCGGCCAAACGCCCTCGGGATGCTCCTCGGCCCAGCAGGCCGATCGGACACTGCGGCAGTCATCACCTCTGTTGTCTCGGCCACTGAGGTTGTCCAGATCCCGGCACCGCTGGGGCAATCCCGTGACAGGGCGGTTGCCCCCCACCTCTCCAGCAGGCTGCCCCGAGGTCTCTCCTTGCAGCCCGGAGACTCCATCAGCCGGCCCGCTCAGCCTCTCGCGGCCCATCTGCTCTCGGCCCAGCTGTTCGCGGCCCAGCTGTTCGCGGCCCAGGTCCCTTCCTGCTGGGCTGTCACCGAAAGTGCCTTGACTGAAAGTGCCTTGACTGGAAGTGTCTTGGCAGGGAGAGATCTGCCCGGGACCGCCGTCTCTGGGAGTTGCCTCTGAGGCGGATGCGGTGGTGTCTCCAGGTGGAGGGCCCGCTTGACCAGAGGCCAAGGGGTTGTCGCTGGTGGGGCGATGGAGCTGGGGAAGGAAGGTTGGATGAGCGTAGGCTTCAGAAAAGCCGAATCCGACGTCCAGGCGATCGGAGAGGGAGCTGCGAGATGGTTGCTCTCCGGCGACCCGCCCGGCTGCCAGGGACCAATCTGCGAAGACTTGACGTGCGGCAGGGCATTCCTCGCCGTCGACTGGGTGGACTGTGGAGGGGCCTGCCGGGGGATACGATTGTTGAGACAACTCCAGAGACGAATGGCGTTGATCGAGCCAATCCCACAGGCTGTCGCGGACCTCCAACGCAGTGGCTGGTCGATCCGTTGGGTTCTTGGCCAACAAACGATGGCAGAGAACAGCCAGATGATGAGGTGTTGTGGGGCGGTGGACGTAAACCGCCGGAGGTTCCTCAGTTTGGTGCCGCAGGATTCGCTGTGTTTGAGTGCCGCGGCCAAATGGGGCCTGCCCGGTGAGCAGGTAATACAGAGTGCATCCCAGGCTATAGAGGTCCGCCGAGGGAGCAACATTGTGTCCATCCAAGAACTGTTCCGGCGGCATGTAGTCGACCGTGCCGATCAACTGAACGCCGGAATCGGCCGTCAGTGAGGGGTCTCGGTCATCGAGACGTCGGACAACCCCAAGATCGAGCAGCTTCACGGTCCCCTGACGATCGACCATCAGGTTGCTCGGTTTGACATCCCGATGCACCATTTGGCGACTGTGAACATGAGCCAACGCGTCGGCCGCTTGGGCGATGTAATCCGCTGCTTGGTCAAAGGCCAGCGGGCCATGCTCACTGACCAGCCGGGCCAAATCGGGGCCGTCGATATACTCCAGGGCCAAGTAGTAGAAGGCCCCTTCCTTGTCGAAATCATACACCCGACGAACGTTGGTATGGTTCAGTGCGGCACTGGCTTGGCTCTCGCGATGAAAGCGTCTCAGCCGCCCAGGATCTCTGCTGTTCGGCGTGAGCAATTTCAAGGCGACCAGTCTTTTGAGAAACTGGTGTTCAGCCAGATAAACTCGGCTCATGCCGCCGCTGCCGAGAAACGACAGCAAGCGATAGCGTCCCAGGAAAAATCCGCGGAAACGGCCTCGGAGAAGATGCCAGTTCTGCCAGGGCGTGATGAGTTGACGGTCGACCAGCCGCTTGCCAAGCGGACGGCTATCCTGCAGCGGTCCGCCCGCTGCTTGAGTCAATTCGGCAACCACCTGGTCCAAGCTTTTGGCCGGGACAAGGCCGCTGGACCGTACCATCTGGAGAAACCGGTCGACATCAGTAATCAGTGTCTCGTCCATGGTCCCATTGGCTCAGAGGTCCAACTCGTCCGTGAGTGCCTCGCAAGGATCCTGTCTCAGGATCCCGTCTGACAACCCGCTCGGAGATCCCGGATGAGGAGTGTTTCCTAAAATTCCTTAAGGAAAACCCTAGCGATTCGGCCCGATTTGGGTTGTTTTGATCACACCGTCTGTCAGCCCAAGTTTTGCGGATTTCCGTTGGGGCCACATGTTGAGAGCACTTCTGCGATCCAGGGCACTTTCGCAGGTGTGCTCCCGAAACAGGTGAAGTTGCGGTCAACGGCTCAGGCACTGTCCACCCTGCCTTGGGTCACTCTCCGTTTGATCTGCAAGCGTGGCCTTTTGCGTCCATCACGGCAACTTCACGCTGTCGTTCTCTCCGATTCAACCCTCAGCCCTTGTTGGATGGCCACCTGCCAGAGCCCAACGCACTGGACGCCTGGCGCAGCCGTGTGTGATGTGAGGGTTGTTCTCCTCAACGGGAGAGGTCATTTCCAAAATCGTCCTGTTCCCAGAGGTGATCTGTGTGGACAGGTGAGGGCCTCCAGTGAAGATCTGCCAGTGAAGATCTGCCAGTGAAGATCTGCCAGTGAAGATCTGCCAGTGAAGATCT
>CAZYKP010000005.1:0-56217 GCA_964648025.1 uncultured Pirellulales bacterium | reverse complement strand
GCCGGTTGTCCACGGCCAAGTGAGATCCGCCAGCTGAGGCGGATCGTTTCCTTCAAGGCGGGGCGGGTTGTAGCGGAAACCCAACGGGCAGAAAAGCCCAGAGAGAGGACGACTTTGACCAGAGAGTTCATCTGGCTTGACCCACAGCCACTCCTCTCTCCAAACCAACTCATCAGTGAGGCGACGCAAGCATCAAAACCACACCAACGAGATCACCCTCTCTGATCGGTCCTGACCTCAGTCTCCCCTCGGCGCCCCCGATGCTCCCGCGGACTGACCAGCTTGCAGGAAGCACAAAAGCAGCGCGACCGTTTCTGCAAAAAACCCACCGGGGAAGTCTTGGCAAGATTCTCCCGTTGAGTACGAACTAGTCTGAGGGAGGGGAGGAACGACGCACAGAAGTTTGCAACCTCAAAAATCCACCAAACTTGAGAGTTCTCAGGCACAATTGTTCTGGCACACTCAGTTGACTCACCAATCCGCTTGTTGTCCTTGGTGGGTTCTGGTCGGTTGTCAGTTTGTCAACGGTGGGGTCGACAGAGCCAAGGTCCATGTTGTGAAGGTTTCGGCTGCCGACGACATCGAGAAGTCAATCCTCTTGAGGAGGCAACTTGATCGGAACGCAGAGTCCCTCAACCAAAAACGCAGTTGAGCCCGTGCCAAGGCGATCACCAGGTGACGCCTCGCGAATGGGGACTGTCCATCTTCGATCATCCGCGGCTGTTTGGAAGTTGGGTCTCAGGAAGTTGGGTTGCTTCAGCAAGGATTGGAAAGTGGGAAGCCTTGAACAGGGAAATGCGACGTGGATATGCAGCTTATTGGGGGCTGGACATTGTTGGCCCAGACGGGGCCACCTGGCGAGGGAATGGAGATCAGCGAGGCGACAACGGATCCGCTGTTTTGGTTGGTTGCTTCAGCGGTGATCACGGGGTTGTTTTGGCAGTTTCGCTGGGGTCGTTTGGTATTGTATCCCTTCAGTATTCTGGCGACTTGGTTTCATGAGATGGCTCATGGAGTCACCGGGCAGTTATTGGGGGCTCAATTTGAGCAGTTGGAGCTTTATAAGAGTGGTTCGGGATTGGCCCGTTATCGGCACCCAGCGAACTTTCCCCGCTGGAGACAGGCAACCATCGCAGCGGCTGGTCCACTGGGACCGCCTGTGGCCGGGGCAGCGATGATTCTGGCAGGAACGGACTCAACCTGGGCCAGTTGGGCCTTAATCCTGCTCGGGGTGGCGCTACTGGTCTCAGCGGCCATCTGGGTTCGTTCGGCCTTTGGATGGACAATGTTGGGACTGCTGGGCGTTGCCGCCATTGGGATTGGTCGGCTCGGGTGGCCTGATCTCCAAGCCTTCTCTGCACAATTTGTCGGTGTGCAGGCCTGTGTCAGCACTTATCGACAACTGGGGTATCTCTTTCAAAGCCAGGCCACCGTCGGCGGGCAAACCGTTCCCAGCGATTCCGGACAAATTGCTCAGGCCCTCTGGTTGCCGGCTTGGTTTTGGGGAACCATCATGGCAGGAGCTTCCCTTGGCTTGCTCGGCGTCAGCTTGTGGATCGCTTGCCGGTAAAAGAGCGAAAACCCGGCTGATCTCTCTTTTTGGCCAAAGGCTTGCAACCTGTTGGCAGCACTGCCACACAAAGCGTTCCCTTGGGGAAGTTGTTCTCACTGCTCGCCATGTTCTCACGGCTGGGGAGATTCGACTGCCCGCTACGTCGGTTTGAGCACTGCCCTAGGTGCTTCTGCCAGTTCAAGCTTCGCAGCAATCCGTTGACCGTCTCAGGGCGACATCGGTCGGAACTTCGTCCATCTTTCTTTGTGAAAGTCATCTTTTCGAGAGGTGAGCTGCCGTTTGCTGATTCCCTGAAAAGTCTTCGACGAAGCAGGGCGTTTCGTTCGGCAATCCGGGCTTCCGGTGGTGCCTCAGGCTGCCCCCTCTTAGGTATCACAGACAAGGGCAGACGGAAAGCCCTGGGTCGGGAACTTCTCCGAGGGTCACTAGTGGTCGGTTTCCTTCTGATTTGGCCGTTGGTTCTCGTAGAATCGGGGGATTCACGTCCAACCGACTGCCAAAATCCTAGGAAACAAGCTACTAGGGACTTGTCACCGCCGAATCAACCCCCGACTGCCTGTTGGAGCAAGGATCCTCGCTCACCTTGGGCGATCTATCCTTGATGGTGGTCAATTGAACAGCCGGTTTTGTCCTCCAGGAAGCTGCGGATTTCTTCAAAGGACCAGGGGCGATACTGGCCAAGCAGTCGATTGGCATTGTCAACGCCGACGTCGATGCTGCGTCGGCCGGGCATGTGCTCGTCGAGCCAACTTTCTGCGTTGGCGTGACTGTGACCGTAGAGCTGCCAAGTGCCCCTGTGAGAGCCTTCCCACACGGCCATCGCGTAATGGCACAAGACAATCTTTTGGCCGTCGACGCGAATTCGCACAAGGTCTTGTGTGCTGGCGAAGAGGCCAGCGATGCTCCGCCTGTCGTGGTTGCCCCACACAAGATGGACATCCTTGCAAACCAGGCGGTTGAGGTATTGACTGGCTGCTTGGGCTGGTTGCCGCTGCCCGACACAAAAGTCGCCCAGGACCCAGAGGCGGTCCCGGGGACCAACAATGGAGTTGATGTTGTCAATCAGCAGGGCGTCCATGCGGTTGACAGCCCCAGGATCAACTTCAAAAGGTTCGCCCTGTTCGAGCAACCTCTGCTGCTGTTCATCCAACCCGGGCCGACTGCTGTACTTGATGATGTTGGCATGCCCAAGATGAAGATCCGATGTGAAATACACTTTCATAAGGCGAGCGATCCTTCTCCCGAGTTGATCGATCTCAAGATCGTGGTTGACGTTGTCTCGTAGAACCCACAAACCCCAGCGACGCCTTTGGAGTCCTCCAGAGAGGACGCCTCCTTTCTCTTGACGGTTCACCGCGGCAGAGTCCGGAGGACGGTGACTTGGCCACCAATGGCCGACAGCATTCGATCTTCGCCAACAAGCCCTTGCAGAGCTCTGCCCAGCCCTGCCAGAGGGACCCTCCCAAGAAATGACACTAAGAGACTCTCCGAAAAGCATCCGGCAATCCACTGTGTTGTGGAGCCCAAGTCATGGTGCAACACGATCCAGGTGGATTCCGGTGCTTTTCGGACAGACTGTAAGACAGCCTCAGTCAATACGCGGGAAGAGATCACTCCTGATAGGACCGTCCGCAAACAGTGGGGTTGTCTTCAACACGTGGCCGAGGAGAGATTCTGAGTGCCCCGAGTGTGGGGTTCGGAGGGGCCAAGAGGAGAGTTCCGCAGGGCTTGAGGGTGACCAGGCCTCTGCCCAGCCATCCCACCATTGAGTAAGATGTCCCCTTGATGCGACAGACTCAAGCAGCACGCTGTGTCTTGCATTGTGCACAGCGTTGTGTCTTGCGTTCTGAAAACTTCTGTCTCTTGCATTGTCCAACGCGTTTGCCTGAGGATTGCCGGTCCGAGTTCGATCGTGGGTATGGCGACTTCCTCACAAGCTCACGGGTTGTTGCAACAGCTCACGGGTTGTTGCAACAGCTCACCGATAGTTCCAACAAATCGCGGATTCTCACACAAGCTCACAGGTTTTGATTTCTTGTTCGAGTTTTCCAAGGGAGCGACGCGTTGACAGGCCAGCAACCCACCGGGCAGAGCCCGAACACTCGGCAAGCCGGCAAATTTGGGGGTCGCAGCTGGCCCTGGCTTCTCGCCCTCCTTGGCGGGGCAGTGGGGTACGGTGCCGCTGGGCCGAGGTCCGATCTCGGGCGGTTCCACCTCAGCGGCTTGAGCTTTCAGCAAACCGAGACCACCAAGACGCCCGGCAGCAAGCAGCAGTCTGATCAGGAATCGAAAAAGCAGCCACCAACTCGACGCGGTTGGAAGCGAGGTGTTGGCTGGGGGCCTGTGTGGGGTCGCCAGGATGAGGTTGGTGCCTTAAATGCCATCACGGATCAGACGGTGCTGGCGGCGCTGAAGTTGGCCACTCAAGGACGTGTTGTTGATCTGGGGGTGGAAGTCAGCCGCAGCAGTTATCGCCCTGATCCCTCCAATCCCGCGGAGGTGCTGACCTTCCGCTCTCCCAGCGGGCTGAAACAACAGGGGGACCGCCCTGAACTGCACCCAAAGAAAAATCCCAGCGGTTTGGCCTGGAGGAACTGCACACTGTTTTTGACAGATACCCTGGGAACACAAATCAAGGGTTTGGCCCATGCCACTGTTGGCCAGGACAACCACGCTTACAATCAGTTTAGCGAAACTGTGGCCGGTGGCGACTTTGGTGTGCGGAAGTGCGATGCCGCTGGTGTGCCTGCGATGATCGCTCGGGGGGTGTTATTGGATATCCCGGCTGTGCGTGGTGTCGAAGTCTTGCCCCCCCACTATGCCATCACTCGGCAGGATGTCGATGCGGCTTTGAAACGCCAGAAGGTCACCCTCCAGACCGGAGATGTGGTCCTTGTTCGCACAGGGACTTTGCGTTACTGGAAAGATCTTGGTGAAGATCGTGCGAAACTGGCTCAGCATGACACAGCCGGCATCACCCTGGGCACAGCGAAGTATCTAGTCCAGGAGTTTGGGGTGATGATGATCGCCTCAGATACCAGCATCTTGGAGGTTTCCCCACCGCCGGACGGGAGCGATTGCCCACTGCCGGTGCATAAGTACCTGCTCATTGAGCAAGGTGTTCACATCGGGACCTTCCATAACTTGGAAGTCCTCGCTCAAGAAAAAATTTACCAGTTTTGCTATATCTGTACCACGAACAAGGTCGCTGGGGCGGTCAATGGCTTTGCCCTCCGGCCGTTGGCGATTTACTGACAGGCCTGGTGTCTCACGCAGTTTTGGACGACTATGCCCAACACACAGCCCGAGGGATCTTTGAACAAGGGACCTTTGAATCGGTGGTCCACACAGGACTCCGCAGAGCTTTACGAGATTTTGGATTGGGGCAAGGGGTATTTCAGTGTCAGCGCCGCCGGGACTGTGCTGGTCCATCCAGACAGGGACCCCGAACGTTGGATTGATTTGCGACAGCTTGTGGACACTTTGCACCTTCGCGGGTTGACACCACCGGTTCTCTTGCGGTTTCCCGGGATCGTCCAAACACGGATTGCCGAGCTGCACAAAGCCTTTGATGCGGCCATCCAGGAGTACGAGTATCAGGGAAAGTACTGTTGTGTTTACCCGATTAAGGTGAACCAGCAGCGGCAGGTCGTCGAGGAGGTGCTCCGCTATGGCCAGGAAGTTGGCTTTGGTCTGGAGGCGGGGAGTAAACCCGAGTTGATGGCGGTGATGGCGATCGCCGGCAACCAGACCCCGCTGATCTGCAACGGCTTCAAAGACCAAGAGTTTATTGAGCTGGCGATGATGGCCCGGAAAATGGGCCGCCAGATCATTCCGGTTGTGGAGAAGGCCAGCGAGTTGGATCTGGTGCTCAAAGTGGCCGAGCGTTTCGGGATCCGTCCGGCCTTTGGCTTGCGAATCAAACTCGCCGCCAAAGGCTCCGGACGATGGAAGAACTCCACAGGGTATCGGTCCAAGTTCGGATTGACCGTCTCGGAGACGGTGCGTTTGTCCGAGCGGCTCAAAGCCGAAGGGCTTCAAGACTGCCTACAGTTATTGCACTTCCATCTGGGCAGCCAGATCACCAACATCCGCCCGATCAAAGCCGCCCTGACCGAGGCCGCTCGCATCTACGTGGATCTGGTCCGCAGCGGAGCCGGCCTGGTGTATCTGGACGTCGGTGGCGGCTTGGGCATCGACTACGATGGCAGCCAGACGGATTTTCAAAACAGCGTCAACTATACCCTCCAAGAATACGCCAACGACGTTGTCTACCATATTCAAAGCGTCTGCGACCAAGCTCAGGTGCCGCACCCCCATATCGTCAGCGAAAGTGGACGAGCGATGGTGGCCTATCATAGCGTGTTGGTCTTCAACGTTGTCGGCGTCAGCGGCCTGCGTGAGGACGGGAAGCTGGACAACGTCCCCACAAACTTACCGGCCGATACACCACAACCGGTCCAGGACCTGTTTCATACCTATCAGGGTGTCGCACCGCGGACGCTCTTTGAGAGCTTCCACGACGCTCAGGCCGAATTCGAGAACGCCCTGAACCTGTTCAACGCAGGCTACCTGACTCTGAAACAACGCAGTGATGCCGAAAACTTGTATTTTGCCATCTGCCGCAAAATCCACACCCTTGTTGGGCAGATGGAATATCCCCCGGAGGACATGGAGGGCCTGGACAGCCTGCTGGCAGACACCTATTTCTGCAACTTTTCCTTATTCCAAAGCATTCCCGATAGTTGGGCAATCCGGCAGGTCTTTCCCTTGATGCCCATCCACCGCTTGCAGCAGCGTCCTACCCGGCGTGCGGTCTTGGGAGACATCACCTGTGACAGTGATGGAAAGATCGATCAGTTCATCGATCGCCGCAATATCCAACGAACCCTTCCGATCCACCATTGGGAACCCAGCGAGCCCTACTATCTCGGGTCCTTCTTGATCGGGGCCTATCAAGAGATCTTGGGCGATTTGCACAATCTCTTTGGTGACACCCATGCGGTCCATGTGAGCCTGGACGACTCCGGCGAGGTTGTGCTGGAAAGTGTGGTCAAGGGGGATACCGTCCGCGAAGTCTTGGATTATGTGGAATTCAGCGGTCCGGAGTTGCTCGGCAAACTTCGCACCGATGTTGAGGCCGCCGTCAGGGCAGGGCGGCTTACCGACGTCCAAGCTGGCCAGTTCCTGCAGTTTTATGAACACGGCCTCAACGGCTACACCTACCTGGAGGACCCGGCTGAATAGCACCTGCTCACCCAGCTCGCCCTGGCCTTCAACCAGCCGCCGTTTCAACTGTCACCCGCCTCCCTCGACTGTTACAGATTGTTGCAGATTGTGCCGCAGGCTCACTGCTTCGGAACCGGAAAGAGCCTGCCAACCGCCAATTGTTCCTTGGCGGGCAACCAGCACCCTCTGAGTTGTTTTTCGTCCGAATCCTTCCTCAAGCTAAGGATTGACCCCGGCATGACAAACTCTCTCTCAGAGGGTCGCCCCGAAGTCGGCGGGTTTGTGTTCGATCTGGATGGAACGCTGATCGACTCTCGTTTGGATTTCTGCCTGATCCGCCGAGACATCGGCGTTCCTGAGGGTGTTGGGGTTCTGGAGTATCTCAACCAACTCAGCGGGCCAGAAGCGCAAAGAGCTCGCAATACACTCCACAAGCACGAACAACGTGGGGCCGAGATCGCCACTTTAATGCCCGGCGCCGGGCAACTCTTGGACCTGCTGCAACAGCGGGGGGTCGCCGTGGCGATCTTGACGCGAAATAGTCGGGCGGCTGCCGAGACCGCCTGCCGCCGGGTTGGCCTGAACCCGCCCCAGTTGATCACCCGAGAGGACGCGGCCCCCAAACCGGACCCCGCTGGCATTCTTCTGGCTTGCCAACGCTGGGGCCTCAAACCCGAGGCCGTGGGGATGGTTGGCGATTTTCACTACGATATCGATGCTGGTCGCAACGCAGGGTGCCGAACGATTCTGTACTTGGGTGGTCGAGACCCCCAAAGCCTTCCCTTCGCCAAACGCGCTGACTTGCTGCTGGAGTGCTTCACGCGGCCGCAACCCCTGCTGGACTGGTTGGCCGATCAACCCCAGGCCTTTTAAGGGGACCGTCCCAGATGTGGCTTGGCCCACCTCGATGAGATTGCGTGTCCCGGTTTGGAGTCCTCCAGGTCGGGCCTAGACCACAATCCGGGACAGTCGAGCTCAAGCACCCCTACAACCATCGCCACAGTCCTGCGACAAAAAATCACCTGCTCCCTCCGATGGGAGAATCCATCGGGGTGCCAACGTTTTCTCCGTTTGTGTCTCCTCCGGCACGAACCTGATTTTTGGAGAAAGCCTTCTGAGGGGGGCACAAAACTTGTCATCCTCATGCTCTCCAGCTAAGTTAGGTCTGTGATCTCGATCACAGTCCGCACTTCGTGAGGGTCGTCACCACCACGACGCTTCACGCAGATGCCTTCCAAACTCATGGATGGTGCATAAGCCCCCCCGCCAACTGATGGGCAAGATCAGTTCCCCACAAGGCTCTGTTGGTGAAAACTCAGAGGTGATTTGGAAATCTGCCAGTCCTTTGTCTGGTCCATCAGCCAACCGATGGCAGATCGTCGACCCCGATGAGAATCAACAAATAGGCCCAGCGGAGTCTGGTAAGAAGGACCAGTCCGTTGTCGGCGGGAATCGAGTCGCCCGAACTGAGAGAACCTCAATTGTCCCCTGAAACTGCCGAGATCGAACTTGAGACGCTCCCTGGCCGGTTGAGCTTTGGAGATGGTCGGGGTTGAAAAGCTTTCAGGGCGTACCCCAGATCATCTATCTTGGGCAACAATAGGATAGAATGATTGATTCCAGGCAGATGCTGCGACCGGGGGGCCGAGATCGCCTGTTGGCCGATTTGTAAGCGGGGGTGTCCTTGGGGCTGCTCCAGTTTCCTTGGATTGGAGTTGTTTTCCGAAATGCCCCCACGGCTTGAGTTTGGCAGTATTTGTCGAGGATGCGGACCCCACAACTCCCCAAACTGCCCTCCTGTTTCGGCAGACCCAACCTCACTTGAGCTTGCGAAGCAATTAAGAAGACGCCATGAAGTCGCTGATTCTTTCGATTTTGGAGCCCTGGGTAGGGACACGATTCTGGTCGCTTTACCGCCAGATGCGGGCCCGTGACCGCGCAAGCTCGGTCGATCCAAGCGGGCTTCGGGCATCCACCGACAAGCTTCGACAAACGCGATTACTGGAATTATTGCGACATGCTGGCACCACCGTCTCCAGATGGGAACGCATTTTCGCCGAGGTTGGGCTCCAGCCGGACAAGCTCACTGCCGAGACTGCCATGTCGGCATTGCGGCAGCTCCCGGTTACGACCAAGCAGGATTACAAAGAAGGCTTTCCTCAAGAGGTCACCAGTGATGGCACCCGCGATCAATGGCGGTATGCCCACTCAGCTGGCACCACAGACCGTCTGACGATGGTCAACGATTTTCGTCGACGGGATATCGCTCGGGCGGTGCAGTTGCGGACACTTTCTCGGATCTGCGACCGCGATCTGGGCACAACGTTGGTGGAGTTGCCGCCAAACGCTTGCAATGTTGTCTGTGGAATCGCCGATAGCGGACCGCAGGAGCTGGTTCCCTTTCTTTGGTGGGCCTGGAGGAGAGGAAAGCTATTCGTTCCCGAAACAAGGGCCGACATCCGCGGGCGGATCGAGCGTCGGTTGGTCCTCGACCGACACACACTTTTGCCCATCGAGCCCCGCCCTTGGGACTCACTTCAAGAAGAACTTGACCAGCGATTAGACGCAATTGTCGATGCCAAGCCCCACATCCTTCGCGGACTGCCGATCTATCTTGTGTGGTTGGCTGAACGGGCCCTGCAACGGGAACTGAAGATCCCGAACCTTCGAGCGGTTTTGCCATTTGGAGGTTTGATGTCCGGCCAAATGGCCGGCCGCATTGAACGAGCGTTTCAGGTCCCCTTTTTGGATGTCTACGGCACCGGCGAGGTCGGCGAACTGGCTTGCCAACTGCCAGGCCAGCCAGGACTATCCATCTATGACGATCTCTTTGTGGTGGAGATCGTTGACGACGAGGGCCAACCGGTCGGCCCAGGCCAACGCGGCCGCATCGTGGTGACCGACCTGATGAACCGGGCCATGCCGATCATCCGATATGCCATTGGCGACATCGGGGAGGAAATTTCCGAGACTGAAGAGGAATCCTCTGCGGGGCAGAGGGCAGCCCGAGGTCAAACTTCAACACCAGCAGCGTTCTCGGCGGTCAAACGCATGCTTGTGCACGGTCGTCTGCAAGAACGCCTGACGGTTTCCTCCGGCCAGGTTGTGGAGGCACGTGAGCTTCTCGACGTGCTCTTTGGTCATCCTGAGGTGGTCAACGGTCGTGTCGACGAGCAGTCCCCTGGGAGGTTCCTTGTCAAGGTCGTGATGGCCACCTCCGCACCTTCTCAACGCCCTAGAGTCCCCCAGGAGCTGATCCAAGATCTGCAGGCGCTGTTTGGTCCGCAGTCCCAAGTCCAAGTCCGCCCGGCCCGACTGCTTCAGCCGGAAGGCAGTGGCAAATACCGAGTTGCCTTTGCAGCCACCCGGAGCCCGGTCTTGTCAACCAGGGGCCAGTCAGAGATCCTATCTGCCAATACAACTCCCGAGGCCCGACCTCCCCGCCGCTTCCAAACCCAGGCTGAAACAAATTCACAACCGGTTGGTGACTTCCGCCGTTCGGCGGACTCCAACTCCAGCGAGGATTCCCCGTCCTCTGAGGATGTTGGCGTCAACCTCAACTTACCCGCCGATCACCCCGCAACAGCCAACCGCAGTCGTCCTGTGGGACAAAACATTGGTGAAAGAACATGAAGGGCCTGCTGTCGGCAGAGATCTCAGAACAGGTTCGCCACGCCTTTCCATTGCTGGCTCGCTGTGACTCCCAGGGCCGACCACTGATCTACTTAGATAGCGCCGCAACTGCCCTCAAGCCCCAAGTGGTTGTTGATGCAGTCGCCAAAGTGCTCATCCACCATACCGCCAACGTCCACCGCAGCGTTCATATTCTTGGAGATGAGGCCACCGAGCTTTACGAGAACGCCCGCAAACGGGTTGCCGACTTCATCAGCGCCGATGAGCACGAAATCGTAGTTCTCCGTAACACAACCGAGGCACTCAATCTGGTGGCCCGCTGCTGGCCTGAAACCGCCTCGACAGCCGGCCGCACCGCCTCATTCAGCCCCAAACGGATTTTGGTCAACCTGAGCGAACACCACTCCAACTTGCTTCCCTGGGGAAGCGGTCCAGGGGAAAAGGTGACGCGGTTGGTGCCCACCTCCGAGGGACGACTGGACCTGCAAACTCTTGAGGCTGAACTTGCCGTCGGAGATGTCGGACTGGTAAGCGTTTCCCATGTTTCCAACGTCACCGGATTGGCCAACGACGTCCGACAGGTTGCCGAACTGGCTCATCACCACAGAGCAATCGTTGTCGTCGATGCCGCTCAAAGCGCGGCCCATCGGCCGTTGGATGTATGGGACCTCGATTGCGATTTTCTCGCCTTCAGCAGCCACAAACTCGGCGGTCCGACCGGCGTCGGGATCCTCTTCGGACGAGCCGAGCATCTTGAGCGGCTCGACTGGCATTTACGTGGCGGATCTACCGTCGATTCGGTCTCCGCCAGCAGCGAGCAGCCCAAGGCACCGCCTTGGCGGTTCGAAGCAGGAACACCCCCAATTGAGGCCCTGGTGGGGCTGGAGGCCGCCATCGAGTTTCTGGAGGAGGTAGGGCGGCCGGCTATTGAACAACATCAGCAAGCCCTCGCCCAGCACGCATTTGACTTAGTCAGCCAATCCCTTCCCCGGGCGAAAGTATTGGGGGGAGCCGACACCTCGCGTTGTGGTCCTCTCAGCCTCGTGCTGCCGGGGGTGAGCCCCCATTTGATCGCTCGGGGGCTTAGCGATGGTTATGGGATCATCGCCCGGAGCGGATTTCACTGCGCTCAACCTCTTCACGAATGCTTGGGTCTGCCGGCCTCACTTCGGCTGTCCTTCGCTTTGTACAACACGCCTGCCGAAGTCGAGACTGCTTTAAGTGCCATCAGTGAGCTCGTCTCTCTGAACGACTGAAACTCCCCCGGTCCGACCCCTCAGCCGATGGTTTGTCCCAAGTTCCCAGAGCAGCGCAAAAGCGTCTGCCGCTCTTCGATTTTTGGCGGACCATCGCAGCTGGAAGTGATTCTCATCCGCAGAGCCTCGGTCTGGCCCGCGAGTCCAAGGCGGATCATCCAAGCTTACGGGCAGGTTGTTCTCGGCCAGGTTGTTCTCGGCCAGGTTGTTCTCGGCCAGGTTGTTCTCGGGCAGGTTGTTCTCGGGCAAGTTGTTGAGAGAAACAGTTGTGGTGATCGATCGACACGGAGAAATCGCCCAGATCAACTGACGAGAGGATCACCTGAGGTGAACTCAGGGAGGCTTTTGTGTTAAGGTGTCTGCCAGAGGATATCTCATGGCCAAAAGCTCCAAAGCCGGGCGCCACAGCCGCTGGGGACTGAGGCTCCCAAGAGCAAGTTGCCGGGTTCTATTGCCGCTAAGTACTGCTGGTGATTTCCAAGAATTCGGGTTCTACGACTTCGGGGATGATTCCAGCGGCGTGGCCGCGAGCGAGCAGTTCGGCAACAGCTTGCCGACCTCGAGGACCGAAATCTAACGTCCAGTCGTTGACATACATCCCGACAAAGCGGTCAGCTCGTTGGCGGTCAAGGTCACGACCCCACTGCAATGCATAGTCCAGGGCCTCTTGGCGGTTGTGCAGACCGTATTCAATGCTTTGCTTGAGTAAGTTGGTGACCTCGACCATCACCGCCTCGCCCAGGTCTTTGCGAATGGCATTTGCACCCAGCGGGAGAGGCAGGCCATCGGTCTGCTCATACCACCACTTGCCCAAATCGACGATCAGCTGCAAGTTCTGGTCGCCGTAGGTGAGCTGGCCCTCGTGGATGATCAGCCCAGCATCAATCTTGTTGCCTTGGTAGTTCCCGACGGCGACGGCTGTCAGAATCTCGTCAAAGGGCACGACTTGGCAGCTGATCTCCCGGCCGAGGCATAACTGAAGCGAGAGAAAGGCCGTTGTCAGTGTTCCCGGCACGGCGATGACCTTGGACTTCAGCTCCTCCAGCCCCATCATCTCTCTGGCGACCACCATCGGGCCGTAGTTGTCGCCCATGCTCGCACCGCAGGGGCACAGAGCATACAGATCCGTCAGATAGGCATAAGCGTGTAGGCTGACTGCCGTCAGCTCCAGTTCTCCGGTCCGAGCCCGTTGGTTGAGCGTCTCGATGTCCACCAGCTCATGGGTAAACTCGTACCTGCCAGTGTCGACTTTTCCGTTGGTCAGGGCATGAAACATGAAGGCGTCGTCTGGATCGGGGCTATGCCCAACTCGAATCAGCTGACGTGCGGGTGATGCTCCCTGAGATTGCTGCTGGGGAGTTTGCGGAGCCGTTGCCGGCGATCCCCGATCTTCAGAGAGGGACTGTTGCGAAGCCGATTCCGGTGGGGGGTGCCCTGATCTGGTATCTTGAGTGCTCATCGACGCTCACAAACGTTGGAAGGAACGGATCGAACTCGTGCCGCAAGTGGAGGGGTGGAACGAAGCCTATCGTTGCCCCAAGGAGCACTGTTGGCTGCTCAGAAACAAGAACATCCCCCCCGTTGGCATCCTAACAGCGAGGCTGAGATTTTCAAATTCACTTGAAAGGTTTGAAAACCCAGAGCATCTCCTTGGGCGGAGAGGCTCGCACCAAGAGCAGCCAAGACACGACTATTGGACAACTTCCACAGCCCGCACCTTCCGGACAACCAACGCTAGACACAGGGTACAGATGGCCACCAGGGTCACCGCAGCTTGTGCGGCACGTTGACCAAGTGGTCCTACCAACTCGGGGGACTGAAAGATCAGTAGACGTGCGGATTCCATGGAACGTCGGAGGTTCAGCAGGTGCCAGTGAGGGTCGCCGGTGCTTTGTTGAAGGCGATCGGCCATGGCAGGAAGGAGAATAAACAAGGTTGTCCAGACCACCGCGATGGGCGCCATTCTCTGGAGGTAGGCGGAGACGGCCACCAGCATCACCCCGAGGACCAGGCACCAGATCAGACCATAGGCCCATACGCCGGCCAGGGTATCCAGATTGTCCCACCAATAAGCTGTCGAGGTGGTAAAGAGGCCGTATTCGACGAAGAGGATTGTCGCTGGCAGAACGGTCAACAGGCCAACAACAGCGCCGACTGCCAAAACCTTGCCGACGATGTAATGCAGCGAGGTGATCCCACGAGAGAGGTAGAACGGCAGAGAGCCCAAGCGGAAGTCCGACCCCACCAACAGGCTGCCCGAGAAGGCCAACAGCAGAGCCACGATGCCCTGCTGGCGATCAATGAATTTCACATAGCCGTTTTCGGATTGTTCGGTAGCCAAGGGGTTGAAGCCAAACTGCCGAAAGAGGATCTCCCGGCTGACTGGCCGCCCCCGTCCTTCAATCCTTCTCTCGGGGATAGGCAGCTGGGTGACCGCGTAAATAATCCCGAAGAACAAGAGAAACTGGAGCAGCCCCAAACCCAAAGCCAACCAGTACAACTTCCGACGAAACACTTGGAGCACTGCCACCCGAACAAGCCCCAAAAGCGACCACCAGGCGGAGCGCCTGGGGCCGTCCCATCCGTAGTAGTGCGCGACTTTCAGACCCACAGCCTTGTGATCTCCAGATGAGCTTCGGCAGGGTTCCTCGAGCCTGCCTGGGAGCGAGCGTCAGCCGGTCGAGGACGTCGGATCGGGCTGATCGGTCAGACGGAAAAACATCTCTTCCAACGTTGGCCGCAGTGGGGTCAGATGCCGCAACTGAACGCCGGTTTGGTGAGCCAGCGTAAACAGGCGGCCTGTGGGCCAGTCCTCCGGCAAAACAACCTGGACCATCTCCCCGATCGCATGGTTGCCGACCCACAGCCCAGCATCTCGTAGTTGGTCAACAAAAGCCGTTCGCTCACCTTCCCATCCAAGAACATAGCGACGTTGCGGGGGGAGCTCAAAGGAGTCCCGCGAACCGCTGTGACGGATCTGGCCTTGTTCGATAACCACCACCTGGTCGCAAAGTCGTGCGATATCAGCCAACAAGTGGGTCGAAAGAATCAGGCTCTTGCGACTGTCGGCGACCAAGTCCTCTAACAATTGCAGAAAGCTCTCACGACCTCGCGGATCTAATCCGCTAGTCGGTTCATCTAATAACAAGAGCTCTGGATCATGGACAAGTGCGGCGGCCAACTTGAGACGCTGCAGATTGCCGGTGGAGTATTCTTCGAGCCGACGATATCGCAGTTCGCCGAGGCCGACGTATCCGAGCACCTCGTGAGCTCGCCGTTTGGCCTGCCGATGGGGCATGCCATACAGGTCGCCCGAGAGGGTCACGTATTCGACGCCTCGGAGCATGGGGACGGTGGAGTCCGCCTCGGCCATGTAGCCAATGCGGTTTCTCAGTTGACTTCCTGCGTGTCTGAGATCGACTCCCAGGAGGGTTCCTTCACCTTGGTCTGGCCTAAGCAATCCCAGCAAGATTTTCATGAGGGTGCTTTTGCCGGCACCGTTGTTGCCGATTAAACCGATGGTCCCCGGTGGTAAGCGAAGACAAACTCCGCGGAGGGCATGGACTGGTCCATACCGGAGGTGCACATCGTGCAGATCCACCAAGACAGGAGGTTGTTCCAGATCGAGGCGGTGACCGTCCGCAGTGGCAGAGTTGGGGGGAGATTTTTGGGCTTGGGCCATGGGCAGAGTCGGCCTTGGAGAGGTCGCCGCAGGGCGTCTCTAGAGCGGCTGGTTGGGTGTCCAAACGGACGCATGAGTTGGGTTCGAAGTCCCATCAATGGGAAACTGCCAAGCGAGGTGGGCAGCAGGAGCCGAGAGCCGCAAGCTTTCCAGATGATGAAGAGGCTGACGACACCGGCAAGGGGTGTTTTCGGTACGTGCCTGCGTCGACCGACTCGCTGGCACCACGATCACTTCCGAGCGAACAACTCCTCGACCAGTTTGGCCAACAGAGCTGGATCGCGTTGTTGCATCAGGTGATCGATGCGAGACTCCGGCACTCCCAGCTTCTGCATATGAGTTTGGGCATTCTTCCAAAGAGTTTCTAGCTTTTTCCCCTCGGCCAAGTATAGGTTTGTCACCAGTTCTTGAAGTTTCTGCACGCCGATGGCGTCACGATTATCGTAGTACCGCTTGATGATCTTCTGTTGATATTTGGTGTATTCTTGTTTCACCGGTTATTCTCCCAGGTCTCCAGTCTGCATGCCGAGTTCCCGGATGACGAGGAAGCAGTTCGGCAGAAGACCAGTCGGATCGAAGAAACGGCTGCTGGAATCGCAACTGCAGCCTGTCAACCACTCTGAAGGCTGTCTCGCACCAGGGGCAAGCCAAAGACTCAAGGCACAACTCTTGGTGTTGACTTTGAGGTCCTCATCGCCCACTGCTGAAATGCACCGGGAAAGCGTTGCACCTCAACCATGTCTGCACAAGACTGAAATCTTGCTCGAACCGATCCGCTCTCTCCGTTTGACCAACCCCAGCACGAGTGAGACCAAGAACTGGTTGGGACCTCCCGCTGAGGGCGTCCATCGATGCTCTCGTGACCACCCTGAACTAACAGACCGAGCCAGGCACACACAGGGCCAGGCACACACAGGGCCAGGCAAACACAGGGCCAGGCAAACACAGAGCCAGGCACACACTCAAGACAAGTTCAAGCGACCTGTTTCTCAACCGGAGGCCTCGATTTCGGCGAGGGCTTCCTCGGAGAGGTTGAAATTCGCGTAGACATTTTGCACGTCGTCGTTGTCGTCCAGTTTTTCCAGTAGGGCGAGCACCTGACGGCCGGTCTCCGCGTCGAGGTCGACTGTGGTTTCTGGGATTCGTGTGAGTTGAGCCTGTTCCAGGGGCAGTTCTTTGGCTTCCAGGGCTTCTCTGAGGCTTTGGAATTCCTCTGGTGGGCAGGTGATTTCGAAGTGCTCGGATTCTGTCTTGACGTCTTCTGCGCCATTTTCCAGGGCGAGTTCCATGAGCTCTTCTTCCCCGATGGCCGATCTTGCGATGGTGATCAGCCCTCTGCTGGCAAAGAGGTAGGCCACGCAACCGGTGCTGCCCATGTTGCCGCCGTGTCGCTCAAAGAGATTTCGGATCTCTGGTGCGGTTCGGCTCCGCTTGTCCGTGAGGATTTCGCACAGCACCGCGACGCCGCCAGGGGCGTAGCCCTCGTAGATGATCTCCTCGAGCTGATCACCGGCGATCTCTCCGGTCCCTCGTTTGATGGCCCTTTCGATGTTGTCCTTGGGCATCGAAAGCTTCTTGGCCTCGTCGATGGCGTAGCGGAGACGCAGGTTGGTGGCCGGATCGCCGCCGCCAGCCCTCGCCGCCACAATGATCGCGTTGGCCAGCTTGCTCCACAGCTTGCCTCGCTTATTGTCAACGAGGGCCTTCTTGTGCTTGATCCCAGCCCAGTGTGAGTGTCCTGCCATGGCGAATGTGGTTGGTCTATGGGAAGAAAAGCTTGGAGTGAGTTGTGGACAGCGTCGGAAGATTTCTCGCGTTGACCGATCGTTGCAACCTACAACAGTTTGTGTCATGCAGTGCAACGGAACAACCGCGGACTCTCTCCCTTAAGCCGAAGGTCCTGCTCAGCGGCGATGCCGCTTGCTCTCATCAAAAACACCCGACGCCTACGCTCCGGGATAGCCGAGCTCGAGGAAGTGCCACTTCGTTCTCATCAACCAATCGATGCCGAAGGTGGCTCTCGGCAAGTTCTCAGTCCAGAGCCTCTGCAAACCCTCAGTCACCAGTCTGCTGATTGGTTGACACCGCTTCCCTCGACTGTTTCAGATTGTGGCAGAGGCCCAACCTGTCGGCCCTCAACATCTCCATGCAACAACATATTGGTTGGCCGGGCCACATCTGGGACAGTCGAGGTAAGAGCAGCAGAACAGTCACTTAGGGCGTCTGACCCTCGGGTTTCAATCCACCGGGGTTGAGTTGAGGAGCGTAAAGATTGAGTTTCTCCTGGACCTGTTCGATCTTGGCCGCTTCGTCTCGGCGGCTCTCTTGCAACTCCGTCAGAGCCTGCTGCCAATACCTCACGGCTTGTTGGAGCTGACCCACCTGAAAGAACGCATCGCCGAGGTGGTCCAGAATCACGCCGTCGGGGTCGTCACTGCGGGCAGCTTTCTTCAATTCCACCAAAGCCTCTTCGTAGCGGCCGAGTTTGTACAGAGCCCAACCCAAGCTGTCCCGGTAGGCAGCATTCTCAGGCTCTGCCTCAACGGCCAGCTGCACCATCCGCAATGCCCGATCTAGGTTCTTCCCTTGGTCCGACCAAAGGTAGCCCAGGTCGTTGTTCGCACCTGGGTCATCTGGAAAGTCGTCCAGAACTTGCAAAAGAAGCTCTTCGGCTTTAGGGATCTTGTCTTGCGTCACGTAAATCGCTGAGAGGATCAGCCGGCTCTCTTTGGCATCGATCGTGCCCGCGTGGTCCTCGATGATTTGCTGATAAGCTTTGATGGCCTCGTCGTACCGCCGGGCGTGGTACAAGATCCAAGCCACCCGACGTTCCAGCACACTCAGCCCCGGACGCCGGCGGACCGCCTCCCGGGCGACTTTCAAGGCCTTGTCGGTCTGGCCGAGCAATTCCAAAACGCCGGAGAGTTGGTAGTGGACCCCTGGGTTGCCGGGATCGACCAGCTTTTCCTCGATCACCTTTTGGAGGACCTCGGCCGCCTGCTCAAAGCGGTCGGCAAAAAGCGCAGCTGCAGACCACTCCTGGTAGGCGTCGAGCCGGTCGGCCGCCTTGTCCACGGCTGTGGCAAAGAATCGGTCCGCCAGCGCTTCTTTCTGGAGATCCGTAGCCAGATAGCCCATCGCCAGGCAATCGCCGTAGCTCAGTTCTTTGGCGTCTTGAGCCAATCGCGTTTCCGCCACTTTGAGGACCGATTCGGCCAACTGTTTGTCCTGGCCGACGACTTCCCCCTCGAAGCCCAGCGTCTCCGAGAGCGAGCGAACAGCCGCTCGAGAGGACTCCTTCTGGGCAGCCTGGCCGAGGGTGGCGATCAAGCCTCGGAGATCTCCTTGGGCTTTCTGGATCTCTGCCAAACCACGAAAAGCCTCCTGGCGAGCAGGCTCTTCGGCCTCCAGTAACCGCCGGTACAGCTTCTGAGCCTCTTTCCATCGCTGCGACTGCCGCAAACGCTTGGCCAACGCGTAGCCAAGTTCCAGGTTCTTCGGAAAACGGGTCGACAAGACCTTCAAGCGAGGGATGAGATCTTCTTGCTTGCCGGCCAACTTCAACGCCTTTTCCAACAGATCGTAAGGCTCCTGGCCTTGCTCCGCAGAGGGGTTTTTCAGGTACTCGTTGAGAGCTTGGAGAGCCTTGTCTGCCTGCAGGCGTTGCACCAGAATTTGCGCACGGCGAAAAGCCAGCAAGGCGGCGTTGGGCTCGACCCGATGGACTTGCTGAAAGGCTTCGAGTGCTTCTTGCAACAAGCCGGCTTTCAGGTAGGCCTGAGCGTATTTCTCATAAGTCTTGGCAGGTTCACGTTCCAGAATCGACTTCATGGCATTCGAGAGGCCGAACCGTTCCGGATTGTCAAGGGCCTGCTGGACTGCCTGATAACATTCCGCCGCTCGTTTGTACTGTTCGGTCTGATAATAGAGATCTCCCATTTGCGAACGCAATGCCACCCAACGTGCCGTTCCCGGCTCGAAAACTCCAGCATCGACTGCCTTTTCATACAGTCGCAAAGCGCCTTCCCTGTCACCTCGGTCAACGAGAAGCGCTCCCAACCGAGGTAATAAGGCATCCGTCGGGTCCAACTCGACAAGCTTGAGGGCGTATCTGACCCCAACATCAGCACGGCGTAAGCGAATGGCCAGACGGACAGTCTGGCGGAGAATCGTCGGCGAGCGATTGTCAAAGCGAAACGCTCTCTGGTAGTACTTCAACGCCTGCGGAAGCCTGTCTCGCTGCTCATAAAAGCGGCCGGTGGCAAACAACGCCTGCGCCTCCAGTCGGTCCGCCTCCGAAACGGTTCTGGCCCTTTTCGGAACCAGCTGCTCAGGCGGATCCTCCAGCTGCAACGGCTCAACTCCCTCTTCGTCCTCGCCGGCAGCTTGTTTCTCCAACTCCTCTTGCTTGGAATCCCGCTGATCGGCCGGTTCGTTTTCTGCCTCGCCCTGCGAAGCGTTCTGGCCTTGCGAAGCGTTCTGGCCTTGCGAAGCGTTCTGGCCTTGCGAAGCGTTCTGGCCTTGCGAAGCGTTCTCACGAAGCGAGGCAATCGGACTTCGGCCGTGAGCCAACGGCAGGTCCGGCCAAAGCCCCAGCAGTCCAACTGCCAGCAGTCCAACCGCCAACAGTCCAACCGCCAACAGCCCAACCGACTGGCACAAGGTGGTGCCGAGTTGAGAAGCGAGAGAAATCCGAAATTGCAGCAACATTCTTGGCATGAGCCAATTCCCTAAATGACGTACCCCTGGGCCGATGTTCTTGGCTTTCAGGCAAGCGATGACACTGGAGAGGTTGTGATTATCTTAGCCAACACGGCCTCTCGGGGGAACGCTGAGCCAAACCTTCTGCACAGGGTGAGACCTCCACCTCCCCGCAGATGAGGGCCAGTGCCTCACCGGAGCCTTCCTCTCAAAGACTCTTAGGGCTGGCGTCTCCGAGCTGACGATTGCTGGATCGCTCCGAAGATCGCCAAAGAAGTCCAAGAGGAGTTCCCAAAGCAGCAACTCAGCCCATCATCGCCAGCTGAGATGGCACTACGTCTTGTGGCAGCACACAACAGCGGCGACACCCCGTCGGCAGATCTTCACTCAGGTCAAAGCACTCAGGTCAAAGCTGAGCATAAGTCGAAGTTCACCGAGGTCGACGCTTCGTGGGGGTCTTTTTGCGAGCGGCGGTTTTCTTCTTCTCCGAACTCTCTTCCACGGCAGTGGCAACCTCGGGGTGAGGGGCCTGCTCGGAGGGCTGGCTCCCCTGGGCGGCGGGGCGTTCAGGGACTTGGGTTCCCTCAACTTGATGCTCCCCCTCTGAGGCCGGTGAACCCTCCGCGACTGCTGTGTTGACCTCGCCGGTGGATGGCCCTTCCCCAATTGGGGACCGCTGAGCATCCGCTGCCTGAGGCTGAGTGCTCGGTGCAGCCTCTTGGTCGTCGGGTGTTGGCTGGGCAGTAGGAGCTTTTTTAACTCTTTTACCAGCTTTGCTGGTGTCCCGTTTGCCCGCTTTTTTTCCCGCGGCTGACTTGGTTGCCTCGGGCTGTTCGGTGGTTTCCACTTCGGCGGTTTTCGAGGCACTGGTTTTCTTGCGAGAGCGTGCCTTCGTTCCGCTGACATCGCCCGTTTCTGATGCCGCTGGTGTGGAGGCAGTTTGGTCCGAGAAGCCTCCAGTGGCCTCTTGAGTTTTGGTGGCCTTTGTTCGGTCGGAGCTCGATCGTTTGGTAGGGGTTTCTGGGCCGCCGGCTTCTGCTGAGGCGGCTTCTTGGCTGTTGGGTTGGCCCCAAGAATCGAGGCGGTCTTCGATGGTGCGATCCACTTCCAGCAGGATCCGCTGGTGCGTGGCTGAGGTTGGGTCCCCGGCAAAGTCCACGGAAAATTGGTGCAACAACGAGAAGAATTCCGCTCCTTTGGCCTTGGGGATGGCTCGGTCCACTCCTGTGGCAGCGGCTTCTGGCGTGCTCTCTCCCAAGATCAGCTGCAGAACCGACAGTGAGGTGCCATCCAAGGCGATTCGGTGCCCCCCCAGGGCGACCTGGGTCACGTAAGCGACCGCGAAGTCCGTGGCTCCGTGGAACTCTCCGCTCCGATCTTCATCGCTGGGAATCAATCCAGGCTGCATCTCCTCGGCGACCTCGAGCACATCAGGCGGACCATCGCCGGGCGCCCGGCCGCTTGTGCGGGGTCTGTTGCCTTTGGAGGCGGACTTGTCGTCTCCAGGAGCCTCACTGTTGGAAGCGTCCCCGCCGGTGGCATTGACAGCGGATGCCTGGCCCGGCTGAGGCTCTTGCTCCGAGCCAGGCGACCCGGAGGAGGCCTCAGCAGCAACCTTCTGGGTCGCGTCGGGTGGGGGAGTTTCCTGTCCGAGCTCGTCCTCAGCGTCCTTGTCCGGCTCGTCGGCCTTCTTGCCCCCTGTCAGTGAGGTCTTTTTCTTCGGCCACTTGCGGAGCTCCTCCAAAAAGTGAACGGCCTTGCCAAGATTGAGCTTCCGAATCCCTTCCAAGTCGAAATCGTAGGTCTTGTCAAAGATGGTCTGCAACAGCCCCCGCACGTGGCCTGCCGTCCGAGGGGGATCTGCCAGCATGGGCATGCTCTCGGTGAGGTCGCGAATCGAGCAGACCCGCACCTCGTTCCAATCGTGGTAATCGGTCCGCAGCCGATCAAAGGCCGCCGCAGCCGCTTCGTAAGAAGTGTCCTCCAACAGCAAGGCAAAGATCACCTGATCCAGGACCGATCGTTCCTCAGGAGGGATGGGCTTGTAGTGCTTCTTGAGTACCGTGTGGGTCTTGGTCAGCAGTGTTGCCCGGGCAGATACAGCCATCGGCTCCTCTTGGCTCAAGCTGGAAAAAACTTGGGCGGATTCTCGACCTTGAGAACGCTCAACTGGTCCTCAAATGATGCTCAGCAGGTTGTCCGATTTCTCACGTTGCCAAAGTCGGCCGACAGGCCCGATCGAGAGCTGACAGTCTGTCTGAAAAGCACCGGAATCCACCTGGATCGTGTTGCACCATGACTTCGGCTCCACAACATAGTGGATTGCCGGATGCTTTTCGGAGAGTCTCTGAGAGCTTGCCAAGTTCGAGGCCGACGACTGGCCGAGGCGACAGCGTCCCACAGAGCTGTTCGATTTGTCAGGGAGGTGCCTCTCTGGCACCTTTGGGCAATTCTGGGATCTCACGCTGTTAGAACTCTCTCAACCCAAATTGACCAGCCCAGAACTGTTGGTCTTCAAGAGATGTTCAGACCCTGGGGCAGTTGGGTCGAGTTCATGGCGAGGCGTTCCATAGCGATTCTCGGCCAGACAGCCCGCGTTCAGGTGATGGAACCCTCAGAGGGAGCCTGGTCAGAGGATGTGTTCAAACCTGGTCTCCGTTGTGCCGGTGCTTCTGGATCGACTGGCCGAAGATCAGTTGGGGTCGCCTGCGGATTGGTCAGGTTCTCGGCTTGGTTTCTCGGATCCTGACGGTCAGTGGCGGATTCATCGGCGGTGCCCGATGACTGATCTCCGGGCAGAACTTCCTTTAAAATCCTAGCGACTTCTAGAGATTTCTGCACTCCGCTATCAATCTCAAAGTGCAGCCTGGGCGTGTAGCGGAGTTCCAGGCCCTTGGCGATTTTCGATTGAAGAAAACCCGAGGCGCTGCGGAGCCCGTTGAGTCCAAGCCGTTGCTTGTTCTGATCGCCCCGGATCATCACAAACACTTTGGCGTGTTGTAGATCACCGCTGACCTCAACCCGCGTCACATTGACGGCCCCGAGGCCCACACGGGGGTCGCGAATCTCGGCCAGCAAAGCCATGCTCACGATCTTCCGGATGCTTTCTGCAATCTTGAGGGTGCGTCTGCTCGCCATACATCCCAAATGACTGATAAGTTCAAGTGAACGCGAAGGATTGGGAAATTGTGAGTTTCAGAGGGGCCCTGAACTTGCCAGGGCCTTGAACTTCCAGGGCCTTGAACTTCCAGGGCCTTGAAGTTTCAGGGCCTTGAAGTTTCAGGGCCTTGAAGTTCCAAGGCCTTGAAGTTCCGAGAGCTGTGATTTTCAGAGCCCCGAAGAGTGCAGAAGTAGCTAGCACGCGAGGAGCCAGCAAAGGACCGCGAGAGGTTCGGTTGGTCGTCTTGGGTTCCAAACGTGAGCTTGGGGGTCTCTGGGGACCGAAACCAACAGCGGGAGTTTACTGATCGTCGAGAGTCCGAGCGACCTCCTCAATCTTGTAGGCTTCCAGGATGTCACCTTCCTTGACATCGTTGAAGTCGGCGATCTTGATCCCGCACTCATAGCCTGCGCGGACGCTGCGGACATCGTCCTTTTCACGGCGGAGGGTGTCCAGGCCATAGTCGCCAATGATGCGGTTATCCCGGATGACTTTGAGCCTGCAGTTCCGCTCAATGGTTCCACGAGCAACACGGCAGCCGGCGATTGTTCCGAGTCGGCTGATGTGGAACAGTTGCAGCACAACGGCCTGGCCAAGCTCCACATGTTGCTGGCCCGGCTTAAGCTTCTTCTCGAGAGCTTCCTTGACGTCGTTGGTCAGCTCATAGATGACCTGATAGCGACGGATTTGCACGTTTTTGTCTCGTGCCAGCGTTCGGGCACGATCGTCGGGCACGACGTTGAACCCGAGGATCACCGATTCGGTCACATCAGCCAGATGCACATCGGCCTCGGTGATACCACCGACGAGCTTCTGCAGGACTCGCACCTGGACCTCTGGGTGCTCCAGTTTGGTCAACTCTTTGGTGATCGCCTCCAGCGAACCACGGGTGTCGGCGCGGATAATCAAGTTGAGCGTGCTGCGTTCCTGCTCGGCCAACCGAAGGCTGAAGTCCTCCAAGCTGTTGGCGCGTTGGCTTGGTTTGGCCTCGGCCTCTCGGGCTGCCTCTCGCCGGGACTCGATCAATTCTCGAGCCTGGGTGATATCAGCCAACACGTAGAACGGTTCACCAGCGGCAGGCGGCTCGTCCAGCCCGGTCAGATTGACCGGAACTCCTGGGCCTGCCTCGCTGAGCGTTTCTCGCGATTGCAAACAGTCGAACATCGCCCGAGCGCGGCCGAAGGTTGTGCCACAGACGATCGGGTCGCCCGGCCTCAAGGTGCCGTTTTGCACGAGCATCTTGGCGATCACACCCCGACCTTCTTGGAGTTCGGCCTCCAGGCAGGTTCCGGTGGCCACACGATCCGGGTTGGCCCGCAGCTCATGGATTTCGGCGAGGGTCAACAGCACGCTCATCAACTCGTCGAGGCCTTCGCCGGTGAGCGCGCTGGTCTTGACGACTTCGACATCGCCACCCCACTCACTGGGCATCAGTTCGTGTTGGGCGAGCTGCTGGTAGACGCGTTCAACGTTCACCCCGGGCAGATCGATTTTGTTCAATGCCACAACGATGGGAACGTCGGCCGCTCGTGCGTGTGAGATGGCCTCTTCGGTCTGGGGCATGATTCCATCGTCGGCGGCAACAACCAACACCGCGATGTCGGTAACCTTGGCCCCACGTGCCCGCATCGCCGTGAAGGCTTCGTGACCCGGGGTGTCCACAAAGGTGACGCTGGAGTCTTCGTAGGGCACGTTGTAGGCCCGGATGTGTTGAGTGATGCCACCACTCTCGCCGCCGGCGACATCGCGTTCGATGATCTTGTCCAGCAACGAGGTTTTTCCGTGGTCGACGTGTCCTAGGAACGTGACAATCGGAGGTCGGACGTGCAGGTCCTCCTCTTCGTCCTCGACTTCCTCAAAATCGCTGAGGTATTCATCCTCGATGTCAACAGGCGGCCTCACCTGCACTTCGACGCCGAGTTCGGAGGCCAGCAAGCTGACGGTGGTCTCATCTTCCAGGGTGGAATTGATGGTCGCCAGGATGTTCAAAGACATCAGCTTTTTGAGGGCCTGGGACGAGGGGATACCAATGGCCTCACAGAACGCACGGACGGTAATCGGTAGCTCCAGCAACACATCGCTCTTTCGAGCAGCCGCAGTACTGACCCCTCGGCTGCGACGTTGCAAGGTGCGAGCACGCGTGTAGCGTTCCCCTGGCGAGCGGCCGCCAGGGGTTGAGTCGCTGGAATCGTCGTCGCGGCGAACACGCTTTTTCTTCTTGCGTTTTTGCAGCCGAGCGTTGCGATCGTCGAGGGCGGGACTGGTCTCTTCCTCGGTGGTCGTCTGTCCACCACGGCGGCCGCGTGGTTTCTTGCCCTCGGACTGATCGGAAGATTGCTGAGAATCTCCGCCGACATGCTGCCGTTCGATCTTTTCGAGGGCTTCGTTGATGCCACCCTTGCGTCCGCGAGCTTGCTCTAGCTGCTCCCTGGTCAGTTTGATTTTCGGCTGAGGAGCGGCTTGTTCGGTCTTCTCAGGCGTTTTGGGTTTCGGGGCCGGAGGTTCAGGCCGTTTGGCCAAACGCTGCATCGCCCCAAAGAGACCCCGGTTGCTATCGGATCCTCCGCCGCCCCGTCGGCGATTGGAATCGCCAGTCCCGGCCTCGCTCTTGGTTCCCCCGCCGTCTTTCTTTCGACCACTCAAATCGACCATTCTGCCGGAGACACGACCCCCCAGCGGACTTCCACCGCCAGGACGGCCGGCAGGACGGGTCGGGGCCGGGCGTGGCGGAGGTGTCATCGAGCGGGGACGATCAGGACCAGCCGAGGAGTCGCCGCCGCTGGCGGGTTCAGCAAGCTTGGAGGTCTCCCCAGCTGCCGCCGGCTCGGCATCGCCTGAGTGCTGCTGGCTCGGCTGAGTTTTGGTGACCCCGGGTTCACTCCGATCCTGGTCCGGGGAACCCGCGGACGCGTCGGGTTGGCCCTGACCAGCAGTCGCTTCTGCAGGCGGCGACTTCGGCTTGGACTCTTCAGATTGAGGCTTTTCCGCCGAACCCTGCGCCGGTGTCGGCTTCTCGGCAGTGGTTGAAGCGGAAACCATCCTGCCAGCGGCTGCCTGACCCTTGGCCTCCTGACCTTTGACTTGCTGGCTACTGGCTTGCTGGCCACTGGTCTCCTGACCCAGGGCCTGGGGAACCGATGGAGCTGCTTGCGGAGAGCTTTTGGAGGCAGGACCGGGCGTCACCTGGCCTGACGAAGTATCAGCAGGGGATGCTTTGGAGACACTAGCACCACTGGCCTTCTCAGCAATTTTGCCGGAGAGCCTGCTGGACAACGGAGAGGAACGACCTGGACCTGCGGCAGGCCTTTCCGACCGAGGCGCCTCAACGGAGGCTTTTTCGGCTGGGGGGCGTGTCGGACCGCCTCGGACGGCGTCTTTGGACTTGACGTCGCCACGCGGTGTCGATGTTTGCGACTTGCTCGCGTCTTCTTTGCTCTTCGCGGCTGCTTTGAGATCAAGCATTTTGCCACTGCCGCGGGTACTTCGACGGCCGTCTGAAGGACGCTGGGGCGATGCAGAGCTCGTGCGGACTGGCCGCTGTGGGCCATCTGCTTTCTGAGAATCCGTAGCGGAAACTGCTGGAGCTGGCGGTTGCGTCGAATCCGACCCGTCCGATCCACTTCCCGCCAAAGTCCTTTCGGCAGGAGCACTTTCTGCAGGAGTACCTTTTAAAGCATCTTGCGAGGAAGCTGATTCGGCCGAGGCTTCAGCAGCTGCGGCCACTTGTTCAGAGTCCTGAGGTGCCGAGTCCTGAGGTGCCGAGTCCTGAGGTGCCGAGCCTTCGCGTGCTGTCAGTGGGGCGACAGCCTGCGATGTTGCAGTTGATACTGCCGAGCTCGACCCAGATACCTCCGGCTGAGACTCTTCTGTCACAACGACTTTGCCTTCGGCCTTGGATGGGGAAGAAACGGAGGCGGCAGACGGGCCTGAGAGCCCCTCCGCTTTTTGGACGTCTCCCGTCGCACCTTGCTGGGTTGGCTGCTCAGAACCAGGAACTTCAGCCAGCGTTTGGTCAGTCGAGTCCGGACTTGGAGCGGGACTTGTTGAACCTGAGGCAGCAACGGTTGCGTCTGCAGTCGGAGGCTGCTGAGCTGGCTTGGTGGGACTGGCTGTCTCGGCCGCGTTGTCACTGGAGGCCGATTCTTCAAGGACTGATGGCTGCAACGGTGGCACCGGAGTAGGCGACGGGGACACAGGGGACGATGTGCTGACGGCCGCAGGTGTCTCTGGCGGAGGTGTCTCTGGCGGAGGTGTCTCTGGCGGAGGTGTTTGTTGTGTTAACCCGGACTCTGGTGCAGACTGCTGAGTCGGGACGGCTTCAGATTGGGGGGACGAAGGACGGCTCAGCACAACTGAGACACCGGAGTTCCCACCCACTGCGGACTTCTCAGGCTCTTGACGCTTTCTAGGCGGGCCTTCTTGGAGGTAGGCCTGAATTCGCCCGACCTCTTCGTCTGTCAGGCTGGCCAGAGCCGATCCTTTCCCAGGGATTCCCGCTCTGGTACAGATGTCGACAAGTTCTTTGCTGTCTAGTTTTAGCTCTTTTGCTAACGCGTAGATACGTTTCCCCAAGTCTCGTTCTCCCGTGACGATCTCCGACTCTGTGCTGATTTCGGGTCGCTTAAGAACCCCTTCAAACGTTGTTGGCACCTGAGTTTCAAGGGATCCCCTCCACTTCCAACGATGACTGACTCGCCCCGCTGAGGGGTCTTCCACGCCAGCAAAGTTGGCACGAGTCGCTTCTGTTGTGGATTGGGAAGCTCTAAGGGCTCAGGACAACGCTTGACAGGCGGTGCTCCGAAGATGCTTTTGGCAATTCGCCCCGAAGTTGTTCTCAAATGGTGATCGTTCCTACCTCGTGGTCCGTTTCCTTCCGATTTGGCAGTTGGGTTCTGGTTGAATCAGGGGATTCAGCTCAAACCGTCAGCCAAAATCCAAGCAAACAAGACACTCGACCAAGCTGAGAGGTTTCTCGTGAGCTTGGGCCCAAGGGTTCTGCTTTTGCCTCAAGGCTTGTTCGCCGACGGATTTGACAGGCGACGCAGCCGAGTTTTTCGAATCAGAACCCCGAGGGGACGTTCAGCGTTTGTGATGGCCCGAGCACGCCTCGGATCCAGTAGACCAGCTTCGGGGGGAGCCATGATTGGTTCGGCGGCGACCCTGTCGCTCGCTGTTAACTCATGGACGACTCCTTTTTGGTTGACAAATCTTCAGAAGTGTGTGTTAGGTATTGAAGGCAACCTCCCCAATCCTTGTGATGCTTGTCAGGATGATGCTTGCGAAAAGGACCAACCTTTCCGTCTATGTTGGCCTCGAACTTGGTTGTTCGGGCTGTTGGTTGTTCGGGCTGTTGGTTGTTCGGCTTCTGGTTGGTTTGTTTCTGAGTTGTCTGCTTGTCGTGAAAAAAGGTTCTTCTCTTCGGTCGACCTGTTTCAAAGTCGATTGGTCAAAAACAAGCCAATCAAGAGTGGGTCAGTGACCGTGGCTATTGATGATCCGGAACATGTGTCGTCGCAAGAAACGGTTCTCTTGGAATGTTCAGAATGAGCAGCCGGAGGGGCAGCGACTCTGTGGCCCGATTGTAAAGGCGCGACACCCGATAGTAATGCCAATTTACGGTCTATCCTGACCTCGATCTGTATTTTATTCGAGAAAATCGGACCAGCCCAGCACATCTTTCCTGAAACTGGGGGCTTTCCTTCCCCGACTGAGCCGTTTCAACCCAACCGAGCCTTCCGGTGACGTCCCCCTGTGGACCCAATGTGAGTCAAGTTTTTGGTTGAATGGGACGACTCCCCCGAGAGAAACCCAAGCTTCGGCCGGTAAACGGCCCTCTAGCGAAGGACGTTTTGGGTCGCCAACTGCTGGGCACGCCGTTCTCTACCTTTTGAGGGGTCTTCGACCCCCCTTGTACTGATTTGCTTGATAGACAGTGCCGGCGGCAAACGGGCGGAGCTTCCAATCCGAGGCTGGACAAAGGGAGTCTTCAGCTGGTGGGCCGCTGGTCGGGGCTTTTGTGAGAAGGGCCTGACTCAGATGAGGACGCCGAAGTTTGTTCTTCGGGTTCGCCTTCGGTCGGAAAAACCTCAGCCTCTGGAGACTCCGACAAAGTCTCTTCAAGCTCGGAAGTTGTCTGACTGGCTGCCAGATCCTCGGGTTGCTCCAATGTTTTCTGATCGACGGCCAACTCGTCTGCCGGGCTCGCGCTCCCCGAGGCCACCTCATGGGTCACCTCCTGCTGAAGATCGGCACTTTCTCCCAGCCCAGCCCCGTCATCCACTGTTGGCTCCCCTGATGAGGCCACAGTCGACCCTTCCTCGGAACTGCGAGGCTCGCTGGAGGGGCCTTCGTCTGAGGCTGGTTCGTCTGTGGCTGGTTCGTCTGTGGCTGGTTCGTCTGAGGCTGGTTCGTCTGAGGCTGGTTCGTCTGTGATGGGCCCGGTGGTCAGCTCACCGTCACCTTCTGAGAATCGCTCCGCCGATGGGTCGGCCATTGCTGGGACTGGCCTGGGCTCGGGTCGTTCATCCAGGTCGGAGACATCTGAGGCTAGGGTCTCTGCTGTCGCCCAATTCGCTGTGGGAAGATCACTCCTGGTTGCATCTCCTGAGACACTCCCGTCTGCCGAAATGCTCTCGTCTGCCGAGACACTCTCGGGAGACACCTCAGCCTGGTGGGCCTCCGCCACGGCGTCATCGGTTTCCGTTTGGTCAGACTGTTCCGTTTGATCAGACTGTTCCGCGAGATCAGTTTGATCAGTTTGATCGGAGGTTTCAGTTGCAACGGAAGGGGTTTCCGCCGCATCGGTAGGAGTTTCCCCTTCCTTTTGAAGGGTTGGAGATTTTCCGATCAATTCAGCTTCCTGCTCGGGCGTGAGCAAGCCAGCGTCTCGCAATCTCTCCAACTCGCGTTGGCGTTTGCGTTGTTCTTCGGCAGCAACCTCGGCTGCCTCGGCTTGGGCCTCTGCCTGAGCGATGATGTGCGTGACCAGATCTTCACTGACGCCCATGGCCGCCAGGTCGCTCGGCTCGATGACCGACAGATCGTCGTAGTTAAGAAAACCTTCCCCAACCAGCTGCTCGGCAATCTCTGGGGCCAGGCCGTCCAGGACACTGAATCCAGCCAACGCTCGGTCGATTTGCTCGTCGAGTTCTTCCCGCGTCATGATCTCGATGTCCCAGCCGCACAGTTTGCTGGCCAGGCGAACATTCTGCCCTCGTCGGCCGATGGCCAAGGAGAGTTGATCTTCACCAACAAGAACTATGGCCCGGCCAAGCATTTCACAGAGGATCACCTCCTCGACTTGGGCTGGCTGCAAGGCGTTGGTAATCAGGGTTTGGGTGCTCTCGTTCCAACGGACGATGTCGATCCGCTCACCGCTGAGTTCCTCGCGGATATTATTGATGCGATTTCCTCGGACTCCGACACAGGCACCGACACAATCGACACGCTGATCGGAACTGTGCACAGCCACCTTGGCACGGTAGCCCACTTCCCGAGCGACCGCCTTGATCTCGATGACCCCTTCGCTGATTTCGGGGATCTCCTGCTCGAACAGCCGCATCACCAAATCGTTCCGCTTGCGGCTGAGGACCACTTGCACACGGCTGCCTTGCTTGCGGATTTCGCAGATGGTGGCTCGGACACGCTCGTTGGGGTGATAGCTCTCGCCGGGGATCATTTCGCTGCGAGGTAGGATCGCCTCGATGGGAGGGACGCTTACCAGAGCCTTGCCGCCCTCGAAACGGGTGACCACACCGTTGACCAGTTGCCCGAGTTGTCGGCTGTATTTGTCGTAAACGCTGTCTCGTTCGGCCTCGCGGATTTTCTGGATCATCACCTGCTTGGCCGTTTGTGCGCCGATGCGGCCAATTTTTGCTTGATCCAACGGTTCTTCGTTGTGGTGACCGCTGATTTCTCCGGTGGAGCGGTCGACGCGGATGTCGATATCCTCGTTCTCTCCGTAGTGCTTCTTGGCAGCAGTCAACAACGCCGACTCAATGCCCTCAAACACAATTTCCTTGTCAATGTTCTTTTCGCGGTGGATGGCATCGACCATCCGGAGAAACTGTTCGGGCTTAAATTCAAAGGTGTCCATGACAGGTCACTCTTCCGCTGAGGATCAGTGGCCGAGATCAGCTTGTGGCTGCATCAGCTTTCTGGCTGCCGGCGATGCCTGGGATATCGTGAAGGAAATTGGAGGTTGCTGGTAATTGTTGTGAGATGGTTGATGGAAGTAAAAAAAGCCGACGCCCCTGTGGGTCGCCGGCTGTCAGTGACGGCCAGTGCTACGTCATGATTGTTAAAAACTGTACTACTGTCAGCAGGTTACGTCAAGCCGGGCTTCACCCTCCCGCCGCATGACCCTCAAACTGGTCAATCGGCTTGCCGCGGCCGTGCAGCCCGGCATTGCACGAGTTGCTCCGGGCCGACTTGCAAGTGCCGAACTCGAGGGCCCTGGAGGCTCTTCTGGCCGGAGCTTCTGGGGCTAAGTGTCCTGTGAAGGCTTTTTGCCGGCTTGTGCTGCTGACTTGTGCTGGCGGCTTGCGTTGCCGGATCCTGCTGCCGGCTCAGATTGCTGGCCTCTGCTGGCACGCCCGGCCAGTCAGCAGGGACGACCAAGAGCCAGATGGACCAGATCGCTCGATTTGTCGCCGCTCTCTCATCCTTTGGTTTCAACTGCCCTTCGGCGGTGATGCTGCTTTTTGAAAGCGTTGGGGATCCTGCTGGTGAAGCCTCTGAGATCCGGTTACTGTAGAGACCCAACCACTTTCGGCAGAGATCCGTTGGGTCTAGGGAATCTCTTTGGACCTGAGTGGTTCACGGCCCGCGGAACCCTCTGATCGACAATGTCACTTGCAGATCAGGACAAACTGCTTGTGGTGTTGATCCCCAGGACGACGGCCATGCCAATACTTATTCCCATCCTCGGGAGCCTCACCGGACTCTGGGTGTTCTGGATTGCCGCAGCCGAGGCTGGCTCTCTGGTGGACCGGCCGTGGCTGTTGATCCCAGTGACCTTGTCTGTGGTCGGCTCAGGAATCGACCTTTACTGCCAGCGATTGCCTAATTGGCTGACCGCAACGGTGTTTCTCTCCGCAGTGGTGGTCCATGCCGGACTCTCCCTGGCCGACGCCCCTGCTCTGTCCTGGCTGGGTCTTGTCGTTGGCACGGCCCTGGGCTTCATCCTCTCGTTCATCTTCTTCATCTTGGGCGGGACCAGTGCAGGGGACGTCAAACTTCTTGCCGCTTTGGGGGCTTGGGTAGGAGCCTACGGAATTATTAGTACATTCTTTTGGATGGCGATTTTTGGGGGTGTCTTCGCCTGCGTTCTATTGATCTCCAAGCGGCTGCTGCGTCAGCAAATCCGTGGTCAGTGGATGCCTTATGGACCTGCAATCACCGCGGGCCTGATCGTTTACGTGCTCTGGCCCCGCGGTCTGATTGTGCTGACCGGCGGATCCTAATCTGCCCTCACCAGTGCAGACCCCAAAAGACCCTTCGTCGCTCCCCAGAGCCAAGGAAATCGCCCCTGATGGGTTTGTTGCGTACCCATCAAGGCCCAGACGATCAAGACCAGAAGAGTTCAACAAGACAGAAGCATCGGACAACGCAGGAGAGTGGAATCGACGAAGTTCCAAGACCCTTTGCCGCCGAAGGGTCAACCCGATCAGTCGAGAAGCCACAGATCTGCACTTGCTCTCGGGGACCGTTCTTTGACCTCCACAGACGGCGGTTCCACAGACGGCGGTTCCAAAGGCCCTGGCCTTTTCAAACTCCCGGCTGTCTGCTCGGGACCTCTTTCAGGAGCACAGCCAGTGGATTCCCAAAAACCCACAGTGTTATTGACGGCTTTTGACCCCTACGGCCAATGGCCTGAAAACGCCAGCCTTCTTTGCCTGGGCTCGTTGCTTTCAGAACCAATCCCGTTTTGCCGGGTGATCGCCCGTATCTATCCGGTGGACTTTGCTCGTATCAGAGAACTGATCGTCGAGGATCTGCGATCCGAGATCGACTACGTGATTCACCTAGGCCAAGCGCCTCAACGCAATCAAGTGGATCTGGAACTGGTTGGCCGCAACCTCAGAAGGGACCCCAACAAGGCACCAGACGGGCCAGGGGCACAAGCGGACCTTCAGGCAAAACCCGAACAAGGAGGGCTTGGGAGTTTCCCCGCTGATCAGCAAGAGTCAACCTCTCCGGTTGAGGTCCCAGCTTTGGATCCGCAGGCTCCCGCGGAGTATCGCAGCGGGCTGCCCCTGGAACGTTGGGCGGCCCAGCTGGCCGCAGCCGGAATCCCGACCAGGGTGTCGCAAGATGCAGGCAGTTATCTTTGCAACGCCGCCCTGTTTTGGAGCCTGCATCATCTGGCTTCGCTGGGCCGGCCCGCCCATGCAACATTTGTTCACCTTCCTTTGAGTGAAAGCCAGACAACCTTCTCCGGTGAACCCACCTTGCCGACCGCCACCCTGGTCCAGGCCGTCCGACTGGTATTAACCGAGTTGGTCTGCAGCCGTGATTCGGTCTGAAACGGTCTCTGGCCAACGGATTTCTGGCCAGCAGAATCCTGGCCAGCAGAATCCTGGCCAGCAGGACTCTTGTCCAAGCCTGAGGGCTAGAGAATCATGGAATCGAATGGATCTGGCGGGTATTTGCTTGCAGTTGCCCCCTTCTTGTCTGCTGGGTCAACCTGCTGACAATTGCGGTGTCGTCGCCGATGCCTCCTGAGCGAAAGAGCTGACAGCTCAGGGATTTGGCTCTTGCCAGGAGATGCTGCAGTCATCGCTGACTCAGCAGTGCGTTTAATTGTTCGGGCAAGACCAGGCCAACAACTCGCCTTCCTTATTCTCTGACTGAAGTCCGCAAATTGACTGAAACGACCAACACAAGCTCCCCGATCGACGAATTGTCCATGCTCAATACGCTCTACTTGCCAGATTTGCGGAATATGCTGGCCGAAGGGGACGCAGTGGGGTTGGAGCAGTTCTGTTCGGCCCTTCACCCGGCCAGCACTGCCGAGGCCCTGGAAGGTCTTACCGCTGAAGAGACCTGGCAGGTCCTTCGTCACGCGGATCTCCCCACTCGGGCCGCGGTGTTCTCCTATTTTCCCAGCGAACTCCAGGTGGAGATGCTCAGCAGTCTCGATCGCCAAGAAATGGGCGAATTGGTCGGCGAGCTGCCTCCGGACGAACGAGTGGACATCCTCCAGTTACTCGAAGAGCCCCTGGTCGAGGGGCTTTTGGCCCACGTCCCGCCTCGGGAACGCCGTGACATTCTGCATCTGCAGACTTATCCGGAAGGGACCGCCGGAAGCTTTATGACCACCGAGTTCGCTCGTCTCCGCGACGATATGACAGTCGCTCAGGTCCACGACCAATTCCGTCAATGGGCCGAACATCCAGAGGCCCTCGAAACTTTGTATTATCTGTATGTCGTTGATGGTCAGGGCCATCTGCAAGGCGTGGTCAGCTTTCGCGACTTGGCCCTCAATGCGCTCGTTTACGGCCAGGCCGATAAGCGGATCGGCGAGCTCATCGAGCGTAATGTGATTTCGGTGCATGCTTTGGATGACCGCGAGGAGGTGGCCCAGGTTCTGGCCCGATATGATTTGGTGGCCATCCCAGTCATTGACGACCAACGGCGGCTGCTGGGGATCGTCACCCACGATGATGTCATCGACGTCGTCCGCGAGGAAGCCACCGAAGATGCCCAACGCATCGCCGGAATCGAGCCTCTGCAGGCTCACTATCTCGATGTGGGCCTGCTCACCTTAGCCTGGAAACGGGGGATCTGGCTGACCATTTTGTTCTTCACCTCGCTGTTTACCGCCGGGGCACTTGCGGGATACGACCAGCTCACCAATGCCCATGTCTGGCTAGTGATGTTTATCCCCATGATCATCTCCACCGGAGGAAACAGCGGAAATCAATCGGCCACCTTGGTGATCACCGCCCTCAGTAACGGGGAAGTGCATGTGGAACACTGGCGGCGAGTTCTCAAACGTGAGGTGCTCATGGGACTGGTCCTCGGGACGTTTTTGGGACTCTCGGCTTTTCTTGTCGCCTGGGGGACAACTTGGAGAGTGCCGCATGCCGGAATCGTGGCTGTGACGGTCGTGCTGGTTGTGCTCTGCGGCACGCTGATCGGCTCTGCTCTCCCGCTGATCTTCCGCCGGGCGGGCCTGGATCCCGCCCTGATGAGTAATCCCCTGGTCGCTTGCCTGAGTGATATTCTGGGAATCATCATCTACATGAACGTCGCTCTTTTTCTGTTGAGTGTGACCGCTCAAGCTTGACCGTCTCAGTGTGACCAACCGAAAGAGACCTTGCGCAGAATTTGTTGATCCACCGGTCCGGCAGACTGCCTGGCTCCGCTCCGAGTCGAGTGTGGCGACAAGCCGATGGCGCCTGCGACTCGATTGTCCAGGCCGGATGTCCAGGCCGGATGACCAGGCCGGATGACCAGATCGGATTCAGCATGTCTTGCTGGCAGCCGGCAGTGGCCTCTCGTTCGGGGAATCTTTTCTGACCGGAGACGAGGCGAAACTGGGCTATCAGGTGCAAGCGCCAGAAAAGTCGTTCAAGAAGCCGCCGGATCTGAGGCCGCCCAACTAGTCCCTTGTTTCCTATGATTTTGGCAGTCGGTTGATTTTGGCAGTCGGTTGATTTTGGCAGTCGGTTGATTTTGGCAGTCGGTTGGAAGTGAATCCCCCGATTCCACGAAAACCAACTGCCCAATCAGAAGGAAACCGACCACTAGGAGCGGCCCCAAGCGCGAACTAGAGTGAATTAAGAAGACAATCGTCGCGGCCCGCTGGGAGTCTGTCGGCGGTTGTCACCACCAACTCCCATCGAGACAGTCGGGCAATTTCCCCGGATCCTCCGGTCGCCACCCAGGTGACGATCCCTCAGTTTCCGGGCGATGGGTCCTCAAGCAAAAGCCAGCTCGTTCTGGCCTCAGTCCCGCTCGAGACCCACATGACAACATTCGCTCGCAGGAGGCTTCTTTGAACCAGAGACATTTCACTTCCACAAAGTCCAATGCCAGCAGTGGCCAGCCGCTCTCAGCTGACCCATCAGCCCCGTCTCCGGCCGATCTTGAGCAAGGACCTTCCGAAGAGCCCAGCCTCCAGGGAGGTTGGGAACCCTTGTTGCGGACACTGCACTGGGCAGAACTTGGTTATTTTGAGTCGTTACTTCATCAACACATGATTCCAACTGGTGTTTTTGAAGAGGACCACTATGACCCCAGCGGTTATTGGCGGGAACGGCTGACTCTCCTGGTGCCAAGTGACCAAGCCGAGCAAGCTCTGGCTTTGCTTCAGCAAGATTTGCATGATGAAGAAACAGATAAAAGCTTGGAGGGCTCCGTCGACGCCTTGGCCTCATCGTCGCGTTCTGCCGCCGGCATCCGCGGCAGTGATCGAGGAACTGCTCACTCGGGCGATTGGGAGGATCCTTGGAATCAGCCCTACTTTGGCAGTAAGTTACCTCCAGCTCAGCAGTTTCCTCAGGGAAGCGGCTTTCCTCCAGATCAATCGGGCGGTCTTTCCTGGTGGAAACCGGCTGTCTGCTTGCTGGTTGTGGGTGGTTTAGGATACTGGGGTTACTCGGCATGGCACCGTCAGGACCCACCTCCTCCCGGAAATGTGCCGGCCGACCTCTGGGAGGCGCTGCGAGGGCTTCAAGCTCCTTTGGTGGAAGCAACACCGCCGGGAGAACCCCGGCAGCGGTGGTGGGTGGACCAACGGACACGAACCTTACATTTGGAACGAGATCGCGACGGAGACGGGCTCTTTGAGCAACAACGCATCGTGCCGCTTCAACGGCTCCGCTAGTGGTCCGTTTCCTTCTGATTGGGCCGTTGGATTTTTGTGGAGTCGGGGGATTCACGTTCAATCGACTGCCAAAATCCAAGCCGACAAGGCACTCGGCCGCTTGAACACCTTCAGCTGCTGTTGTCTCTCTCTGCCGCAACCCCTGACCCAAGTAGCCCAGACAGTCGTTCTCGCTGAGGGATTCACCTTCGAGCAACCATTTCTCCAAACAACGAAGCACCGAAAACTTTCAAACTCCCACCGCCCATCAGGCTGGCGAGCTGTTCTCCAACAAGCAGTTCCTCGACGAGTGATTGTCGCTGAGCGGGGATGATGGTAGTGTCCGGCACCCAGGTGTCCGTTGAATCCCCTGACAACCAACTAAGACTCTTTGGAAGACCGGAAGATGACCCAGCCCCCAACCGCGTCACCTGACGAGATTGCTCGACTGGTCGACCAACTGCACGACTTCCGCACTCGCCGAAACGCCAGGCAGCGGCTGATGCGACTCCAGGCAACGGATGCCTTGCTTGAGTGTTTGGAGAACCGCAACGAGGCAGTCGTTTGGTCTGCCATTCACTCGATTCCGTACATCCCTCAGGGAGAGAGAGCCATCCCCAAACTCCTGGAGTTGCTTGAGCGGGGCTTTCTGCCACTGGATGTGGCCAACGCACTGCAGGAGCTCACCGGCAAGGACTGCGGGATCAATCCGCAAGCTTGGCGGGAAGAATTGGACTTGGAGCTCAGCGGGCAGCAGAGTGGCTTTCGCCAGACCGATCTGAGTGAGACGATCGAGCAGGCAGGCGAGATCCTCGGCGTCGGCCCCACCGGAGAGGAGAATCACTACACCTTCGATCTCAGCTTGGAAGGAGGCCGACGCCAGAAGGTTTACCTCATTTTGGGCAACGTCGACAACGAAGGGGACGAGGTGGTGATGGTCTACAGCCCTTGTGCTCCCGCCCGAGCCGACTATTACGAACAAGCGCTGCGGCTGAATGTTCGCATCCCCGCGGGTGCTTTAGGGATTTACGAACGGGATGGACAGGTAGAATTTGTGATGGTGGATGTCCTGCTGGCCGACGGCCTCAACCATCGGCAACTGGCCAAAAGCGTCCGCAATATCGCCAGCCGGGCCGATAAGCTGGAGGACCAGCTCGCCGGGGAAGACGTCCGCTAAAGTGGTCTCTCCGCGAGTTGCCGCAGCTAGACTTTCATCGATGTGTCTCGCTTTTCCGGCTCGCCTGATCTCCAGGCGTTCGAATCGGCATCTAGTCCCTTGTTTCCTATGATTTTGCCAGTCGGTTGATTTTGGCAGTCGGTTGATTTTGGCAGTCGGTTGATTTTGGCAGTCGGTTGGAAGTGAATCCTGCGATTCCACGAGAACCAACTGCCCAATCAGAAGGAAACCGACCACTGAGACACAGGCGATCCAGATAAGGGCAATCAAGATTGAGTGGTTGGGGACGATGGCAGCTCCACTTTGTTGGTGGGTCACCGCAGAGGGACTGTCAGAAACGTCGCCGAAGCTGATCAAAAACACCTGGGAGTTTGGGAGCTGTGGCTGAACTGGGCGTTAATGTGGATCACGTGGCCACCATCCGGCAAGCTCGGCACACCATTGAGCCGGACCCCGTTTGGGCAGCCGTCTTGGCGGAGTTGGGCGGTGCCGACGGAATCACCGTCCATTTGCGAGAGGATCGCCGCCACATTCAGGATCGCGATGTGCGGCTTCTCCGAGAGACTGTCCGTGTCAAGTTCAACCTCGAGCTTTCCTGCGAAGGTGGTGTTCTGGACCTTGCCTGCCAGGTCAGTCCTGATCAGGCGACCCTCGTCCCGGAACGGCGGGAGGAAGTCACAACCGAAGGTGGCCTGGATGTCGTCGGGCAAGCCTCAACGGTTCAGAAGGCGGTGGACCGTCTCCGCGAAGCCGGCGTGTCGGTGAGCCTCTTCATCGATCCCGACCCAGGCCAAGTCGACGCGGCCTTGGAGGTCCAAGCCGACGCCGTGGAGTTTCACACAGGATCCTATGCCCTGGCTAGATCCCCTGCCCAGCGGCAAACTGAGCTCACCAAACTGCATGATGCTGCCTTGCGAGCCCATGCTGCTGGGCTGACGGTGCATGCCGGTCATGGGCTTGATTATCACAATGTCCAGCCGATCGCTTGTTTGCCCCATATGACCGAGCTCAACATCGGTCACAGCATCGTTTCTCGTGCTGTGTTGGTAGGTTTTGAAACGGCCGTGCGTGAGATGAAAACACTCATCGTCCTCGGACGACCGGCTGATCCCTCGGACCCTCTTGGTTGGCTCAAGACGGTTTCATTTCTCAGAAGTTATCGGCGGTCTTGAGGGTCCCAAATCGGGCAATCGCTTTGCTCCGCCTGGCCCTTGCAGGTGTCGCGCTGATCCCAAAGTCGGTCAGCCCCTCGGCCCTCCGGTTGCTGGACCTCCCAGCGATGGCCCCATAGCATGTCAGCTGTGGCTTGCGAGTCATCAACTCCCCATTCTCTTCTCAAACCAGTTCCGGCAATTTCTCTTTGGCCGAGCCAAGTAGGGCTGGCGAAACCTTGACTGATCCAAACTCCAGTCGGAATTGTGGACTCTGGAGTTTGAGGGCCTCTGGCGGTATCTGGCATGTTGGGCAAAGCGATCCTGTTGGCGGCTCTGCCGTCGCTGTTCGGCTTCACCGACCTCGGTTGGCAACCTGCCGAGGAAGGAGGATTGGAGTTCGTCATTCAGATTGAACCCGAACTTTTGGATGATCTCCGGGAGGGACGAGCGGTTGTGAACGAAATTCCCCCTGACCTCCGGGGGATTCGGCGATTTCGCATCGTCGTTGGCGACCAACCCATCCCGCGGCGGCCCCAACAGCCAGGGGAGCTTCGCAAACATCTGGACTTCGCTGCCACTGGCAAGACGAGTCTGCAAGAGAATGGCTCAACACCTTCGACAGAGATGGTCGACCCCTCTCGGCCTCAGGAACTCGTACCCTCTCAAGTTCAGGTCGATCGACAAGTGATGCCAGCTGGAGGATTTGACAAACGCCTGTTTTCCGAATCTCCCGGTCGTCCCTCGACGGTCAACGGTCGTCCGGTCGATTTCGGTCCGCCCCCCCAGCCTGTCCAGGTTGACCCCGGGCCCCGGAACTCCGTTGGGTCGACCTCCAAGCCCGCTGACGATGCCCCACAAGATCTCTCCAGCACAAATGGCACCAATGCCAGCAACGATCTTCAGCAGGCCGACGGCCCGGAACAAGAAAGCCTGAGAACACCAACTCGGCTGCCCCAGCCCAACACCCCAGGTCGTCAGCCACAACCCGCCGAAGAACCGCTCGAGGACCACCCCGTGTCCTCTCCAGAGAGTTCTGCTGTTTTGACTCTAGCTGGTTGGAAAGTAGAAGATCTCCGAGGGCGTTGGTTCGGGCCACTCCTGCTGGTTGGCTTTGGATCCGTGGGAGCCAACCTCTTTCTTGTGCTGGTTGTTTGGGGACAACGAGCCAGCTACCGTCGCCTGCTTCGCCAGATGCAGAGCGAGGGACTCTGAGGGGCTTCTTCCCAGTTCAGGAACGAGGAGACCTTGGTTGCAGGCTGCCACGCCGTTTAGGGCCGGCTCCCCGGTCGACCGCAGACGAAGGTTTCTTGCCCACAGTGAGAGTATCGGTCAGTTCTTGTCCCGCCGGAAGCCTGTTGGCAGGTTGGTGGCCCTGAGACGGCAGGTCGACCACCAGGGAGTCATCCGCCGGTTGTCCATCTGGAGGAATTGAAGGCGGTTGCCCGACCTGATCAGGGGTTTCCGGTGGTGCGGATTGCTTAGGGTGTGCTGTGAGTAATCTTCTGTAGCGGCTTGTATGCAGCATCATTTCGCTAGCATCTTCCAACACATGGTTCTGGGAGCTCACCTCGCTTTCTGGCTGAAACGCCCTGTCGGGGATATGTTGAACACCGACAAGATCTTGAAGAAGCGAGGACATCGAACGCAGCTCCGAGGGTGGGTCAGAAGATCTCCTGAGACCCACCGGTGATCGGTTCAGGTTCATCTCCGGGGATGACTGAGGCTCCTGCAGCACGCCGCCGGGCGGCTCCTCCGCCGAGTTGCCGTTGGACGCCGCCGGTCGAAGCCGTTGGTCTGATGCCGGACTTGACAACGGATCTGCTGGCGGGGCATTCCGCCGCTGCGTCCCGGATTTCAAGAGTTCCTCGGACTTGGAGAACACCGTGCGGGAGGAAGATTCGCTCGACTCAATGCGGTCCGAGGGCGAACGACTCCGGGTTGGACCAGACGACCCAACACCCAAACCCACAGGGGCGGGCAGCATGCCACCGATCTCTGTGTGACTGGTTGCTGTGTGACTGGTTGCTGTGTGACTGGTTGCTGTGTGACTGGTTGCTGTGTTGTTGGGCAGGGCTCGCACATCGGCGCCAGCGGCCTCAAAGACTTCGCCCAGGTGTTCATGACAGGTGAAGACCAACACTTGATGAGAACCGTCGCTGGCAAATCGGGTGAGCAGTTCCGCGGCCAGCGTGGTACGCCGCGCGTCGAAATTCACCAGAAGATCGTCGAACACAATGGGGAGTCGAATATTTCGACTGGCGTACCAATCGATCACCGCTAAGCGAAGGGCCAAGAAAAGCTGCTCCCGTGTCCCTCGGCTCAGCTGAGCTGGTGTGCGTGTTAATCCGCTTTCGTTCTCAACGAGTAACTCATTGCGATCCAACGGCGTCCAAATTTTTCCATAGCGGCCGTCACTGAGATGGCGAAGGTATTCTCCAGCCCGTGTGAGGGTCTCCGGCTGGCGGTCGCGTTCGAACTGTTCTCGCACTGCTGAGACAGCCAACTCGGCAGCGGCGGCCGCCTGCCAGCGAAACCGAGCTTGCAGCAAGCGGCTGTCAATTTCCGCCAGTTCGGCTCGAAGCCGCACCGACGCCCGATCTGCCGCAAGAGCCTGCAGCTCGGCTTGGCAACGACCCAGCAGCTGACGTTCACTGGCCAGGCTCTCCCGATGGTCGTGAAGTTCTGCTCGCAACTGATCGCGTCGAGCCGCAAGTGAGGTGGCTGGATCCTCCAGCCCGGCCAACTCGTGCTGGAGTTCGGAGGGTTCACACACCCCAGCGAACAGGAGGTGGAGTTGAGCGTCGAGTTGGTCAAGTTCCCCTTGAAGTCGCTCACGCTCTTGGGCGGCCTGGTGTGCCTGCCGGAGGTCCTTGGGATGAGAAACTCCACAGCGAGCAAGCCAAGCAGCCTGCCGGCGTCGGACAGTCTGGCCCTGTTGCCTCGCGGTGCGAAGTCGGCGTTCAGCGGCACGGAGCTTTCGCTTCAATGTCCTGCGTCGTTGAGAACGCTCCCGAGCTGACTGCAGGCGGGCCAGCAGATCCCGAACCAAGTCGCAAAGGGAACTGCTCCAGTTCTCAGCCGGGACGCTGTTGGAGGCGGCCAGCTGGTTCGCTTCGGCGGTCGGACCCATTAGGGACTTGTTGACCAGAGGTTCTCCCAGATCGCTCAGCAGGCCCTGGAGATCCAGCCGGAAGGCATCGAGCAGGCTGAGCAAGTGAGAAGCTTCGGCCTGCCGGGCGGCGAGGACTGCCTCGGTGGTCGCCAGGGAATCGACCGCCTGCGTTGAAGGTGGAGTTGTCGGTTGAGTTGATGGGGGCGGTGCTGAGGCCAAGGATGCCTGCTGGTGAGCTTGAACAAAGACGGCCGCCTGACGCATTCGCGACCACGCTCCGGGGGTGAGATCTTCTGGTAATCCCAGCTCAACAGCAGCTTTCCTCCAACGTGCCAGAGTTTTTCGGAATCGCCTTTGTTGTTCCTGGGCTTCTCGCTCGGCACGGTCGGCCCGCACGCTGGCATCGATTCGCTCTTCTTCCATTTCGGCGAGCTCTTCCAGCTGCTGCCGTTCATCCTCGGCTTGGTCGAGTTGCTCTTGCCAGGATAACGGGGATTGCAGCAAACGCTGGTCGAGTTGCTGCTCCAGCTCACGCTGCTGGTCCTGGCAGCGATGAACCGCTGCTTTCAATTCGGCGAGGTCCTGCCGCGCTTTGTGAAGCTTGCGGTCAGCAGCAAGCTCCCAGAGGTACTTGCCCCCAATGGCCGCAAAGACACCGACCAGCCCAACGATCGCTGGCGGCCAGCCGACCCAGTCAGGGACGTGGTCAGGAATCACTAAGGAGGCTGAGAGTAAAGACACCCCCAGTACAAAAAAACCACCAAGGACCAACAGTAACCATAAGGGCAGCAACTGGACCTCGACGGTCTGCTGGCAACGGCGTGCCTGTTGGGCAGAACGTGCCTGCAGCATCTGCTCATCCTGCTCCAGGGAGACTCGCTGCCTCAGCAAACTCACCTCCTGAGACAGACGGGCCTGCGCAGCGGCCAGATCGACAGCCGAAAGACCGTTTGTCGATCCGCTGCCAGATGAACCGCTGCTTGCCAGAGGATGACCAGACGAATCCTTCGCAGACGTCTCGGCCGACCAATGGTCCAGTTGTTCAGCTGGATTCGCGAGGTCTACTTCCTGCGATTCTTGGTTTTCGCGAAGAGGACCGTCCTGAGAGATTTTCTGAAGCTCGTTCTGAACATCGCGGTGATCGGCCAGAGATGTTTCATTCAAGGCGACCGCCAGCTGAAGCTGCAGGCCGGCCGAGGCTTGCCGAGCTTGAGTGGCGGCCTGTTGGGCAATTTGGTAGCTCTTGCGGGCCTGCCGGAGGCGTTTGGCCCAAGGAGCCAACGAGGCCAGTTGGTCCAAGGTCAACCCAGAAGCTGTGAGTGCCCCTCGATCGACTGCTGTCTGGAGACGTGGCGAAACACTCCCTGGTGGGTCCAAATCAGGCTGAGTGGGTTCATTGGCTTGTCGCTGATGGCTCGAACCCCTCGAATCAGCAGCGTGGTCTTGTTCGGTCGCGTTCCGAATCCGGCTGGCAGAAGCCTGAAGCTGCTCGATTTCGACTTGCAAACTCCCAAGTCGGACAGCTGTGGATTGGACCCAGCCGTTCTGTTGGCCCAGAGCTTCGACGCGGGAGGCATGGTGCAAAATAGGGTCATCGGTCTGCACGTTGTCCATCTGTTTCTGCAGCTGCTCGATGTGCCCTTCGGCTTGCTCAGCTGCCTGCCGATAGCGATTTCGCAAACTTCTCAGCTCCCCCCAACGCGAAACCCCTTCGGATGGAAGTTTTGGCAACTGATTGCTTTCTGCAAGTAGGGTGGTCACCTCCAGCCGCCGTGGCCACAGGACCGCGGCAGCTTGCAGAGCATCCAGACGCTGCAGTTTGCTTTCGGCTTGTTGGATTTGCTGTTGGCTTTGAGAGATGCGTTGGTTGAGTTGGGAAACCTCGGCCAGACGTCCGCGGTACTGGGCGGTTGCGGAGGCGGCTTTCCTCAATTGAGCCTGCAAAGAAGATCGACGAGCCAACAGATCCCCCAGCTCGCTGCGGCTGTGCCCCTGACCCTCAGGTGCGATGATTCTCAGTTGAGCCGAGCGGAGGTCCTGTTGCACATGGCTGACCGAAACGGTGCCCAATCCGGCGGAGACCTGGTAGAGCAGCTCCCCTGCTGCGGTGTCCTCCAGGGTGGCCAGCCGCTGAAGTTCTCCCAGCTCCAGAGCAAAAACTGACCGATAAGTTTTTGCGTCCAATCCCCCGGTCCACTCAGACAACAGGGTTTCGGGGTCCGAGAGCGGCACCGGGGTCTCCTCGGAGACCAACGTGAGTTCGCCAGCGACAGGACCACCCGGTCGCACCCAACGACCGATCACCATAGGACCTTGGGGGGTGAGCACGCCCAAACCCCCTCCCAAGAGCCGGTCGACTTCCGAGTCCAACAAGGGCGCAGACGCTGAGCCGCCGGAACTTGAACCGCCGGAACTTGAGCCGCCGGAACTTGAACCGCCGGAACTTGAGCCGCCGGGAATCACGCTGCTGGCAAAAGCCGCATCCTCCTCAGGACCCGATCGCGGGGAGAATCCGTAAAGCACACCACGCAAGAACTGCAGCAGCGTCGTTTTTCCGGCTTCGTTGGGCCCCCAGAATACGGTGACCCCGGGTCCGATTCCGTCCAAGCGGAGGTCTCGCCAGAGACCGTATGCGTGTATCTGTAAGGTGGTGATCTGCATCGCTCGTCGCCTCGGTGGGGGTCTCGACCAGAACTCCGCGGGAAAAAAACCCAAAATCACGAGCCTTGAGTCTGCGGGCGCTGGTCCAGAACGGGGATCGGGGGCGAATCGTGGCTTGTCAACGCCAGAAGAGTGATGAAGCTTCCCGACCTTTCAGCCGTGCTTGATCGATTTCGAGCTGTCGCCATTGGCTTGGACCGATGGCTCCTCAGCGGTACGCTCGGCTCGTCGGAAGACTCCTCAATGCACTTCAACCATATGGAGAATATACCAGTTTGGCTCAGCTTCTCGAAGTTTGAACTGCCTTGGCATCCGACCATTTGGTCGGAAATCTGGAGGAAACGGGCGAATCAGGGGGCTTCGCCGGAGAACTTCTCTTGCAGCAGCCATCCAGCCTCACTGGCGACTCGTCGAGTGTGTGGCTGGCTGGGTCCGTTTCCAGCGGACAGTCCCAGGGCTTTCGCGGGGATTTGGTAGCGTTGCGCGAGAGATTCCGGGGCCAGGGGTGTGTCAGTGGAGCATCCCCACTGGGCCAGTTGATCCAGACAGAGATCGGCGAAGCTGTCCTGGGGCTGGTCGGCGAAAGGTTGCTCGGAGTCGAGAACGGTTTCTTTCTCGGAGGGCTCGGCCGACGGAGTGACAGCGGGAATCACGTCGGCCAGAAAGACCGGCGGGTCAGCGTCTTCACAAAACTGACGAAGCAGTTCCATCAGCGTTCTCCGTGCTCGCCAAGGCCCAAAGGCCGCCGCTCCCACCCCGGCCAGTTCGAGCAAGACCACCCGTCCGTGAACGGACCTGTTGGCCAGGGAACCGTTTGAGGCCGGGCCGTCAGGAATCACATCAGGCAGCCAAGGGGTCGTTGATGGGCTCCCTGCAGACGAGCCGCGAGGGAGGTTCTCCGGGAAGTTCCCAAGGTGTTCGATGAGGTCTTCAGCGACCAGTTCTGGCTGAGCTTCGCGGGAGACCAGCAGACGAATGGTTTGCCATTGGAGCGAGTCGGTTGTGTGCCAGGTTGCCTCAGTTGGTCCGCCAGGTGTCACTTCGACCAGCCAGCATCCACCTGTGTCGAAGCAATAGGATTCGGGGGACCATCGGGCCTGTGGTCGAGAACAACGAGTGATCAGGCCGCCGGAACCGGCCGAGAGAAAACCGGCTGGCTCGCCGGAGGGCTGACCCTCGCCGCCCAAGGCCCAGAGGTCCAGGCGGTTCCGATCCGCTTCTTTCAGTTGCCGCTGGGACCAAGTTCCGGCAAACAGCCCCACAAGCGGTTTGCCGCCCCCAAGCCGGATAAACGATTGCGGGGTCGGACCCGACGGCTTGCCTGCTTTCTGACTGGCGGGACGTTTCCCTCGACGACCAACACGCTGCACGCATCCGATCACCTGGGCCACGGAGAGTCCGCCCCGCAGAAGCGGGGCTGCCTCAGGAGCGTTTCCCTGGAAGCGATGGACACAACCGGGTAACGAAAAGCCATCAGGCCATTCTTCCGGTGGGTCATGTTTTCCGCCAGACCAAAAGACCTGGATGCCTTGAGAATCGAGACGGTCCAGTTGTTGTTGCAGCCAAGTCAGAGAGTAGGGGTCTGCTGAGGACAAACGGAGGAGATTTCCGCTGAGCAGGACCGCATCGACTGCCTGGTGGAGGGCGAGTTCCACCACGCGGGAGGCCGATTGGAAAGCGGCCTCAGCTGAGAGCTCACGCAGCCAGTCTGGTGGATCGAAGCCAGCGACTGGGCTGGCGGGGATCTGCACGGGGAGATCCAGGCGCCAGTTTCCGGTATGAACAAGACGAACAGGTGAATTCACCGGGTGCCTCCTGCTATCCCAGGGGAGGTTTTCTCATTGAAACTGATGATACGAATCTTGATGGACCAATTGAGACTGTTTCGAGGGATTTTCTCTGGGAATCATCAGTCGGTGGCATTGAAATTTTGGTACTTTCGGAGGGCCTATCAGACCAAGAGCCAAAAGGTCACAAGCCGCTGCGAGTCTTTCTTCCAGAAGTCTACCCCATCGATGCCTTGTTCTCAGGACAGCGAGTGCCAACTTCTGTAAGATTTCGCAAGTTGGGTTTTTGGCCGGCTCAGACGGCAGCGTCGACGTTGGGATGAACCAAACCCAAGGGTTCTCACGGAGTTTACGCCTCTTGACGGAAAAACACATGAAATGTCCGACCGAGATCTTCGTTTTCAGTTGGACAGGGGCCGAAGGGGTTCTCATAATTGGTCGAAACCAATCCTCTCTCGGCCTCCAGCTTTTTCTGTGGTTTTCCTAAGAAAACTGGTGAGCTCCCGCCTCCTAGACTTGAGTCCCCCCTATGACTTTGACCCCCGGTCCATCTCGGTCTGCTCGCTCTCTGTCTTCCAGAGACTCCTGGCTGCGTCGCTTGGTTCAAGCGGTTACTGGCTCGGCGAAAGATCCGGACCGCTGGTATGCCTGGCTTTGTTTGCTGTTTTTGCTTGTCGCCTGGTGGGAACAACTCTCTCCTTTCTCGGCGATTGTGGCAGTTGGAGCCGCCTTGAGCGGAGCACTGCTGTTGGTCGATCGCTTCTGGGGTCGGCTTAGCGCTGTTCTTGTCTTTGCTGTGGTTGCCTTGGCAGCCGCCCTGACACTCAGCAGCAGCCCTTGGACCTGGCAGGGGTTGTTTACTCTCACCGTCGCGACGTTCATGTGTTGGGCCTACTTTCCCGGGACAATTTCCAGCCACACACCCTTGGCTTGGGGTGCTTTTCCCTTGGCCGGCCGACCGCTGCTGAAAAAGGACACGACCTCCCAAGACGGAGACCCACGCGATCGTGCGGAGATTCCAACCGACGATGCTGCCTCGGGCAATTGCCGGTCGGCCGGGCCATCCTCTTCAGCCGGGCAAGCGTCCTTAGCTGAGGGACCATGCTCAGAGTTGCTTTCCGAAGAAAAGCTCGATCCCACTTCTTTGGAAGAAACTACAGAGATCGCATTAGAGGGGCAAGCTGCAGCACCGACTCTTCCTCCCGGAGAGAGCAATCAACAAGCTCCCGCCGAGTATGACCTCACCGAAAAGTCCATGGTTGGCCAAGAGGGTACCGGCGAGCAATCCCTTGGCGAGCAATCCCTTGGCGAGCAATCCCTTGGCGAGAAGGCGTTCGGCCAAGAATCCGATAGCCAACAGGGTCAGGAATCGATTGGGGAGGAACTTGTTGTTGCAGAAAGGGGGCAATCGTTAGTGCTGCTGCTCTCGGAAGTCAGGTTCCTCGATGCCAACTTATTACGTGGAATGGCTGAGTTGGCTTGGGGAGAAGCTTTTGGTGACGAAGATGACGATAACTACGACTGCTTTGTCGTTGGCGAAGCTCCTTCGTATTTGGTCAAGTATCACGACTTGTTGCTGGCGGTGCATTGCTTTGAGGAGCCGTTCTTGGAGGACGCCGGCAATCGTCTTCCTCATGACTTTGCCACGCCGGTGATTCGCAAGGCGGTATGCGACCATCGTGCTTGGGTGAGCGTTGACCTGATCAGCGACCCGCCGGTGATCGACGAGGCAAGACAAGTCGACCAGCAGGTCCGCTGCCGCCCGGTTGCCAAATTGTTGGCAGAGTTGTACGACGCTGACGCCACGGTGATCTTCTGCCCCTCACTGGGACGAATTGAGCTGTGCGACTGGACGACAGAGCTGAAACTTCGAAGTGACCACCCGCTGCAGGAGTTATTTGAAGAGCCACCCCGACAACGACCGTTGCACGCGGATGATCCGCGAATGCGGGCTGCCGTCTCCCAGGCACGCAAACGCTGGCCGGAATTCGTGGCCGAGTTCCAATCCCGCATCGACTCCGAGGCGAACTATGTGGTCAAAACACGCCTCCGAGACGGACGACGTAGCGAGGATGTGTGGGTCAGCGTTTGCGCCATCGAGAAAGACACCGTCTACGGCAAGTTAGATGAGCAACCAGCTGTGTTGCGTCACTTCAAGTTCGGTGATCGAATCAAGGTGGCCGTTGGCGAGCTGACCGACTGGGCTATCGTCAAGAATGAACATATGCACGGTGGATTTACCATTCGTGTGGCGGCCACTCGGCCAGATCGATAGTCGGACACGCAACGGAGTCCCACGTGCCAGAACAACACGTGCCAGAACAACACGTGCCAGAACAACACGTGCCAGAACAACACGTGCCAGAACAACACTTGGCAGAGTGCTGTTGTGACCACCTTTGCTCCTGTTGAGGACTGTTGGTTCCTCACTGGTCCGACTGCTAGTGGAAAATCGGCCGTCGGCGTTGAATTGGCCACTCGGATCTCCGCGGAAATCCTCTCGTTGGATTCCATGGCGGTCTACCGACATCTGGACATCGGCACCGCCAAACCAACTCCGCAACAGCGGGATGCCGTCAAGCACCATCTTATCGACCTGGTCGAGCCCAGCGAAAATTTTAGCTTGGCTGAGTACCTCCAGGTGGCCCATAGCACCGCTGCTAAATTACGCCAGCAAGGACGACGGGTGCTTTTCGTGGGCGGGACTCCGTTGTATCTCAAGGCGTTGCTGCGAGGGCTGTACAACGGCCCTCCGCCGGATTGGGAGCTCCGAGGGCAACTGCAACGCCAGGCCCAAGAACGTGGCGACAACTACCTTCATTGCAGGCTGGCGGAGGTTGACCCTCAGTCGGCCGGGCGGTTGCATCCCAACGACTCGCGTCGGTTGATCAGGGCGTTGGAGGTGTATTTTCTCACCGGCGAGCCCCTCAGCCGACACCAAAAGCAGTTTGAGAAGCCCCGGTCCGGGCACCCTCCTCGTGTGTTCCAACTCGACTGGCCCCGAGAGGCGTTGTTCTCTCGGATTAACAGCCGGGTTTTGGAGATGTTCTCCCAGGGTTGGGTCGAGGAAGTCCAAAGCCTGTTAGCAGCCGGCCACCACTTGGGACGGACAGCCCGCCAGGCTGTCGGCTACCAAGAGATTCTGCAGCTCCTGCAGCAACGCGGCCCAGCCACACAAGAAACCATCGAACGTGTGCAAACAAGAACCCGCGGTTTGGCACGACGCCAACTGACCTGGTTCAATTCCTTAGAAGAATGCCAGCCGATTGCCCTGGGACAGTCTCAGGTCGAACTCACAAGCCAAGAGGCAGAGGACATGACCAAGACAATCGCAAGCTCTCTTGCGGAGACCATTCTTATGGCCGATCCCCTTTAGCCATCTCAGATGGATTCCTACCTCGACTGTCCCAGATTGTGGTCAAGGCCCAACCGATCAGACCCCAAACCGGGACACGCAACAACATCAAGGTGGGCAACGGCCACATCTGGGACAGTCCAACTACTGAGCTTGAGAAAAATCTTGGTTCGTCCGGCACAGCGGAAAGGCTTCCCGATCAACAGCTTCCCGATCAACAGCTTCCCGATCACTCGTGATTCCGGCGGCTCGCGTGTTTTGGACGAGCAAGAATTTTCCGAAGGGGGCAGTCGAACAGTTCTCCACGACGTCGTTCCGGAACGACCGAGCATCCGGTGGGGCCTCCCTAGGCGTCGCTTTTGGTCATCACGGACAAGACCAGACGGAAAGCCCTGGGTCGACAACTTCTCTGAGGCCCAGTGGGAAAGAACACGCAGGCATGCCCTCGGGTCACCAAACACAGAGATTCTCGACGAAGCTGTTGGTCCAGAGCTACCCAGGCAAGAGCTACCCAGGCAAGAGGTACTCAGGCAAGAGCTACCTCAGAAAGGTCTGCCGAAGCAACAGCTCAGCTCTTCAGAGTCGTTAAAACTCGGCATGTCCGGGCACACGTGGGAAGGGGATCACGTCGCGGATGTTTTTCATCCCCGTGACGAACTGGACGGTCCTTTCCAAGCCTAGACCGAAGCCTGAGTGAGGGACGGTGCCATAACGGCGAAGGTCGAGGTACCACCAATAATCGTCTTGGGGTAAGCCGCACTCGCTTAGCCGCCTCTCCAAGATGTCGAGTCTCTCCTCGCGTTGGCTCCCCCCGATGATTTCCCCAACACGAGGGACTAGCACATCCATGGCTGCCACTGTGCGTTGGTCGTCGCTGAGGCGCATGTAAAACGGCTTGATGGAGGCTGGGTAATCGTGCAAGATCACCGGCGACTGAAACGTCTCCTCGGCCAGATAGCACTCATGCTCGCTCTGCAGGTCATGGCCCCACTCAACAGGAAACTCAAACTTCTTGCCGCTTTTCTGCAAAAGCTCTACAGCCTCAGTGTAGGAAAGCCGGTGGAATTGCTGGTTGGCAATTCCCTCGAGTGTCTGAATAACCGTTTTCTCGATGCGTTCCTGGAAGAACTTGAGGTCTTCTTGGCAATGCTGCAAGACATCCGTGGCGATCCGCTTGAGAAACGCCTCGGCCAAATCCATGTTGTCCTTGAGATCGAAAAACGCTGCCTCAGGCTCGACCATCCAGAATTCCGCTAAGTGACGGCTGGTGTTGGAATTCTCTGCTCGAAAAGTCGGCCCAAAGGTATACACACGACCCAAGGCAGACGCGTAGACCTCCGCTTCTAATTGTCCGCTGACAGTTAAGTGCGTCGGCTGATGAAAGAAATCCTGCTCGTAGTCCACCAGGCCCTGATCGTTCTTGGGAACCTTGGACAAGTTGAAGGCGGTGACATTGAACATCTCCCCGGCACCCTCGCAGTCGCTGGCGGTGATGACTGGGGTGTTGATGTAGTAAAAACCTTGCTCTTGAAAGAACTCGTGAATGGTGTGACTGATGCGATTGCGAACTCGAAAGACCGCGCCAAATGTGTTGGTGCGTGGTCGCAGATGCGCGAGGGTTCGCAAGAACTCCAGGGAATGACCCTTCTTTTGCATCGGGTAGGTCTGGGGATCGGCCCAGCCATGAACGACCACTGAGGTTGCCTTCATCTCGGTGGCCTGGCCCTTGGCTGGGCTCTCGGCAACGCTGCCCTGCACGCTGATGCTACAGCCCGGCCCGAGCTTTTTGATTTCTTCCTCGTAGTTCGGCAGCGATGCCTCAGCGATGACCTGCAAGTTGCCAAAACAACTTCCGTCGTTGAGCTCCAGAAAACTGAAGCCTGCCTTGGAGTCGCGACGGGTGCGAACCCACCCCTGAATCAGGGCCTCAGATCCGACAGCCTCCACACGACGAGCTGCGGCAACGGATAGCTTTTCGGGCATGGCTGTGTTGGAGTTCGGTGTCCCACAGAGGCTCATCCGGCAGCCTCAGGATTTCGCACAAACAATCGCTCAGGTCAGTGTCCTTGTTGATGTGACACTGGCGACAAACACCCTCGCAGGCAGACCAACGCAGCAAACCCTCCCGCAGCCAGCAGAGCTAAAGGTCAACCAAAAGAATCTGCTACCCCGTTTGGGAGGAAGGGGTCATTCTGCCAGCAACTGGTCGACCAACTGTTGCATGTACTTCTTGTCCGCCGGCACATAACCCTTCCAGACACCGCGAATGGTCCGGTTGCGGTCGAGGATGACTGTTGTTGGCAAGCCCTCGCTCTGTACAACCGAGAACACCCTGCGACGCGCCTGCCAATCAGGATCCGCATAGACCCTGGGGAGTTCAAAGCTTTGCTTAGCCAGGAAGTCCTCTGTGTTTACTTGCAACTGCTGGAGATCCTCCGGAGCACTGTCCAGGCTGCAACTAATCGGCAGGAAGCGGAACTCGGAGCGGTCACGATAGCTCTCAGCCAACTCGACCAAGTGAGGGAGTTCCTTCACACAAGGAGGACACCAAACTCCCCAGAAGTTGACCAACAACACCGATTCTGACAGCTCAGCCAATCGGACCGTTTCTGGTTCGTCCTCCAAGCGAGTCAGAGTGACACCCTCCAAGGATTGGCCTACGCCAGCCTCGTCGGTGCCGATGCGTCCGTCGTAGATCGACCGCGTGCCACAGGAAGGCAGCGGCAACAAGATCAGCACGATCATCACAGTGACAAGCCGACCCACCAAGAACCGCTGTTGGCTGGAAGGCCCGCCGCTGGAGGGCTGACCAGCCGAAAGCGGTTTCAACTTGGTCGCCTTCAAAGGACGGTTCATCAAAGTTGCTGCCTGATCGAGAAATGGAGAAATCACACCTCCAGCTCACAGTGTTTTCTTTCCGCTGAAGCTGTCAATGGCCCAGCCTGACAGCCGTACCATTGCCGCTGGCCTGTCTTGAAGTGTTGCGGTCCCGACGTTCCGGCTCAGCAGCCACCACCGGCAGAGTCCGACCCATCGCAGATCGCTGAAGAAGGGTTGTTGCAATTGACAGCCTTGGCCGAACAATAACCCCTCTGGGATTCCCGTTCTTCAGATCTTCGAGCTTCCACCAAATGACCCAGTCACCCACTCCCCTCTCACCAGTGCCGAGGACCGCTTGGCTCACTTCCTGGAACTGGTTGGCCACCGCTGCCTGCATCCTAACCCTCGGGACATCCCCCCTGCTGGCAGACGAGGCCACCAAGACAGACAAGAAAACCCAAACGCACAAGAAAACCCAAACGCACAAGAAAACCCAAACGCACAAGAAAACAAAGGCTGCGAAAATTCTGACCCTGTGGCCGGAGGGTGCTCCCGATGCCATCGGGGAAAACCCCGCGGATCGGCCTACCCTCAGCGTCTTTCCGGTTGATCCTCAGAACTTGGCAGACCGTCCCCGCAGTGATTGTGCGGTGTTGATCTGCCCCGGCGGTGGGTACGGGGGTCTGGCGATCAACCACGAAGGTTACGACGTGGCTGCTTGGCTGAATTCTCTCGGGATCACGGCCTTTTTGCTCAAGTACCGCCATGCCCCCAGGTACCAGCACCCTGCTCCCCTGCAGGACATCCAACGAGCGATGCGTCTGGTTCGTTCAACAGCAGGGCACTGGCAGATCGACCCGCAGAAAATCGGTGTCTTGGGTTTCTCTGCTGGGGGACACCTCGCAAGCACCATCGGCACCCATTTTGCTGATGGCAACCCCCAGGCCGAGGATCCGATCGACCGGGTCAGTTGCCGCCCGGATTTTCTTGTATTGATCTATCCGGTGATCTCCTTCTCGACACAATACACCCACCAGGGGTCGAAAAGGAACTTGCTGGGGCGGACACCCGACAAGCAGCTTGTCAACAGCCTGTCCAATGAGTTGCAGGTCACCGAGGAAACTCCCCCGACGTTTCTGGTTCACACGCATGGGGATGCTGTGGTTCCTGCGGAGAACAGTGTGCTGTTTTACCTAGCTTTACGTCGGCAGAGGGTGCCAGCGGAGATGCATCTGTACGAGAAGGGCCGTCACGGCTTCGGCTTGGCCCCGGGCGATCCGATCCTCTCCAGTTGGCCCCGGCGGTGTGAGGACTGGTTGCGGGTCCGAGGGCTGCTGCCGACTCGATAGTTGGGCTGGTTTGAAGGGCGGACAGCCAGTATGGCGGGAGTGAACGGCAGCTCAGCGCTGGCACGATCGACGGATACCATCCGAGGGCTGTTGTGGTTGAGAAGGGGATTGTTCTGGCAGGGGGTCGGGGGAGCCGGCTGGCCCCGTTGACTGCAGCGGTGAGCAAGCAACTGTTACCCGTCTATGACAAACCCCTGGTGTATTATCCGCTCAGCGTGCTGATGCTGGCAGGCATTCGGCAGGTTTTACTGATCAGCACCCCCGAGGATGTGGGCCGCTTTGGGGAGTTGTTGGGAGACGGCCGACGGTTGGGCCTTTCGCTCAGCTACACAGTCCAGCCTCAACCTCAGGGAATCGCTCAGGCGTTACTGCTGGGAGCTGCCTTTATTGAAGAGGACCCTGTGGCGCTGATGTTGGGAGACAACCTGTTCTATGGCCAAGGCCTGCAAGAGCTGCTGACACGGGTTGCAGTGCGACAGCAAGAGCCTGAATCTGGGGCGACGATTTTTGCGTATCCGGTGCGAGACCCACAAAGCTACGGCGTCGTGGAGTTGGAGCAGGATCCCTACGCCCCTGGGGTACTGACGGAGTCTCCACTGGGCCGAGCAACGCATACAGCCTTCCAAGCCAGAAGTTTGGAGGAGAAGCCTCAGGACCCCAAATCCTCTTACGCCGTCACGGGGCTTTATTTTTACGATCGCCACGCTGTTGAGATTGCACGACAGTTGACGCCATCTGATCGCGGCGAGTTGGAAATCACCGACGTGAATCGTGAGTACCTGAGACGTGGAAATCTCACCGTTGAGGTGCTCAGTCGGGGTTTTGCCTGGTTTGATGCTGGCACCCCGGATGCTCTGCTGCAGGCGGCCCAGTTTGTACAGACGCTTCAGCAGCGTCAGGGATTGATGATCGCCTGTCTGGAGGAGATCGCCTTCCGCAAGGGGCTGATTGACCTTGCGACGCTCCGCCGAGCAGCCGATGACTATCCCAACGATTATGGTCGCTATCTGGCCGAGTTGGTCAGCCAAAACGACCGCCTCGCTGCCACGTAAGGTGGGTGGGCCGTTTCCTGGTTGCCTCGTCTTCTGCACGCCACGAAAGTCAGTGCTCTCGCAGAATCCGCACCGCCGCAGAATCCGCACCGCCGCAGAATCGGGACTGCGGCAGATTCGGGACTGCGGCAGAAGGATTGCTTGACCCAAAGGAGTGGCCAGCCACGAGCCCGGTTAGGCAGAAGGCCGGAAGTGTTGGTACGCGCGAATGACGTCGTAGAGGTCTGCGGAGATAGTGATATCGTCCTCTTCAAAATCCGCGAGCCAAGTCCGTTGGCTTTGGACGGCATCCAGCAGCAGAGGAAACAGATCGCCCAAGGTCAAAGTGACCCGTCCGTCGACTTCCTCTCGAGCCTGGCAATCCTCCGGAGCAGATTCCGGAGCGGTGTAGAGCTTCAACTGAGTGCGGGACATCACCGTTGATCCTCGGATACGATTCTGTGGCGGACTCCCGTGGCAACTTCCCATCTCGGGTGCTTTGGGTATCGGCTGAGCGGATCCAGATGATTCGCCGAAAGTTATCATCGGATCTGGTTTTTCTCGTTGTGCCAGCTACGACGCAGCCGATTGCTGAGCTCAAGAGTCCCTCTGGGAGATCTTGCCTTGCAAAAAGAGCCCTTCTGGCGCGAATAGTCCGACGGGGGGCAGTCTGGCCGAACAACTCAGCCGGAAAACCAAATTCGGGGGGGTTTGCCTTGAAGAA
>CAZYKP010000004.1:81158-224318 GCA_964648025.1 uncultured Pirellulales bacterium | reverse complement strand
AACCGACTGCCAAAATCAACCGACTGCCAAAATCAACCGACTGCCAAAATCATAGAAAACAAGGCACTAGACTCTACCAGATCAAAAGGCCTATCCCTGTGAGCAAGGACCAAATCTACGCCGCGATTCCGCACCGCCCGCCATTTCTGCTGGTCGATGAGATCTTGGACTGGCAAGACAAGACCATCCTCTGCCTGCGTCAACTCACCGGAGAGGAGTTTTGGTTTGCCGGCCATTACCCTCAGCAGCCCATCATGCCGGGGGTCCTCCAGTGTGAGGCCTGCCTGCAAGCCGGGGCGATCCTGCTTTCTCGGTATGTCACTGATTCCTTGGAGCAGAAGGTTCCGGTGGTCACACGGATGAACAACGTCCGGTTCAAACAGCTCGTACGCCCTGGCGATCGTTTGGAGATTGAGGTGACACTGAACGATCGGCTGGCAGATGCCTTTTTCCTTCAAGGCAAAGTCTCTGTCGCCGGGAAAGTCAGTACCCGCCTGGATTTTGCTTGTGCCGTCGCTCCCGTGGAGAGCTAAACCGAGACACCCCAGAAGCCCTCATCTGGATCTACTAGGTGCGGCCACAACAGCTCGGCAGGGAATCCCAGAGAGCCGCAAGTTCTCCCAGCAATCTCCAGAACCCTGTTTCCAATGTCGCCAGCACCAATTACTTCCGCAGATCGTAGCAGATCAGACCTTTGTTGAGCCGCAAAAACAACCGACCATCAGCCAGAGCTGGGCTTGTGCATGACTTGGGGCCCTGCCGACGGACCTTCGACTGCCAGAGCCTCTCAGCCTGTCTCTGATCCAGGGTCGCCAGATTCAGACGTTTTCGGTGGGTCTGCTCCTCGGCCAGCAAGCCATCTTCGTCGATGTAACCGTGAGCCAGCGGGGAATACTTCTGCGGCGTGGCGGCAAAGAGCAGCACAGACTCAAAACCGTAAATCACCTTGCCGTCAGCACAAACCAGCGACGTGTATCTGGGATTGGCCAAGTCCAGAGTTGTCCGCCATTGAGGTTTGCCGGTTTCCAAATCCAGACAAGCCAATCGCTGTTGTCCTTGGACGTAGACGTGCCCGTCCCAGACCACAGGACTGCTGCCAGGATCCGCGATCCCCTGAAACTGCCAACGACGAGTCGGCTCCGTCGACGGGTTGTCCGCCACAAGGTCATAACACATCAGGCCGCTTTTGCGACTTGATGAGTACGTCAACAGGATATTCCCCACAACAACCGGCGTACTCCGCCGGGCGTCGGTCTTCACTCCCCACAGGAGCTGGCCGGTCTTCAGGTCGACACAAACAGTCCGCCCATCCGTCGCGTTGACAATCACACAGACTCGATCGTTGGCCTGCCAAATGGCTGGACTGGAATCTCGGTTGCTGACTTGGTCGTTCTGCCAAAGAACCTTGCCAGTTTGGGCATCAACCCCACAGAGCCCCTGGGACAAGACCACGACCACCCCACCGCTGAGGGCAACCGATGAGGGGGTCTGATCCCACTGTTGATCCTCAGCAGGCGACTCGAGAGGAAGCTCGGCCCGCCAACGCTGCTGGCCAGTCAGGGCCTCCAGGCAGAGCAAGTCTCTCTCGGCAGTCAGTTGATAAAGGTGTTCGCCGACCACAGCCGGTGAACTGCTGTGAGGAAATCGTGTCAAGACGCTTTCCCGCTCGAAGAGCCACACGGTTTTGCCGGTAGCTGCTTCCAGGCAAACGATTCTTTCCTGGCAGAGTGTTTGTTTCCGCTTCCGGGCCAGCTGTTCTCGGCGTCGATTGGCCTCGTGTTCGTCTTGGAGGTCTTGGGGCATGTCCTCCCGTTGCTCTGGGGTGAGTTTGGGGTATTTCTCTTCGGGCAGGTTCACCTCAGGCCGGCGCTGACGGGTATGGCTGAAAAGATACACAAGGCTGCCGGCGACCACGGGGCTGCTCCATCCGGCATTGCCCTGTCCGATGACATCCTCCCCGACTTTCCAGGTCGGCTGGAGACCATCAGCGGGCAAACGATCCAAGAGCTCAGGAGAATCCGGCAACAGGCCATTGCGGTGCGGTCCACGCCACTGATTCCAGTCGCCGGCCAGCAGACTGGGCCACACCGTCAGGGAAATACTCATCAGGCCGAAGATCACCACCAGCCCAAACAGCCGCGGAGGAAGATTCATGGCAGGCAACCCTTTGTGTCAGGAATGAATCAAACCGCCGACGGATCACCGAACCTCGCTTGCTGGAAATCGCAAGCGATGCCGAGAACTTGCAAACCGTCAGGGGCCAACACGCCAGCATCCATTGACACATCCCCAAGCCGAGTTACGACCCTCATGCAAACCGAGGATCTTCGGCACTACCGTTTGAGAAGCCCCTGCACGATGGCAATCCCAACGGCAGCCAACACCGGGACAGCAAAAAGGACCCATCCGGGAGCCTGATCGGCATACTGACCGGAAGGATTCTGCCCGTGAAGAGAGCGTGGGGGGGTCGGTGTTGGACGCTGCTGGTGAGCAACAGCAGCAGGCTGTTGCCGAGGGGTTCGGGACTGATACGCGCAAGTGTGTCCAACCACTTGGCTTTGCGGGCCTTGGCCACTGGTGTCAACAAAATGATTCGGCGGGAGGGACTGACCGGCCAATTCCGAGGCGATCAGCCGGGTCATCAGCCGATCCAGACGCTCAACGTGAAAGTAAGCAGCACTCGGAGTCGCATGAGAATGGCCTACCCCTGAGTGATCGGTGAGAAAGAGATACTGCCCCATCGTCAGCAGGGCAATCGCACGGAGGATGTGTTCAGCCTCCTCCTTGGCCCCACTGGCAGCAATGGGAAAGACAGTGACACCGGAACGCCGGAGGTTGTTGGCCGAACGGAGCACCGTGGCTCCATCGGCTCGGTGAGGCGGAGCGTCGGTGACCAAAAACGCCAGCCGGGCAGTCCCGATTCCTTCTCGCCAGCTCAGCTGCTCAAGTTCGGCCATCGCCCGGTGGAAGGCCTCGGGAGGATCCCCACCAGCGTCCGCATACTGGCCGCTGAGAAAAGCCTGGAATTCCGGAAGAGAAGGGGTGAAGTCATTGGTATGTGTGACGTACTCGTCGCCTTCATCGCGGAAGACGATCAGGGCGTATCGCTGATCAACGTCCGGGAATTGCCGATGGATCGACCGGCTGACACTGGCGAATTCGGCCTGGAGATACTCCAGCTCGTCGTTCATGCTGCTGGTGGTGTCGATCACCAGGGCGAGATCAAGACCTCCGGGCAACCGCGGTCGGTCGTAAGAGCGAAGCGTCACCAGCCAATGCCCATCGGAAGCCCGAGCTGCAGGGATCGTCACCGGAGAAGACTTCACACCCGGCGGTGGAAAGACAGTCAGGGTCAACACCTCGTGGGGGTGAGCCTGAGGGATATCCAGACCAGTCCACAGGACTGCTCGACCATCACTGCCAGTGCGGATATCCAACACAGCGTCGGAGATTCGACCGTAAGGCTCACCGGGCCCCCCAACCCTCTGATTGGCCCCCCGGCGGACGATCACTCGGGCATCTCCAACAGGACGTCCCTCACTCGTCTCCACGGTGATGACCACTCGCTGCCGGAGATCGAACCTCGGCAAATACTGGCCCAGATGACTGTGTCGGAGTTTGCGTCGAAAATCCCAGAAGCCCTCATAGTTCTGGTGGTCGTCGATGCTCCCGGCGGTCAACACCCCGGCTTGTTGGCGAACACCTGCCTGGCGAACACCTGCCTGGCGAACACCTGCCTGGCGAACACCTGCCTGGGGAAAGTGCGACCGGCGGTTGCTTGGAGGTTTTTTCTCGCCTCTTCTTGGTGGCGGCGAAAGCTTCCTTGGGGGAGGTTCAGGCATCTCTGCTGTCTGTCTGGGGAGACCAGCTTCTTCAGCATGTTCTTCCCAGGGCACCGCAGCTTCTGGTGCGAGGGCGGCATTGTCGACAACCTGGCCCATGGGGGCTTGAGCAGTCTTGCGGCGTTTGCCAACTTTGGTTTCTGGGCCAGAAATCTCTAAGTTGGAGATTTTTGAGTTGGAATCGCCCTGGGGGAAACCGGGTTGAAGGGGGTGACTCTGCCCGCAGCCGGCCAGCGTGATGGCCAGCAGGCCAGGAAGAACCCCAGCAAAGAGCCAACAGGATTCCGCTTTCATGGCGCTGTTCCCCACCGTTTGGCTGTTGTGGATCTGGTCGAAGCCTGCTGCAGTTCAATGGGCTCACAGCCAGAAAGGAGCGTCCGAGTGCCTCCACCAGAAAGACCGCCGGCCTCAGCTGCTCAGAAGTTTGCCTGAGACCTCCCAACCCTAAGACCTCGAACTGACTTGGAGTCTACCAAAGATGCTTTGGGGATCGCTTTGATTTCCTTCCCTCGGTGCTATCAGAACAATTGTTGTTCCAGCACCAGGTCAGCCTCGGTTCCCCAGAGAGAAGTGTTGGATTGAGGAAGCCGGGTTCAGAATTTCAAGAGGTCTTCCTGCTGGAAGCGGGATCAATGGACAGCGAGGTATCGGTGGAAAGGTGACCGGCTGGGGTTCATTGGGTACTGTCCCTGAAACAAGCGGGAAAAACCGCTTATTTCGCGGACAGCTGATCTGACTTCGTTGGAGAGAACCGGTCCCCTTGATAGCTGTTGCGATGTTGGAATTCGGCTTGGATGGCTGCCCTGAGGCTGACTTTATCGAGGCACCATGAGGGCCCGACGAGATAGTCTTTGGGTGCCTCGCCGCTGGTTCGCTCCACCACGACCTGCGGCGGCAATCGTTCGATGACATCGACAAGGGTGCTGACGTATTGCTCGCGGTCCATCAGTTGCACGGCCCCTTCTTCAACCCAGGTGGCCAAAGGGGTGTTCTTGACCGCGTACAAGTTGTGCAGCTTGACGGCCTGGATCGGTGCCGCGGCTATGGTCTCGGCCGAGGCCAACATGTCGGCATGGCTTTCGCCGGGCAGACCAAGAATCAGGTGAACCCCGATTTTGAACCCTCGTCCGACACTTCGCTGCAGAGCGTCTTCAAAGGCGTCGTAGTGGTGCCCCCGATTCATCCAGTCCAGCGAGCGGTTGTGAATGGTCTGGAGGCCATATTCCACCAGCACATCATGGTCTTGGGCGAGATCGGCCAGCAGGTCGAGCACGTCATCGGGCACACAATCCGGACGGGTGCCAACGATAAGGCCGCGAACCTGAGGATGAGCAAGTGCTTCTTCGTAGAGAGGACGTAAACGATCAACCGGGGCGTAGGTGTTGGTCGCTGGCTGAAAATAGGCCAAGAAAGCATCCACCTTGTACCGCCATTTCAGCCGCCGGATCCCTTCGGCCAACTGATCACCGATTTTGGACCGCGGCAACCGCCGGCTGGGGCTGAAACTGCGATTATCGCAAAAAACACACCCCCCCTTGGCAACGGTCCCATCCACATTGGGGCAGGTGAACTTGGCATCCAGGCTGACGTGCTGGACACGCTGGCCAAACTTCTGACGCAAAAAGAAGTTGTATTGATAAAACCGCAAGCCCGCCGATTTCCACTTGACCAGGTCTTGGTCGCCTAATTCTCCCAGCACTTTCTCCCCTCGGCGGGGGAGTGTTTCTGCCACAGCTCGTGCTTGGCTGGGATCTGACTGGCAGACCGATGATTGACCAGAGGTCTCTCCAGAGGCCCCCAAAGATTGAACAACCGACAGAGGCTGAACAACTGGCAGAGGCTGAACAACTGGCAGGGGCTGAACAACTGGCAGGGGTTTGTTTGACCGCATTCCGAAGGCCACCTAGAGTAAACGCTGGTTCGAGTACACTGCCCAGATTGTTGAAATGACTCAAAAGACATCAGCTGCTTTCCGGAACACAGTTTATCCCTTGGCAATGCGAAGACTAGAGAACCGCCCCACAGCCGGGTCAACCGCAGCAGCGGCGACAATCTCTTCAACCCCAATGATCAGGGAAACGCTCCCCAAAAGCTGATCAACGATCGTCCACGACACTGTGGAATCGAGAAACCACGACCGAAGCAACCCAGTTTGCCTAGCCGAGACACAGACACCTGTATGGCAAAACGACACAAGCGAGGGAAAAAGATTCGGGTCGAGCTGCGTAAAAACCAGCAGTCTCGCGCACGTCACAACGATCTGACCCGGGCGTTTGACCCGGAGGAGTTTGACGAAGATAACATCCAGGCCTCAGAGCGGCTGACAGGCAAGGGCACGCTCACCCGGAAGCGAACCATCGTCAGCGATGCAATGGAGGATCTTGGCTGTGAGTCTGAGGACCCTGCAGCCCTGATTTCTGTCGACCAAACAGCCTGCGTTCGGGGGCGTGTGCTGCAGGCTGTGGGGCTGCATAGCACCGTGGACGCCCAAGGGCAGACCTATCTCTGTGCCACCAGCCGGCTGCTGAAGAGTCTCAACACCGACCAGCGGCAGGCGGTGGTCACCGGCGATCGAGTCTTGGTGCGTCCGGTCCAACAGTCAGAGGATCCATCCGAGACCTGCGAAGGGATGATCGAACGGGTGGAGCCCCGCAAAGGGCTGCTCAGCCGCACCAGCCGCGGCCGCCAGCACATCATCGTCGCCAACGTCGATCAGCTGTTCATCGTCGCCAGCGCTGCGGAACCGCCACTCAAGCCCAACCTCATCGACCGCTTTCTCATCAGCGCCGAACAGGGAGGCATCGCGCCTGTGATCGTCATCAACAAAGTCGATCTGGTCGATCCAGCCGACCTGCAACCCTTGGTCGGCGTCTACGCACAGATGGGCTACCGAGTTCTGTTAGTCAGCACCGTCACCGGCCGAGGAGTCCAACGGCTGCGTAAGCTTTGTGTCGGTCGCGAGACGGTCGTCAGCGGCCAAAGCGGTGTCGGCAAAAGCTCTCTGCTGAATGTCATCGAGACCGATCTGGAACTGCGGGTTGGTCAGATCAGCACCGAAACGAACAAGGGCCGCCATACCACCACCGCTGCTCGTCTGATCCCACTTTCGGCCGGGGGTTACCTGGTCGATACGCCAGGCATCCGGCAATTCGAGCTGTGGGATGTGGTTCCCGAAGAAGTCGCCGGCTTCTTCCGCGATCTCCGGCCGTTTATCAACCTCTGCCGCTTCCCCAACTGCACTCACACTCATGAGGCCGACTGCGGCGTTAAAGACGCTGTTGCAGACAACTTCCTGGATGCACGTCGCTACGAAAGCTACTTGCATCTCTTCGAGGGCGATACACTCTAACTGAACTCAAGGGCTCACCGCGGCCTTGTGGGTCGCCACTGTTGCTGGGCCGGTGTGGATCGACTGCTGCCTTCGGACAATTCTTGCTCGGCCAAACCACGCGAGCCGCCGGAATGACCAGTGTTCTGCCAGCTGTTGTTCTGGCAGCTGTTGTTCTGGCAGCTGTTGATCTGGCAGCTGTTGTTCTGGCAGCTGTTGATCTGCCAGCTGTTGATCTGCCAGCCTCTCCGCTGAGCTGGACGAGGCCGGACGAGCCAAGATGTTCCTCAACCTCAGTAGGTGGAATGCAGACGGCTCGGAATGCATATGCATGGCTCGACATTTTGCTAGGATTTCTCAAGGCCTTCTCGATGGCATTGCCGCTGTTGGTCTTCGTCAGGCAGACGCACCTGGAACAAGCCGCTCCTCCTTCTGAGATTCCTGGCAGCTGAGATCATCACGTGCCCAAGACTGAAGTAATTCACGACAACCTGTATAGCTATCCTGCCTATTACGATTTGGTCTTTGGATCTGACTGGCAAGCGGAATATCACTTCCTTCTGGATTGCTTCGCCCAGCACGCCGTGGTCCCCCTTCGGCGGATCTTTGAACCAGCCTGCGGCACCGGTCGGCTGCTCTACCGTCTGGCCCAAGCCGGTTTCGAAGTCGCCGGCAACGATCTGAACACCAAGGCCGTGCAGTATTGCAACGCCCGTCTCCGCCGCAAAGGACTCCCCGAGACCGCAGTCGTGGGCGATATGGCGGATTTCAGCTTGCCGGAACCAGTGGATTTAATGTTTAATACCATTAATAGCTTCCGACACCTCGATTCGCAGGAAGCCGCCGAAAACCACCTGGCCTGTGTGGCTGCCGGCTTGAACGTCGGTGGATTGTATTTGCTGGGGCTGCATTTCACTCCGACGGCTGGTCCCCGCGTTGAGCAGGAGAGTTGGACGGCTCGTCGTGGCAGGTTGCAAGTGTCCAGTCACATGCAGACGGTCCATCTTGACCGCGACAAGCGGCAAGAACGCGTGGCGATGCAGTTTTTGGTCACCACGCCTGGCAAGCAGCGTCGTTTGGAGGAAGAAATCGTCTTTCGGACTTACACAGCCGCGGAGATGAGAACCCTCTTGGCCACAGTCCCCCAACTGGAACTTGTGGAAACCTATGACTTTGCCTACGACCTTTCGCAGCCACATCCGATCTGCCCCGAGACCGAAGACGTTGTCTTGGTGCTGAGGCGAAGGTGACAAGCGTCGTTGGGAACCCGCGTCATTGAAACGACTGGCTGATGACAACAACCACCCACTGATCACCAGGCTGATCCTGGACCGGCCAAAGTCATCCACAGGCCAGCCAGTCACACAGCAGCCAGTCACACAGCAGCCAGTCACACAGCAGCCAGTCACAGGTTAGCCACGACTGGACCATCAGGGTGTCATCGGGTGTGTGTTTCTCTGGTGAGATCTTCCCAAACGGCAAGAGTGTACAGACGGGGTGGGGGGAGATTATAGTGACAATCGGTGTTGACCCCTGCCCGCCCCAACTGCCGCCGAGGCGTCGGCGTCGAGTCCAGTGACCGTATCCCCTTCGTTTCCTGTTGACCCAGAATTTCGGCTGGGGATTTATTGGATCACCCCTTGGATTGCCCAAGGCTCGTTTGCTACGCCCGAACGAGGGCGACATCTATTGGACTGGGGAGTTCGCTACGTCCTCAATGTTAGTGAAGCTCCCAACGAGCTCTCCCCTTCTCAAGATGGATTCGAAGAGGTCATCTGGGAGCCGCTGGAAGATGTTGAGCGGATGACCGACGAGCAGACAATCCGGCTGCTGGAGACGATGCATCGGATTCTCACACAAGGCGAGAACAAGCTATATATCCACTGCATGGCCGGCCAAAACCGCTCAGCCACATTGTTGTGGTTGTATATGATTGCCTGCGGGCTGGATCCTGAGACAGCAGCCGAACGGATCACCTCCAAGAACCACAACGCCAAGCCTGGGCACCATCGTCTTGCCGATGAGTACCTTGTGCAACTGGTGCAGTGGCACGGGGCCAACCAATTCCAACCGCTCAGCCGCCCCGAGATCGTCGACTCTGTCTAGCAAGAACTGTCCCGGATGTGGCCCGGTCCTCCCAAGATGTCGCTGGCCAGGTGTTGCTGAATCGCTTGTCTCAAGGTCCTCCGGGTTGGACCTCCGCCACAATCTGCAACAGGCGGGCTCGGGGGTCATCGACCGGCCCGAGGCGAGCATCGTCCGATCCGCAACCGAGCGTCCTTTGCTGGGAACCAATCGGCCTTTCCAGTCCTGGCTCGAGATTCCCCCCTTAGAATCCTTTGGTAGCCAACGCGGCCGTTGGTTGGAGGTCTTCTTCCGGTCAAAGCTCATTGGCTGGTTCGCCGGGCCGGAAGAGCTCACTTGGTCGTCCGTTGGCCGATACAGAAGAGATGCTTTTCACCACGCAGGAAGATCTGGCCCTGGCTGATCGCCGGTGAGGCATAACAGTATTCTCCCAGCGGATTTTCCTGCACGATTTGGAGTTGTTTGCCCGGACGGACGATTTTGGTGATTCCGTCATCGGCTGTGAAATAAACCAGACCGCCGGCGGTCACCAAAGAGGCACTGTAGTGCTTCCCCAGGCGGGCTTTCCAGACGACCTCGCCGGTATCGGTTGCAAAACAGTTGGCCGTTCCTCGGTCGTCGGCAATAAACAGGTACCCCCCCAAAACCACCGGCGAGGGCACATAGCAACGAGCGTTGCGAATATGCCATTGAACATGGGAGTCGGTCACATCTCCCTGGCCATCCGGGCGAATGCCCATCACATGGTAATCGGGAAATCCGGCTGTCATATAAAACAGCTTTCCGTCATAGACCATCGAGGCCACATACTGCTGTGTTGGCCCTTCGATCTTCCAGTGCACCGACCCATCCTGGGGATCATAACTGGCAATATGCCGACTGCCGGAGAGCACCATCTGTGTGCGGCCGTCAATCTCACGGATCAAGGGTGTCACGTAACTGCGTGTCTTGTGGGGACGATCAACCTTCCAGGCGATCTTGCCGGTAGCTCGCTCCAGGGCCACGATGTACGAGTCGCCATCGTGGTCACCGTTGATGATCACTTTGTCTTGGAAGAGCACCGGCGAGCTGCAGAAGCCGTGCACGCTGGCAAAACGCCCCGGCTTGACTTGCCACCGGCAATTCCCTTGCAAGTCATAGCACCCCACCACCAGATCGCCGGGCGTGCGTTTGTTGCCGCTGGAGAAGTCGGGGTTGAGAAAGGCCACATACAGGCTCTGCCCGTCGGTGGCAGGGGTTCCTGAGGCGAAGCTGTTGAGGGTGTGCTTCTTCTCCAAGGGCCCCTTCAGCACGGTCTTCTGCCAGAGGATTTTGCCACTTCGGCGATCAAGGGCAAGCAAAAGACGCTCCCCAGTTTCCTCCACACAACTGACGGTGAACAGCGAATCCTCCCAGACGATCGGCGAAGCATGTCCTGTTCCGGGAAGCTCCGTCTTCCAGAGGATGTTTTCACCGGTTTTGCCGTTCCAACGCTTGGGGACATTCTCTTCCAAACTACTGCCATCGCCCCGAGGGCCACGCCAGGCTGGCCAGTTTTCCGCCTGAGAAGGAGCCGCACACAGACCAAGCCCCAGGACAAGCAGCAGAACGCGACACATCGCAGCCCCTCAAAACGAAAGGAACGTCCAACCAGAGGACAGGCAAACCAGCAGACAGGCAAACCAGCGGGATTTCAACCAATTGGTGTTCTATTCTTTTGTCGGCTCGTCTTTGGCGACCGCTCGCAGGGCATGGTTGGCGGCGGCTTGCACTTGAGTGGTTTGGCTTTGGGAGGCTTTGATCAGAGCCTGGTTGAGCTGCTGGTTGTTGACGGTGTGAAGATCTGCGATCTGGCTGACTGCGTCGGCTGCGTGCCACTGAGCCCGCCAATTGCCGTCTCGGAGGATCGGCACCAACAGGGCAATGGCCTTGTCGTTCTGGGTCGCTCCAAGGACTTTGGCACCGTATTCCCAGGCAGCTGGGTTCTGGCCGATCTCGGCGAATAACAGGCGTTCCATCGCCGCCTTGGCCTCGGCTTGGGCATCTTGGACCAGCACGCTCAGAGCAAAAGCTGCTGCGTCTTGAACGTTGATCACGCTGTGGCTGAGCAACTGGATCAACGGTTGGGTCATCTCCGGGGTGGCGTAGCCGGCGGCTGCACGAGCGGCGATGGCTGTTTTCCGCCAGTCCAGAGGTTTCTCCAACAGCGGTTGCAGATGCGGTGCCACAGAGGCCTTCTCCTCAGCGGAACACAGCGGGGCAAGCGACTCCAAAGCCTTGCCAGCAGCCTGTCGGACGTTGGCAACGTCATCACTGACGCACTGCGCGATCTCTGGGAGCGATCCCGTATAACCACTGTTGCCCAAGAGTTGCAAGGACCGCCACCGAAGCACCCAGAGATCCTCATCCTGCACAGCTTGGGTGAGCCCCTTGGAGGCCACCGCAGCCACACGCGAAGCGTATTGCTGGGGAACTCGGCCATTGATCTCCCGCATGATTCCAGCCTTCAAAGCAGGCGACTGAGCTTCCTCCAGCTCTTTGAGCAAGAGTTCGTACAAATCCTCATAGGTCAACCGGTTGTCTTTCCGGAAGCCATAGAGCAGATTGCGGGCCTCATTCTGCACGTTGCTTGTGCGATCGCCCAGCTGGCGGATCACCGCAGGCAACGAGCCCTTCACCCGCGGCCAGCCAATCTGCCGCAGAACACGGATGGCATACATGCGTGTTCGCCAGCTGCTCTCCTGAGAGGACGCTTTGCTCAAGTCTTCGGAAGATGCTGAGCCAGAAGATACTGAGCCGGTAAACTCCGCCGCCTGAGTCGCCGCCCGCACAGCCTCATCGTTGCGGAGATGCACTAAAAACCAGTAGGCTGCGTCGGTAGCCGGTCGCATGTCGTCGCCGAGCACCAGAGCGATCTTCTGATAAGTTTCCGGCTCCAGAGTGCCCCCGACTTGGACGGCTCGCTCCAACCCCTTGATGGTCCCAGCTCGAACTCGCCAATTGTCAATTTCCAAGCCTGCTTTGAGAAACTCGAGATCCTCCGGCTTGGCAATATTCGCCAGGGCTGTGTATGCAGCCGCCTGGACGTTTTCGGATTCCTCCTGGGCTCGGGTTTTCAGCAGACTTCGAGCCTCATCTTGAGGGAGCGTTTTGGCAACTGCCTCCGCGGCAGCCACAGCCACTGTGACATCCTCATCTCCGATGGCCTCCTGGAGATCATCCACAGCCTGCTGGGCTCGAATCACTCCCAACGCCTCTGCGCTGGCTCGACGCAGCGCCCCTCCCCGTTTGGCCTTCAGGGACTCGCGAAGCTTGGCAATGACCGGCTCGATACCCTCTGGCCTCTTGGGACCCGGTTGAAAAATCACCCCCAGAGAACGTGCGGCCGCAGCAGCCACACGCACATTGTCAGCCTCCAAATTCCGCATCAGCTGGGGAACAGGGTTCTCTTGGGAGGTCCGTTTGGCGACCGGCTGGGACGTTCTCGGCCGAAGAATGTTGGCACCCTCTGCCTGAAAGCCAGCAGCCAAAACCAATCCGAAAACCAGCGGAAATGTGGAGATCATGGGCTCTTCTGGATTCTGGGAATTCCGCGTGGCCATCTTTCAGGCCAACAGTGGAGCAAAAGGACGCTCTCGGGCCGTTTCATGAGCACTTGTTACCTCAGAGCCCCAGGTTACACCACCGGCCAGAACGAGCCATCGCCCCAAAGGTCAGCCCAAACCCATCAGCCACCAAGGACACGCAACCCTCAATCGCCAGCTCACCCGCAACCTCAGGGCCTGCAGCACACCTGCCGATGAAACCGTCTCGGAGGCCCCTGTGCTGTCAAATTGCCTCTTATGCAAACACCATTGCATTGCTTTAACAAGCCATGCACAAACAGAAAATTGACGGTGTCCTGCCTGCCGGCAGAGGGCCACTGAAGAACCACCAGGCAATTCGCAGGGTAACGTTCTTCTTGCTGAAGAAGACCACCTGCCAGATCCGAGAAGACCAACGGATCGGCCAGGCAGGCCCCCTTTGCCTGGAACTCTCATTCGCCTCCCCGGACCCCGTCAGGCACCAAGTGCGGCTGCAGTCCCAAAAGAAGGGCAACGAGCCTCCGAAACAGCAAAAGGAATCTAAAACCAGTGCGGCTGTTATTCCAGTAGAGCTTTGCTAAAGCTCTACTGAGATGCAGCTAGAATGTTTGTGGTATTCCAGAGCCGCCGGAGGAACCCTCAACGCTTTGAGTGATCAACTCGCAAAGGAGAAACCGGAGCAGGACAAGGCAGCCACCGGCAGCGGCTCAGCGAGCCCAGGATTCGTCAGCGGGCGTGAGCGTCAGAAAACTGGGTGGAGAGCCCGCAGTCGCCGGCTCACGGCTGAGTCTCAGCCCGGCTGGTCCTGCCCACAGAACAACTCCAGATAGAGCATTTGCCCCAGGCGAAGCATCCGCACCCAGGTCAGAGCATTTGCCCTCAGGCAAAGTCCAGCAGAAGAGTTCAGCGGAGGCGCCAACCCGCTGAGGCTGGGAGTTCGCCGAGGACCGTTGCCAAACTCGACCGCAATCCCCAACCACTTTTCCGCTGCTTCCACCGGCAGCACGGTCTTATTGAAGAGAAAAACATGCCCGGGCGCGGCGTGGTGGGTTCAGTGAGGCAAGACCGCTGGCTGCAGGTGGAGGTGGTTGTTTCCGAGAAGATCTCTTGGGATCCCTGAGGAAGTTCTTCAGATCAGGGAGTTCTTCGGGTCAACAAATCGTCGATGTCTCGGAAAACGGCGGGGACTCTTTGAATCAACGACAGACGAGGACGCCGTTGTCCTGATTACAGTGAGAGGGGCTCTTCGGCCAGTTGCAGCCGTTCATTGGCGGTCATCTGGAAGACATCCCGCAACAGTTGCATATCGCAGCCACGTTGAATGCGTTGACGCCGGGCGAACATCCGTCCCTGGGTCGCCAGAACCACCTCCAGTGGGATCTCCGTCTGTTGGCCAAAGCTACGCGCGTAGTTGACAAAGCTAGGAACGTTGGTCGTCACAAAGCCGTAGATCAGGCTTCCTGGGCCGATCAACTTGCCGGTGAAGATACTCGTGTTGATAGCCGTCTTGGCATAATCGCCGATGACGCAGCCCATAAACTGCATTTTCGTCGGCAGTTTGCGACCGTTGAAGTTGAGATTGACCTCGCCATAGGTGTTCTTCAGATCGCTGTTGGAAGTCCCCGCCCCGAGGTTGATCCAACTGCCGAGATGGCTGTGCCCCAAAAATCCATGGTGCTGTTTGTTGGAGTAGGGCTCGATGATGGAAGCCTCCACTTCGCCGCCCACTTTGGTCGTGTGAGCAAGGACCACATGATCCTTCAACGCAGCATGTTCAAGCACTTTGCTGTTGGCACCAATGAGCACCGGACCAGAAAGATAGGCATAGGAGCCGATTTTGGTACCAGACTCAATGACAATCGGACCTTCGGAAGTCTCGGTCACCAGCGGGTCCGGCAACTTGACGCCCGGGGCGACAAAAACTCCCGGCCGCGGTTGCTCATAGGTGCCTTTTGCTAAGCGATCTTGCAGACTTTCTTGGAAGATCTCGAGGTGATAGCGGATAATCTCGTGAGGGTAATGCAGCAACGGGAGTTCCAAGGGAGCCTCGGCCAATCGACCCAAAGGCTCCGGCAACGCCCTCTCGGCCGAGCGATGGAGCAGTTCGGCACTCAGCTCACCAGAAAGCTCCGCGGGCTCTTCAACATCGCCAGGCATCGGGTTGAGAAAGCCCCGGCTGAGTTGGGCAAGGGTCAGCCCCTGCAACGCAGCGGGACCAGGAACGACCGCCGCTGCCACCCGATCACCTGATCGCACGACCGCCGGTTGGCCCTCCTGAGCCCATTGCCGCAACCGCCTGACAATGCTGACCCCTGGCACGAGCGAGGCATTGACCAACAACACGGGTGCGTCAGCCGAACTGGCGAGGCTTCCCGATCCGTGCCCGTTATCAGGCGGCGTTTGACCCCTTTGCTTGGCTAACGGAACAAGGAAATCCTCCCGGACGATCACCTCCAGATGCGGCCGAACCCAAGCGGTCATCGGCAGGTCCCAGTTCACCAACAGCTCCCACAGGCGGTAACCGCCACAGGTGATCGCGAAGGAAGGACGCGTCAAGGTCGCCGGGTAGAGATCGCCAGCCTGTCGGTCTTCGAAAACGATGATTTGTCCAACCGCCATGGGATCCTCCTCTGTGTTGGTGAAAGTCCAAGTGGCCACCTCCTCAGTCAGCAACTCCGAGAGCACCAGCCGGATCGGTGGGGGTGGATGGCGTGGGTGAGACGCTTGCAGTTGCTCAAATCATCAGAAGGGGATCACCTGCAAACGCTAGAAATCAGGGGTGAGTTGAAAACCGAAACGCCTGCTCCGAGGTTGTGTGAGCCTCAACCACGCAGACCTCAATGCGGGCCCAGGTTCTTTCAGGTCAAGGTTCTTTCAGGCCACACAGTTCTAGCTTGACTGTTGCAGATTGTGGCGAAGGCACACCCTGTTGGTACCGGAACGAGCCAATGCAACCACATCTGGGTGGACACAAGGTCTCGCGAAGCAAGGGCCCCAGCTGGGACAGTTCAACGGGCCAGCCAAGGGGAAATCTTACCGAAAACTCATCCGAGGGAGGAGATGATGGGGTCAGCTTGTGTGAGGTTTTCTCAGCCTGGTCGGCGATCTGTTTTCTGTTGCTCGCTTGTTGTGGCTGTTCCGCTGTTCTCGGTGGGAGTCAAAGGCTCTTGCTGATTTGGCAGTTAGGTTCTCGCGGAATCGGGGCATTCACCTCGAACCGACAGCCAAAACCAACGGAAACCAAGCACTTGTTGGACTGTCTCAGATGTTTTGCATTGGCTCGTTCCGGTCCCAACCGAAGGGGTGCCTTCGCCACAATCTGCAACAGTCGAGATCGCAAGTTTTGACTCTTGTAACTGGCTTGGCTACAGCATTTCACCGTGCTGGATCTGCGTTGACTGGGAACCTTGTGGGAGACGAAGGCGGAAGCGAGCCCCTGAGTCGTCCCGGGCGACGACCAGTTGCAGTTCCCCACCGAGTTGTCGGGCCAGACGTCGACTGAGGGCCAGACCCAAACCGACCCCAGGCGCGGTGACGGCGGCCTCCTGGGCGGATTTTGAGAACGGTCGAAAGAGCCGGCGGCGGACACTGGGATCAACGCCGGGGCCGTAATCTTTGACACAGAACAACACCGACCTGGAATCCAGCTCCGTGATCAGCTCAATCTGCGGGATTTCGCTGTTCGGGGCGTATTTGCAAGCGTTGTCGACCAAGTTGAACAGAATCTGCTCGATCGCTGCGACATCGACAGAAACATGTTGCTGGCGGTGCGGCTGATTGCAGTGGACCTGCAAAGGCCGCTGGGCGGCCGCAGCACGTTCCTCCAGCCGAGGCTGGAGACGCTCAAGCAAATCTGCAAGGCTCAAGCTCTCAAGGCGTCGCTGACTGCGTCCCTGTTCTAATCGGGCATAAGCCAACACATTTTCCACAAGGTGACTCAAGCGTTGAGCCTCTCGTTTGAGGGTCTCTAAGTAACTCTGTCGCTTCGGCCCCTCCGGGACCATTCCTTCCGAGAGCATTTCTGTGTAAAGCCGAAAGGTCGTCAGCGGTGTTCGCAGTTCATGAGTGACCGCCGAGACAAAGGCTGCCCTGCGTTCGCTGAGGCTGAGCGTCCCAGCCAGCAAAGCGGCAACCGCCAAGGCAGCCAGCATCGTCCCCGCCCAAACGGCCACCAACGACATCTGCAATAAACTCCAGCCAGCCAGGACCTCCTGCTGGGGTGCACCAGGAACAAGCCGCACCGGCAGAGCCGCCAAAGTCCTGAGATCCGCCCCAGACGACTGAACCCCTTCAGCCCCCCCAGCACGGTGAACAGGCACCAAACCAGGATTGGGTAACAAATCCCTGATACCGGCGAGCAACTCCTCTTGCAGCCCAGGCCAATCAAGCCAACATCCTTGAATAACCTGCTTACCTCCTATCTCAGCACGACGGGCGAGAAAAAGGTCCTCGCCGATCCAGACCGCCTGCATGATCCCTCGCTGGCCGAGTGACGGGATCGGTGGGGGGATGGGCTGCTGAGTTTCCAGCTGGGGCTCGATGCCGCGTGCGTAGGCCAAATCACGGGCCTGTTTCTCAATGACGTTCATCGCCTGTTGTTGAGCGCTCTGCTGCAGGGTTGGCCGCAGGTTCCGCAGGGCCCGGGACTTGGGGTCCAGTGAGGAGTTTCCCGATTTGGCTGCTTGAGACCTGGAGTCGTAGACCGAGTTTTTGAGGCTTCCAGGAACAGACGTCATTGCTGCAGGACCTCGAAACCGAGCCGCAACTGGGGGCTGACTCAGCAGTTGGGCTTCCTGCGTGAGGCTGTCGGTCTGTGAGGCAATCTGTGGACCTGGCTCCGGTTGGGCTGCCGAAAGAGACACGGGATCTGATTGCTGCGACCCATCACCCGCCTCCGCCACCGGGAGCCTGGAAAAGAAAGTCGGCGGCTCGGCCTGCTGGCGTTGCTCGGCCTGCTGGCGTTGCTCGGCCGGCTGGCGTTGCTCGGCCGGCTCCGGCTGATCGAGCGACGGCTGCTGACCGGCTGGCCCTTGTTGACCGGCTGAGTTGGACTGCTCAAGGCCACCCTCGTTGCTGGTCTCAGTGCCAGTCTCACTACCAGTGCCAGTCTCACTACCAGTCTCAGTGCCATTCAAAGGCGGAAGAGCTGTTTCCAGACGTTGTCGGAAATCTGTGCGTTTCAGGTAGTTGTTCAACGCGACGGCGGCATCGGTCAACTGTCTGGATTGCCCCCAGTTGGCATTCCATCTCCCTGCGGATTGATTCACTTGGGGGGACTGGAACCCGCTTGATTGGCTGAGCTCAAAATGCAACTGCACGTGCCGAGGCCGTTCGTTCAGCAGCGGCGAGGGAAGGAGCACCTCACAGGAAGTCGACTGGCTTCCGTTGGCCATCGTGGTCGGGGCGGTGTTGACCAGACCTTGCGTCGCGTAAAACGCCTGGTAAACCGAAGGAGGCCGTGAGTTTTCCCGCAACACCAACGGCGCGACGGCGATCTCCAGCCGCCACAACGCCAGCCGGACATCCTCTTCAAAGGCTGCCTGAACACGCAATTCCCGTTGTTGGCGGTCGGAGCGACAAGCCAGCGAAGTAATCCAGCCTAAACCGCCAAGCACCACCACTAGACAGGTCGCAAAAGTCAACCAAACTTGCCAAGGACGTTTCACAAAATCACTCTTTCTTTCCCAAGAGAACGCCGCTCTAACGGGGTCTTTGCCCAGAACACTCACCTGACAAGGACAGCTTGTTTGCTAGATGTCACCTTGGTGGAAAACAACACGCTTGGCTGGAAACCAAAAAGAATTCAGGGTCGAGCTGTCGGCGCTGCCTCCGGGGATTCCCCTGCATGGGGATTCCCTTGAGCGGTTGCCAGAGACGCAAAATTGCCAGAGACGCGCAACGCAGCCAGAGATGCCAAGCGGCCAGGGACGGAGAGTTTGCGGGACTGATCAGGGTGTTGGCAACAGGCTGAGGTGGCCGATTATCCTGCCTCAGCCAACATGTAACCTTTGCCGCGGATGGTGAGGATCACTGCCTGAGTTTCGCCTTTGGGGTCGCTGGGGTCGTGCAGTTTTTCTCGCAGACGCGCAACGTGCATGTCGATGGTCCGGGTGCTCAGCCCACGGGGATCCAACCGCCAGACGTTGCGGAGCAGTTCCTCGCGGGAAACGGCTCGGCCGCGATGTCCTGCAAGGTAATCCAGCAGTTCCACCTCTTTGGCGGAGAGGTTGCGGCAGGTTCCATCGGCAAATTGAACTTGTCGACGCGAAAGATCGACACAGGCGTGAGGTAAAGTCAGTTGGCGGGAGGTACTCGGTCGGTCGGGGCAACGGCGCAACACCGCTTCCATTCGCGCGATCAGTTCCAGCACACTAAACGGCTTGACCACATAATCATCGGCTCCCAACCGAAGCCCCCGCACTCGGTCGCGTTCTGCCGCTCGTGCTGAAAGAATAATAATCGGCACATTGGGCCGAGCTTGCCGTACTTGCTCAAGCAAATCGAGGCCATCGGCCCCAGGAAGCACCAGATCCAGCACCAACAGGTCGTAATCGGCCGTCAAGGCCAACTCCAACCCGACCTCAGCTTGCCCAACCAAGTGAGGCTGATAGCCGTGGAAGGACAAAGCATCAGCCACTCCTTGCTGGATGGCCGGATCGTCTTCAATGACCAGCACCACCGGCCCAGTGCTGTCCCCTGAAACCAGCTCCCCTGAAACCAGCTCCCCTGAAACCAGCTCTCCTGAAACAAGCTCTCCTGAAACAAGCTCTTTGGAGACTTGCTCACCAGAGAGGCACCCCGGAGGAGGTTGCCCAATGGTGGAAACAGCAACGTTTTGTTGATCAACGACAGCCTTGCCTGGGATCGTTCTCATAGCAGCGTCTCTTTGGCTGGTGTCCTCGCGGAGAGGAACGTCCTGCAAGGGGGCGAGCCGAGCAGACAAACCGAGCGAAGATTCTGCTGACCCCTGGCGGTGGGCACACAGGTCGGCGTCAATCTCAACAACACGCTCTCAACAACACGCTCTCAACAACACGCTCTCAACAACACGCTCTCCACAACACGCTCTCCACAACACGCTCTCCACAACACGCTCTCCACAACACGCTCTCCACAACACGCTCTACGGAGTGTTCAACCGTCATGCTTGCCTCTCCCGGCCGCGGTTCTGGTCCATGGAAGGCGTCACCTTCGTTGAAATGTCCCAGATGGGGTCCTTGCCTCCAAAACCTGGTACCCCTTGAGACCTAGTGTCCCTTGAGACCTAGTGTCCCTTGAGACCTAGTGTCCCTTGAGACCTGGTGCCCCTTGAGACCTGGTGCCCGGCCAGATGTTGCTCTTGTCTCAGGGCCCTCCGGGTTGGGTCTCTGCCACAATTTGGTCCAGTCGAGTGAGAGCAATCCTTGAAAGTGGCCGCTATTGCGATCAGACCAGGACCAGGCATCACACGCCGGAGCAACTCAACAGAAGAGATCAGAGGAAACGTTCCAGCCAATTTCTTCAGTGGATTGTTCGCCAACAAAAGTGCTTGGATTGGCCAGGAGAATCCTTCAGGATTTTCCGTCTCCCTAACAACGGTCTTCGCAAGCCTGTTTGACGACCAGTTTGCACACTTCCAAGCGAATTGTTTCAGACACCTCCACCCCTCGAAACGAGGAATCCCTGGTCTTGCTTGCCTGAGATCTTCTTGCCAAGGCAATGGAATGTTGCTTTGCGGATGAGTGACTTCAGCCCAATCAGCAGTTCACCTCACTGCTGGCTTCGTTTTCTGGGAATGATTCTTGGCCAAGAATTGGAGGACGACTCCAAGTTCTTCAACCTCTCCCTGAAAAACCACGGCCCCAAACTTCAGGGTTAGACGCTCAGACGCGAATACGTGCGAAATAGTTCTCCGAGGCTGTAACGAGTTTGTAACGGATTTGTCACAGATGAGTGATCCGCTGGCATCCCAGCTGCCAGAATGGCTGAGTTGGAAGACCCGTTCACTTGGTCGTTGGTTGGTTCTTGTTGGAATTCTCTGATGAGGGAGTCCGTTTGCTTCCCAAATACGCCAGACCAATCTTCTAATAACAACCTGATGGAATTACCTGCCTGCTCTTCGCTTCTCTCAACCGATTCGGCTCACCAGGTTGGTTCGTCTGGCCTTGTTTGCAAGTCTCCCTTTGCCGGCAAGGTTCACCCTGTTTGCAGGCCCCTCCAGATTCACCAACCCCCCGACATGGATCGCTTGCTGAAGAGCAATGGGACTGAAGATCAGTCGCACTGATGAGCACACAGCCAAAACTGGCCGCCTGAAGAAGATGGGTGCTCTCGGACAGGTGCTCCTCCCAAAATGAAGCAGGGTTTTCTTGGGTTACTCTGCCGATCGAGGACGCACGCAGCGGTTGGCTGAAAGGCCCGAAATTTGAACTGGACAGAAACCGAATCGGCTTCTAGCTCAACCTGTCGTTGTGATCCCTGTCTTTGATTGCAGGGGAACTTCAGGCTATTTCCCAGGGAAGCTCCAGCAGGGAAACCGGAACTCTCGAGCTCACAGGGCGGTTGTCGGTTGAGGTTCCCCGAGGGACACAACATGGAGGGAGCCTAAGACGTGGAGCCTAAGACGTGGAGCCTGAGAAGTGGAGCCTGAGAAGTGGAGCCTGAGACGTGGGTCTCCCTCTCACGGGCGATTGGGAGGTTCTCAGCAGGGAGGTTGCCAGCCGGTCAGGCCCAACAGTATCGTGGGTGTGTCGCCTCGATCAGCGTTTCCAGTAGGAGAGCGTCCCAATTACGGCCCAGGGATTTCTTGTTTACAATCTCTCCGGGCCGATTCTTTTGACGGAGCCCTCATAGCTTCGGCGAGTCGCCATGCCTTCGACGGAGTTGACCCTCGAGCAATATGTCGATGTGATCCGGCGGAGCAAGCTGCTCACCGCCGAAGAACTCCATCGGGAGCTGGAGGACTACAGGAGTTCATCCCACACCGACGAGGAGGACCCCATGCCGTTCTCCCGCCGCCTGCAGGAACATGAACTGCTGACACCCTGGCAAAACGATCACCTGCTGGGAGGACGATGCCGCGGCTTCTACCTCGGCAAATACAAGCTTCTGCAAATGCTGGGTGCTGGGGGGATGGGCGCGGTCTACTTGGCTGAACACGTCATGATGCACCGACGGGTTGCCGTGAAGGTGCTGTACATCGGACAAGTCGACAAGACCACCCTGGAGCGGTTTTACCAAGAAGCTCGCGCCGTCTCGGCACTGGACCACCTCAACATCGTCCGTGCCCATCACTTCGACTCCAGCGAAGACTTTTTATATCTTGTCATGGAGTTTGTTGATGGTCCTGATTTGAGTGCTTTGGTCAAGCGTTATGGTCGGCTTCCTTATTGGGAGGCAGCGGACTACACCCGTCAGGCAGCGGCTGGATTGGCTCATGCTCATGAGGCGGGCTTGGTTCACCGCGACGTCAAGCCAGCCAACCTGCTGCGTGATCCTCGCGGGATTGTCAAGCTGCTGGATTTGGGTGTGGCTCGGATGGCCAAGCATCGCGACCAAGGAGCCACCCTGACCGTCGCGGGCGCCCAGCACATGTTGGGGACGGTTGACTACCAGGCACCTGAGCAGGCTCTTGACGCTCACAAGGTCGACCACCGGGCAGACATTTACTCTCTCGGATGCACCCTGTACTACATGCTCACCGGACATCAGCCTTTTCCGGAGGGCACGCCCGCCCACAAGCTGATGGCCCACCAGATGCAAAAGCCGACCCCGATCAGCAAAGAACGGCCGGACGTTCCCCCTAAGTTGGCTGAGTTCTGCGACCGAATGATGGCCAAGGATCCAGCCGATCGTTTCCAATCCGCCACCGAGGTGGCCCAGACGTTGCAGGATTGGAGCCGGTCGTATCGGGAATCCATTGGGATGATCGGGCCGGTCCGACCTGATCAGCTGACTGGACTGAAGCCCCCCAGCAACGGTCCCCCCGCACGTCGTCCTCTCTCGGCTCGACGACAAGCCGTGGAGAACGGCCAAGCCGGATCTCCCGAAGGAACCGCCTTGGAGAACCCTGCTCCTCAGCAGAGGAGTCCTCAAAGTGGCAACCCCACGAACATCCCTCCCAAAAGTCTCTCTGAAGGCAGTCTCTCTGAAGACGGTGTCGCTGAAGGCAGAGCAGCTGAGGATGCCCCAAGCAGAGACCATGCGCAGGGTCTCTCTGATCCGACTGATGTGTTTGGGGCGGGCCTTGAGGACCAGATCCCGGAATCGGAGGTCACCGCCCTTTCGATGCACAGCCTCTTGGCCGACAACCCGGCTACGCAGCCCACATCGTCGGACCCATCTGTGAAGAACACAGTCCCCCAAGAGGTCACCCCGACTGAGAATCCGCCAGAGCACCATCTGCTTGAGGTTACCCCGCAGGACAACTCACCCCAAGAAGCCATCCCCCTTGAGGATTCTTCGTCTGAGGATTCTTCGTCTGAGGAAGCATCACCCCAGCAAAGGTCACCTCAGGACTCTTTTCCCGAGGAAGACGTCGTCGAGGAGACAGCACCTGAGAGAGCAGCACCTGAGAAGAAACCGGTTGGGGATGCGTCTCAGCCGGCCACTGCTGAAGAAAAGCCTTCAGCTGGCCTCCCCCTTGCTGAGGATGGGGAGCCGCAACCCGATCCGGAGGCAGATTCTGGCGATCAGGGTGCCCAAGACCAACGTCCAGCCGAAGACAACGTCATCGACATCCCCACCTCAGACACAACGCTCCCCTAGGATTGGAGGAGAGATCTCTGAGCCCCCTTGAGGTGGTCGGAACAGCTTCTGGGTCCGATGCTGGAGTCAGGACCCGCCGAAGGTGCTCTTGCGTCTGAGGATATGGTGGTAATGTTGGGCGAATCGGTGAGCTTCGTCGCGGACGTATTGCAACAACCGCAAGGCGAACGAATGGCGGCTCAGCTTCAGGGGTTCCTCTTGGCCGGGGATGTAGACTTCTTCTTCGCGTTTGGCCAATGAGATCACCGTTGGTGGCTCGATCTCCAGTTGCTGAAAGGCTGTCATCCCTGCGTTCAACTGCCCCTTGCCTCCATCGATCAGCAAAATGTCGGGGAAACCTTCGCCTTCGTCGCTAAGCCTCTGAAACCGGCGGCCCACCACCTCGTGGATGCTGGCAAAATCATCGACCCCAGCGACGGACTTGATCTTATAACGCTTGTAGCCAGGCTTAAACGGAAGACCATCGATGAATTGAACCAAACTGGCAACTGTCTCGCCGCCACCTAGGTGAGCAATATCGACGCCTTCGATCTTGCGAGGCAGTTCTGCTAGTTTCAAAACCTTCTTCAGACCAGCCAGTCCTTTTTTCGGGTCAATATGAAAGACCTCCGGCTGCACATGCGTGTCTAGTTGACCCCGTTGGTCGAGGGTCTCCAGCATTCGGATCTCATCGCGTAAACGCGCCGCTTTTTCGTACTGACGGGCCTCGGCAGCGGCACGCATCTCCGCCTGCATCTCCTTGATCAGCTTGCTCTTGTGCCCGTCCAGAAACATCTTCAGCCGCACAATATCCCGCTTGTAATCCTCCTTGCTGATCCGCAAGTTGCAGGGGGCGGTACATTGGTTGATGCTTGCCAGCAAACAGGGCCGATACCAACGCCAACGCTGGTCGCCATCTTCGATATCCAGCGAGCAGGTGCGGAACTTGAAAATCCTCTGCAAAACCTGAATGGCCCCCCGCAAACTCCCAGCACTGGGAAAAGGCCCATACAACTTACTGCCGCTTGCCGGCGTGCGAGTGAACTCCACCCGTGGAAAATCCTCCCGGGTGCTGATCTGCAGGTAAGGAAAGCTCTTATCGTCTTTGAGTTCCTTGTTATATTTGGGTTGGACGTCTTTGATCAGCCGGGCCTCGGTGAGCACCGCATCGACTTCGCTCTCGGTCTCCATGTAATCGATATCGGCGATTTCCTTGACCAGCTCCGCAGTGCGGGCGTCCTCAGACGCAGCTTTCAGGAAGTAACTACTGGCGCGGCTTCGTAAGTTCTTGGCCTTGCCAATGTAGATGACCACCCCAGCGGCATCCTTCATCAAGTAGACTCCTGGAGTCCGGGGAAACTCCCGCACTTTGGCTGCCGCCCGGCGGAGCCCTAAGCCCAAATCTTCAGGGATTTCCTCCGGATCAGGGGGATCCAGGTCGTTCAACTCAGCAAGATCAGCCGAATCGGGCTCCTCAACTTCGAAGCAATCCGCTTCCAAGCCCAACTCGTCTTCCAGATGAGGAACTGAAGACGCTTGCTGATCATCTGGGGCTCGGGGATTTGGGCCTCGGGGATTTGGGCCTTGGGGATTTGGGCCTTGGGGATTTGGGGCTCGGGGATCTGGGCGAGGTGATCCTGAAGTGTTCTCCGTCACGGCAGGACTCCGGCTAGGCTCTGAGAGGTGGACAGCGGATTATAGCGATTGAGGACCAAGCCGACGACGCGGCCAAGACTCAAGCGGAGCTCACCATGCTTTTGGGGCTGCCACTTCGGGAGGGCACCATCGGCGGTTCTTGCTCTCCTCAGCCAAACCACAAGCCGGAGTTCTTCGGGTTCAGCAGGCCTTAGGTTCAGCAGGCCTTAGGTTCAACAGGCCTTAGGTTCAGCAGGCATTAGGTTCAGCAGGCCTTAGGTTCAACAGGCCTTAGGTTCAGCAGGCATTAGGTTCAGCAGGCCTTAGGTTCAGCAGGCCTGGTCGCTCAACTCAACGGAGGGGAGACGCTTGATGGGCAGCGAAGCGGTGACGAACTGAAGTGGGTCGTTTCAACGGCTCAAGCAAGAGTATTCCCTTGTTGGGGCGTTGTGCTTCGGCTGATGGGGTTTCCACAGAAAACCAACACAGGTGACTGTTTTGTTGAAAATAGCACTTCACTGGCAGATTCTCATTGGCATGCTCGTGGGAGCGACTCTAGGCGTGCTGGTGAACTCCACACTCAGCCGACGAGGCACAGCCACAGAGCTGGTTGAGGTGAGCGTTCCCCGGCCGGGAGCTCAAAAGGATGCTGAGGCTGGCAAACTCTTGGTCTTTGATACCACAACGCGGACCAAGATCATTTGGCAACCGCCCGGCCAAGAGCCCAAGAAGTATTTCATCGACCCCACTTTCTCCAGCAGCGATGAGGATCAGCAGCGTGCACAAAAGCTGCAGGCCGAGGGCTTTATCATCTATCGATCGCTGGACAAGCTCGAAGAACACGATCCACAAACCTTCCGAGTGTTTCTCAACCACGGGGCTGCCTCAGGTCGTTGGCTAGGAGAAGGCGCTCAGGCTTTTGGCAATTTGTTTTTGCGGATGCTCAAGATGGTGAGCATCCCTTTGGTGATCTTCTCCTTGCTGACTGGGGTTTTGGGCCTGGGCAGTGCCGAACGGATGGGCAGCATGTTCGGCCAGACGTTGTTGTATTACGTCTCTACTAGCCTGCTGGCCATCTGCGCCGGTTTGCTGATGGTCAATTTGATTCAACCCGGGGCCAAGACTGAAGTGGCCACAGCCGAGACAGGCATTTATGCAGGGGAGGATCAAGCGACCGAGCCACAAAGTCTGGGTGAGGTACTTTTTGACCAGGTCGAGAACATGATTCCGACCAACCCGGCAGGTGCTGCAGCCAACGGGGATTTCCTCTCGATTATTGCCTTCACCATGGCTTTTGGGATCTTCACGATCCTGGCTGGCCGAGCAACTTTGCAGGTGATCCAGCAAATCGCAGAGGCTGGGTTTCGGGTGATGATGAAGATGACCATGGCCATCATCTACCTGGCCCCCTTTGGCGTGCTCTTTTTGATGTTTTACGCCACAGCGACACAAGGTCTGAGTGTGTTTGTCAGCCTGGGCTTTTACATGCTAACGGTCCTTGCCGCGCTCGGCACTCACGCGATCATCGTGCTCCCACTGATCTTGTGGTTGATCGCTCGGCGGAACCCTTGGATTTTCGCTAAGGCCATGAGCCCAGCATTGCTCACCGCCTTCAGCAGTGCCAGCAGCAACGCCACCTTGCCGTTGACCCTCAGCAGCGTGGAACAGCGTGCCGGAGTCAGCAACAAAATCAGTTCGTTTGTCTTGCCCTTAGGAGCGACCGTCAACATGGACGGAACCGCCCTGTATGAGGTGGTTGCCGTGCTGTTTATCGCGCAATTCAGCGGCCTAGATCTTGGTTTGGCCGAGCAGATCATCATCGCCTTCACTGCCCTTTTGGCCAGCATCGGCGCTGCGGGCATCCCTCATGCAGGCTTGGTGATGATGGCTATTATCCTCCAAGCTGTTGGGCTGCCCCTGGAAACGCAGGGGCTCATCTTGGCAGTCGACCGCATCCTCGATATGTGCCGCACAAGCGTCAACGTGTGGAGCGACTCCTGCGGTTGCGCTGTGATCGCTCATCTCCAAGGACCCGATGCCGAGACCACCGCCCAGGATCTCGGCGTTGCCGACCTCACCAGCCAACGCAGCGGGTCCCCAGAATCCAGTCAGGCACTGAATGCTTCAGAACAATCCAGCTCACCTCAACCAATCTCAACTCAACCAACCTCACCTCAACTAACTGTGACAGAAGGTCTTAACGATCTTTCGGAACCCTCTGACGAACGAGGGGGGCCGCACTCGCCTGCATCCGCTCAGGACAGCCCAGAAGCAGAGCCCACCAAATCAGCTCCTGCCAACTAAGAGTCCAAGGTGGGGTGGGCCCTCAGTTTCGCACTGTCGCTGGTTGCAAGCGGATTGCTGGAATCGCCATGCTGATCCCCGTGGCCGCCTTTGAGCGAGACTGGCTCACCAGCATTGCTCGATGCGTCCCGCAGGCGGAAAAGTTCCGGGCCGAAATCGTAGCCAGCTTGCGGGTGCTCGTGCTAGGATGAACCACTTTGCCGAGTTTGCGGCTGTCGGCTATCAACGGTCCCACCCCTTGTTTCTCGATCTTCTGCTGCGAGGGACGCTTCTGATATGCTCCCCCCTATCTTGAGGAATGTCTCTGTCAGCTCTCTGCCGCTGAACCAGATCTGGGCGATTTGGGTTGTTGGAGTGTTTTGCCTTGAGGCCTTCGTTTCAGGACCACATCCTGCGTCTGGTCTCAGAGCTCAGGATCGCCCGCTTTCGCAACAACGAAATTCTCAAAAACCAGACAACCAAAAACCAACAAACCAACCACCAGAAGGCCCAAAACTCCCAGTTGAGCAACTCGCCAAACGGGTTCGCAAATCGGTCGTCATCGTGAGTTATCTGGGCCGCAGTGGTCGGACAGAAGGCATCGGCACTGGCTTTGTCATCGACGAGTCCGGGTTGATCGCCACGAACTTGCACGTGATCGGCCAAGCTCGACCCATCCAGGTAGAAACTGTCGACGGCCAGCGGTTTCCCGTCCGTGCGGTCGAGGCCAGTGACCGGCCACGCGACTTGGCGATTCTGCGGATCGACACCGGCGGCAAGCGGATTCCTCAGCTAAAGCTTGCTGACTCTTCTCAACTGAAAGAGGGGCAGCCGGTGGTTGCGATCGGCAACCCTTATGGGCTGAGGTACAGCGTGGTGGCGGGGATCGTCTCGGCACTTCGGGAGATCGACGGCCGCCCGATGATCCAGGTGGCTCTTCCGGTGGAAAAGGGCAACAGCGGAGGTCCGTTGGTCAATGCCGCTGGCGAAGTGGTCGGCGTGGTCACCCTCAAAGCCGCCGTCACTCGCAATCTCGGCTTCGCTGTGGGGTCCAATGCTCTCCAGGAACTGCTGGATCGGCCCAATCCCATCACGATGGAGCGTTGGTTGACCATCGGTGCTCTGGACCCCAAAGAATGGAAGGCCCTCTTTGGTGCACGTTGGTGGCAGCGAGCCGGCCGGATCAAGGTCTCGGAGTTGGGCAACGGGTTTGGTGGCAGAAGTCTCTGCCTGTGGCAAGGGCCGGCCCCAGAAGGCCACTTTGAGCTGGCTGTGACAGTCCGCCTCAACGAAGAATCTGGGGCAGCCGGATTGATCTGGCACAGCGACGGGAAAAACCGCCACTATGGGTTCTATCCCAGCAACGGCTCCTTGCGGTTGAGCCGATTTGACGGCCCAGATGTGTTCTCCTGGCGTGTCCTGCAAGAAGTACGCAGTTCCCACTATCGCCCGGGCAAGTGGAACAGGCTGACGGTCCGTGTCGAGAAAACCGGCACCCTACGCTGTTTTGTCAACAACCATCTGGTGATCGAATCCACCGACCAACGCTATCGCCAAGGACACGTTGGCTTGGCCAAGTTTCGAGACACCATCGCTGAGTTCAAACGATTCGCCGTCGGGCGTGAGCTGCCTTCCGAACAGGTCCCTGAAAAGCTAACGCGGCAGGTTGCCGAGTTGGCCCGTCGCTTGCACGAGGAAGACATCGCTCGGCCGACGGTGCTCGACCAATTGGGCCAGGAGGGGCCAACCGGAGTGCTGGCCTTGCAAAGACAGGCAGAAGTCTTGCAACAACAGGCAGCAAAGCTACGGGAGCTCGCTCAAGCGGTGCATCGTCGCCGGGTGATCAAGCAGCTCTCGGCGATGTTGGATCAACCTGAGCAGCAGGTCGATTTGTTTGAAGCCACCTTGCTGTTGGCCTGGTTGGACAACAACGAGCTGGACCGGCAGGCCTACCGCAAGGATTTTCGCAAACTGGCTGCCGGACTCCGTGTCCCCAACAATGCCAACGACAGACAAAAACTCAACAGACTCAAGCAATACCTGTTTGAAGAACAGGGGTTTCACGGCAGCCGCGGCGATTACTACAACCAGGCCAACAGCTACATCAACGAAGTCCTCGATGACCGGGAGGGACTGCCCATTACCCTCAGCGTGCTGTCCATAGAGCTCGGCCGGCAGATCGGCCTGCAGCTGGAGGGGATCGGGTTGCCAGGACACTTTGTCGTTGGATACCGGCCTCCGGGAGCGCGACATCCGCAGCTGATTGATGTGTTCCAGGGAGGTCAAACACTCACTCTGGATGAGGCCAAAGAGCTGGTGGTCCGTGCGACCGAAAACCCTTGGCAAGATGAATACCTGCAACCTACCAGTAAACGAGCCATCATCACTCGAATGCTGTACAACTTATTGAATATCCGAAAGCAGCAGCAAGACCCCGAGGGCATGCTCCCTTACCTCGATGCCCTGGTAGCGATTTCCCCTGCAACAAAGACTTCCCAGGCAAAGACTTCCCAGGCAAAGACTTCCCAGGCAGAGACTTCCCAGGCAAAGACTTCGGACACAACAATTGGGCAACTTGGCAGTACACGTTGGTTGAGAGCGCTGGTTCACTATCAAGCTGGTCGGCCTGAGGCTGCCTGGCGGGATGTCAGCTGGTTGTTGGAGAACAACCCTGCGGGAATCCCCCAAGAACCAGTCCGACAGCTCGGCGACCGACTCCGCCAGCAGCTTCAACAACCAGACAAGAACGCCGACAGCCTTCAACAAACTCCAGCTCGGTGACGTCTGGCGAACCGCTCCAGTGAGGAACAACAATCTGGAAAGGTGTGTGTCGGGGCATTCATCACAGCTGCGATCTCACCCAAACTTTCGATGCTGTTGCTGAACTCCCAGCGGTTCAACAGCTGCAGATTTCAGGAGTGGTTGCGGGGAGTTCGCCTGAACAAGCCCCAACGGCAGGGACCATCACCATCCCCAATTCAACCTGTGGCCAACTTGGGACCGGACCAATTGACCGCCCGAACGGATCGGCCCCAGCCTCGGAAGACAGCAACCCGAGAAGCAACAACCTAGAAGATACAGCAACCCGGAAAAACAGCAATTTTGGCAAGCGGCACCTTGACGGATCCCTCTGAGCAGGGGTGCCTGACATGATATTTCGTTGATTGACTTAGTGGGAATCGGCAATGTCAACTGAGGAGCTCGACCCCTATCGCAAGTGGCTCGGAATTCGCGACCCGGAGCGACCACCCAACCATTACCGCTTGCTCGGTCTGGAGCTTTTTGAGGACGACCCTGAGGTCATCCAAAATGCAGCGGACCAGCGGATGGCCCACGTGCGGACTTTTGCCACCGGCAAGCACTCTTCGTTGTCCCAACGCCTGCTCAACGAACTTTCCACAGCCAGGTTATGCCTTCTCAATGAAAGCACGCGGGCTGACTACAACGCTCAATTGCAGTCCAAAATCAGCAGCGGACCCCCGGCAGCCCCACCCCAAAACTCCTCGTTTCTTGGGACACCTGCGGTCGCTCCTCCGCCTGTTGGACCTTCGCCTGTTGGACCTTCGCCTGTTGGACCTCCGCCTGTTGGCCCCCCCCTCATAGCAGGATCCCCACCTGTTGCAGGACCTCCTCCTGTGGCGATTCCTCCCACAATCGGTCCCCCGGCAGCGGCTCCTCCGATCCATGAGGTTGAGGATACCCCTCTGGAGACCTCCACTCAGAGTGACGACCGATGGAATTTTCCCGGGTGGACTGATCAGGAGGCGTCCGCGGAATTTGAGCAGTCCTCAGACGAATACGCCATTGATGAACAAGCCCTGCGAAATCTCGGCCGGCTGCAGATTCCTGAGGAGCAGCCAGAGGACGAACCCCCCGCGGTTGCTCCATTTCTGACCGTACCTCCATCAGTCAAACCTCCTCCCACCAAACAGCCACCAGCCAAACAGCTGCCAGCAAAACCGGCTCCCGCAAAAGCAGTCCAAGCCTCAGCCGAAGCAGTCCAAGAAGTCCCCTCTCAAGAAGTCCCTGCAATTGCGGCATCGACCCCGAAGACTGGAAAGCAGACAGGGCAGGCAGCTCTTCCGCAGCCGGTCAGCAAGCCGGCTGCTCCGGGGGTGTTTCCCGAACTCCAAGAGTCGTCGAGCCTCTCGGCCAGCAGCATGAGCCTGTCGATGTCGGCTCGGCGTTCGCAAAGCACCAATGCCACGATCATTGCCATCGTTGCGGTTTTGGCGGTCTTGGCGATCATCGTGATGATCATCTTGGCCCAGCCAGGCGACTCAGAGGATAGGTCTTCCCGTTCAAGTGAGCAAAGTCCCACCAAGGCCGTTCCGCCGAGGGCAGCAGGGCCACAATCGGTACCTCCGCAGCAGGAATCCCTCTCTCCTGAGCAACCCCCGGAACTCAACACTGTTTGGCAGTCCTGGCCTTCAGCCGAACAGCTCAGCAAGCAAGGGCCGCCACCAAGCAGCCGCCATCAACAAGCGGCCACACTTTCTGGTGGCGTCTTAGCGGTCAGACGTTTTGGCAGCGGTTCGACTTCCCGAATGGTTGCAGTTGGTTGGGACGGGGTGGTTCGCCAGATCAGCTTGGAGACGGCCGAGACCGTTGAGGAGTTTCAGCTGACCGATGCTCAGCAGAATCCTGCCAATCCGCTAACAGCGGCCGCGGTCAGCTTGGACGGCCAACTCGTCGCAGTGGCACCGCAAGAGAGCGGTCTCCAAGTTTGGGACAGTCTCAGTGGTCGACAACTCAAGGCCTATGTCGGTCATCTGAAGGCAGTCTCCTCACTGGCTTTTGCGGCGCAAGGGAACCGCCTGATCTCCGTTGGGCTCGATCACAAACTGTTCCTCTGGCGGACTGACCGCGGTGAACCATTGCCAGAACTTGAGGTGCCTTTGGGAGATCTCAGTCCGAGGGCCGTGGCCATCAGTCCCAACGGCCGATACGTGGTGGTTGTTGGCCAGCAGCGCCCGCCTCAGGTTGTCATCTTCAAACCACCTTTGAGCGATTTGAACTCGACTCCTCAAGTCGCCAACACCAAAACACTCAAGGGTCACAAGGGACCCGTCCATGCGGTAGCGTTCTCCTCCGATGGATCCCTGATCATCACCGGCGGCACTGACCGGACCGCCCGTGTTTGGGAGACCACATCGCAAAAACAGCGTGCCGTCTTCGGCAACCATCGCCAGACAGTGACCGCTGTGGCCTTCTCGCCCGACAATCTGCTGGCGATCACCGCCGAAGGAGCCAACCTCAATCCCGAGAAAGGCTGGTCCAAGATCCGCAAGCCCAAGATCCGAGTGTGGGATCTCTTCAGGGCCCAGCAACTCAGAGAACCCCAAGGCGGTTCAGCCTCTGCTCACCAAGAGTTGCTCTGCGAAGCCCTGTTGGGCCATGCCGATACCATCTGGTGCTTAACGGTCACTCAGGCTCTCCGGGCCCTTAATGAGGACCCACCCAGACTGTTGCTCTCAGCCTCCTTCGATCAGAGCGCCCGTACCTGGGACCTCTCCGGACTGCCAGAGACTGCCCCATCGGCAACGGCAGTCCCGGTCGTGGCGACCTTGGGCCGGCTGGCGACCCCTGGAGATCTGTTGTCCTGGGGTCCGGAAGATGCCGCTGCCTTGGGCATTTCCTTCGATGCTCTCCCTGAAGAACCCCCGACAAAACCGTCAAAGCGGGAGACCCTCGAGCCGGCCTTGGAGGATCTGCGGCCGGCCGATGAGCTTCAGCCGTTGGCGTTGATCGATGACCAAGCGTTGGCGAGTTTTCGGAGCCGCTGGGCAGAGCCAATCACCAAGGCCAAACGCTCCAATTATGCGGAGTTGGCCCAGCGGATGGTTCAGAACGCTCAAGAGGTCAGCCAGTCGGGTCCTGCCCAGCTGGCAGCTTACACGGCGCTGCGTGCATTCAGTTTGGCTTACGCCTCGGCCCGGCAAGACTCTGCGGAAGTTGCTGCCGCTGCAGTGGAGGTCTTCCAGCAAGCAGCCCAGAAAGCCTCGCCCCGACGCCGACTGGCCGTCGTCTGGGCCGAGCAATCGATGCTTCTGAAACAGCAACTGCTCTACCGCCGGCTCAAAAACGAGGCAGCTGCGCAAAAGCTGATCCGGCCCATCGGCCAGAAGACCCTCCAGGCTGCTGAGCTGTTGCTTCAGCACGCTCGCTATGAGACGGCCTTGAAGATGCTCAGCGACAAACCCATGCAAGACGCCCTCAAGCAAGGCGACCCACTGCTGCGTGAGGCCGTCCGTGTTCTTCGCGGCGATGCCCGATCCCTGGCGGCCCTGCGTGACCGGACGTTGCAATTGGTCGACCGCAAAACGCAAAAACCACAATCCGGTCAGGTTGCCGCAGAACTTGCCCAACTTTATCTGGGGGAGTTGTTCAATCTGCAAGACGCGCTGCCGTTTCTGCAACAGTCCAGTCGACCTGAGCAACAACGGATCGCGCGTCTGGTTCAGCAGGCCAACGAGGACCACAACGCACTACTGCAGTTAGCTGAGGGGCTCCGAGTCCTCGCCGAGGATGCGAGCCAGTCGAAGGCCGCGGCTGGTCTTTGGACGCTGGCAAGTCAAGCGGCTGCAGCTTATCAGCTGGTCAGCTCGGCCGACGCAACCAAGCAAGCCCGAGCACGCACTGTTTGGGAGCTCGCCGAAGGTCAGGCAGCGATGCGACGAGCGGTCTCGCCTGGCCACGGGGCGTTGCCTGCTGAACTCAACATCGAACTGGCCCCCGATGTGCAAGTCCGACTACGTTTGATCGAGCCGGCCACGTTTTTTCAAAGCGGCAACTTTATCACCACCCTCACTCAGCCGTATTACATTGGGCTCACCGAGGTGAGCCAAGAACAGTGGGAAGCCGTCTTACCGAATAACCCTAGCCAGTTTCGAGACAAAAAACTTCCCGTTGAACGAGTGACTTATCAGGACTGCCAACGTTTCTTGATGACGCTGAATCGGCGTTACGGCCGAGACAAGTGGCATTTCCGCCTGCCCACCGAGGCAGAGTGGGATCGTGCCGCCAGGTCGGGGACGACAACCGCTTACCCGTTTGGTGATGACCCTGGCGAAATCGACCAATACGCCTGGCATGCTGGCAACGCTTCGGACCGTACGCACAAAGTCGGCACCAAAGCGGCCAATCGCCTTGGCCTGCACGATACCCTCGGCAATGTCCGGGAATGGGTCTCTGATTGGGCTTCTTCGCAGCCACTGGCAGGGCCCTTGGTCGATCCACTGGGACCGCCAACCGGCCAGTTCCGCCTCCTCTGCGGCGGATCGTTTGAGAATCCTCCTGAGGACCAGACTTGCTCTCTTCGTTTTGGGCTGCCACCCTCAACTGACCAAGGACTTCGACAGGATTGCGGTCTGCGACTGGTAGTGGAACCGCGGTAGAAGCTCAGCTACTGCTCTTGAGGAGAATTCTTGCTCGTCCAAAACACAGGGACCGACGGAATGATGACTGATCTGGCAGCCTCGCCAAACCGCCAGAGGAACCAAGATTTTCCTCAACCTCAGTAACGACTTCTCCCTTCCAGTGAGAACCTTCTCGTGAACAAGGACGAACGGAACAAGGACGAACGGGACCTGGGCGAACGGGACTTGGACGGAGGAACCGAGACCATGGATTGGCAAAATGCTTCCACGTGCTTGCAGCCGTGGCACCGTTTGGGCGGTCTGACCCCAGACCCTGACCAAAAGACGGCATTTCTCGCCCGTCGGGTGTTTCGCACCAACACCACCGAACCAGGGTTCGCTTGACTCGATGTTGGGACGCACCATTCGGCCAGATCGTTTCGGACTTGCTTTGTTGATCTCTATCGATCTCTCAACCAATGGTACATGCAGTGGTTTGAGCGTATCTTGCGCCCGGTCTCACTCAATCGTTTTGATCAACAGCTGACGACCAAACCTCATCGTGACGGCGGCCCTCAGGAATCTGTGCTGATTTTAGGCTACGAGCCGACTTCCGTTGCCAGCACGCTGAGCCTCGTCGATGACGTCCGCTACGCGATGGAGCGAGGCGAACAACCCCTCGCGTTTCAGGCTCGGTTCAATCCGCTGGCCAACAACGGGCTGCACGGCCACACAACACGGCTGAGCGAATTTCGCCCAGAACACTACCAAATCCTACTGATCAACAGGTCAATGCAACAACATGTGGGTGGGCGGCCACATCTGGGACAGTCCAACTCCTGAGCCTCAGAGAAGCCTGCGATTCAGGGCTTTCCGTCTGCCCTTGTTTGTGATGACCTCAAGGGGGCAGCCTGAGGCACCACAGCAAGCCCGGATTGCCGGACGATACGCCCCGCTTCGTCGAAGACTTTTCAGGGAATCAGTCAAGGTCTTTTTGGAGTACGGCGTTCTGTGGCTCGTTGCTCTTTGGCCGGATAGTCTTTTGGCCGGATAGTCTTTTGGCTGGATAGTCTTTTGGCTGGATAGTCTTTTGGCTGGATAGTCTTTTGGCTGGATAGTCTTTTGGCTGAGCGTTGAGCTCACTCGGCCTGCCCGGATCGGACGAATTGTTGGTAGAGCCCATGATAGATCCCCTGGGCGGCGACCAACTCATCATGCGTACCTCGCTCGAGAATGCGACCGTGATCGAGCACCAAGATCATGTCGGCGTCGCGGACGGTGCTCAATCGGTGAGCGATCACAAAAGCGGTCCGTCCGGCGAGCAACCGTGAAAGGGCCTGCTGGATCTGGACCTCGGTGAGGGTATCGACCGAGCTGGTAGCCTCATCGAGGATAAGGATGCGGGGGTCAGCCAAAAGCGCCCGGACAAAGCACACCAGTTGCCGTTGTCCGAGTGAGAGGTTGGTCCCACGCTCACCCACTTCGCTTTGAAATCCCTCTGGAAGTTGCTCAAGCAAGTCACAACAGCCCAGGGCCTCGGCTGCGGCCAGACACTCCTGATCGGTGGCCCCGGGCCGGCCAATGCGGATGTTCTCCAGCACGGTGCCGGTAAACAAAAAGTTCTGCTGCAACACGATTCCCAGTTGGCGATGCAAGGAGTCGGTCTGGTGCTCGGCGGTATCCAGTCCGTCCACCAAAACACGCCCTGAGGTGGGCAAGTAGAATTTGGCAATCAGATTAATGATGGAGCTTTTGCCGCTGCCGGTATGACCGACCAGTGCCACCGTTTGCCCAGCCTCTGCGGTCAACTCGATGTTATGCAGAACTGGCCGTCCCGGGGTGTAGGCAAAGGTGACATCCTCGAACTGCACTTGTCCTTGCAGACGGGGCAAGGCAGGAGCTCCAGGTGGATCCTCCCAGGCAGGCTTGGTATCCAAGAGCTTGAAGACGCGTTCTGCCCCAGCCATCGAAGTGAGGGCCTGATTGTACATGTTTCCCAAAATCTGAATCGGCCCAAAGAACACATTGGCCAGAAAGAAGAACTGCACCAAATTGCCGGCGGTCACCTGGCTCTCCGGCTGCAGCACCCGGTACCCCCCCACCAACAGCAAAGCCGCCAAGAAGAACTGACTATTGAACTCCAGCAGAGGGAGGAGAATCCCAAAGGTCCGAGAAGCTTGCCGATTGTTGCTGGCGTGGTCATCGGCTAATCCCTGAAAGACCTGCAGGTTGACCTCTTGGCGGACAAATCCTTGGGTCACCCGAATACCATTGACGCTCTCGGCCAACGTGCTGGTCATCCGAGAAAAGCTTTCCTGCACTTTGCGGTAATCCAGCCCCAGCTTCTGGCCGAAATGACCGTTGAGCAACCAGAGAATCGGCGCCATCGCCGCGATGACCAACGCCAGGACCCAATCGATCCACAGCATCAAGATCAGCGCCACGGTCATCTGGCCCAAGCCCACCGTGCTGACGAACAACACGTCTTGCACACCGATTCGCACATTTTCCACATCGCTGGTCATCCGGCTGATGATGCGGCCAAGCTTGGTGGAGTTGTAAAACGACAACGGCAATCGCTGCAGGTGCTCAAAGATTTGCACGCGCAGGTGATCAGCGACTCGTTCCCCAAACTCCAAAGCCAACCGCATGCGGAAATGGAAGGTCAGCTGAGTTAGGGCCGCCAGCAACAGAAATCCACAAGCACCGGCAATCACACCAGGATAATCCCCTCGGGCAACAGGCCCGTCGATGATCGCCCCGATCCCCCAGGCCAAAGCCGGCAACTGCATGCTCCGCAGTAACGTGAGCACCACCAGCCAGTTCCGCAGGGCCGCAAAAGGACGAGCGTGGCGAAACATCCGCCGCAGCGTCTGAAAGTCCAGGGGTTTTTGGAACACCAGATCATCAGGGTCCCGCTTCCAGTGAGTCAGGGTGACTGCAGGTTTGGTGCTCATCTCGCCTAAGGGGTTTTTCAAGGAACCAGCAAGCATCTGGCACAGTCAGCAAGCCTACCAGGTGGGATGTCGGGCGTCCTCATGCTCGGCAAGGGGTTCTTGAGGGATTGGGACATCGACGGTCGCCGAGTGATCAAAGGCCGATTAGAGCGAGCTGACAGAACTCAGCCACGACACGAGGTGTTGCCGGATGGTTCGCTGCGGCCGGCTCCCTGCCGGAGGGGTTGATCAGAGGGTCGTTTGCAAAGCAGTTACCAAGTCTTTTCACGAGCCACGACTTTGCTGTGCGGCTGCGGCTTGCCGAGCGGCCTCGGCCACCTGCCGCATGGGGACACCCGCTGAGGCGGCGACTTGACGGCAGGACTCATATTCTGGGGTGACCTGCTGTTCGCCGGAAGGCAATCGAGCCACTTTGCCAAGCACTGGGCCAAAAGGCGTTGGAATCTCGATGCTCTGACGGGGCAAGCAGCGGCGTCGGGCGGTCCAATGTCGGACGCCCAGCGTTCCGGTTTCCCGAAAGAGGATCTCCTCGCATTGGTCCGCTTGGGCGGGTTGGCAAAGCACGGTGATCGTCACCCCGGGGCGATTTTTTTTCATCTGCACAGCGGTGGTGTACACATCCAATGCGCCAGCTTCCAGGAGGATTCCTGTGGCATGGCCGATCCATTCCCCGGGCACGTCGTCCAGAGTTGTCTGCAAGACGGAGATCGTCTCAACAACGGGTCCTGCCTCAACAGGGTGTGTTTGCTGCTGAGGGCTCTCCGCGGAGGTCCCCACCAGCAAGCGGAGGAGATTGGCTTGCTCGGCCAGATCGCGGGTTCCTGCCCCGTAGCCGATGGTTTCAATCTGCATCGGCGGCAGGGGACCAAAATGATCCACCACCGCAGCCAGAATCGCTGCGCCTGTTGGCGTGGTGAGCTCAGCCTCAAGGTCGCACGGGCACAACGGGATTCCCTGGAGAAGTTCAGCAGTCGCTGGTGCTGGGATGCTACAGCGGCCATGGGCGATTTGAATCTCCCCGCGACCCGTGGGAACAGGCGAGGATTCGATGCGGTCAATGCCGAGCAGGTCCAACCCGACGGCTGCTCCCACGATGTCGGCGATACTGTCGGCAGCGCCGACCTCGTGAAAGTGGACCTTCTCGATGGTCGTGCCGTGGACTTTGGCCTCAGCCTCTCCTAGCTTCGTGAAGATCCGTTCAGCCAGATCCTGTTGCTGCTGCGTCAGCCTGGACTGCCGGATCATCTCGGTAATGTGATGCAGATGGCGATGCTTGTGCTCAGGTTGTCTCTGGACATCGACTTTCAAAGCGCGAAATCCGTGTCTCTTCACCTCCGTTGCCACCAACTGACACCCAGGCAAGCCCAATGAGGCAACCGCCTTGTTGAGCTGCTCCAAGGACACCCCGGCGTCGACCAACGCCCCCAAGAGCATGTCCCCGCTGATTCCGCTATGACAATCGAAATAGACAATCCGCACGACTCGGGCCTCGCTGGCAGGTCATCGTCAGACGACGCAGGCATGAAAACGTGGCAACGGCAGTTTCTGACATCAGAGTGAATCACTGCCGCCAGGGGAATGCCCCGCCGGAGAATTTTGGGACCACAACGCTTCGCTGCTCGGCTCGGAAGTTGCCCGGCTCGGAAGTTGCCCGGCTCGGAAGTTGCCCGGCTCGGAAGTTTGGAGGGTGCGAGCCACAGCCGAGTGAAGGGGCTCAGGACGACAAACCGAAGACAGACGATCCCAAGACTTCCGCCAAGGGCCATTGAGGGCCACATCAACACACTGGTTGGTGTTGATCGACCACCGCCGAGATCATTGATGGAGTTTGAACCGGCAGCTAGGCTGAAACCACGTGATTTGCCAACCGAGGAGCGCCGAAGTGACCACCATCGCACATGAGCTGGTCCCATCAAACACCGGGCCGACCCAGACCATCCCTGAACAGCCTCTGGCCAGCCACCAGTTAACCGGCCACCAGTTAACCGGCCACCAGTTAACCGGCCACCAGTTGACCTGCCCGAGACTGGCTGACCTGATCATGGTCGGTCTTGCTCTGGCCGGCATTGCGGTCTCCGGGTGTGGGCAGAAGGCCCCCCCCAAAGAAAGCCCTGTCGAGTGGAAACGGGAGGACAAACCGACCCAACCGTCCTATTTTCAACCGAAAGACGCCGATGAGTTGATCCAACATGTGGTGGACTTCTACAAACAGCAGGACACCGCGACGGTTCGGGTGAGCCGGCAGATGGTGCTTCAGGATGCGAAGCTGGGCGGCAGGAGGACCTATGACTCCGCCTTTCCGCCACAAAACCAGACTTTTGATGTTTCCTGGAAACGTCCCTATCAACTGGCCATCGCCATCGATCCTGCCAACAAAAGCGAGAGAGACAACCAAAACAGCCGGCAAGACAACAACCGGCAAGACAACAACCGGCAAGACAACAACCGGCAAGACAACAGCTGGGAGACAGGCTCCTTTGGGGACCCTTGGGGCGTTTTTGTGTGCGATGGCTTGAAGTGTCACCTGAGTTTCCCCAGCAGTGGGACCTTTGTGAAGGAGGGACTTCCCGAGCAGAATTTGCAGAAGATCCTGGGGTGGTCAGAACTGCGAATCACCGGAACGAGGCTGCATTTCCTGTTCTGGAAATTGCTTGTGGAGGAACCTGAAAAAGCCCTCACGCAGGATATCCGCCAAAAGCGATATCTGGGGGTTCACAACGAAGGCGGCCGCTTATCTTTCCGCCTAGCCCTGGAGGGCCCCAGGGGCCAGCAATTGTTGGACTTCGCCGCCCGAGGTGATCCGGTGCTCCTGAAAGCCGCGTATTCGGCTGGGCCGGAACTGCGGTTGCTGGACCCCCTACGCTCGGCTGTGCTTCGAGTGAGCGAGACCTACTCGGGCTGGTCCTTTCAAGAGTCTCCCAAGACACGTTTCCAATTCTCCGAGAAGAACCTGCGACCGATCAAAACTCACGCTCATCAACAGGAGCTCTGGTCGCCCCATCCCTTGGTCGGAAAACCACTTCCTCCTGTCAAACTACCGAGGGCCGGCGGGCAACAATTCGACCCGGCAACACTGATCGGACGCCAAGATTACTTAGTCTATATCACCACAGGAAAAGCCCCCGCCAATGCAGACCAAATTGCTGGATTGGAGCGGTGCTATCAAAAAGTCTGGGAGCAAAATGTTGGCCTGTATGTGATCTTTGTCAAGACGCCGCCTCAATCCCTCTCCAGGCAGCTTGCTGACAACCAGTTTTCAGGCGGCCTGGTGGCGGATCCCGCAGGCGTGATCACCAAAACCTGGAAAGTCCCCGTCTTGCCAGCGCTGGGCGCGGTCGACCAAGAAGGGGTGCTACGCTATCTCAAACCCGCCTTGGCCGCCGATTTGCAACGTCAAGCTGAGGCGGAGCTGGCCGCCACCAAAGCCAAACGACTTCACCTCACCCAGCTCCGCAAATCGATTGCAGGACAATCCGACAGCGCACAGCTGATCGAGTTACTCGACCATGAGGACGCTCAGGTGGTGGTCTTGGCTGAACAACGCCTGCTGTCATTGGCTGATTTGATTGCCCTGCAGGAGGGACTGACACACTCCAAAGCACTCGTCCGCGAGCGAGTGCTCAAAGTGCTAGCCTCTTTAGGAAAAGACGCCTCTCCCCTGGCAGCTGACGTCGCGGCTCGTTTTGGTGACGAGGATTTCGGAGTTCGCCAGCGAGCCGAAGTCGTGCTCGCTCAACTTGGCCCAAGCGCCATCAGTTTCTTGCTAGAAGCCTTGGAGAGCTCCAACTCCAACGAACGGGCCTCAGCAGCACGAACCTTTCGGCGACTAGGATCCGAGGCGAGCTTTCACCTGCCAGCCCTTCTAGACCGCTTGGCCAACGAGGAGGATGACTATGTCAAGGAAATACTCGTTCAGGCGATTGGCAGCGTGGGTGAGAAAGGATTCAACTCGCTAGGAAATGCCCTGAGGGATCCCAATGAGAAATTCCACACCGCTGCTGCCGATGCACTTTTGCAACTGAGCCATGGGGTCCAAGGTATTCCGGCCAATCAGGCTGCCCAGATGGTTGTGCAAGTCGGCAAAGGGGCTCTGAAGGGAGGTCCTCCTCACGTGAAGCAACTGGTTTTGCGAATCGCCCTGGACCTTCCCCCGCCGCTTGACGAGGACCTCAAGCAAGCCGTCCGCTTTCAAGAGCAGATCTCCAAGATGAAGGAGCGATCACTGAGCAACTTGCTGCCATTGGTAGAAAACCCTAACGAACAAATCCAATTGGGTGCTGCAGCTGAGATCGCCACACGAGGTCGGGACGGAGTCACGGGGCTGGTTGGTCTGCTGAAGAACCCAAAACCTCGCACACGAGCGGTCGCAGCTTGGGCCATTGGTGAGGCCGGCGAAGCCGCTGCACCAGGCTCAACGCAGAACTCAAGCGAGTCGGGGCTCAGTCTGGCTGTGGGTCCTCTGATTGAACGACTGGGGGATTCCTCCTCGACGGTCCGGCAAGAGACCATCGGGGCGTTGGTCAAGGTCAACCCCGAACTGTCACTTCAGCCCTTACTTGCAGCTCTTGAAGATCGAGCCTCCCGCTCCCAAACCGCTCGACTCGGTCTCTACCAGGTCATCGGAAAGCTTGGAGTGCATCTTCAGGGTAACCAGCTTAAGAAAACTGTTGAAATTGTGGCCCAGGGCGTGGTGGACTCTCAAGAGGATGCTCGCAACGCCGCGGCCGGGGCCCTGGTTAAGCTAGGGCCAACGGGGATCAAACTGCTGGCACAGATCCTGCAGTCTTCTAATTCCGAGGCTCTCTTGCAAACGGCTGCCAAAGGCCTGGGGGAGGGAGGCTCTGAGGCCGTTCCCTATCTGACCCCGCTTTTGAGAAGCCGCAAGACGATCGTTCTGGTCTGGACCATGGAAGCTCTCGCAGACATCGGACCCCCGGCCAAAGCGGCACTGCCTGATCTTCGCCGGTTACGTGCTGCCAACAACCGAGCCGTGCGGGCCTCGGCCGACAACGCCATCCGCAGAATCGACCGTTAACACCTCGGCTTCGAAAACTTGAGCCTCGAAAATCTTGGCCTTGAGAACCTGAGCCGCGACAAGCTTGGCCTTGAGAACCTGAGCCGCGACAAGCTTGGCCTTGAGAACCTGAGCCGCGACAAGCTTGGCCTTGAGAACCATTGGCGACGGAAACTTCGATCTCTTGCTTTTCCGCTGCGTCATGGTTGAGCAAAACACTTTGGCGATTATGAGGAATTTTATGACGGATTGTACAAGGCACATTGCTGGGGTTTTTCGCCTAATTGGATGGTTGGCTGTTTTGATGTCGCTTGATAGTCTAGGGCGGGTCGGAGAGTCTGCTGGGGAGGATTCCCAACACCAGGTCTTTGGCCACAGGCGATCGGTGGTCATTTCCCAACAAGGGATGGTGGCCACCAGCCAACCGCTGGCGGCTGTGGTGGGGCTGGAGGTTCTCAAGCAAGGCGGAAACGCCGTCGATGCCGCCATCGCCGCCAACGCGGTGCTGTGTGTTGTCGAGCCGATGAGCTGTGGAGTCGGCGGCGATTTGTTCGCTATCGTCTGGGACAACAAAACCAAAAAGCTGTACGGACTCAACGCCAGCGGACGCAGCCCCCTGGCCCTCAATCGCCAGGTCTTTGCCGATCAAGGCCACACCCAGATCCCCCTGCAAGGACCGCTGAGCTGGTCTGTGCCAGGCTGCGTCGCCGGATGGGACGACCTCCGCAAGCGGTTCGGCACCCAAGATTTCGAACAAACACTCCGCCCTGCCATTTCCTATGCCCAAAACGGCTTTCCCGTCTCTCGGGTGATCGCCGGCTATTGGGCTTCTGCGGAACAATCTCTCAAAAAATGGCCGCAGTCGGCAGAAACGTTCTTGATCAACGGCCGAGCCCCCCGTGAAGGCGAAGTCTTTCGCAACCCTCGTTTGGCAGCCACCCTCCGGGCCATCGCTCAAACAGGACGCGACGCTTTCTATCGGGGTAAAAACGCTGAGCAAATTGTCAACTTCAGCCAAGCTCACGGTGGGTTCTTCTCGCTCAAAGATTTTGCTGAGCATACCAACGAATGGGTGGAACCCGTCTCCACGACCTACCGGGGCTATCAAGTTTGGGAGTTGCCGCCCAATGGCCAAGGCATCGCTGCGTTGCAGATGCTCAATCTGCTGGAACCTCATGATCTCCGCTCACTGGGGCCCCAGAGTGCCGACTATCGCCACCTCTTTGTCGAGGCCAAAAAGCTTGCCTTTGCCGACCGGGCTCAGTTTTATGCCGATCCCGCCTTTGCCAAGGTGCCTGTACAACATTTGATCTCCAAAGAGTACGCCGCCAAACGCGGTAAGCTGATCAACCCAAACAAAGCCGCAGACGATGTGCCTGCCGGCAACCCACAGCTCTCCCACGGCGACACCGTGTACATAACCGTCGTCGACAAAGATCGGAATTGCTGCTCGCTGATTCAAAGCACCTACTATGGCTTTGGTTCTCAAGTCGCGCCAGGCGAGGTCGGTTACTGCTTACAAAACCGCGGGGCTCTGTTTTCCCTAGAGGACCAACATCCCAACCGACTGGAACCCGGCAAACGGCCTTTTCACACCATTATCCCCGCTATGGTCACCCAAAATGCTCAGCCGGTGTTCTGCTTCGGGGTGATGGGCGGTGACATGCAACCACAGGGCCATGTGCAGGTGCTGGTCAATCTGATCGACTTCGACATGGATGTCCAACAGGCCGGTGATTTCCCTCGGGTCCGTCATCTTGGCAGCGCCACACCAACAGGAATCCCTGCCCAAGGCTCAGGAATCGTGCTGGTCGAACAGGGTGTCTCCCATTCCGTCAGAAAAGCTCTTCATGAAAAAGGCCACCAAGTTCGGGTCTCCTCACAAGGTAGCGGTTTTGGGGGCTATCAAGGGATCTGGATTGATTGGGACAACGGCACCCTGCACGGGGGCACGGAGTCTCGAAAGGACGGAGTGGCCATCGGTTACTAGCCCTGAAACAAGCAAACGAACACATAGTTTCGAGTGGTATTTTCCTTGATCACTGTGGAACGCTCTGGCGTGCTGGAACGATCCCGAACTCCTGTCCGTAACTCTGCTTTGATCTGCTATGCAGATTTCAAGTGAAATCACCGTGACTCCGATCGCTGCTCCCGTGCCTACTGGGCAAGGACTAAATGGCCCTAAAGGTAGCGAATTTTGCGAAAACATCGCTTGTTTAAGGACACTGTCTCAAAACAGGCTCGTCGGCGAGAGGGCGAGATGGACGAGTTGCTGGCAAAGAGGGCGAAGCAGGCGAATCCCATCCTCAGACGTATCTGACAGGAGAGTCGTCGATACAGCCCGACACCGCCAGCGGCTCGATCCAGCCGCTCAAAGTCCAGCCGCTCAAAGTCCAGCCGCCCAAAGTCCAGCAGTCCAAAGTCCAGCAGTCCGAAGCCCAGCCGCCCGAAGCAAGATGGTGTTTTGGAGACAGAGCCTTATCCGCTCGCATTCCAGCGGTCAACTCACGGCCGCCTCGATGGTGGTTTTCGACGATTCTTGGAGTGGGCTTGCCCAGCGCTAAGCTGATGCGAATTGTCTCGTTCTCCGCAGAGCCGATTCTGGAGATCCCTTTTCTCAATGCAGGTCGCGGCCCTGGAGGATTTTCCGTCGATCTACTACCGATCCATCTGGCGGTAGCAAGTGGTCTTCCCGAGAACCTGGAGGCAGTCATGGCCACCGCCGACCTCCAAGGACGGGAGCGTTTTGAGGATTCCGCAGGCCGCCCTCCTCGGCTGCTCGGCGAAGTGCTGCCACGCCGGCTGTCCCAGGAGATTCTGCCAGAACTCGGCCTGAATCCGCAGCGAATGGGGATCATCCTGGCCGGTGATTTTTATACCGTTCCGGCGTTGGATCGGCTTGGCGGCACCGGGGACGTCAGCGAAGTCTGGGAGGAGTTCAGCCTGGAGTTTGCTTGGGTCGCTGGCGTGGCAGGTAACCACGATATGTTCGGCGAGTCCTTTCACCCCGTCCGACCCATCTCGCAGAACGCCTATTACCTCGACAACCAACGCATCGGCGTGGAAGGCCTGAAGATCGCTGGGCTCGGCGGGATTTTGGGAAACCCCCGTCGGCCACATCGCCGCTCAGCGGAGCAGTTCGTCGAGTGTCTCAGCCAGCTGCTGGACGAACCGGTCGACCTGGTGATCATGCACGACGGCCCCAATGCGCCCGAGTTGCAGCAACGGGGATCACCGGAGATCCGAGAAGCGTTGCAACGTTTACGTCCCCCACTGGTGGTCCGCGGCCACGCTCATTGGGAACACCCGCTGGTGGCCATCACCCCTCAGACTCAAGTCCTGAATGTAGATTGCCGCGTGGTGATTCTCTGTCCTGAGGGTTCACCACTGTCAGCAGCGCAGTCAACGCCATCTGCGGACCAGTAACAGGCTCGTTGGCAAGATGGCTCAAAGATCCATGGTCTGTGGCAAGCCATCTGTCACACGCTCCACCGATCTGAACTCGGATCCGTGCTTGAGTGGCGATTTTTCTGTCGCTTGGGGCTGTAGTGGCGGTGGAGCCATCGGCTAAGTCCATCGAGTCCGGGAAAGAGCACACGCTCGGTCACATTGCTTTGGTCAAGCTTGTCGCGAATTTCCCATTTCAGCGTCGCGGGCACAACGATCTTGCGACATAATGTGGGATGTCGACCGATCCAAGAGTCGAGCCCCATACTGGGATTGGAAATAATGGAGAATAATGCGAATTGGTTGATAATTCGATCGTCCATGGAGGGAGGCTCAAAGAACAACAGAAACGGCTCCTCCGACATCGCATCCAACTCGGCCAGCGACGCAACGGTTCGAGCAAGAAGATCGGTGGTAAAGGAATTAGCCCCTTCCTTTTTTAAAGACTCACCGATCCGATCAGGCAAGAGTGCATGAGCCTGCTCATAGTTGACACACCAGACGACCCCATCCCGATCGAATTTCCCAGTATTTGCCGTAGCGAAATGCATGGCTACAAAAGGCGAATGAGTCCAGTCCAACAGACGGGTGGGCAGTCCGTGATGCTGGGCCACAGAAAGCCAGTGCCAGTAAGAATCCCGCTCGACAACGTCGCGGTGGGCATACTTAATAAAGTTCCGCAACAGGTGGCGTTCTAGTTGAACATAGGGACCACCGAGTCGCATCAGCGTCGTATCCAGGCAGTAAGACGCATCTGACAACCCTCGAAAGGCCCAGGCCGAGCGGAAGCGTCCGAGTGTCTCATTCCAAGAACCTTCAAAGAGGAGTTCCTGAAAGTGCGACCAGCTCTCGGCTGTGTTGACTTGCATGGCACGCACTCCGCAACCGCTGATTCCGCCTGAAAACCCTCTGCAACAAGTCCGATGCGCCGACTTGGCCAACACTCAAAAGTTCGTGACAATCCCTCAACGGACAACGCCAAGGCGTTACTGACAGACTTTGACCCACTGGCACATTTGTGGGTACTGGCACGTTTGTGGGTACTGGCACGTTTGTGGGTACTGGCACGTTTGTGGGTACTGGCACATTTGTGGGTTCGGAGAACAGAGGTTCGACTCAGCTGGCTAGTTTATCCAAACCCCGACAGACGCTGGCATGAGACATGATAGCTACGATCCCTTGGGCGGACAATCGGGTCGAGGGCGGACCCCATGATCGACGCGGCCAACTGCATCACTGCTGAGAGCAACGCTGAACACTTCTCTGGCGGAAGGTCGTCCAGTCGGGTGAGCGAATACGGCGACCTACTGCTCTTGGGGATCACTGGCAGCAGCTTCTTGGCCTGAGCAAAAAGCCTGCAAGTCTGCAGCATCAGTCGATAGAGCTCGTGTGCACGCTGAGTGAGAACCTAGCCACAATATTCTTGCCCAGATTTCCTCAGCGAGTCATCTCCACCATTTCTTCTACACAGGCAAGGAGCGTACTGCCTACGTCCGATAGCAGAAGGAAAACTTGGTGGGTTCTCACCGTGAACTCCTCCGATTGTCGTTTCTGAGGTTGAGGACAATCGTGGCTCGTCCGGCACAGCGGAAAAGCTGGTCGATCAACAGCTGCCAAATCACTGGTCGTTCCGGCGGCTCGCGTAGTTTGGCCGAGCAAGAATGTTTCGAGGGGAGCCGCAGACCAGCAAACGTCGAGAACTTCTGATGAGGCTTCTTCGAGGTCGGGCTAAGGAGGCCGCACTTTCGTCCGTCAAATTCACACAGCCGTCAAGGTCGAGCCGTCGCAGGTTGCTCAGCTGGGGGAGGTGAGCCAAGCCCGCAGGTGAGAGGCTGCTGGAGCGAACATCAAGCGATCGCACGGCCAGGGGATTGCTGACTGCCGCACAATGTCCGCCCTCAGCCAAACCTCGCTGGAACCGCACGGTGTTGCCTAAGATTGCCTTGTCCCCCAACCAACGCTTTCGATGCTGCAGCTCCAACTCCGTGGCCCGATCTGACAAAAGGTCACGTTGAAGGCTCTCGCCAGGGAAGAGTTCCCGTTGGGCCTCTTGGGCCCATGCGATCTGCAGGCGAATGAATTCCGCACGATCCGGATCGCCGTGTTGCTGATACCAGTCGGCCAGCAACAATCGCAGGTCGTCGTTGTCGGGGTCAGCTTGGATTTTGGCCAACAGCTGTGGGAGATCGTCTTGGGCAGCGGACATCAGACCTTCTTCTCGGCCCACAATCGGCCCAGGGCAAAGAGGGGGGTCACCGAGGAACCAGCCTCGCAGAAGAATTTTGCGAACTTTTGCCGCCCTGGAGCAAGTCAGCGCGAGCCTATTCAAGTGGGAACCTTTTAGGTTTTGTGGGGTTGAGGATGACCGCTCTGCTCCTGGCAGTCATCCTTCTAAGCAGACCTCTGTAGGGGGAAGCCGTGGGGGCGGCTGAAAGAGCGTCTGCTTCGATGGGGTTGGAGTCCTTCTCATAGTTGCACTCAGCAAGAGCCTCCAGCGAACAAACCTGGCAACTTTTAGCCGGGTCGGTTCGCTGGAGGCTCTCTTCTTTTGCGCGACATCTTTGACTCGTTGGCCAAGACAAGCGGGCAGGGGAGTCACAACAAACAATTTTTGCGAACTTTTGCCGCCCTGGAGCAAGTCAGCGCGAGCCTTTTCAAGTGGGAACCTTTTAGGTTTTGTGGGGTTGAGGATGACCGCTCTGCTCCTGGCAGTCATCCTTCTAAGCAGACCTCTGTAGGGGGAAGCCGTGGGGGCGGCTGAAAGAGCGTCTGCTTCGATGGGGTTGGAGTCCTTCTCATAGTTGCACTCAGCAAGAGCCTCCAGCGAACAAACTTGGCAACATTCAGCCAAGCGGTTCGCTGGAGGCTCTCTCTTTTTGTCTTCAAAAAATCCAACCCTCGATCAAGCTGAGAGAAGTTTTTGGTGGGGAACATCACATCCAGACGCCTGAAGTCGGTGACAAGCGTTGAACCGAAGTTCCCCCAAGAGAGCTGTTCCCTTCTCCCAGAAAAAAGAAGCGGCCCGGTAAGCTTCTGAAAACGGGCTTATTGGGAGCTGAGCGATTCCAAATAGGCCAGCAAGTCAGCAAACTGCTCAGGCGTGAGATTGCTCACCAGCCCTTCCGGCATGACCGACTGCTTGCTGGTGCCGCGTTCTTCGATCTCCGACTTGAGCAACACTTTGCTCTGGCCTTTAGCTGTGCGGATCTCCACTTCCTCAGCAGCCTCCCGCACAACAAACCCGGTGTACACCTTTCCATTGTCCATCAAGAACACACCGGTGCCAAATCCCTGAGCCAGTTGAGCGCTGGGCTTGACGATCGATTCGATCAGCTTCTTGCGATCGTATCGTTTCCCAATATCCGCCAACTGCGGGCCAAGAGCGGTCCCGTCTTTGGTCAAGGCATGGCAAGCCAGACAACTTTGCTGGCGAAACAGTTTCTCGCCCGTCTGCGCCCGACCCCGGTGAGCTGAGGTTCTGGCGACGATCTGCTGGTAAGCCAGGTTCCCCAGCAGATGGGGATTGTTCTGGTCGAACTTGGGAATGACCACCTTGATGGTCGCTGTGGACGGCCTGGCTTCTCGTGGAGAGGACGGCAAGTTGGGGATCTGCACGCGATGACGCTGCAACTCCGCAGCAATCGCCTCAAAGGTCGCCCGGTCTGCTCGCTTGAGGTGCTCAATCAGACCCTGGCGGATCTGAGCAGTCTTCTCCCACTCCTGCCGATGGTAGTACGGCCCAGTCGTGTCCGGCCGCGTTCCCCACCAATCCCCGCGAAAGGGACCTTCCCGGTAATACAAGCGAACCAGCACTTGCAGCAGTTGCTTGCGGAACTGGGGCTCTGGTTGCTGGTCGAGTCGAGCCAACAGTCCGTCGACGACTGTCGGCTCGTGCATTAGCTTCAGGGCCGCCAAGGCCCCGCTTCGGGAGGGCCCCTCCAGAGACTGCAAACAAGCACTGACCGCCTTCAATTCCGCCAGCGCCCTGACAGCCACATGCGGAATCACTCGGTTCGGGTCCGAAGTCTGGGTCTTCTTGCCAACGGCCTGAGGCAAATGGTCGGTGTAGACCGAGAACCCAACGGAGCCTCGTCCATTGGCTCCATCGTCGAGGACACCTGTCGCCTGAAACTTTTTGACATCCGCTGGCAACTCGTAGGAGATCACCGATGGGGCATGGGTGCCGATTCCAAAGGAGACCGTCTGCCCACGAACCTTGAGTGGTTTGCCGTCGCAGGCTCGGTTGACCAGCACTTGGCCCCAACCAGCCTCAGCCTGGGACCACTTCAGCTCGGTCAGCCGCATCTCTCCACTTGAGGTGACCAGGCGTGGCTCGACCCAACCGACGTGATCGAGCCCGTTTCCGTCTCCTGCGTCGGAGACCACCAGAAACAGCTTCTTGGCGCCTGCAATCGAGAGATCGACTTGGGCTTTTTGCTGACGTTGGATCTTTTTGCTACGAAATTGGTGCCTCGGGCGAGGGGCCTGGCTCTGTTTCACTTCAGGGGACTGGGCCAAGCGAAGCAGGTGCTCGGCGGCCTCGGGCTGGCCCAGCCGACCTAAACCGATGGCGGCAGCCAGTTGAACACGAGGATCTGAGCTGGAGAGAGCCTGGAGAAAAGGTTTCAGGGGCACACCGGCCAACTGAGTCTTGCGGTCGGCGAGAGCCCGCAAGGCATATTCTTCCAGGGTGGGATCAGCTGTCAGCTCGACGAGTTGTTGATTCGCTTGGGTGCCATAGAGTTGCTTGTAACCAAAGAGGGCAGCCACTCGGCTCTCCAGAGAAGCGTCTTGGTTGCCGGCCAAGCTCAGCAGCCCGTCGGCAAAGAGAGGCTTTTGACCACGCTGCAAGATCTCTCGTTGAGCGCTGAGACGCCGAACGTGGCTGGGCGAACGGAGTTGCTTAAGCAAGGCCTCGTCAGAGAGGTCTGCCAGGTTCGGAACCGGTGGTGCTTGCCCGCCTTGCTCGGACTGATGCGGGGATAAGGCCGCCACGTAGCCGACATTCTCTCCGGAATAGTTGAACTTCCCACCCTGCCAGCTGCTGATGTACAGCCGGCCGGAACCATCGACATCGATATCCGTCGGCCGACTGATGGCCAAGAACTCCTCTTGGCCGGCCTGGAAAGTGGGCCCGTCGGCTGTTAGGGGGTGGAAATACACCTGACTTCGACCCCAATCGCAGGTCAGCAGGGACTGCCGATACTTCGAAGGCAGCCAAGGCTCGCTGGCAAACACCCCACCACAGCCGGATCCACCTCCGTAATCCGCCAACGGAAACAGGACCTCCTGGGAGAAATTCTTAAAAAGCGAGGGGTACCCGTAGTGGCCAGACTGGATGATATGCGAAAGCCGGATGTCCCAGCCGCCCCCGTCGTTGGTGTTGTCTCGGGTGAACATATTCAGCCGCGGGTCGATGCAAACATCCAAGATGTTGCGGAGACCTCGGCAGTAGATCTCCAGCTCCGTTCCATCGGGGCGGACACGGGCGATGCCGCCGCCTTTGAGTGAGAGGGTAGTTCGGTCGGTTCCTTGTGCGTTAAGGAACCCAAAATCTCCCACGGCGATGTAAAGCCAACCGTCGATGCCCATGCGGATGCCGTTGGTTGTGTGATCGGCTCCACGTTTGTTCAACAACTCCGTTGTCAGCCCGGTGACCAATGTCTCGGAGCGGTCGGCCACACCGTCCAGATCATCGTCGTGGTAAAGAGTGAGCTTGGGTGGGTGCAAAACCCAGAGCTTGCCCCGTTGGTAATGCAACCCACGGGGATGGTCCATCTTGGCAAAGGTGTTGATTTGGTCAGCTTGGCCGTCACCGTCGGTGTCCAAACAGCGGACAACGCGACCCTGGCCGGATTTCTTGCCAAGAGACCCCTGTTTGTCGATCCCAACAAAAACCTCGCCCGTCGGCGCCGCACAGAGACAAACCGGGTAATTCACCTCTGGAGGAGAGGCAAAAAGAGAGATCTGGAAACCCGACGGGGGCTTGGGCAGGCTGATTTGCTGTTCTCCGGAGGAGGATGCGGCCAATCCAAGAAGGGTCGCCAGCCCCAGCAAGACTGCTCGGGCCGGGATGTTCGTTCGAGAGAGGGTAGTCGTTCTCAACGGGTTCCTCGCAAAACGTGTGTCAACGGAATGCTCGAGAAAGATTCTTCCGAAGATTTCGAAAACGAAGCTTGAAGCTAACAATAGAAACTGACACCTGAACAGCTGCAACCAGCCATCTGATGGACCGCAAGCCAGCAGACAACCCTCCTCAGCGAGTCGCAACCTTCATCCCCCTCTGGAAAAACCTCAGGATCAAGCTCTGGGAAAACCTTTGCGGAATCCAAGCGTCCCGTTGCATTCTCGGATTTTTCTCCTGAAGCACCAAATAAGTCTTCGCTCCACAGCGTTACTAAAAAGGAGGTCTGGCCGGAACACCCCCTCCCCAAGGTGAGTGATGCACACCAACCATCCAGAAGGAGCTCCCGCCTGAAGGCAACAGACAAGTCAGACGCAATCAACCAATGACAGGCCAAGGTGTACTAAAAACAACAAAGATCTCAGGAGGCTCACCCTTGACGGTGCGGTTGAAAGCACTGGCCCCTGAAAAGTCTGGCCCCTGAAAAATCTGGCCCCTGAAAAATCTGGCCCCTGAAAAGACTTGTGGCTTGGGGGCAACAAGCGGCGGTTGAGTTGCCCTCCGACAGGGTGGGTAGATATTATAGGAGCGGGTTTTCTGGTTGCTCCGGAATGGCGGCCAGTCCATTTCTTATTCTGAGATCTCTTGAGGCAACGTTGTGGTGGTGAATTCTCAACACGCGTTTCCTGCGTGAGGCAGATTCTGGTCGTTTCCCGGCTCAATGAGTGTCGGGCGGAACGGCTTGTTATCTCAAAGTACAAGTTCTCTGACCTGAACGGGACCGATTTTTCCAGGACGGATTCCGAAGACACCAACACGCTTGCGGCGCTTGCTGAGAACAGGAAGCACTTGCGCCACCGCACGGTTTGGGTTCAACCATGATGTCGCTGGAAGTGTTCACGCATCATTTCCTCGTTCACCGTTCGGCGTTGTTGAGGATCGCACGATGGTGGCGGGTGACGCCTGAGGATGTGGTGCAGGATCTCTACGTTCATCTGCTCCAATCGGGCAAGGATGGGCGTCCCCGCTATGAGCGAGCCTCGCCGGAGAACATCAGCGGATTCTTGGCGGTATGTTTAGTTCGGCTACTACAAACAAACCACCGCCGCCCCGCCCCGCCGACATCCTTGAAGGTGGACTGGCCTGCTGATGAGGATGACACCCCCGAGAGGGTCCTGCAGGAATCTTGGCAGTCCCTGCGGGAGGTTCTGGAGACCTTGGTGGAGAGATTGACCGCCCGAGAGCAGCAGGCGCTTTTGGCCAACCTTCGGGGCGAGGGACGGCAAGAGGCAGCCAATCGGTTGGGTTGGACGCAGCCTCAATACGATGGCGCTTTGTGCCGGGCGCGACGGGAAGCCCGCCTGATCGCTGGCCAACGAGGGGTGACGCTGCCGAGAGCTCAGCTTGCCGATGCCCGAGATCTGCTTGTGGGGCTATTGACCGCGGAGGTCGGACCTGAAGAGACTGCCGAGAATTCGCAGGTGACTGCCCCAGCCTGGACTCACCTGCTCAAATCCAACCAGCAGGAGCGTCTTCAGCGGATTCTTGACGAACACGACGTGTTCTCTCAGGCACTGCAATGGGTCGGTGTTGATGTCGCCGAAGCACCGCGTTTTCGCAACTATGTGCACGAGCGATCCGGACAGCTCAATGGCAGCCGCCGCTTTCGAGAGGCCATGGCCTGCTGGGTGTCGGAATTCGCTCACACCCACAATCTGCCGTTGGCCCGTCCGCTGACTCCCGAGGAGTGGCCTGGGTTGATCGAACGCTGCGTGTTGGTGACCAGCCTCAAAAGCATCCCCGAAGGTGAACCCACCTGGGCCCGCGATTTTCGGGATCATGCCCTTTCTCAGCAGGTTTCCACCGTTGGCGAACTGAAAATGTTGGAAGTTCCTGAGGAAATTCGCTCTCAGGCAGGCTTTGTAGATTTCCGGAGGGACCTCATCAAACAACTCCAACAACGTCAGGACAAAACCAAGTTGGAGCTGGAAATGAGTCGAGGAGGCTAGCTCAACTGTTCCAGATTGTGGCCAAGGTCCAATCTGTCGGAGACTCAACAGGTCCATACACCAACATCGCGGTGGGCAACGGCCACAGCTGGGACAGTCCAACCAAGGCCCTGTCTCAAAACGCGATCGCTTGCTCAAAGGCGTGCTGGGCGAGTTGCTGGCCAGCAGGGCGAATCAGGCACAACAGGCAAATCTCGGAGATTGGTCGATGCAGCCCGAAGCCAGAGTGCTGTTTTGAGACAGAGCCGAGAACGATCGCATTGCGTGAGAGGGTCGGGGCCACTCAATCTGAGAACCGATTTCTAACGTTGAGTTTGGCGAGAAACCCTCCGACAAGACAGAGACGAACGAACCAGATTTCAGAAAAAAAGGGTCAGCAAAACAACCTGCAGGAGGCTTAACTTTCGGAGGTTTCATTGACCGGAGGTTGTCGCCAGCTGGTCAATTGGCGTGGTTTTTGTGATAAGTTTGCTTCTGGCCACGGCAACGTTCGGCAATGCACAACGTAGAGTAATCAGGCAAACGGAGAGACCTTTCCTTACCCCTTGTTGTTCGTCTGGCCACCAGCAACAGCAGAGCACAAGCAACAGGAGACTACTAACAACAGGGATGACCAGCTACAGGAGATGACCAGCTACAGGAGATGACCAGCGACAGGAGATGACCAGCGACAGGAGATGACCGGGAAATCTGACAACTGAGATGTTGAGAGGGTTTTGGTGTGTCAACCTTGGTTCTCCAGAACGTGCTTCAAAACCTCGAGCGTGCCGTGTGGCTCCATCACCCAGAAATTTCGGCCTACCTCCTGTTAATCTCGCACTGAATGGGGGCGGTCAGAGGCCCCACCGGGAGCCCCGACTGGCGGCCGTGGTCCTGGAACGTGGTCGAAGCTTTTCAAGGAATCAATAGCTGGACTGTCCCCGATGTGGCCGTTGCCCACCAATACGTTGTTGCAGGGATCTGTTGAGGAACCGACAGGTTGGGCCTCTGCTACAATCTGGAACAGTCGATATAGAGAGTTTTCCAACAAACAACTGTATCTTTCCCCTTGTTGCAGGATTACAAACCAGAGAGGCGAGCCATCGGTTCTTTGGAACACAGGGCTCCCCGGAAGTTTCGGCTTTCTGGGCCGCGTGGCCTGGTAGGGCCTGCAAGTCAGGCAACTGATGATCAAGAATTCGGCGGGTCAGCTGGTTGAGTAACGCTCACCCGGCGGAGTTCGGACCAGCCTGAGCAATCTTCAGCGAGATCCACAATGCCAGCTGCCTCTTCAGGCGCTGCGGGACCGGCCACTTATGAGTGACCATTTCCAGTACATTCATCGCCTTGCCAGCGGAGGGCATTTGCCAGCTGCTGTCTTTGAGGCGCTTTTGAACGATCCCCAGGCAGCCCACGAGCTTGCCTCCTTGCTGGCCTGCGGGTCGTTGTTTGACCCTCCTGAGGCTGAGGACAACCAGCAACTCAGTTCCACCTACCCCAAGCCTGCCAATCAGGATTCTGGTTCGGATCCTGATCCTGATTCCCATCAGGGCTCTCATTGGGAGGAGCTCGCCGAGTATGCTCTGGCAGCACCTTTGGAGATCACCGCCGAGGATCTCGCTTGTTACTTAGAAGGCCAGCCGCTTTTGCCTCTGCAGCAGGACCGCGTGGAAAAGCTGTTGCGATTTCTCAACCGGCAGACCGGCCAACCTGAACCACCACCTCCCAAGCTGACTGAACTGTGGATGACCTCCCAGACAGCACGGCTGCAATACGTGTTGGATGAGTACCAAATCCCCGCCTCGGTGTTGAAATGGGTCGGGATTGACCCTGACAGAACAGCCGACTTCCGCAGCTATATCGACAAGCGGATCCTGCAACTCGATGGCAGCCGCCGCTTTCGAGAGGCCATGGCCTGCTGGGTGTCGGAATTCGCTCACACCCACAATCTGCCGTTGGCCCGTCCGCTGACTCCCGAGGAGTGGCCTGGGTTGATCGAACGCTGCGTGTTGGTGACCAGCCTCAAAAGCATCCCCGAAGGTGAACCCACCTGGGCCCGCGATTTTCGGGATCATGCCCTTTCTCAGCAGGTTTCCACCGTTGGCGAACTGAAAATGTTGGAAGTTCCTGAGGAAATTCGCTCTCAGGCAGGCTTTGTAGATTTCCGGAGGGACCTCATCAAACAACTCCAACAACGTCATGATCAAACAAAGGCCGAGTTGGGACTGTAATTTCCGTTTCCCAGCCTCCGGCCGGACGATCAAACTCAACATCACCACGCAACGCTTGAAGAGCCTTGAAAGACTCTTCGGACGACACATCCCAACTTGATCAAAGCGGAAGTGCAAGTCGGTCTCTGCCCAGCGTTGGCAGCAGCCGAGCCAAGAACACTTCCGCCTTATGATATTTCTATTGATTACTGATCCTTAGTTAAGTTTTCGAGGTAGGGCGACCGTCGGCCCTTGTTTGTGATGACCTCAAGGGGGCAGCCTGAGGCTGCTACCGGAAGCCCCGATGCTCGGTCGTTCTGCAAGCCAGCCGTTCCCAGGGACGTCGTCGAGTACTTTTTAGGGAATCAATACCTTCAGAGAGGTTCTTGAGAATTTAAGCAAGAAACGGTTGGAAAACCCTTATTCGGTGACCGATCAGCCGATTCTTTGAAAAACCTGTTGCTGAAAGGCCTGTTGCTGAAAGGCCTGTTACTGAAAGGACGGCGTGGCACACCCAAGATTGTGAAATAGGTCGGAATGTCCGTCACATACGGACTTGCGTCATCTCAAATCTTCGGTCATCTCAAATCTTCGGTCATCTCAAATCTTTGGTCATCTCGGTGATTTGGTCCAGATCCAAGCTTCGGTCGGTCCAAGCTTAAGTCGAGAACTGACCTGGGCCTTGATGGTAATGTGTGTGGCGATCCTGCTGGAGTTGGGGCGAATCTTGGCTCGGTTGGTTTGGTCAAAAGGCTGCCCAATCAGTGGCAATTCCAGTGGGTTCCACATTGTGGACGAGCAAGAATTTTCCGAAGGCAGTGGGAGGCCAGCCATTGGAGATTTGAGCATGGTGTCAGCTTCCCCATCTTTGGATTGGGCTACTGCCATCATACGCACTTTTCCCTTTGGTGGTTCGCAATACGACAGACTTTCTTTCTGGACGTTCCTACGGACCTTTGAGGAAGTTTTCGACCCCGGGCTTTCCGTCTGCCCTTGTTTGTGATGACCTCAAGGGGGCAGTCTCAGGCACCACAGCAAGCCCGGATTGCCGAACGAAACGCCCTGCTTCGTCGAAGACTTTTCCGGGAATCCGTAATACTCCAAGGCCGGATTGGGTTTTCTCGGACGCCTCAGGCTTGCGGCTCCGTCGAAACACCAAAATATCTTAGCAGCAATTGTGAGTTCTTCTTTTCCGCAGCGATGACACAGTCGCGTATCGGCGGCATCGTTGCCGCGGGAGTTGGCGAACCGAAACCCCCCAAGGGTTGCAACGCCCAGCTCCAATCTGCTGGAGTCCGTTGATCTGTGGTCAGAGCAAGACGTTGCCCCCGAATCCGTTTCAGAGACCATCGACGTGACCTGGCACAGGCCCGTTGTCGACAGGGTCCCCGCTTGTGAGACTCTGAAGAGGCCGATGCAACGACGGAAAGCTTTCAACAGCAACGTGTTATCAAACTGTCAGGAGTGCTGAGACTGAGCCCTGCCCACCCCATACGATACCGATGACAGAGAAGAGCAACCCGCTGGCTGATTGGACACCTCCCTGCTGGGAGATCCCGGGAACCCCATACCGGATTGGTGACGGGGATGAGGATTCCGATCGTTCACCGGCGGCCTACAAGGACCACTATTATCTTGGTGCCGGGGGAGGTGGGTCCGTTTGGATCGGATCCCGAGAGCGTAGCCGTTGTGCGTTGAAATTTGTCGCCCCGGAAGGTCTGACGCTGAGTTGGGGCGAGTTTTGCCACAGCCGGGATCTCTGCCACGATCGGCTCGCCACCATCGTCGATGTGATCGACTTGGCAGACCATCGCCAGTGGCGACCGGCGGAGTATCTCCTGGTGATGCCAGACTGCGGCCAACCGCTGACCAGCATTTGTTCGACACTCCGTCGCTCGGGAAGTTATCTGCCGGTCTTCCAACTGTGGACTTACACAGAACACCTTATCGAGGCTCTGTACTATCTCCACCACGTCAAGGGCCTGGTGCACCGAGATGTCAATCCCGACAACGTGCTGATTGAAACTCAAAGATTCTGTGGCCAGGGAATGAGCCTCCAGGGCTCGGTCGCTCGGCTTGGTGACTTGGGAACGATGGCCGAGATCCGAGAATTCTCATTGGAGGCCTGTAGCCTGAAACAGGATCGCTTCCAGGCCAAATCTCCTGAGCTCTGCTCGGACGACCCTCACCAGCGACGACGTTGGGCTGCTCGACCAGCCCAAGACACCTATGCGTTGGGAAAAGTGCTCGCCTTTGGAAGTCAATACGTTCGCGTCCACGATGCGAACCAACAGGCCGCTCTGCTGGAGCTGCGTCGCCTGAAGAACCGTTGTCTCTGTGAAGACCCAACTCAAAGGCCAAGTTTGGAAGAGCTGCTCTTTTACGTCTTTCAGCGAAGAGTGGCCAGGCGACCCCAAGCCGACAAGCGTTTCACCATCCTGAAGACCAGCCCGGTTGAGGATTGCTCTTGGGTTCTGCACCCACCGCCACAGGTTGCTGGAGACTGTCACAATCTTGCCCCAGGACAGGACCTCCACTCTTGGTGCACAACCTCCTTCATCGCGACGTCCATCGGCAACGCCTCCTCGACACTTGTCAGCCCCGGTGACTCTTATGAGAGCCTCTGTGAAGCTGGGCAGAAGCCAGGCTGCCAACAGCGTGTCTCGAAACCGAATCCCCCGATCTGCGAACCCGAGGGTTTGGAGGACCCCTCCTCTCTCGATTTGAGCCAGAAGTCAGAAATCCGAGTCTTCGATTACTCAGACATCGCCTTTGATCAACTCAAGCCAACTTGGCGCGATGGCCGTCACCCTTGCAGCTTTGGCTCTGCAAGCCCTACTCCCCCAGGCCCAATAGCTGATCAGGCCACTCTGTGGGTCGATACGCCCGGGGCAGCCGAGACATCCTTTGTGCTCGATATCGCCCCTATCCAAGATTCAGAGCCGCCTGAGAGCCCTCTGACCCCATCTGCCCAAACCGCGGGTGGATCGACGCAAGAGCCACCGAAAGGTGCCCAACCGAGTTCATCGACTCTGGCGACCCCATTGTTATTTGTGGGTCTGAGTTCGACCGCGTTCTTCTTCACGCTGCTGTTTCTGCCGGCGACTTGGCAACTTCACCATCGTGAGCACAGTTTTTCAACAACAACGCCTCCCATTGATCACCAAAACCAGGCGCCAATCGTTTTGATTGTCGCTGATTCTCCTCGGCAACAAGCTCAGGCAATTCCTCACCTGGTTCATATCTTGGAGAACGGCGAGCCGCCCCAGGCCGAGGTCGCCCTTCGCATTTTGGCGCAAGCAGGGACTGAAGAAGTCCTGCCCCATCTTCGGACCGCCCTTCGGTCGCCTCAACCGCAGATCCGCGCCTCGGCGCTCCGGGCGGTTACCGAGGTTCAGGCTGTTACCGAGGTCCAAGGGGTTGCCGAGGCACGTGCGTCTCCGCTTCGGGGGCTGGCTTTTGAGTGGGTCACCGCTGGCTTGCAAGATGCCGAGCCTGGGGTGGCCGCCGAAGCCGCTTCGGCATTGCGGGTCTTTGGTCAATCTGCCGTGGGTCCCCTGAGAGAAGCCCTCCATCACCAGAGCCAACAAGTGCAAATCGCTGCGGCAACTTCTTTAGGAGCCTTGGGCAAAAACGCCGAACCTGCCATCCCCGATCTGGCCAAGTTGAGCCAACAAGACTCCCCGACCGTTCGCCTTGTTGCCGGAGAAGCGTTGCAAAGAATCACCGACGACTCAACAACCCAAACTGCCAAAACCCCAGATTACTGATTCCCTGAAAAGTCTTCGACGAAGCGAGGGGTTCCCTCCGGCAATCCGGGCTTCCGTTGGTCGCCCTGGGTCGAAGACTCATCTGAGGCTTAGAGTCTGTCCGAAATAGTGGCGGAGGCACAACGGCTGGTGGCTCACGAGTCTTGATGCAACGAATCCTCGTTGTGCCAGGACACTTTCGGACAGTCACTTAGTTGGACTGTCCCAGATGTGGCTGTTGCCCACCTCGATGTTGTTGCGTATCCCCGTTTGGGGTCCTATCGGTTGGACCTTGACCACAATCTGGGGCAGTCGAGTTAGTAGCAATCTCAGTTCCAGATTGCAGGCTCATGAGGCTCACTCCTGCAAAGAGGCACTTCGGGAAATTCATGCATGGGTTATCGGTCTCTCAACCCCGACAACATCGTTCAGACTCAAGCACGACTTGTCCAGCGCATCCGCCAGCGGTTCCCGCAAGCTGGGCTCGGACAAGTCGCCGTGGAGCTGCAGACCGTTGCCCAGCAGGCTTCTCAGCGGGCCGAGTCGATTCGCCGGCGGAACATCCCTCTGAGAATCGCCATCGGAGTCGTCCTGATCCTGGTCGCCGGTGCGTTGGTGCTGGTGGCAGTCAACCTGGAATTGACCGCCAACCTTCGCAACGCTGTGACGTTGGTCCAGTTTGCCGAAGCAGCCGCTGGAGCCACTGTCTTCTTCGGAGCAGCGGTGATCTTCTTGTTCTCCTTGGAGTCACGTTGGAAACGACGCCGCATCCTGGCAGCCATCCACGAACTACGCGTGTTGGCACATATCGTCGACATGCACCAGTTGACCAAACAACCTGAAGGATTGCTCCGGGCCTCGGCCACAAACGAAGCCCAGACAACGCAAACACTCTACCAGCTCAATCGTTACCTCAATTACTGCATTGAGATGTTAGCGATCATCAGCAAGGTGGCTTCGTTATATATCCAGGATTTCCCTGACCCAGTAGCCATCACGGCTGTCGACGAGGTCGAAACCCTATGTGTTGGGCTGTCCAACAAAATCTGGCAGAAACTCAACATGGTTGAGCGGCTGGCCGATGAGGTCCAGCCTGCCTACGGTTGTCCTCCAAGGGCAACCGCCACCCCCAAGTCGACAACCACCCAAACTGCCTGAGCCTTCAGGATCGCACCAACCTCTCTCGAACCAACCTTCTCTGGCCGGTCTTCTCTGGCCGGTCTTCTCTGGCCGGTCTTCTCTGGCCGGTCTCCCTTGAACCGGCCAGCACCCCGAATCAGCAGGCTCCCAACAACCGGCAGCTCACGGGCAACCAATCACCACTGAGCCAATAGGCAGGACACCTCCTTGGGGATGACTTGCTTTTTTCGGCTGCTGACGGACAACCAGCTCACAAGTTGCAAATGGGAAAGACCAAAGTATGGTAAGCTCTGGGCAGCTTTGCTGGCGGTAGGCAGCTGGGAAGGATCGATTGGGCAGAGGTTGAGGGCCTCCACGAAACACTCGCTGCCGCTGGGTGCATCCTCAATGTCGATTTGACGCCATTGCCCAAAGACGAGGGCTCCCAGACCTGACCAACTCGGAGGGTGACTCCACTGGAGAGTCCCACGAAGTCGGCCACGACTTGGACTGCCCCAGAGGTGGCCATTGCCCACCCGTATGTTGTTGCATGGAACTGTTGAGGGCCCTCCAGGTTGGGCCTCTGCCACAATCTGGAACGGTCGAACTACTGAGGTTGGGGGAAATCTGGCCTCGTCCGGTTGGTGGAAAGGCTGCGAAATTTGCGGATGTTTTGCTGTTCCAGCGTTGTGGACGAACAAGAATCTTCCCCAACAGCAGTCGGAAGCCGGCAAGCTTGACTGGGCTCCTGAGAACCCAAGAAGGCAGATCTGAGCGCCGGCATGGCGATCGGAATCGGTGTTGGGGTCCTTATTCAGATACGACCGCGGAGACCCACAGCTCGTGCTACCGAAGGGTTGCCCACTGCTCTTGAGGAAGATGCTTGCTCGTCCAAAACACGCGAGCCGCCGGAACGACCAGTGATCTGGCAGTTGTTGATCGACCAGCCTTTCCGCTGTGCCAGACGAGCCAAGGTTTTGCTCAACCTCAGTAAGATCGTTTGGGAGAGAAACGATGTCCCACCGAGAAGCCGACCAACAAGAGTCCGAACACCAACAGGCGTTTTTGTATTACTGCCAACAGCGGAAGCAGGAATACCACCGGATCTTTGGAGTGGAAGAACCTGAGGGACAGATCATCCTGGCTCCGGCGGAGCTCCAATTCTGTGGATGGCCTGGGGGCGGGATCTATCAATTCCCTCCCCAGGGCAAGCTAACTGACTGGCATTACGTCACCGAGGCGCTCTCCCAACCTCACCGGCCTGCCGAGGCTATGGAGCAAGGTGATCCTCATTATGCCTTCGAGTTAGTGATCTCCACGGAACACCAGTGCCGTTGGGCACCGAATGTGTTGATGAATATTGTCCGTTATCTCCTCAGTGACAAGGGTCGCCCGATTTATCACGATCAGTTGCTCCCTTGCAACGGGCCGTTGGTGACTGGCTGGGATACGAAGTTAACGTATTTGTTGACCGCCGCCGCTGCGGAATATGATCCGGTGATCCATTTGCCCGGCGGCGACGGTGTGCTGGTTCACCTCGTTGGCGTCACCGAAGAGGAAATCCTGCCGGTTTTGGATTTGGAGGATCCGTCACAAGGGATTCGCGCTTTGTATCAGATTCTCTGTCAAGAAGGGATCGGATCCTGCTCCCGCCCAGAACGTGCCTCGGTCACCGACGATCCCGGCTTTTCGGAGAAATGGCAGCAGGCGTTGTCTTCAATCCGCATGGGCGACAACCCTCAGGATCCTTCCTTCACGGATGACCTGGGTTGATTTCACTAAATTGATTTCACTGGAGTGATTTTACTGAAGTGATTTTACTGAAGTGATTTTACTGGGCAAAACCCACTGGGCTTGCATTGAAGGTTTCGTGAGGCAATCGGTGGCCCTGAGCTTTTTGAGCTTGAGCTTTTTGAGTTTGAGCTTGCTGAGTTTAGGCTTACTACTGACCTTCGGAGAAGTTTTCGACCAAAGGGCTTTCCGTCTGCCCTTGTTTGTGATGACCTCAAGGGGGCAGCCTGAGGCACCACAGCAAGCCCGGATTGCCGAACGAAACGCCTCGCTTCGTCGAGGACTTTTCAGGGAATCAGTAAGTTTGAGCTTTTTGAAGTTGGCCTCACTGGGACTTGGTTGCCACCTGCTGAGTCACCCCCAACTCTTGATCGGTCAGAGCGTAGTTGGCAAAACGGATCGAGTAGCAATCGTTGAACCACTGTTGCAGCCGCGGCAGCAAAGCATCATCGTACTCGGGAGCCACATGCAGCACCCTTCCTGCTTGGTGTCGGCAGATTTCGCCGTCGAGGACCACAAGCTCTCCGGCCTGAAAGACCCAACGCGGCCGCTGGAACATCGCCTGCCGGTCGGCTTGAGGTGAGTAGATGGTCACATCCGCGTCAGCCCCCGGCCCGAGATGCCCTTTCTGGGTCAAGCCCAGAATCCGTGCCGGAGCGGCCCGAGTGATAATGGCGATCTCGTAGAGCGAATATTCGCGATCGATCTCGGCCAACCGGCTTCGCTGCGGCAAATCCGCAGGCATCTGCTTGAGAGCTTCTCGCCGGAAGCTGCTGTCCATCAACAAGTGGATGATTTCTGGATAACGGTAAAACGCGCCACCGTTGGGATGATCGCTGGTCAAAGCCACCCGCCAGGGATCGTCCAGCATCAGCAGATACCATTCCAAAGCGATGGCCCACTGCACAGCATGAACGAGGCTCTTCTGGGGCCGATATTCCCCGGGAATGATCCCACAGCTGGCTTCCCCTTCGGTATCGGCTGAGAACAGTTTTCCACCGGTCAATTGCTGAAGATGGGCCGCAAAAGGCGCATCGCCGGTGACCGACAAAGTCCGGCCGGGATTGACGTGGCCGACATCGAGGGTGATCTGAGGATTGGCCTTGACATAGTCAAACAGCTGATCAACGGCCGAGCAGAAACTCTTGGGGTCATTTCGGTCGCCACCATAACTATGAAACTGGATATGAGCCAGATGGGCTCGATGGCCCTCCAGGGCTTGCATCGTGCGAAGCGTCGTTTCCCAATTCCCTGGGATCCCTAAGTTGTTGCAGTGAAGATGGATCGAGTGAGGCAGCCCAAGTCGATCCGCGGCAGCGGCAAGTTCGCGGACGATCTGCCGAGGGGTGACTGCAAACTCCGGCACAGGCTCATCCAACTCCTGCAGGGTTTTCCGACTGATCTGCTTATAGCTCTCGACCCCACCGGGATTGACAATTTTGATCGTGTAACCGCGGGCGGCATTCAGCCCCCAGGCCAAATAGCCATCGAGTTGCCCTTGGTGACCTTGACGGATCTGATCCATCACAAAATGGTTATTCCCAAAGAGCAAATACAATCCCTTATCAAGATTGGGAATATCCTGAAACTCAAGATGAGTCTGGCGTGCCAATAGTCCTGCCACGGCGGCATCCATGGCCGTTGTATATCCCAAACCAGCAAACAGCGCCCCTGTGGCCACAGCCGTTGGCACCACACCACCTCCCCCAGAATGCAGCAGCTTCCCATCGGCGTCATACCGCTGCATCACCGGCGAGGCCCCTCTTGCCAATTCCGGGGCGATCTGTCGCGCAGCATTCACCTTCGGCCCGGCAATATGGCAGTGCAGATCGATACCACCAGGCATCACCACATAACCGCTCGCATCCAACCGCGAATCCGGCCAGCTCTCCGGATCCCTCGGCGGAGCCACAATGGTCCCGTCTTCGATCCACACATCTTGGATCTGCCCATCGACTCCATGGGCCGGATCGTAAACAGTTCCACCAGAGATGAGTCGCCGTGCCATTGAGACTCAGAGGCTAGTTTTGAGGGATGCTTCTGTGCAAAGGAAACGTGCTGATCAATCGCCGCAGGCAAGTCGATGGCAAGGCCAGAGAGGACGGCCCCCCAGAATCTTCGATGGATGGCCGTTCTTGAGACTTGAGAGACCCTTCCGATCGGGAGGTGAAAACCCAAACAGCACAATGTTGGGATTGTCGGAAGCCCCGAGAGGAAAAACCGCCTCCTTTCGATCCCTCAACAACTCGCGACAATCACGAACTTCGTTCTACCATAGCGAGGTTGGGCAGCAGCAGCCAGCGACGGATGGCCAGTCGCTGGCCGGCTCGGACGGTCACCCGCAGTGGGCCAGCTTGGGCATGGAGATACTCGCGAAGGTGCCCCTCCGGTGTGACCGCGTTGAGATCAGGGGCGTGAACACATTCTAAAAAGCCACGCCGATAAAACGCAGCCGGCCAGAGATCAAAGTAACCAGCCAGCCTGCAGAGTTCAGCTGACCGCGTGTAAAGCTGTTGGCCAACAGGCGTGAAGACAAAATCGTGGAAGGCCTCCCGTGAATCCCAAGTCCCAAAAAGCCCCAGAGCCTGCGGGCGGTAGACACGCGGGATCGCACGAAAGGTCCAAGCGGGAATCTCTGGATTCTCTCGAGCCAGAGCCACCCCCAAGCGAATGAATTCCGCGCGTTGCTGCTCTCCCTGCCGGTCGAGCCAGTCGGCATAGACCAGCCGAGGCGCATCGGCTTGGAGGTCCGCCTCAATCGCATCCAGAAAGGTCGCCTCGTCGTCCATCAAACTCTGCCAACCACTCGGAATCGGCCGTCATCGGGTGCCATCTTCGGTCTAACCACAAATCCAACACAGCAACACAACCAGTGCAACACAACCACAGCAACACAACCAGTGGAACCTTGGGCCTGGCACAAAACAATCAAAAATGATCTGCCTGCAAAAGGGTTCTTGCTTCAAGGGGTTCTGCTAGCTTTCTTGGTGACCTGCGGGACCGCTTGGCCCTGGCAATCGGCCCAAGGAGCCCTTGTCGTTGACTGAAAGTCGTGCTGACGGGCTCTGTTTCTCGGGAGGCTTGTGTTCGCTGGGACCGCTGCCGACCGAGGGACTGTTGGCAGACTCAGGCAGGCCGATGGCCCCAATTGTGGGCCAATCTCAACCAACCTGGTAGCTTACTCCATTCAGGGGGCTGAGATTGCATTTCTCGTGACCGGAGGCGACAACTTGTCCTGGGCGGGGTGCTCGGACGTTGACGATCCCCAGAGCCGGAATTCTCAACTCCAGAAAATTTGGGTTCTTGGCAAGCAAGTTATCTTGCGTCTGGCACGATTATGTTACGCTGGGACACCGCCGGTTCCCTATCGAGCACACATCTTGATCCGACAGTTCTCTAAGTGAGCGAATTCTCCGGTGACCGCGTCTCCGGCCGACCGCTATTTGCGAACACTCCTGGCCAGTCGCCTCATCCCTGAGGACGAACTCAGGATCGCGCTGCGCGAATTCGTCGCTCATCAATCCTCAAGTTCAAGCCCAACAAAAGCAAGCCCCGGCTTCCAACAGATCACCAAGCCTCAAGCTTCTAACAGTCAAGCCCCTGAAACTCAAGTCACGGACCCTCGGGCCGTTGGTGCTTCGAAGCCTATCAACTCGGGTGAGGATGAGGGAGAAGACATTGCAGCTGAGGACTTTGACCTCAGCGAGGAAGATTTCTTCGAGACAGAGTCCTTGGACTTTGGCTCCGAGGCAACCGACCGCGGCCTAGATTTCGACGAAACGGAATCCGACGAATCAGACTCTGACCAAACAGACCCCAAAAGAACCGAGGATCCTCAGGAGACATTTCAGGCGTTACAGACTGTCGAGGTCGATCGGCTTGGGATGTGGCTGATAGAACGCGGGCTGATCACCGAGTGGCAACATGCCAAGTTAGTCCGTGGTCGCCATCAGGGGTTCTTCCTGGGAAAATACAAGCTTCTCTCGCGTCTGGGTAGGGGAGGGATGGCAACGGTCTACCTGGCCGAGCACACACGTCTGAAAAGGCAGGTTGCCATCAAGGCGTTGCCGCCGGAACGAGTGCGAACGCGATCTTATCTGAGGCGGTTTCTCCGCGAAGCTCGAGCCATCGCCACCCTCGATCACCCCAACATCGTTCATGCCTACGAGGTCGATAATGAGGGCGATCTCCACTATATCGTGATGGAGTTTATCGAGGGAATCGATCTGGATCGCCTTGTCCGCAAAGGCAAACCTCTGAACCCTCGAGTGGCCGCTGACTATATCCGTCAAGCTGCACAGGGACTGGCTCACGCCCATCAGCGGGGGCTGATTCACAGAGACGTCAAACCCGCGAACTTGCTGGTCGATCGGGAGGGAACCGTCAAAATCCTTGATCTGGGTCTGGCCCAGGTCACCGCCTTGGGAGCCGAGGCCGTCTCGGCGGTCACCCTGGAGTGTGGAGATTCTTTTATCGGGACCACCGACTACATGGCTCCCGAGCAGGCTCGCAATAGTCACAAAGTGGACTTTCGAGCCGACATGTATTCGCTAGGCTGCACCTTCTATTTCCTGCTCTCCGGCCAGGCGCCTTTTGCCGAAGGAACGCTGGCTGAACGGTTGCTCAAGCACCAAACCACTGAGCCGGAGTTGCTGAGTTCCCTGCGTCGTGGGATTCCGGAGGAGCTTGCTCGATTCTGTGGTCGCTTGATGGCCAAGCGACCTGAGGACCGCTTCGGTGACATGACCGAGGTTGCCGACCTGTTGGAAGGCTGGTTGGCCGGAAAAGCCTTGCCATTGCCATTCAAGTCTTTGCGAGCTGAATCCTTGCAAGCTGAATCCTTGCAAGCTGAGTCTTTGCAGGCCGGCCAATCCCGCCTGGCCGCGATTGGCTCTGCGAGCACAACAACGCCGTCGGTTTCCTCAGCTCCGGGATTGAACGCTCCGTCGGGCCGTGGGCGAGGCAACTGCGAAGGTGGTCCTCAAGAAGACCTGCTAGGAGGCCGTGGCGACGAATCAGACCCCCATCAGCGGGACAGCACAGATTTTATTCTGGACGATGGCGAAGCCTCATCGTTATTCGGTCTATCAGATCCAGCCCTGACGACCACCGTCGTGGCGGGTCCTGCAGGCTCGACGTCCGTGTCGCTCTCCCGATCGTCACCCGACTCCCCAGATGCTCTGACTGGAGCAGCGACCGAAGGGATCCCAGCTCAGGACCTTTCAACGCCGGCAACCGCTCCAGACACCTCAAGGCCAGACACCTCAAGGCCAGACACCTCAAGATTAGAAACCTCAAGGGGGGTAGTTCTTCCCTTTGGAGAGAGTTTGCTTGCGTCCCACAGTCAGAGCTTGGCCTCTGCTCAGAGCCACAGTCTTTCGGCGGACTCGGCGTTGTCCAGCCCATCCTCAGTGGCAACGATCAGCCGAACGACAGGCTGGCCGATCCGAGTGAAAATGCCAGTTGCGTTGATCATTGGGCTGATTGTCGCTGGTGCGTTGCTCTTGGTACGCATGGGCATCCTTCAGACAGCCGATCCGATCACACAAAACATCGCCGCCAATTCGCACCCCGCACTTCCGCGGGCCCCAAGCGTTCTGAGCGATCCCCGGAAACAGCAGGCGACGGTCTTCCGTCATCTCTCGCCCTGGCGAGGTCGGCTACGCAGTCTGTGGCAGTGGCCCCTGGCCCCTGACCAACTGACCGCTGCGAACCAAATCGTCCAACGCCCTTCTGTGAATGAGAAGTTGGGCAGCGTGTTGTCCTTTTCAGCTTCCCGCACTGGGCTTCCTTCCGGGTTTTCCTTAACAACCACAGCACCAGATGGCTTCACCTCCAATCGCCTGGTCGGAGGCTCGCATCAGCCGGGCGGGAGCATCCAAGCAGAGCCTGAGTTTTCCGGGCCGGCTAGCGTTGCGGTGGGGCCTGCTTTTGGGAAGGGCGGATCAGCGGATTGGTCGCTGGCTTTCCCGGATTCGGATTACGATGCGGTCGGCGTGCTCATGGTGGGGCGTCCTCTGGGACGTCCTGGCACCAATGAGGGATCCTTCCAAGCCCTGGACGCCAGTGGCAACGAGCTGCTGCGAGGCCGTGTTGCTGAACCGATCTCGGCTGCGGGCGACCTGACGTTTCTCGGCATCGTGACGCCTTTGCAACCGATCTCCGAATTGAAATTCGGCCAGAGTCTGGACAGCCTGGGAATTGTCGCTGTCTATCTTGGCCGGAGCTCACCAAGTGTGACGCTCTCCAGCCAACCCGACTTGTGGACAACTCGCTGGTGGTTCTCCAAGGACCTCGCCGGAGCCAACTCACCCTTGACATTGGCCTCAGCCAACCGGTGGGAACCCGGCGCGATCTTGGTGGCTTCAGCCGAAGGTCGTCTCTGGCAATGCTTGCCCGGACAAAGCCCCGCTCCCTGGGACCCCCCCCTCGATTCTCAGGAGCAAAACCTCGATGGTGCCTCCATTGGCTCAACTCAATCAAGTCGATCCAGTCAACAGTCAAGCAATCTTCAGCCCGAACATCCACTAGCAACACGGTTGCTTCCCAACGGGACATTCCTGTTAGGGGCATTTGCTGATGGCACCCTCCGGATCACCCCCACTGGCTTAAGCACACAACCAGCAGCCAAGCACGCCCTCTCCACCACCGTCATCCTCGCCGATGCCATCAAACCCTTGCTAGTCCCAGGACCAGGTCTGATGGCAACATTCCGTCCGGGAGTTGATGGATATGACGGATCGCTCCTGGTCAGCTTGGATGAGGGCCGTCGGGATCGCCCCAACTTACCAGGGGCGGAAATCCGGCTCTCCCAACGTGCCGCAGCATCAAGCGGCGGGCAGGCTCATCGGGCGGTTCAGGCCCTGCTGCGTTTTGGGGGCATCTTTGGGTCACAACCCGGCCAGATCCCACGGGGCTCCCAGATCCTCTCAGCGACTCTCACGCTCAAGGCAACCAAGCAAGGTCATGGATTCGCCATCCATCGCATGTTGCGTGAGTGGTCGTCGGAGACAACCTGGGATTCCTTTGGCGGCCAAGAGGATGACAGAGGTGGAGTTGAGGCCAACGACATTGAGGCAGTCAGGCGTCCTGACGCAGCGACCAGCTGGCAGGCAGACGATGGGCCCCTCCACATCGATGTGACGCCGAGTGTGGCGGCTTGGGCCTTGGAACCGACCTCGAACTACGGCTGGCTGCTGCAGTGCGTGGCCGGCAGCGACGCCTGGGGCTTTGCAAGTGATCAATCCGATGGTGCGCAGCCGGCTCTGACCGTCGAGTTCCTTCCACCCGCTGGCCCCTCTGGGATCAAGCCAACTCATGTCCCCTTGCCTGCCTGGGATGTCTCCGAAAATAGCCGCTGGCTGGCGACAAGCTTCGTCTCCCCATTTCGTAGCTCATGTACCCTCAAACTCTGGGAAATCCAAGGAAACCACCAGCAAACGATCGCCACGAACTTAGAGAAGGTGACTGCCCTGGGGATCCATCGCGATGGGAGCTGGGTCGCTGCTGCTGGAAGGTTCGAGGGCCAATTCACTGTTCAGGCCTTTCGCTGGGTCGGCGGCGTCGTTCGCTGCTGGAGTCACGCAGCGCCAGTGACCGCCCTGGCCTGGAGCCCCGACGGAGTCCACCTTGCCAGCGGCGGACTTGATGGTTCATTACGCTACGGCCGCGTTGCCGACCAATCCTCCAGCTTACCTGCCCCACAAGATCTCCCACATCACGTCTACCACCTCGATACACCAATCGACACGCTTTGCTTTGCCCCGATCGACCCCGTCTCAGGGCAACCTCGCTCACCTGGTTTTAGCATGTCTGGTTCTAGAATGTCTGGCTCTAGCGTGCCTGGTTCTGGCAACTCAGCGGCGCCTCCGTTGGGTCCTGTGGGACGGCTTGCCCTGGCCACTCGAGGCGGCCAGGTGAGGATTTACGATCTGCCTGCTGACCTTCAGACCAAGCCTCAAGAAATCCAACGCTTCAACTTGCAGACATCCCCGGCTGACCCATCTCCAGGGGTTTCCTGCTCACCTGATCCCCAGCGGCGGGATTGCCAGCATCTGGCCTTCACGCCCGACGGACGGCAGCTGATCGCCGTCACCCGGGAGGGACGCGTTGTCCGGTGGTCGCTTCCTCCGGCTATTTCTGCTCGATAAACAACGGAGCCGAAAAGTTGAGACGTCACCCGCGATTTCTCAGCGTCCCAGTTGCCAGCAGTCTGGTTGCCAGCAGTCTGGTTGCCAGCGGTCTGGTTGTCAGCCGGCCCTGAAGAAAACAAACCAAGCTTCCTTGAGTTGACTGTCCTTGGATGAGCGACTGCCATGATGCGATCTATTTGCTTTGTTGCGGCCCTGGCGACTGGACTGCTGGCATCGGCCCCGGCCGGAAGCCAGGAACAAGCCGCCAGCCAGCCAGCTCGAGAAACGCAGCCACAACAAGAGCCAGGTCGGGATCAGCCGACAGCTGGGTCTGGCCCGCGTGTTCTCCCGGGCATGCAAGAGAGCGGAAAAATCCTCCTGCCCAACGGGTGGTCACTCAAGCCAGCGGGCAAGCAGATCAAGCTAGGGGATTTCCCAGTCAATATCGCCCTCCATCCGCAGGGCCGATATGCGGCGGTGCTTCATGCTGGCTTTGGCGAGCATGAGGTCCGCATCCTGGATCTGACAAGCCAGAAGGTTCTCTCTCAAGTGGTTGTGGATCAGGCCTTTTACGGGCTGTGCTTTTCGCCGGATGGTACCAAGCTGTATGTCAGCGGCGGCGAGTATTCACTCGTCCGGGAGTTTGCTTTTGAAGAGGGATATCTGAGCAGGCCCCGGGGGCACCAACTCGACAAACCGGCAACCGAGACTGTCGTGGGCGGAATCAGCTTCAATCACGATGGCAGCCAGCTGTTGGTGGCCTGCCCTTGGGGCGATCGGGTGTTTGTGCTTCCTGTCCGAGACGGGCAGGTTGATGTGGCCGCTATGCGACGCGTGGATCTCCAAGAAGAGGATTATCCTTACTTGGTGCTGGCCGACCCTTCTGGCAAGAGGCTGTTTGTCAGTCTCTGGGCTGAAGCCAAGGTGGCCGTGCTGGATGCCCAGACACTCAAAGAGTTAGCTCGCTGGGAAACACAGCCACACCCCACCGAGATGCTGCTCTCGCCGGACGGCAAGAGGCTTTATGTCGCCTGTGCCGACAGCAACGATGTCAGTGTCTTGGATGCTGCCACAGGTCAGGGTTTGGAGGTGATCGCCAGCTCGCTGTATCCGCAGGCCCCCAAGGGCAGCACCCCCAATAGCATGAGCCTCTCACCAGATGGAAAAGTGTTGCTGGTGGCCAATGCCAACAACAACAACGTGGCGGTTGTTGATGTGAGCATCCCGGGGCAGAGCCGCTCGTTAGGCTTTCTTCCGGCTGGCTGGTATCCCACCAGTGTGCGTTTTGATCTCAAGGGAGAGACAATCTACATCGCCAACGGAAAGGGGGGCAGCTCGAAGGCGAACCGTCTTGGTCCCAACCCAGAGAATCAACCGCCCCGCACTGTCTCGGAGTATATCGGCGGGTTATTCCAAGGAACTCTGCAGTTTGTCGATGTCCCCAGTCCTCAGAACATGGCTTCCCTGACTAAGGTAGCCTTTGCTTGTAGTCCGCTTCGCCAAGACTTTGCACCAACCGCCAAGCCTCAGCAGGCAGGCCATCCGATTCCGGCACAAGTCGGCCAGCCCAGCCCGATCAAGTATTGCGTCTACATCATCAAGGAGAATCGCACCTACGATCAGGTCTTTGGAGATCTGCCGCAGGGCAACGGAGACCCGAGCCTGTGTATCTTCCCGCGGAAAGTCACGCCCAACCATCACAAGCTCGCCGAAGAGTTTGTGTTATTGGATAACTTCTATGTCGAGAGCGAAGTCAGCGCCGACGGCCATGAATGGACCATGGGTGCCTACGCCACTGATTTTGTGGAGAAGAGTTGGCCCCTGCTATACCGTGGCGGCCAAGGGGTCATTGATTATCCCGCCGAGGGAGGCGCTCTCAAGCCCGCTGCGCCATCAGGCGGATACTTTTGGGACCGCTGTGCCGAGGCAGGTGTCAGCTATCGCAGTTACGGAGAGTTTATCCAGAACGCTCCACAGCCAGGAATGCCCAGCACTGCCGCGGTCAAAGCGCTGGAAGGCCATTTCGACCCACTTTTTCGCGGTTACGATCTGGACTACACCGACGTCAAGCGAGCTGAGCGTTTCATCAAGGAACTCGGCGAGTTTGAACAGAAAGGTGAGTATCCCCAGTTTGTCGTACTGCGACTGCCGAACGACCACACTTACGGCACACGCCCAGGGAAACACACACCAACGGCCATGGTCGCCGACAACGATCTGGCTTTGGGAATGGTCGTTGAGGCGTTGAGCAACTCGAAGTTCTGGAAACAGATGGCGATTTTTGTGATTCAAGACGACGCGCAGAATGGCTCAGACCATGTGGACGCTCACCGAACCGTTGCTCTGGTGGTCAGCCCCTACTGCAAGCGGGGCGTCGTGGACAGCACCATGTACTCCACTGCCAGCATGTTGCGGACGATGGGCCTGATCTTGGGCACCAAGCCGATGAGCCAATTCGATGCCGCCGCGCGACCGATGTACCCTTCCTTCCAGAGGCAGCCCAACTTCACCCCTTACAAACACCTCCCGGCCAATGTCGATCTCAACGCGCGGAACCCAGCCGACGCCTACGGGGCCAAGCTCTCGTTGGAGATGGACTTTACCAAGGAAGATGCAGCCGACGACCTGTTGCTCAACGAAGTCGTCTGGCGAAGCGTCCGCGGTGCCGACTCTCCCATGCCGCCACCGGTCCGAGCTGCCTTCGTCTTTCCCCATCTGGAAGAAGACGAAGAGGACGAAGACGATCACCAGGACGCCGAGGAAGATCAAGAAAACAACACCCAACAGGAACAGGATGACGCCCGGCAGAATCGAGAACCCAACACACAGCGTCCATCCTGATTGGTGAAACGTGGAGACAGGGTTTGTCTGGGTGACCGCTGTGATTCCTCGACTTGGCTAGCTTCCCATTTTGGCTACTGTTGCCAAGGAAATATCTAAGCTCATCTAGCTTAGGGCAAGGCTGCCCCCCTTGGGTCGCCATAACCAAGAGGCGGTCGCCCTAGGTCAAAAACTGATCTGAGGATTATCAAGTCTCTTCTCGTTGATAGAGGTACGAGGTTGTCTCTAACCTCGGCCCACTTGCGTCGGCGATAGCAAAGGAACGCGGCCCCCAAAGACTGACCCCCGCATAGCCACCGTTTTTGGCCAGCAAATAAAGCCGCAGCGGAAAGCGAGGGCGGCCTTGAGGGTCGAGTAATCGCGGTGGTGTTTTGGCAACCACCCGGCGTAAAGCCTCCAGACCAGCCTGTTCAGGGGAGACCCCTTGCCGCATCAGTTCCACAGCGGCGTATGCCGAAGCGTTGGACAGACTCGCCTCGCCGCGACCTGTTGCTCCGCAGGTGCCCACGTCGTTGTCGACGTACAAGCCAGCCCCAGGAATCGGAGAATCGCCAACGCGGCCGGAAAGGCTAAAGGCCAGCCCGCTGGTGCTGGTGGCACCACTCAATGAGCCGTCCGCCGCTTGGGCTGCGATGTGAACTGTGCCGGTGGGTCGGTCGAATGTCGGACGGTCAACCGAAGCGCCGGATCCCGGCTCTCGGTACAGGTGCTTTGCAAACCACACTGCGACAGCTGGATCGGTCGGCTCGTCAGGAGCCGGGGTGAGCCAGTCATCGATGTTGCTGCGGATCCGTCGCCAATACATCCAGAGACGACGGGCGTGTTCGGTCAACAGATCCTCGGGTTGAAAACCGTTCGCCAGGGCAAACTCCAAGGCGCCCTGACCCACCAAGAGGTGGTTGTCGGTTTGTTGCAGAACCAACTGTGCCACCTGGGTGGCATGGCGGATGGTTCGTAGCCCAGCGACAGCCCCGATACGATGGGTCGGGCCATGCATCACCGCGGCGTCCAGTTCCACGATGCCCTGTTCATTGGGCAGCCCACCATATCCGACCGTCAAATCGGCCGGGTCATCTTCCACGAGGGTGGTCCCAGCAACCACAGCATCCAAGGAATCTTCACCATTTTGAAGACGTTGGTAGACAGTTTCCAAAGCTCGCAGGCTATTGGACGAGCCGATCGCCCGTGCCGTGGAAGCTGTTGTCGATGAAACTGCCGAGGTCCCAGGCTGGCCGGAGGGAACCTGTGCAGTCCCTTGAGAAGGAGTCTGGGACGAGGAACGTGGCGTTTGAGGATCGTCAGGCCCGTTGGTCAACGGAGGTTCTCCTTGTCAACTTGTCGATGGTTGTACAAAACGTGACTCTCTCGGCTGTGGCTGAGTGAGGGCTCGGTCGGCCTCACAAAAATGTCTTCAAGAGCGGCAAGTCGTCGCAAGACTCCTTTGGCGATTACTGATTCCCTGAAAAGTCTGCGACGAAGCGGGGCGTTTCGTCCGGCAATCCGGGCTTGCGGTGGTGCCTCAGGCTGCCCCCTTGAGGTCATCACAAACAAGGGCATACGGAAAGCCCTTTGGTCGAAGACTTCTCTGAGGCTCAGTAATAAGGGGGCTGCTGTCTTGTTGGTTCGGAATTGGAGTTTTGGAGGCTGATGTGTTCATCGGCCGACGAGAGGATCAGCAACACTCCCAGCAGCCCGCTGGCCAGCCCACCGATGCCGATGATCACCTCGGTGGCATCAGGGTAGCGTCGGAAAAAGGCCTGCCCGAGTTCAACCGCAAGGACGAAGACAGCGCCTAAGATCAGCAATCCCCCAGCAATGACTGCCGTTCGTCCGGTTGGGCTGATTTCATCGTCGGAACTCAGAACGACGTGGCGGTTCGTTCGGGCCTGATGCAAGAGGGCGGCTTGATTGAGGCGGTACGCCCAGATTCCCAGCCCAACGCCCAAAGGAAGCATGAGGTAGAAGTTGCGCATCGCCGCACGCATCACTTCGGCCGGTGAGCGGCCCAACCAGCTGGCCAAGGGAAGCCTGAGGAATTGGTTCAGCGACAGACGCACCGCTCGTTCATCGCGGGCCCACTCCAGCGGCCACCAGAACAACACAGCCACCAATAAAGCATAGACCAGACAGATGACCGGCCACATCCAGATATCTCGGGGGCTGAGCCGGCCGTTGGGTTGGGATGGTGAGGCGGACCACCACACGATCGCAACCTTGGCCCCGCAGACGGCCCCGATCGTGCCAATCAGGATGTCGGTGACATCCGCCGCTCGGCTGCTGGTCCAGAGTTGCGCTGACTCGTACAAATAGACCATCACAGCGCTCAAAACCACACATTCTGGGAGGCTTCGTGTTGCTCGACCACCGGAGACCCCCACCAGAGCCACAGCCAACCCCAGAGGGAAACACGCCACGAGATTGACGACCAGCTGGATGATCGCATCCGCGTAGGTTGCTCCGAGTGCACCAAAGGGCAGCAGCGTGGTTTGCCCAGGAGAATAACGGCGATACAACTCTAGCGGATTGAAGACCATGTTAAATGGGAAAGTTAAACAAACGAACAAGAACACACAGTAAGCCTGCAGCATCCACTCGACTTGGAGCCGACGATTGGAACTGCAGACAACGTCGACGACTTTCTGGCCAAGGGCCGTCCAAAGCCCTGTGCCAATGATGATGCCCACAGCCTGTGTCAGGATATCCGCCAGAGCAGGCACACGGTGGCCGAACCAGTGTTGCAAAAACTCAGCGGCGACCGTCTGCGGCAGACCAAGCAGCAACGCCACGGGGATCGCTGCGGCGGTTTGCCAACCCCATTGCCAAAGCGTTTGAGGACGCGGCCAGCCAGGCCGATCCATCAGAACGACACCGACCCAGAAGAAGCCCAACAAGATCCCCAAACTGGTGTTAATCAACAGATCCTGGAAAGGAACCATTCCAGCGTAGAAGGTCAACACATTCAGCGGGGCAAAGCGATCGCCGATTTCCGACCAACGACGATTGTGGTAGTCAAAAGGAGCCAGTGATCCATAGAACAAAATCACGCTGGCCAGCAGCGCAAGCGCCAAACTCCCCAGCGGCAGAAGCTGCCGTAAGAGTGCAGACTGTTCGGAGGGGCGAGAAGGCTTGTAGGACACAGAAATCCAGCAGCAGAGAAGTCACACGTGAGAACACCGATTGAGGTTGGGAATCATCCTGGCTCATCCGGCTTTTGGAAAGGCTGCCCAATCAGCCGCCGAGCGACTCAAGTGTGAGACGAGTCGGCAGGAACGCAAGATGATCCCCAAAGTTGGCCAAGCCACGCCCCCACCGTGATCCCGGCCATCCCGCCCAGGACAGCCGTTGTGCTGCTCAAGCGGCTTTCCACCAGCAGCGCTGCCCCTTGAAAGGCACAGACGATCACCCCACCGATGAGCACGCAATCGACAACTCTTCGAGTGGCTTGCCCGCGAGGCGGTCGGATCAAGGCCACCCCCAACCCAACGGGCAGGTAAGCCACCGCAGAAAACACCAACCGAACTGGCCCATCCAGAGGCTCGGAAAAGGGGATGATCACAACGAGCCCTTTTTTGTATTTCTGGTACAACTCTGCCGGACTCAGAGTCAGATCAAAGGGAACCAGCAATCCCACCAGCAAGGCGACGCAGTAGGCCAAGAAAAGCCACTGGGCTGCCTGACGCGGATGAGGACGCAGAGTCACCTCCAAAGCTCCGAGGCCAAACTTGAGCCAACAGAGTGACCCGATCACCGCCCCCAAAGCCTGCGCCAGAACATCGGCCGCTGTAGGCGTTCGTTGACCAAACCAGTGCTGTGCCAACTCAACTGCGATCGTCTGAGGGAGAACCAAAGCCAGAGCCAACGCAATGGCAACCAACACCCCGTTGAACCCTAAGGATGCCTGGCCCGATGACCAAGTCCGAGCGCCCATCCAAACGACGCCGAGCCAGAAAAACCCCAGCGGCACACCTAAAAGGACGTTCGCAAGAATATCCGTAGGCGAAACCCAGCCAGCGTAAAGCCAAAAAACGCTTGGTTGCCCGGCAAAACGAGCCTCGATCTCTTGCCAACCACGCGGATGGAAATCAAAAGGGACCAGCGAGCCGTACACGAGCACACCAGTGGCCGAAAATGCCAGAACAAGCAGAATCCTGCGAGCCCAGACCAACTGATCATCTGTTGACTGACTGGTGATCAACTCACCGGCCAACGACTCACCGGCCAACGACTCACCGGCCAACGACTCACCGGCCAACGACTGATTGGGCAGCAACCGAGACGCCCGACCGCTGGGGGGATGCTTGTGGTGTGTCCGTCTTGCATTCAAATCGGTGACTCCCACCTTGGCAGCCAATGTGGCGAGCCAGGGAAATGGGTCTTACTCCTGGATCGGGGAACCGATCACACCGATCTCGGCGGCTGAAGCCCAAGGTTGGCCAGCGACCCCCGAGAGGATGCGAACTTGCACATAGCGAGCGCGAACGGGCTGCTGGCAGTCAGCGGCTTGGGGTTGGCGAAGTTTCTTGAATGTCGCAGTTGCCACCGGAGCGTCAAAGGACTCCGCTGAGTTGCTCACCGAAAACTCTGTCTTGGCAAAAGCCCCATTCCAACCAGAATCCTGGCGGGCAAGATAGCGAAAGCCCAGAATCTCATAAGTCTGCCCCAAGTCGATCACCAGCTCATGAGGGTGTTTGGCCAGCTGAGTGCTAAATTGCGTGTGCCAGTGGGTCCGGGGGTCCCCATCGATCGCATAAGCGGCTCGACGATCGTTAGCCCGATTCTCGCTACTGAAGCGTACCAGCTTCATGCCCTTTGCTGGGATGAGACCTTTCTCGGTGATTTGGTGGACGGAGGTGTTGGCCGTGCTGGCCTTCCGGGATCCCCATTTGGCTTGGCGGTCACGCTGATGCCGTGTGCGTTTGGGATCTCGATACTCCCCTGGCTGGACTGCTTGGTGAGAGACCTTGGCGAAAGCTTTGAGACGGGCGAGGACCTCGGGCTGATCTTGGGCGACATCAGTGCTTTCGCCAATATCTTGACTGAGGTCATACAGCTGCCAGGGGGCATCTTTTTTGGTTTGGATGGCTTTCCAGTGTTCGCTGCGGACGGCCGTCTGCCGGCCGAATTCCCAGTAGAGGAACTGGTGCTGAGGCTGCTCTCGGCCGGCTTGTTGTGGACCGAGCAACTCCGGCAGGAACGAAATCCCGTCGATGTCGGCAGGTGGTTTGACGCCAGCGAGCTCGGCCAGGGTGGGCAACACATCGGGATGGTAGCACAGGTGGTCACTGATCCGTCCGGGCGCAATCCGTCTGGGCCAACGGACCAAAAAGGGAATCCGGAGCCCGCCTTCGTAGAGGTTCCCCTTGCTGCCACGAAAGGCCACTCCTGTCCGAGGATTGACGTTGGGACCGAAGTAACCGCGTGGATGCTCCTTGTTGCCGAACCGATCCAGCCCGCCGTTGTCTCCGGTGAAAAAGACAATAGTGTTTTCTTGCAGGTCCAATTCCTCCAACAGATCCACAACCTCTCCCACATTGCGATCAACCATGGTGATCATCGCCGCGTAATTCTTGGCATCTTGCGGCACCTGAGGATCTTGGACCCAATCGGCATCCTGGTAATGCTCCCAGGCGGGGTCATCCTTGGGGATGTCGTACATCCCGTGCGGCGGCGTAATCGGAAGATAGCAGAAAAACGGCTGATCTTTGTGATCTCGAATGAACTGGAACGCTTCCTTCATAATGACATAATGCGAATAGGTCTTGCCAGTACGACCCCCGTGATTTCCTGCCAGCGGAACCTCTTGGCTGTTTTTAATCAAGTAAGGTGGATAGAACGAGTGAGCGTGCACCTGATCGTAATACCCAAAGAAGACATCAAAGCCATGTTCTTCTGGCACACCGGTGGAATCACGCCCGCCGCAGCCCCACTTGCCAAACCCCCCTGTCGCGTAGCCCGCTTTCTTCAAAAGCGAGGCAATCGTCGGCTCCCCGGCCCGCAGCGGAGTCCCACCGTCATTGGCTCGGACCGAGGCATGCCCGGCATGCTTGCCTGTCATCAAATTGCACCGCAGCGGCGCACAGACAGGTGAACCTGCCAACGCTTGAGTGAAGCGGATTCCCGATGCGGCCAGTTTGTCAATGCGTGGCGTGCGAATCTTCGGATGGCCCATATGAGACAGTTCATAATAGGCCAGCTCATCTGACATGATGTAGACGATATTGGGAGGACGCTCAGCAGCTCGCCCCCAAGCCGAAAAGAAGAGCACCACCCCCAAGACCATCCCGAAAAAGCCGATCTTCATTGTGAGAGCATCCCAATGATTGTGCGTGGAGAAAGTCGTAACTGGTGAGTCATGGGTCTGGTGAGTCATGAATCTGGTGAGTCATGAATCTGGTGAGTTCTTCTCTGACGAGACTCAGCTGTCCCAGTTTCGGGCAGCTCGCCAACGGAGGCGATTGGCTTGGTCGTCGCCGATGAACTCTTCTTTGACCGGATCGAATTTCAGTTTGCGGCCCAGAATCCAGGAGATCGCCGCAGCATGGCAAGCCATGTGTGACCGCCGCATCACGGTGGGGTTGGCTGCGGTTGTGCCACCAGAGCGGATCGAGTCGAAGAAGTTCTGTGCGTGTGCCGTCACATCCAAGCCGCGAACACGTTTCTTTTCTTTGGGCAGCTCAGCGTTGAGGGTCTCGGGATGGACGACGATTTTGCCGCTGTCTCCGGTCTCCACCCAGCCCTCGTCCCCAACGAAACGGACCGGACAGGTACCCAACGATGTGATGTAGTGCGGTGAGCGGTCGCCAAAGGGCTGCTTGAGGAAGTCGATCACCAGCTGCACTCCGTTGGCGTAACGGCAGACGATGTTCTCCTGCGAGGGCTCGTATTCGATGGGCATCGTCTCATCGGCTTGATTGGCCCACTGGCAGAGATCGACCGTGTGCGCTCCCCAATCCAGCAGCCTGGCTCCGGAATCAAAATCCCATTGCCCTCGCCAGCGTCCCTGAATGTACTTCTCGTTGAAGGGCCGCCACGGCGCCGGCCCCAGCCAGAGGTTCCAGTCAACCACCTCTGGCGGCGGAGTCGGCTGTGCAGGCAGCCAAGTGTTATCCAGCACGGGCATATAAACGGAGGCATGCAGCCTGCGGAGCTGACCGAGCTTCCCACTCTGGGCCAGTTGGACAGCTGCCTGAAAGTTCGGGACGCTACGGCGTTGGGTCCCCGCCTGAAAGACACGCTTCTGGCGGTCCATTGTGTCAGCCAACTGCTGGCAAGCCGCGATGGTGATCCCGCAGGGTTTTTCGCTGTAGACATCCTTTCCCGCTTGAGCAGCCAAGATGGAGGCTGCCGCATGCCAGCGGTCCCCTGTGGCAATCAACACCGCATCAATATCCCGCCGTTCTAATAGCTCCCGGAAATCCCGGTATACGACGCAGTCGGTGTTGCCGTAGTGACCATCGACAAACGCCTTGCTCGCCCGGCGCCGGCTGGCTTGCACCTCAGCAACCGCCAGACACCGGATGTCGTCAAAGGGCAACATCGCCTTGAGATCGTAAGTGCAACGGGGACCAAAGCCGATGACCCCCAAGCCAATCTTCTCGCCCGGGGCGACTCCCCCCGGGCGGCCTGAGACGCCAGAAGGCCAAAAACAGCCCAGCGAACCAGCAGCCGAGGCCAACGCGGTGGCCCCCGAGCCCGAGACGGTGTTCCTCAAAAAGTCACGACGCGTTCTCTTGGCAGACATGTTCCGCAACCGCCTTCCCGTTTCAGGATGCCCACTAGCTCGACCCGGCAAGACCGACCCGGCAAGACCGAACCGGCAAGACCGAACCTTTTCAGAGCAAACCTGTCCAGAGCGAACCTATCCGGACCGACCAGTTGCCCCGTGCTATGATGACCGATGCTGGCCCATCAGGATACAGCCCCTCGATCCAGATGCCGACCCTGCGCGTGAGGACGCCCGCAAGATTTGCTCCTTGCGGGCGTTGTTCTCCGGCGTTGGGTCACTTGAAAGACAACCAGAAGACTCGACTACTTCCTGAGGATCCACACGTTACGGAACTGCAAGGGATTTCCGTGTCCCTGCAGTTTGATGGCTCCTGGGGTGCCCTCAGGTTCGTTGCGTGAGCCACCAGTCCGGCTGTCGATCTCCAATTCGTCGTGAATGACGACGCCATTGAGCTTGACGGTAACTTGGGCATTGGCGGTCTTGCGTCCGTCTTGGGAACGGGCGTTGGTGAACTCCACATCGTAGGTTTGCCAGGTCAGAGGGGGCAGGCACATATTCAGCAGCGGGGCGGCCTTACTGTAGACGCCTCCGCACTCATTGTTCTTGCCCTCCAGACCGAAGGAGTCGAGGATTTGCACCTCGTAGTGGTCGACTTGATAGAAACCACTATTGCCGCGTCCCTGACCTCGGGCCTCGGGGCGGTAGGGCAACATGAATTCCAAGTGCATGGTGTAGTCGTTGAATTTCTCCTTGGTGCGGATGTCGCGACCGTCGGTGTTCAGCAGATTGGTTTTCTCGTCCAGACGGCCACCTTGCCAATGGTTTGTGTTGGTTCCGTCGAAGAGCACCGTTGCGTTTTCTGGGGGCTTGGCCCCTAGAGTTGGGCTCTTGCGGCTTACCTTTTTGAGTGTCAAGCGTTGTGCGTTGTCGATCTGGCCGGCCATTGTGTCGCCGGAGATGGTCGCTTTACAGGGTTTGTGGCCCTGAGGCGGGAACTGGCTGGTGGCGCAGAACTGCTGTGGAGATCGAGCCAGGTAGCGTTTCGGCCCTTCAGCAGGCTTGAAGACAGCCCGACCACCATCTAACTGGCCATCCATGAGCATCCTGTTCTTGCCATCCCACCCTGCACCTGGCAGGCCACCGGGATACAGCACTGCATGAAACGCGCCGTTTCCCAGGGCGATCACCTGGCAGCCGAGCTTGTCGCCCTGGACAGTCTCTCCGACATACTCCCCTTGAATCACAAAATCAGCAGGCAGCGCCGGATCATTGGGGGCGGTGTACGTGCCCTTCTGAGCCTGGACCGCAGAACCAGCTAAAGCCCCCAACAGCAGCACAAGCATGATCGTTCGCATCGGCAGAGGTCCTTTTGATTTCTGGTAGGTTGTCTCGTCAGTGATTCGCCGTAGGCGTTGTTGTCGGTCGGGTTGAAATATTCCCCAAGGAATCCAGGAGACCTCCTCATTCGCAGAAGCACTGGTTTCTTTGCCAGGCCAGTCTTCCTGCCAGAAGAGCTGTCAATCGCGCCGATTGACCTTGCCGAAGCATTAGTCGACTGTGCCGGGAGAGGCGTCGGCCTCCAGGTCACCCAGGGCGTATTGGAAGCCAGCCAGGTAGTGCTCCAGGACCAGCGGATTGGAGTAAATTTCGTTGCGATGCCCCAGGGAGCAGTAGAACGTACGGCCGTCGCCGTAATTGGCGATCCAACTGATGGGGTAGAAGCCGTCTTTGCGTTTGCCCTTTTGGATTTGGTCCCAGTCGGGGGCCAGGCTCAAGAGCATTTTGCGATCGCCCGGACGAGCCGTGTCGTCACGGAATTGGTAGATCTCATCGCGGACGGTGAAGCCTTGGCCTTTGAAAACTCGATTCAGAGGATGCTCGGGAGCGAGCAATCGCACCGGCACCTCGGTGTGCCAGGGGTGACCGGCAAAAGCACCGCCCATCATGTCGTTGTAATCTTTCCAACGTTTGTAAGTATCTGTCGCGGAGTGCGTTCCCATCAGGCCTCTGCCGCTTTTGACGAACTCCACCAAACTCCGCTTGAGCAACTCCTCACGTTCTCGGGCTTGTTCCTTTCTGGCGGGGTCTTCGGGCAGCTTCCGACTTGCGCGGAGACATTCACCGGTGGTGTTGAGCATGATCACCCCGTCGAACCGCGCCAGCGATTCTGGGCTGAACATCTCGGGATCTTCGCTGTGCACAGCCGTATAAGCTCCGGTGACTTCACCGAGCATGACCAGAGAAACCGCCCCGGTTGGAATCGAGCCATGGCGGAAACCATTGGTCTTACTATAAATGAGCACCTTGCGGGGTTTCTTGGGAGTAGCCGGAGCCTTTTCAGGCATCGCCTCTTCAATCTTTTTGAAAACATCAGGTTTGATCTTCAACTTCTCAGCCAACTCCTTGGCGCTGAGCACCTCGGCGCTGAGCACCTCGGCGCTGGGTATCTTGGCTCTGGATGTCTTGCCGCTGGCTTCTTGATCTGTCTGAGCCTGCGTGTTGCTGGCCAGCGAAATCATCACAGCCAAGAGTAGGGCAGATACGAACCAGGCGTTTCTCATCGGTGATCCTGTGGTTGTTGCGGTGAACGTCAATGTGTATCGCGACTTGTGCCTGTGACCACTTGTGCCTGTAACCACTTGTGCCTGTTGAGAGGTTGTGGTTTGGGTGGAGTTTTGGGCTCGGCTCTCCAAAAAGGCTTCAGCCAAACCGAGTGCCACCGGCGATGGGAACGCCATCGAGGGCAATCCCTCAGCGACTCAACTTCGCCAACTTCGCGCTGTCGTGATCACCAACGGTCACTCACACCAAAATCTGTGGGGACCAAGTGCGCCCCCCTTTTTCAATTGTTCGCCCTCGGGTGAGGGTTACGTCAGGCTGCCTTGGTATCCCCGCTGAAGCACAGTCTTGGCACAAGCCTAGCGAAAGGTGTCGCGGACCGGTAGATGTTGCTAGCTGCCAGAGTTCCGGACTGCCAGAGTTCCGGGCTGCCAGAGTTCCGGGCTGCCAGAGTTCCGGGCTGCCAGATCCGTGAGGCTGGCATTTGCTGGCTTGTTGATTCGAGTTCTTGGAAATGCTAGAGTCCTGAAGCTCCTGAGGAAAATTCTTGTTCATCCAAAACGCTAAAACGGCACAAGAACCGCTGATTTCGCGGCCTTTCCACCAACCAGGGGAGCCAAGATTTTCGCCAACCTCAGTAGGCGTTTGCGACCCTCTTCTGCGTTCTCGTCCTCTTCACTGTTCTGCAACACCATACGTGATTTATGCTGCGTCCCTGTCTTGCTGTTGCCTTCAGGTTCGTGCTACCGAGCCTGGTTGCGGTCGCCTGTCTGCTTTTCAGCCTCGATCTTCGTGCTGCTGATTGGCCGCAGTGGCGTGGCGACGCCGCTCGCCGGGCGATGACCACCGAGTCGTTGCCGCAGAAACTTCATCTGCAGTGGACCTGGAAGTTCCCCCAACTCACCCCCGCTTGGCCGGGGGAACCCCGAGAACAATTCGACGGGATCCACGAACCAGTTGTCTCGGGCCGGTCCCTCTTTGTGGCCTCCTCCGCCCAGGACTCGGTCACAGCGATGGACACACGAACTGGGCAAATTCGCTGGCGGTTCTTTGCTAATGGACCAGTCCGGTTTGCCCCGATCTCCAGTCAAGGACGGGTCTACTTTGGATCCGACGACGGCCGGGTGTACTGCCTGAACGCTGCTGATGGTCAAGTCGTCTGGTCCCAGCGTATTGTCCCCAATTCCCGCAAGGCCCTCGGACACGACCGGCTGATCTCCTGCTGGCCCATCACCGGAGGACCGGTCCTCAGCAACGGAGTGCTCTACGTCGCCGCTGGCGTCTGGCAGTTCGAGGGCATCTTCCTGGCAGCCCTTGATGCTGAAACTGGCAAAACCAAGTGGATCAACGATGGTGTCGGCTCCATTTACATGCAGCAGCCGCATGGTGGAGCGGTCTCGTTTTCTGGCCCAGCTCCTGGGGGTTATCTCACTGTTGCCGGTGACAAACTCCTGATGCCCTGCGGTCGTTCGGTGCCGGCCTGCTTCGATTTGAAGACGGGGAAACTGCTGTACTTCCATCACGCGGAAAACAAACGCAACGGCGGCGGTCCCTATGTGGCTGCCGGCGAGAAGCTGTTCTTCTGCCGTGGCGGTGCCTTTGCCTTGGATTCCGGCCAGTTGGTCAGCCGGACGATCCAAAAGCGGACCTGGAATACCCCAGTGCTGAGCAAGCAGCTCGCCTACCACCCGGCCGGAATCTTCCACGCTCAGACACTCTCCCTCATCACGCGATGGAAAGTTCCCATCCAGGATGTCCACCTCCAGGCCGGCAACTGCATTTACTCCTCTCACGGCTCCACAATCATGAGCCTCCCTGTCGCAGAGCGTCCTGCCAATCCGACACAACCGGACCAGGCCCACCGAGATCAGCAACAACCTCCTCTCTTGGCTCCCGCTTGGAAGACCTCGATTGAGGGAACGCCGGTGCGACTGATCGCCGCGGATAAGCGTCTGTTTGTGGTCACCAACGAAGGTTCACTGCTCTGTTTTGCTGGTGACCCTCAGGAGAATCCGGTTGTTCATCTGGCCGACCTCCAGCAATCGGCTCCTTGGGATGACGGGTTGGCTGACAAGTTGGCGGACTGGCCGGGCCGGGAACAGGCCAAGCGGATCGACGAATTGGCCCCGATCGACGGATACTGCTTGGTTCTGGGCATCGGAACCGGAGGGCTGATCAGGACGCTGGCCCAAAAGTCCGGCCGGCACATTGTTGTGGTCGATGCCAACGGCGAGACAGTCAAAAAGTTCCGTCAGCAACTGAATCGCGAGGGGCTTTACGGGCAGGTGGTTGTGCATCAGGCCGATCTGGACTCCCTCAACTTGCCTCCCTACTGGGTAAGTCTGTTGACCGCCGAGAGTCCCTCAGCAATCCAGCAGGGGCTCTTGCCGACTGAACAGCTCAACAAGAAGGCGAGCAAACAACTCATCCGTCGGCTGTATCCAGCACTGCATCCTTACCACGGCCGGGTGATTGTGCCACTGACGCAGCAGCAGCACGATCAGTGGACGCAGATCATCCAGTCCGAGCAGATCTCTGGGCAGACCTCTGGTGTGACCATCACTCGGGAGGGCGAGCTGACCGTCGTGCAACGTGCCGGGGGATTACCCAAAACGTTCGATTGGTCGCATGAGGGCGGAAACCCTGGCAACACCGCCGCAACGGAAGACGACTTAGTCAAAGCCCCTCTTGGAGTGTTGTGGTACGGTGGCCGAACTGGGGCAGCCAAATACTTTGACCGGCATGTCCGTCCCTCGTCTGCTTTAGTGGTCGCCGGGCGTTTGTTCTTTCAGGGGCCTGGGGAACTCACCGCTGCCGACGCCTACACCGGGCGAGTGCTCTGGACAGCCGAGTTGCCAGTTTCGCTGCGAGGCCATCGGTATGCGGCCACCGCAGATGCTGTGTATGTCCAGCACAACAAGTTGGAGGTCTTTGATGCTAAGACCGGCCAAAAACGCGCCGGGCTCTCCTTGGCCGAAAACTTCAGCGAGTTCTGTCTGTATGACGATCTGCTGATCGGGTGCAACAACCAAACAATGGCCGCTTACGATCGCCACACGGGAAAACTGCAATGGCGTCATCAACACGCCATGCCCGTCAAGGGAGTCGTTGCCGGACCAGCCTGGGGAGACTTCGCCGGAGAACTCACAGAAGAAGATCCGCCTGGCGCGGGATCAACAGACCAAACCGTCGCCCAGGACAACCACACAGAGAACACGCCAAAGGCAACTCCTGCGGTGGTTTACTACTCCATTGGCCTCCCAGCATCCAAGGTGGCGGCGATGCAGCGGCGAGGCCAAAAAGACATCCCCGTGGCCCAACTGGTTGCCCGAGAGCTGACCACCGGCCGATTACTCTGGCAACAAGAGCAAGATGCAGGCTGCCGCTGGGTGGCTTACTCTCATCAGGCAGGGGTCGTTTTAGGAGGCTCCGGCGGAGCCCAGTTGACGGCCTATCGGGCTGACAGCGGAAAGCAACTCTGGCGACGGTCGCAGCCGTTTCCCTGTTCCGTCGTTGGCCAATCGCTGGTGACCAACTCTGGCGTGTTTGATGTCATCACCGGCAAGCCACGAACACGCAGCGATTTAGCCGGCAACGAGCAGACCCAGACGATCTGCCGGATGTATGGATGTAACCGCCCTGTCGCCAGCCCTCACTTGGTGACCTTCCGTTCGGGAACCGCAGGGTTCTTTGACCTCCAGCGGGACGGAGGCACGGGGAACCTCGGCGGCTTTCGCACCGGGTGCACCAACAGCTTGATCCCCGCCAACGGGCTTCTCAATGCCCCCAACTTTGCACACGGCTGCTCCTGTGCCTACACACACTTCACAGCCTTGGCGCTTGTCCATATTCCCGAAGCAGAAATGTGGACCCACAACAACTACCAAATCGGCGACGGCTGGATCCGCCGCTTGGGGATCAACCTGGCAGCGCCCGGCGACCGGAAGTCCGACGATGGCACCCTCTGGCTGGATTACCCCGTGGTCGGCGGGCCAGGCCCGAAGCTGAGTTTAGCGCTTAGCGGAGAGCAACCTCAGACGTTTCGCCAACACGCCTTGCGGATCGAAAGCGGCCCACTGCCCTGGGTGACCGGATCTGGCCTGGAGGGACTGCGAGAGTTCTCGGTGGGTCTGGCGCCGCAGTCCCGTGCAGAAGCTGTTGCCGAAGGCATCCCCGTGATGGCTGGAACCGATGATGCTGAGGAATATACCGATGGGAAGATGTACCTGACCAGCAGTGATCTGGAATTCCACCAAGACGGGGATCAGCGGCAGCAGATCGTGGGCATCCGCTTCCAACGGATCCCTCTGCAACAAGGCGAAGCCCTGAAAAAAGCCTGGATTCAGTTCACCGTCGACGAGCCAACCTCAAAGCCCACCCAGGTGACCATCTCTGCCCAGGCCAGCGATCAGACAGAGCCTTTCGCCGAGACTCGCAAAAACATCTCCGACCGCCCTTTGACCAAGGCGACCGTTGCCTGGTCGCCCAAGGCCTGGCCAGTGATCAATCAACACGGCCCTGATCAACGGACTCCTGATCTGAAGGACCTCATCAGCGAAGTCATCAACCGCCCTGGCTGGAAGGAAGGAAATAGCCTGGCGTTTATCTTTGACGGCCAAGGCCATCGAGTGGCCCGCTCGTTTGAAGGAGGCCGTCACCAAGCCGCTCGTCTGATCCTGCGGACAGCCAGAATGGAATCGGAGGGAGCGCCTGCCTCTCAACCGGAGCAAGAGGTCGCTCGTTACACAGTGCGGCTGTACTTCTCCGAGCCAGAAGAGCTTGCCGCCCGCCAACGGGTGTTCTCTGTGTGGATCCAAGATAACGAAGTCATCTCCGAGATGGATGTCGTCAGCAAGGCAGGCGGAGCGCATCGCGGAATCGTCGAAGAGGTCCGCGCTGTTGCTGTAAAATCGGACCTGAAGATCCGCTTGGTCCCCAAGAAGGGTGAGCCCATCCTCTCCGGTGTTGAGCTGATCAAAGAAGAAGAGTGATTGCCGCTTTTGGTATCTCGCTCTGAATTAAACTCACTTCTTGCTGGCCTCACTTCTCCCTGAACCTGACCAAGTCACCCATCTGGTCAGGTTCTCTCAGTTGACAACTTCTCCACCGCCGAAGAATGTCAAGAATCAACTGCTGGGAACTTTCTGGCTGAGCACCCGTTGAACAGCAGCAACCGTTCGTTCCCAGGACCGCCGGGCGTCGGCCAACCGCGCTTGACCGCTGGGGGTCACGCGATAGACCACCCGGGTTCGGCTACCGATCTTCTGCTGGGTGCTTGTGAGGAGTTGTTGGTCGACGAGTCGGTGAAGAATGGGGTAAACACACCCTTCGCCGAAGTTCAAGGCCTCACCTGATCGCCGATGGATTTGCCGCACCAGCTCGTAGCCATGCATGGGCGAGTGGGCCAACAACTCCAGGATGAGCAGTTCCGGCACACCATTGAGGAACTCTGGGTTCGTTCGGCGTTTTAGCATGGAAGTTCACTCGCTCTCGCAATGTCGGCATCTCAAGGGTGGAACTGCCGACCAGAGAATGTCTTTCGCTGAAAAACCGTTCCTTCTCTCAGACCTTTGGTCTGAGCCGGCCCGATGGGAACAGGCCCACAGGTGATCTCTTGAGACCGTCAGAGCCAAGATAAGCACATAGTTCTTCGACACAGTCAACTTCTGCGCAGGTGCTCTGTTGTGAGATCCTGCGAAGTCAACTCCTGTGACATCAGATGCCAGGCCGCCGTGTTTGAGAGCGGTCAACTCTGGCTTGGCGGAGACAATCGAAGCGGAGGTGGGCTCAGCACGCCCGAGGGTGAAGAGGGGTCAAGTTGTTGCGGTGTCAGGAGGGAATGGGTTGGGACCGATTGACCGATTTGAGTTGGCTGCCCCGGAGTGCTCGCAGGCATCAGAAACCTCCTTGTTGAAGGCCAACTTGCTGAAGGTCGACTTCCGACGAATCCCCGACCGGAACTCGTTTCTCCAACGGAGTATGGCGTATCCTTGATCACCACCGCTCTTGGTTACTTTGCCTCAAATCGTCTTGAAACGAGCGTATTGGCGGGGTGCACTGAGTTTGTCGAGGTTAACCGGTCGGTCCTTTGGCTTCTAGGGGCAGTGACAGGAAGTTCGGAAAATCCCAGGGGGGAGGTCTGTCAATGAGCCCGACTACGGGGAATTGAGTCGAACAGTGCGGAAGGTCAGCGAGATCCGCCGAGATCGGGCCACCCGACTTGCGGAAGCGGCTTGATTGTGCTGTCCGACGCCCGGTTGTTCTCGATCTCTTTGTTCGCTGGCCGGTTGTTCTCTGGCCGGTTGTTCTCTGGCCGGTTGTTCTCTGGCCGGTTGTTTTCCACTTGGTGCTATGATCTCCGATGGTCTGGGATCGCTCTTGCGAGCTGGGATCCCATGTCGCCACTGGTAGCGAGCCTCACCGGAGAACACCAGCACGCTGCCAGCATGCAGATAAAGCTCCACCTTGCCAGATGCCTTTTGCTGGTTCGAGTTTGGTTCCGGCGTATTGGGTTGCGTGAACTCCATCACACACCCTGACCCCAGCGAGATTGAGGCGATGGTGTCTGCGAAGCAAGATTGGCAATCGATATGGGGGCTAATCCCCTGGCCAGGCAGATACTCGTTGACGATCAATTGATCGGCCACCAGGGGCATCAGTCCATCATGATGGAGCCGCTGTGCGAGTTCCTGTCCCCACTCGGGCAACGGCCCGAGGTACAGATCCTGCGTCACCACACGGCGTTGATAGTCGTACCGCCACCCGTAGTGCTGAACACGGCGTTTCAGATCGCTCAGCCAAGGTTGGGCCTCAACACGCTCTGTGATCACAATGGCTTGCCGAGCAGAGAGGTAATCCCGACGGTATCGCAGACCGGGGATGGCTGCTTGGCCAAGATCATCGTCGGGTGACGCTCGGTCCGCTGGTTCTCGGGAGGAAGACAGAGAATCGATCATCGCGTGGTTCCTTGGTTTTCTGGTCTGACGGTCTCGACCAGGCAACCAGTGGTGGCACCTGCCACCCCAGAGGGTTCGCCAGAAACTCTTGAATGCCCAATTGACCTAAGGCCCCTTCTCAGGTTTTTGGTCAGCCGCTTGAGCAAGCCTGGCCCATTTCCTGGCGGACAAACGTGATGTCGTCAGGATTTGGTGGAATCCCTACCTCGGCCCGAATCCACGCTGCGAGTTGAACTCGGTGATAGCCGCCGTGCTGCCAAAGGTGGAGCAGCCCATCAATCAGAGGGGTCTCAAACCACTCGCCACGTCGGTTCTGATAGCGACCAAGCCGGCCAGACCGGAACTGGGTGGAATCCTCCCCCAAAATTCGAGCCAACCAGACCGCCTCAGCAGCCACGACATGCGCGAACACCTCGATTGTCCGGGCTGAGCATCCCGGCGTATCCTGCAGAGCCGCCAAAACACTCCGATTGGCCCAACGGTTGTACTGGTACAGAAACCGAAACCGCTGAAACACCCGTCATCTCCGTTGACTTGAGAACTCGTTGACTTGAGAACTCGTTGACTTGAGAACGTGCTGACTTGAGAACGTGCTGACTTGAGAACGTGCTGACTTGAGAGCCGAAACAATCCACCCTCGCACCGGTGATCACCACGAGCGAGTCGCTACGAGGGAGTTACCACGAGGGAGTCGCACCGATCCGCTGAACGATAGTATAATTCGACAAGGGTACACCAAATCCTGGAAAAGCCCAAGCCAAGGCAGAAATCCGTCGCGCGGTAGCTTCGCCCGGCAGCTTTTCTAGGTTGAGAGTCCTCCGAGGTCCTCCAGCGTGGGCTCTGCCGAAGGCCATGGCAAAGAACGGTTGAAAATGAGGGAAATCTTGGGTTTGAAAAACGGTACCTCGGGACCGAAGAGGAACCAGTTCTTTCTCTTGAGGCTTCAAGAAAGGCCCTGGAGAGCCAAAAAGGAGTGTTGGCCCTGAACGACTTGTTAGAGAAGCTCACCGCAGCCCAACGGCAAGCGGTCACACATTGCGACGGCCCGTTGTTGATTTTAGCCGGCCCCGGCAGTGGCAAGACACGGGTGTTGACACACCGGGTAGCATATCTGCTTGAGCAAGGGGTGCCGGCTCGGAACATCCTGGCGTTGACTTTTACCAACAAGGCCGCCCAGGAAATGCTCAGCCGGGTGCAGAACCTCTGCGAGGGTGCTGAAGTCTGGATGGGCACCTTTCACCGGTTCTGCGCGCGGTTGTTGCGTCAACATGCTCAAGGCGTCGGCTTAGAGAGCAGCTACTCGATTTACGATACCGCTGATAGCCAAGCAGTTCTGAAACGGGTTCTCAAGCAGAAGAACCTGGAACTGATGCAGGCGACCCCAGGAAGGATTGCCAACCGGATCAGCACGCTGAAGAACAACTGTCAGACCGAGGAGAGCTTCCGACCGCGTCCTGGCGACCCTCTGGATGCGGTGGTTGCCGAGGTCTACCCCCTTTATCAGAAGGCCCTTCGCGATGCCAACGCCGTCGATTTCGATGATCTCCTGCTGCATGTGGTCACCCTGCTGAAGGAGAACCCAGAACTGCGGGCATCCTTCGATCGACGATACCGTTATGTGCTTGTCGATGAATACCAAGACACCAACTTGGCACAATACGCTCTTGCCCGAGGCCTCTCGATCCATGAGCCCAACTTGTGTGTCGTCGGCGATCCTGATCAGTCGATTTATGGTTGGCGGGGAGCCAACTTAAACAACATCCTGGATTTTGAACGCGACTTCACTGGGGCCAAGATCGTCCGGCTGGAGCAGAATTACCGCAGCACCAAATGCATCCTTCGCGTAGCCTCGGCGCTGATTTCGCATAATCGCAAAAGGAAGGACAAGTCTCTCTATACGGAGAACTCAGAAGGCGAGCCGGTTCACTGGACGATGTATCGCTCCGACATCCAGGAGGCCGAGGCGATCGCCGAGTCCATTGCCACGCAAATGGCATCTGGCCAGCGCCGTCCTCGCGACTTCGCCATTTTGTATCGCATTAACGCTCTGAGCCGGCGATTGGAACTAGCTCTGCGAAAGCGTAATATCCGCTACCAAGTTCTACAAGGTCAGGAGTTCTTTCAGCGGAGCGAGGTTAAAGATCTGCTCGCTTATTTGCAGCTGCTGAATAACCCTCGTGATGATGCTGCGTTTTTGCGGATCATCAACAATCCCCCGCGTGGCATTGGCATCAAATCGCTCAAAAGGCTCTCTTGCTTTGCTGCCGACTACGAGATCCCGCTGTTTGCCGCCGCCGAACGTGTGCAAGAAATTCCCGGGTTACCTAAGAAAGCCGCAGCGAGCTTGGCCAGGTTTGTGGACCTCTGCGCTGGTTTGGTCGGAAAGCTCACCTTACCAGTCGCTGAGCTGTGCAAGGCGGTCTTGAGCGAGACCGGCTACCAGGATCAGTTTGACCCCGAGGACGAGAACCACAAAGAACGCCGTCAGAACCTTGATGAGTTGGTCAATGCCGCCGCCGATTTCGACACCCTGGCTCAGGTGCATGGTTCGCTGGGCTCTTTGGAGGGTTTTTTAGAGGAGATTAGTTTGGTTAGCGACACAGACCAGCTCGACCCCAACGAGGATCGAGTCAAGCTGATGACCCTCCATGCGGCTAAGGGATTGGAGTTTCCTGTTGTCTACCTGGTGGCCCTCGAGCAAGGACTGCTGCCCCACGATCGAAGCCAGGAATGGCCTGAGATGATCGAAGAGGAACGGCGGCTGCTCTTTGTGGGCATCACTCGGGCGATGCAGGAACTCTGGCTCAGCCAAGCTCGCTTCCGAACACAACGGGGAATGAACAAAATGACCATTCCCAGCGAGTTCATGAGGGAACTGCCCTCCGATGATATCTGCTGGCACACAGAGCTCAGTGAGGGCGAAACGGAATACTTCGACGACCTCCCAGCCGAAGACTTCAGCCAAGAACTCGCCGAGGACCCGAATTCTCCCACCGACGACCAAGCCGCTGGTCTTTTGCGGTCTTTGCGGAAAGCAGCTCGACACGAAGGTCCCCCAAGACAGCCAGCATCCGACTCGGCCACCAACTCAGAAACAAGCCAACCAACCGACTCTCAGAACAGCTGGGGGGGGTTCATCACCGCAGCTGATCTTGCTCGCCAAAGCGGTGAAGATCTCAACCCCAACGGTTTCCCAAGGCAACAACCCTCAGCGAATTCCAGCTCCCCACGCAAGCCCGCTGAGGTCAACGACTTCAAAGCCCAAATGGTCGTTCGCCACCCACAATATGGCCTGGGTAAAATCGTCGCTGTCAGCGGCAACGGGCGTCTGCGGCGGGCAACAGTCCGTTTTGCCTCGGAGGCTGGCGAAAAGAGATTCGTCATCGCCAACAGCCCCCTGGAACTTGTTGGCCAAGCAGACTCCTGACCGCGGAGAAAGTCTCGACTCGTCCAGCAATGAGAAGACCGTCTCCTTAACAACTTCTCATCAGCCCTGAGAATCGCTTGGGTGTCAGCTCGGTCAAATCGACTGCTGGTTGTTCTTCGCAAATCAGCTGCCCTACCACACGTGCTGTCCCTGGAGACAGCGTCAGGCCAGCCCGAAAGTGGCCGGTGGCGATGTAGACATTCGACCACCGGGAAGTGCGGCCAATCACTGGGAGACGGTCTGGGGTGGCCGGCCGGAGTCCTGACCAACATCGCTCCAATTGGGCGTTGGCCAATTCTGGCACCAGTCGCTCGGCGAAGCTCAACAGCTCCCGAATTGCCCCCGCGGTGGTGCGTTTCTCGAAGCCAACCTCCTCCTCAGTAGAACCCACTAAGAGTCGACCATCGTTGCGAGGAACGAGATACCTCGGCCCCAGGTTGACAACTCGCCGCAGCACAAGCCGGTCAGTCCGCAAGAGGGCGATCTGCCCTCGTATTGGCCTGACGGCTGAGTCTTGACCGGCTGAGCCTTGACCGGCTGCGTCTTGACCGGCGAGATTTTTCTCAGGGGGATCTCCTCCTGCAAAGATCTCTCCAAGCAGTCCCGTCCAGGCCCCAGCACAGACAACGATCGTCCCGGCTTTTCTCAAACCCTGAGGGGTGAGCACCCCAAGAGCTCTTGTCCCAGTGCAAGGAGCAAGACTCGTGACAGGAGTCCCTGGCTCCAATACGACGTTGCGCTTGTGGCAAGCAGACAACAAGGCTCGCAAATGACGCGGATTGCGGATCTGGGCTTCTCCAGGGGCTAAATAAGCTCGACTAAAACAGCCAGCGTTAATGGCCGGCTCAATATCTTGAAGGATTCCTGCAGTCACTTGGTCGATGGAAATGCCAAACGCTTGCCAATCAGCAGCGAGACGATCGAGAGCTCTTTCGGAGGCGTGCTCGGGATCGCCAGCGGAACTTGGCCCGGCCAGATAGAGACCACCACAACAGCGGTATCCGTTCTCCAGGCCGGTTTCGGCAAGAAGTTGCCCAGACCATTGAGCGTGTAATTGCAGACTAAGGGTGTGAAGTTCTCTCAACGCGCGGCAATCGAGACCTTGCTCGGGGGCAGGTGGTAGGATTCCGGCTCCAGCCCAAGAGGCTTCTTGGGCAAATTCTTGCCGATCAAGCGCACGCACCCGCAACCCACGGCTGGCCAGTTCGTAGGCCAACGACAGTCCGACGACTCCTCCGCCGACGATCACCACATCGTCCATTCAGTCTTCCCGCTCGGTCCGCTTACGTTCTGCTGGTCTGCTGTTCTGCTGGTCTGCTGGTCTGCTGGTCTGCTGGTCTGCTGAGCCTCAGCTAAGTTTTCGACCGACCGCTGCCTTCGGAAAATTCTTGCTCGGCCAAAGCACGCAAGCCGCCGGAACGACCGGTGATTTGGCAGCTGTTGATCGACCAGCCTTTCCGCTGTGCCGGACGAGCCAAGATTGTCCTCAAGAGCAGTAGGGCGACCGTCTGCCCTTGTTTGTGACGACCTAAGGGGGGGCAGCCAGAGACACCACCGCAAGCCCCGGATCCCTTGGTCGTTCCGCAAGTCAGTCGTTGCCAGGGACGTCGTCGGGAACTGTTCATCAAATCAGTCACTCTCCACCTGTTGCGTTGTTGCCCGCCTGCGGTTGAGAGAAAGCCTTGGTGGATGTCACAACTCAACAAGCATTGTAACTCGGTCTTATGTGAACAACACCAGAGAGCAGAACTTTGGCACCTTGGCCACATTGAAGGCGACCCCCTCAAGGCGCCCTCCCCAGGGCGATAACTGAGGGCGATAACTGAGGGCGAGAACCGACCTTTCGAGCTCCCAGGTCTTCCCACAAGCGGCAACTCCACCTTTGGTGGCCCTTGTTGGTGCATACCCAAGTTGATGGGTCTCCAAGTTGATGGGCACACAGGTTGATGGGTATTCCAGTGGATGAGTGACCTGTTGGTGGCTCTGTTTCTTTGGTGTTGCCCTGGCAGGTGTCTGCACACGGCCGATTGAGCCAGCCCGAGTTGAGTGATGCAGCGTTGTCGGTTGCGGCAACTGGTGCGGTGGTCTCTTCTTCCGGCTGAGCTTCTGTGGGGTGTGAGCGTCAGAAAAATCGCTCGCCAGCCCCGAACCTCCGGCCAACGGCGAGGCGTCGGCCCGCCGGTGCTGCAGGCCGAGTTCAGCTCAAGGGATCAACCCAAGCACCAACCGACTGAGGCACCAACCGACTGAGGCACCAACCGACTGACCTCGGCAGTTCCAGGAGGACTGTTCTGCAACACGACCACTCTTCCCGCCCACGTTCCTGACGCTCACTCGGCGGGGTTACAACCAGGGCAAGTGTGTTAGATTTTCTTGCGTCGCGGACATCTGCCTTCTGTGGGCGGTTGGATCTTCTTGCTGCCGGTGGGCTGAAACTGCGCTAGTTTTCAGCAAAGACCGAGAGCAGGTCAGCTAACAACCGACGTCCTGCCAAATCCAGGGGCAACATACCCTCACCCCCTTCCAGAGAGGCCTCACCAACTTGGTGAGACTGAGCCTGCTGGCACTCACCAAGCAGGTGCTGAGTTTGCAGGGGTTGCCTTTGACGCAATTCGACAATGAGCCGGCGGAGGTCCGACTCAGTGTCGATGTCAAATGTTTTTGGCAGACAACATGCCTGGATTCCGTGTTCACTGAGTCGTTGCCAAGTGGCCTCCCACAGTTGGTCTGTGCTCCAGGGCATTTGATCAAAGATCGGAGGCACCCGGCGACTCGCTCCCACCAAATAGTACCCCCCATCTTCAGCCGGCCCGAGGACGACCTCAAAATCCTGGAGTTGGGCAAAAGCCCTTTCCACAGTGTCGGTAGTCAGTTGGGGGGTGTCGGACCCAACGAGCACAGCTTGAGTGCAGCCCTGGGAAAACGCACGCTGAAAGTAACCAGCCATGCGTTCTCCGAGGTCGCCCTCCCCTTGGGATTCGACCGAAAAGTGGCCTGAGGCAATTGCCTCAATTGCTGCCAGCATCTCCCCAAATCGCTCAGCAGGCGTCACAGAGAGCACGCGTCGAGCGGGAAAACCGGCGAACCGCCGGAGAAGACACTCAACCATCGCGCGATACAGATCAGACGCCCTCTGATGCCCGACTGTCTGGCCAAGCCTTGTCTTGACACGTCCGGGCTCCCAGTACTTGGCAAAGATTCCAAATTGTCGCACACTCTTTCCTTGACAACTGAATTTACGTACACTCCCAAAAACGTCCAACGAACCCAAAAAGACATACGAAACCAGAAAGACATACAAAACCAAAAAGACATACAAAACCAGAAAAACAAACGATGCGAGAAAAACAAACGACGCGAGAAACACAAACGACGCGAGAAGAACAAACGACGCGAGAAGAACGCGGGAACTCGCGAATTCCCGCAATTTTCAAGTTCCAACAATCTTCATATTCCAACACCTGTTGAGTTCCCACGATTCTGTCTGGCCGACCCAGCGGCCAAGAAAGTCCGGCGGGAACGGATACCCCTTGGCTGAAAAATCGTCGCGGAAGGCAAACGCCAGCCGTGGCAAGTTGCGATCAAAAACCCTAGTGATATATTGGCCCCCAGTGGAGTTCCCGCTATAGTGCATAGCCCATTTCAGGGGCCTGTCATCGGCGATCCCCAGCAACCTTCTGATGGGTTGCTTTCCTTTCAGCGGTTGCCTGAAGTCGGTTGCCTCAATAGCGTTGATGAGCCTCTGGTATGGGTCGGTCTTGAAAATCCCTCAAAAACTTTCATCAAACACTCGGGGAACTTTCCTAACCGATTCCTCCTAAAACTTGCGGCGTAGATAACCTGACACGGACGGGCGAATCACCCACCCGAACGCACCCTGCAGATTTCGACCAAGAGCCTGCGTATTGAACAACAAGGGCGTGGTCCCGGCTGAATCTTGCCAAGGACCAACACTTGCTCGGCACCAACACTTGCTCGGCACCAACACTTGCCAGCACTCGTCTGTCACCCGACAAACTCGGAAGGGATCTCCGGCGTGATCACAACAGCGCGACTGAGGCGACCACTCATGACGTTCCCCACTCGGAGCAACTCCTGGTGAGACTTCGGTATTTTCCGGAGATTGGGGACTGTTGGGTTTCCCGAGCCACTGGTTATCCCCGTGCCTGATCGTCCAGGCTGACCAGTGCTCTTCTTTCCACTTTGATTGTCAGAACTCCGCATGATGAGCGGCCAGCTTTCGGCCTACCTCCGCCGACTGAAGCGGAGCCAACTGGTCACAGCCGACCAGTTGCGGCCTATTGTCCGCGAACTGCGGGCTGCTGTCGGTGTCGACTCTCACACTCCCGCAACCAACCCACCTACCAGTCACTCACCAGGCCACGATTCCTCAAGCCATCGCTCATCAGGCCATCGTTCAGCGGACCGCCGCCTTCCTCTTCCTCAACCTCGCCAGGCACGGCCAAACCCTCCGCCGACAAGAACCAAAGGGAAAAAATCTCGGCAAACGAGCCTGAGTCAGCCAAGCCCAACTCACCAGAACCTTCCAGAACCGCCCCAGCAGAGCGACATCGAGGCCTTGGGCAACGTCTTAGTCACCCGGGGGCTCTTAACTCGCTGGCAGCACGAACAACTCAAAGGCGGGCAAGAAGAGGGGTTCCTGCTGGGTTCTTACAGACTGCTCGATCTCTTGGGATCCGGCGGCACAAGCAAAGTGTACCTGGCAGAACATTCGAAGTTACGGCGTCTGGTCGCCATCAAAGTCTTGCCGGCTGAACAAGTCGGCAACTCCTCTTTGCTGGACCGTTTGTATCTGGAAGCGCAGGCGATTGCCTCACTAGATCACCCCAACATCGTCCGCGCCTTTGATAGTGGCCAGCATCGCAATTTCCATTACCTTGTGATGGAGTACGTGCCTGGTTGGGACCTAGAGCGGTTGGTGGCCAAACGGGGGCCGCTGGAGCCATTTGTCGCGGTCGATTATATCCGCCAAGCTGCTGAAGGCCTGGAGCATGCCCACTGTCGGGGCCTTGTGCATCGCGATATCAAGCCCGCCAACTTGCTGCTGACTCCAGAGGGCACCGTCAAGATTCTCGATTTTGGCCTCGCTCGCGTGGTCACCCATTCTCAGTCCTTGACCTTGCTGTACGAAGATAACCTCCTGGGAACGGCCGACTACCTGGCCCCCGAGCAGGCTCTCAACAGCCGCTCCGCCGACGCTCGGAGCGATATCTACTCGCTTGGCTGTACCCTATATTACTTGTTAGCCGGCCATCCTCCGTATCCGCATGGGAGCCTTGCCGAACGGTTACTGCAACATCAAAACGCCCCCGCACCTCCGCTGAGGCAAGACCGCGCGAGTGTTCCGGAGGAACTGGAGGCGATGTGCCTGCGGATGATGGCCAAGCGTCCGAAGGACCGCTACCAAGGAGCCGCTCAGATCGCCGAGACCCTCACCGAGTGGCTGACCGACCAGCAGAGAAGCGGGTCGACAACGGTCATCCCCGCCCTGGCACACAAGGGCTCCCAGCCGAACGGCTCACCAGCACTGTCCAAACAAGCTCCTGCAGCCCTGGCCTCAAGTGGTGAGGGATGGGACAGCGAATTCGAAACAACCCCTACTCGCGTCGGAACCTCGTTGTCCAACGGCTCGGTTCCCTCGGAAACACCTTCTCACCCTCAAACATTCGCCCAAACCCCTCAGGCGGAACCGTCTCAGTCCGAACAGGCCTCTCATTCACCAGCATTCGCCTCCCAGCCCAACATTTCTTCTGCGCAAACAACTAGTCAAAAATGGGAAACGAATCGAGGTTGGGAAGAAGAACCAACCCCGATTGTGGCCCGAGCGTGGATCACCGGCGATACGACCGTCTCCGATCGAGAGCTGACTCCCCCCGAACACCACACCCCGATCCAGCAGAGTCCACCTCCACCTGCCCAAAACTTCCAGGCTCCCAGTTACCAGGCTCCCAGTTACCAGGCTCCCAGTTACCAGGCACAGGCTTCGCAGGGACACTCGCTGGGTTGCCCTACGCCAGGCCACTCTCCTGCAGGTTTACCAACACCTCCCCCTGTGCCGCATCCTGCTCAACTTCCGCCGGGCGTCTCTGGCAAGCCTGGGAATCCGTTCTCGCCAGGAGACCCGCTTCCACCGGGCGCTCCGCCTCTCCCGGTGGCCCTCCCGTTGCCGAAGAGTCCACCACTTCCTCCGCCAGAGGCTCCTCTTCCTGTTGGCATGCCCTTGGTGTCCCCTCCGCAAGCTTATGGGCCGGGTGTGCAGCAAAGTCCACCTCATCGCGTTGAGGACGAATCGCCCAGCTCAATGATCTCTGTGGCAGATCTCAACCGACTGGCCTCGCTCGGCCGAAGCGGCCGTTGCGGCGACGCCCGAGGTTGGGATGATGTGGAGATTTCACGTTCCCTGGTACTTCAGCAGCGGCAAAGCCGCCGGAACTGGCTGTTGATTTTGGGGGCTTTGCTTGCTGTGGCCCTCTTCTGCTTCAGTTTGCGGATGCTGCTGGGCAACTGAATCGCTCGACTCGTTGATCCCAACCCATCTGTCCCTGCTCTTCGGCCGCTTCGGCCACCTTGGAGTCGGTCGCTCTTAGGGAGATGAGCTTGTCACTCAAGGGATGGTAGCTTTGTGCTGGTTGCACAACGGAGTTTTGCTGGTGATGGGACAGGCCCTTGAGGCCGCGTGTTGTCCTGGCCGCTGCTGAGCCTCTAGGATGAATGTCAAGCGGGACCAAAAATCGCTCGCCTTGAAAGGATCGTCCGGGTCTCGACCCCAGCGACCTTGTTGCACAGGTGTCCTCTTTTGCACGGGTGTTCTCTCAAGATCCCCCCGACCATTCCCTTTATGAGCCGATTGTCACGGATCTCCTCAGGGCGTAGCCACCACAAGAGTGATCGCCGTTGTGTTCGCCCTCTCGATCCCCTGATTCCTGAACTCACCCGTCGCCGAGTGAGTTCGCGTTCTGCTCGCTTCCTGCCTCATCTCTCCACGAGGCTCCGCAACCGAGGAAAACTGGGACGAGTTTCCCACCGGCCTTTTGAACCGCCTGAGGACTATTACGAACCGAACCCGGAAGGCCCTCCACAACCGGGAGAGTTCCGGATTGTCCGACGTCCGCCGGGGGCTGGCTTTCAACACGTTGTCACCCCAGCGGAGATCAGGCAGCGGTTGTCCAAAGTGCCCCTGGAGTTTCTTTCAAAGTTAGAACGTGTGCAACTCTGTCAAATGACAAGGAAGAAACGTTCCTTGCCGTGCTACGGCATGCAGTGGGCCACGACGCTGTACCTGTATCCGATGGAGGTTGATTTAACGGAGCGTTACGGAAGCCCTCCGGAACCGGCACAACTGATTGAGGCAAGGATGTACGGAGGCCGTTGGGTTCAGGTGTCTCCTTATTGCTGGCAACTTCAGTGGTCGACAGAGAGCATTCGGGATTTCTATCTGAACAACATCCTCATCCACGAACTTGGCCATCTGGTTGATGATCGCAACACGCGATCAAGCGACCGCGAGCGATTCGCTGAATGGTTTGCCCTGCAGTACGGTTACCAGGCCACTCAACCTCAGCGGAGACGCCGCCTCCGGGCAACACGCTGAAACCTGGTCTTCTCTGGCTGCCACCCGGCTTATCCTGGCAAGGGTTTCCCGACTGTTGCTTTCTGGCCAGCTTCTCTTGGTCGGGACGCCTGGTGCTGGGACGTCTGGTAGTCGGGACGTCTGCTGGCCGATGCAACACTTGGCCGGTGCAACACTCGGCCGGTGCAACACTCGGCCGGACCGGTTGCAGCAGCCTGAGAAGCCCTTGCTCAACGAGCAAGGCGGCCCCCGGTCTGCCGAGGTTTTGTTGCCAATTTCTGTGAATTCCGCCTACGCCCGACTGCTGGGCGAAGTACCGCCGGAGGAGGCATTGATCCTTCAGCCTTGAAACTCACCGTGCTGTCTTGTCTGATCCACAATCACCGAAAGACCTCACAAACAACTCCCCCTCGTTGGAGTTAACAAACACTTTTTCCTCAGTTGTTAACCTCAGATTGGCGGAACCGGGAAGCTGCCTGGCGAGGCGATTTTTCCAGTTTGTCTTGCAAGAGGCGGCCGTTGGTTTCGTCTCACGATTGGGGTCAACCGCAGAGAATTGAGGTCAACAAGAGAGAAGAGCGTTTTGGCTTTTGGGGCGGCCGATCCGGGAGCGGATTTGGGGGGCCCCTGTCGAGGGAGACGCCTCGACCTCACTCCGATCTTCCAGATGTTTCAGAACACTGAATGAGGACCTGCCATGCGATCGGCGATACTGATGTTCGCCCTGGTGCTAAGCGGCGTATATTCGGGCTCTGCTGCAGTTGGTCAAGTGACTGACCAGCAGAAGGCTCAGTACAGCCAACTCCAGCAACTTGTCAAACAGGCTCAGCAGCTCAATCGGACTCGCAAGTACGCAGAGGCTGCTGCTGCAGTTGTTCGAGGCGAAAAGCTGGCAGAAGGGCTCAACGCGAGCCTGAAGGTACCCTTTGCCAAGCGTTTGGTGGCCACCGAAGCGGGCCGTCTGCAGAGCATCCGGCGTCTGCTGGAGCGCCGTCGCGTGAAATTCCCAGATCCCAACAATCTGCCGGCAACTCCTGCCCCAGGAACAACCAATCCAACAACACCCCAGCCCGGCACTCCGGCTGGCCAAGTCTCCTTTCTCAAAGACGTCGCCCCGATGCTGACCAGCAAATGTGCTCGGTGTCACATGGGGACCGCACGGCGGGGCAACTTCAGCATGAATACCTTTGCCGACCTGATGCGGGGGGCCAACGGCGTCCGAGTGATCGATGCCAACGATGGTAAGAGCAGCCGGATCGTGGAGGTCATCGAGTCAGGCGATATGCCCCGAGGTGGCGGTCGTGTCGGCAAAGCCGAGCTGCAAAAAATGATCGCCTGGATCGACGCTGGAGCCAAGTTCGATGGGTCCAACCCGAACATGCCGATCTCCGCAGCCGCTCCAGCCCCGGCAGCCACCCCTCGTCCTCAGCTGCAGGTCACTCAGGCAACTGGGAACGAAAAGGTCAGTTTCTCCAAGGATATTGCCCCCATCTTGGTCAAGAATTGCACAGGATGTCACGGAGAGCGGAACCCAAGCGGCGATCTAGGGATGGCCAACTTTCAGCGCCTGCTACGCGGCGGCGACACGGGCGTAGCGATTACTCCTGGTAAAGCTGGGGAGAGTCTGCTGATCGGCAAGCTCAAGGGAACCGCCGAAGGCCAGCGGATGCCGTTGCGACGCCCGGCGCTGCCGACGGAGCAAATTGTTCTTTTTGAGACCTGGATCAACGAGGGAGCGAAGTTCGACGGCCCTGATCCGGCCATGCCCTTGCAAACAGTGGCTTCCATCGGGCTGGCCCGGTCGATGGATCACCAGCAACTGATCGCTCATCGTGAGAAGCTGGCCCAAAGCAATTGGACTCTCGCCAACCCCAGCGAAGAATTTCGCACCATCAAGACCGATCACTTCACAGTCATCGGCAATGTCTCCCAAGACCAACTGCAACGTGTGGGCAAAGTCGCCGAGGACCAATACGACAAGGTCACCAAACTGCTGAAGCACTCCAGCTCCAAGCCCTTGATCAAAGGGAACCTCACGGTGTTTGTCTTTCGCAAGTCCTTTGAGTACAGCGAGTTTGCCAAAATGGTGGAGAAGCGAGACATTCCCTTTGAATGGAAAGGACACTCTCGCTTTAGCGTTGTCGATGCCTACGCCGCGGTGGCCCCGATTCGCGAGGATGTCGACAGCCTGGACCGCGTGATGGCCGAGGTGATCGCCGGGGCCTACCTGGAAAGCCTCGGCGGCCCCTTGTGGTTCGTTCAGGGAGCTTCTCGGGCGATCTCAGCCAAGCTGGAACCGAAGAGCCCCAAGGTCGAGCAGTGGAACGACTCGTTGCCAGGTGTGCTCACCCGGGTGACCGGAGGTGAGCAACTGCTCAACGGTGCTCTGGGCTTGAGAGACTCGGCGATTGCCTTCTACGGCTTTGGTACCGAGATAGTGAAACACCGGGGATTTACCCTGCTAATACAAGGGCTCAAAAGCGGCAAACCGTTTGATGAGGCCTTCAAAACGACCTTCCGCCAAGAGCCATCCGATCTCGCCTGGCGGTGGGCCAAGTCCGGGGGCACCCGCAGACGCTAAAGCCGTCGGGCCAGGCCAACGATCAAGCACCCCTGAGCACCCAGTGGCTTTTCTGGCCGAGTTATTCTTCTGGCCGAGTTATTCTTCTGGCCGGGTTGCAGTGCTTGAGGTGTCCCAAGCGTTCGATCAACATCCACAGCGGGCCCGGATGGTCGCCACATCCGGGCCTGCATTTTGTCATCAGCTGTGAGCTTCTGGGGAGCCAACGCACGGCCGCGATTCGGCCTTCCCAATTTCTAGCCCTATTCTCCCCTGAAATCCCGAGGAGCACTTCACGGCTCTCATCCAACCAGGAGAACCCGGAGACTTGCCGGGCTGTCACTCCCTTCAAGCGGTGACCACCAAATCCTGGAGATCCTCTGCTTGGTGAACATGATCTGGAGCAAGAAAAGCTGCGATGCTCAGAAATCGGCAAACGGAAGAGAGCCAGGCTAGGCATTTTTCCTCAAGGAAAAACGCGAAACGATGTCATGAGCTGTTCTCTCCTTGTTGAGAGCAGGGATTCTTGAGTAAGCATCTTGGGTTGCCGACCGCTTTGTCACCACCGCTGAGATGTTTCACCCAGCACTGGCACACCATCAGAAGGCGAAACAAGTGACCGAATCTCCCGCCCCCCCCTTCGGTCCTTGGTGGTTGCACATTTCTTGCGGGGAGATTGTACTATGGAGCCTTAGGATAAGTTTCTGACCGAGGGCGACCATCGGAAGTCCGCACAGCAATGGACTTTTGGCCTTCGATCCCTCAAGGACCTTTCTTACTGATTCCCTGAAAAGTCTTCGACGAAGCGGGGCGTTTCGTTCGGCAATCCGGGCTTGCTGTGGTGCCTCAGGCTGCCCCCTTGAGGTCATCACAAACAAGGGCAGACCGTCGGCCTGGGTCGAAAACTTCTCCGAAGGTCAGTAAAAAGGACCTTTCTCAAAGTCGATGGGCTCTCGTCGCTTTCTCCTCCTGAGGTTGAAGAAAACCTTGGCTTGTCCGGCACTACGGAAAGGCTGCCAGATCTACGCTTGGCAGATCTACGCTTGGCAGATCTACGCTTGGCAGATCTACGCTTGGCAGATCCACGCTTGGCAGACCACTGGTGATGCCGGCGGTTCCGCAATTCGGCGAGCAAGAATTTTCCGAAGGCAGCGGTAACTACCAATTGAGGAAAAGTTCTTGCTTGGAGAAACGCTGTTTGCAACTCTCTTGGTGGTCCTTGTTTCTGGCAGGCAGCAACAGAAACGAGCGATGGCTTTTCGCTGAGTTTCTTGAGGACAGCCGGTGTGTGAGTTCACCGGTTTGCGTAAGGGCAAGGGAGGCCGAGACTGATCAAAACTGGAGTATTGTGCTTCACCTTCCTGATAGGGGAAGATCTCCGACTTTCATTGATGAGAGAGGAATGTGTTGGGGAACCGAGCGATGGTTCCGCCGGAGTGTTGGTTCTTGGAACGACTTTTGATTCCCGGAAGAGTTCTCGACCAGACCGTTGCGGAGCGACCGAGGATCCGGGCTTTCGTTGGTCGGAAACTGATCTGAGGCTCAGTAGGATCCCAATCGGCTTCCGGGTGTCCGATAGGGCAGATGGAGAACTTTCAGTCAAAAACTTTTGCAGGGCTTCAGCGTAGCTCGACTGTTGCGGATTATGGCGGAGGCTTACTCCCTGGTGACCGGAACGAGCCAATGCAACAACCTCCGGGTGGACACAAAGTCCCGAGCCTCACAAGGTTTCTGGGACACAAGGTCTCTGGGGACAAAGCCCTATCTGAAACAGTCCAAGTCGAAGCGATCTGGAGAAGATTCCATCACCAACAAATTGTCAGGTGCTTTTTGGATCAATTTGAAGAGGGATATTTCGTGCTGAAGGCAGGTATCTTCCTGGATATTGAGAACCTGAGTCGGAATGGTGGCTGGGGCTTGCGGTACGACGTGATCAAAAAGCTTGTCGAGGCTCAAGATTGCATTGTGGTGCGGGCCAACGCTTACCTGGCGGTGGATTTTCAGCGAGAAGACGACGACCCGATCTTCCAGCAGCGCGGAGAAGAGTATCGAAATGCTCTTCGACGCAACGGATTTCATCTCACCCCCAAGGAAGTCATTCGTTATCGTGACTCCGAGGGAAACATGGTGGTCAAGGCTAATGCCGATCTTGATCTGGCCGTCGATGCCATCCTCCAAGCCGAAAACCTAGATTACATCTTGCTGGGCAGCGGCGATGGAGACTTCGTCCGCGTTGTCCGAGCCCTCCAGCATCGCGGAAAGCGGGTCGATGTGATCTCCTTTGCCAATACCAGCTATCGCTTACGCCAGGAGGCCGATTATTATTTTTCAGGGTTTTTGGTCCCTGGATTGTTGCCCAGTCGGGGCAATGGCAAACGTCGGCTGGGGTTTATGTATGCTGTCAATGAGGAAAAAGGATACGGGTTTCTTTCCGTCAGAGAAGGGTTGGAAGCCGACGATGAGACAACAGGGATCTTCTTGCATATCAACGATTTTACAATTCACGGCCAGCGAGCCGACAATGAAAGCTTCTCACAACTGAAAACTCGCGAAGCCATCTTGGAGTTCGACCTCATCGAACAGCCCGACGGACGGCTGAAGGCCGCCAACGCCGTCCCTTTTGAACCAATGAGGCAAATCTAAACTGCCAGGTCTGGCCAAGGTAGACAGGTCTGGCCAAGGTAGACAGGTCTGGCCCAAATAGACAGAACCGCCACCAAACAAGGGTTTTGAGAACACTTGGAGGACTTGGATCGTCTCCGGTTGATGGTTCGCTCTGGTTGGATGCGATCGCCAGGCTCTCTCTGAAGCCACGCAAGTCGGCCAGAGGGCACGACGCTTTACAAGAGACTCTTCCGCTGCTTTTGAGCGTCCCAGAGACGATTAAAATAGCCGCGGCGTCGCTGCTGGAGACACTCGTCGTTGTAAAGCCGGTCGGCCAGCCAATAGACTCCTTGTCGAAGTTCTTCCACGGACATCCCCAGCGGTTGATAGTTCACATCAAACAGCGTACAGAGATCCCAACGTCCTGGTTGGAGGATTCGTCCTTCGGCCAACAGCCGATCGTACAGCGGTGTGCCTGGAAACGGGGTCATGACGGTGATCTGCACATCGTACAGAGGAGCCTCCAAGGCAAACTGCAACACCTCTTCGAAGACCTCAGACGTGTGGCCGTCGAGCCCGAGGACGAAGCAACCGTTGACGGTAATCCCATGCTGTTGGATTCGGCGAACTGCTTCCAGGTAATCGACAGCCCTTCTTGCCTTGAAATTGGACCGCAGTTCCACTCCCTCCAACGACGACTGGCTCGGGCTCTCCAAGCCAATTAACAGTTGCCGGCACCCGCTGGCCCGCATCGCCTGCAACAGTTTCTCATCGTCGGCAACACTGATATCCGTTTCGGTAAACCAGGAAACCTCCAGCGGGGCAAGCCGCCGGCAAAGCTCCTGGGCCCAGTTCTTATCTACAAAGGTATTATCGTCGGCAAATTCCACAAACGGACGCCCGCGAAGCTGCTTCAGCCAGGCGATCTCCTCGACCACCTCCGCCGGAGGCCGTTTGCGATAGGGGAGCTGAAGCATGATATTGGAGGCACAGAAATCACACCGCCAAGGACAGCCTCGGGTGGTCTGCACCGGAAAGCGATTGTAAGGCCGATCCCGTAACAAATCGTAACGCGGCTTGGGAAGAGCCTGCACATCAACCGGCCGATAGTCCCGAGCATTCCACAGACGCGGTCCACCCCCATCCTCAACCCACCGGACAACCTGCGGCCAAACCGACTCCCCCTCACCGACGATCACTTGATCGGCATGTTCGGCTGCCTCATCCGGGCAGACACTCACATGCAGCCCGCCCATGGCGACTCGAACTCCCGCTGCTTTGAGGCGGTCAGCAATCGCATAGGCCTCAAACACCTGAGCCGAAAAGGTGCTCATTGCCACCAAATCACACTGGTAAACCTCCGCTGGCTCCCGGCCGTCACCCTCGGCCTCAAAATACTGCAACTCATGCCCATCAGGTGTCACCGCAGCAAGAAACAATAACCCCAAGCTCGGTAACTGAGCGATCACCTGTCCCCGCTCGATCACCCCGGGTAACGTTAAGCCAAGAGCAAGTAAGTCCGGATCATGGGCACGCAGCCCACTCAATGCTAAAAGACCAATTTTCATGGGCGGCTCCTTGGCTCTGCTTGGCTCCTGAGACTATTGAAACGTTTCTTGGCAAAGCTCACCGTCTGCCCCCATCGATTCAGCACTCCGTAAGCCAACCAAAAATCCCCCGGAATCCCGAACGATCCTTCTTTCCTCATGAACCAGTCTTGCTTTGCTGGCCGGTTTGCTTTGCTGGCCGGTTTGCTTTGCTGGCCGGTTTGCTTTGCTGGCGCAGCCAAAGATTGTTCAGGGCATCAAGAAATCGCGGGTTCTGGAAAGAACCTGCTTCTCAAGATCTCTGGCTTTCTGAGTGTCTGCTTGTTCGGGGTATCGCCAGAAATGTGGTCTTGCTTTGCGCGGAGTCCGCCCAAAAGTGTTAGCACCGCTGCGCAGATCAGAGCAGTGACAGGGATAAAAAAGAGGTGGCGAAACGGCTTCTGCCAGCCGGAGAGAAAACAGACACTTGGCATGGTGATTCCTCCGACAATCCAGCAGACTCCTGCGGCAGTGGATTCCCAACGCGAGATCGGCGGCCATGGAGACAAGCCGTAGAGAAGATTCACCATGCCTAAAGCGGCCAGGGAGATGTGGCCTAAACGAACGATGCGACGACGAAATGACCCATAGCCACCCCAAAAATCGTCACGATGGAAGAATAACCCCACCAAAGCGCCGGTGACAAAGGCACCCAGCAGAAGCAGCCAACCAGCCGACCAGTTCCACACATGAGGAGGTCCATTCATCGTCAGCTCGCAAACTCGCTTTTCTCCCTCAGCCCTCACCTCGGAGGCACATTGGGTGAATCGATCCTCAACGCTCGCCCGTACCACACGGCCTCAATGCCTTCAATGCCCTGAATGCCTTCAACCAGAAGCAGGCTGACCGAGAGATCACGCCCATCGGTCCAACAAATCTTCCAGCGTCTGCCCCCAAATCTCGAGAGGGTTGTCACCTTCGGCTGTGACAAACTCCTCATAAGGCCAGGCGAGCTGGGGCACGGGGCTGTCCAATTTCAGACGGGTGACGTGAGCGACGTCACACTCGATGGCCTCTCCCCGCGGTGAGAGTGAGAGAACATGGACCATCGCGCTGCGAGCACGATGACCGCAGCGCTGCGATAGGTCTTCTGAGTTGATCCAGTTCACCTGGACAGTCCCGTTGGCGATTTCCTTCCAGAACATCATCTTCAGCAGTTCATATTCATCAGCCAACTGGTCTTCGGAGGGTTTGCTGTTGCGTGACTTGGGCCGTCTGACGATCAGAAATTCGAACTTCAGGGCGTCCTCGCTGAGCCATTCCATCAGCTTGTGGACCGTTGTTTTCAGCAGGCCCAACAGCAAAATCAAACGTTGATAGGGCAGTTCCGGTCCCTTCACGCGGGTCTCGGCCAGTTCGGGAAAAAGAGCAAAGAGGAACGTCTGACGGCGGCGGAAGAACTGGTTCTCGTCTCGTGAGTAGTAAAAGAGCTCGTCTCGCAGAAACTTGATGTCAAACAGGTCGGGCTCCCGATTGGAGGTGTCTTCCATGTAGGCCAATTGAGAGTGCAGCAAGCTCTCGATAGAGCCTCGCGTGGAGATCGAGTTGTACCCGCCGATCGGGTAGGTATCCTCGTCACGGATATGGGTGGGCACCTCGTGCTGCTTGGGGCTGCGGCGGACTCGCTGTCGGGGCAGATGTTGCTCCAGCAGCCTTGCTGACTGGGAGACTTGCCGCTGGGCGACACGCTGGCCGTATTGGGTCAACGCGGTTCCCTGTTCCAATTCCTCAACGTCCTCGTCGCTGAGCACCTCGCCGGTGTTCCGCACCGCCTGAATGATTCGCTCGTAGAGACTCTCTGGCTCAAAGTCACCCCCAACAGGGGACTCGTCGCGGACATAGGGATGATACAACAGAGGCATCAATCCATTCTGCACCAGGTCTTCCCTGGCTTCAGCAAGGGTCTGATCAGCAGGCTGCTGCTGGAGGGTCTGAATGATCGCCGGATTGAGAAGAACGCCGCCAAAGCCCGCGCGTTGCTGAAATCTCTCGATCAGGTACACCAAGCCCAGGACTCGATCGTGGTCTTTGTAACGAGACAAAGCTGCGCTAGCCCGATCAAAATTCAGATCCGCGTACAGCTTGCCCAGCACATAATCCTCGTAGGTCCGCTGCACCCCTGGGTGGATGCCCAACAGGCTGGCCTGCTGGTCGCCGGATTGGCTCAGACTGGCTGGATCATCCAATCCAAAGGCCACGTGACCAATGTCGGCGACAAATCCTGTGGGGGGTAGAGGATTCCCTCGCCAGGCAAGCTCATGCGACCACTGAAGGGCATGTTGGATGTTTTGCTCATTGGGAGGCAACGCCCGTTGCATCAACAACCCCTGGAGCAGGAAGCTGCGAACCTCAACAGGATCACGGAGTTCCAACGTGGCGGTGGCAGTTTCGATCATGCTCTTTCAAAGTGGAAGGCTGGGGATTGTTGGCGACTCTGGCTTGGTCGACCCAGCTTGGTTGAATCCGGCTTGGTTGAATCCGGCTTGGTTGAATCCGGCTTGGTTGAATCCGGCTTGGTCACCCCCAGCGATTGCCTGTCTCACCAAGAGTCAGTTGAGCTCAAGCCAGGTTAATTCAAGCTAGCTTCGCTTGTGTGTTTTGGGTTCAAGGGGTTGGTCGGGTTTCGGCCCCAAGGGTTGGACTTTATCTTAAACTGGAGTGCTTCCAATCGGCAGCGGTTCACCGCCGGGCAGCCCTGATCGCTTTGTCACCTCTTACATCAACGGAGCTGTGCCGACGAATTTTATTCGCGGTGGTTCCCAAAAATCCGGATTTCTGGCTGACTGACCTTCGGGGACACCAGAGAAGCCCTTCTCTCAGAGCTTCGGCGAGAAGCTCAAATCAACCAGAGCTTCGGCGAGAAGCTCAAATCAACCAGAGCTTCGGCGAGAAGCTCAAAGAGTGCCTCGGCAGGGCAATGCAGCAGGGCAACGCAGAATCGTGGCTGAGATGAACGACCCGCAAAGCTTTGACCAATCTCCCTCCCAGACGCCTCAAGATCGACTCAAGGCGACTTTGGCAGAACTCCATCAGCAACTGGAGGGCACCGAAATCGCTGACCCGCAACTCCGCCAACTGCTCTACGAAGAGATGCGGGAAATGCGCGAGGTCCTGGAGCGGTCCGAGGAGCATCCTGTTCCACAACCTCACCCTTCGCTGATGGATCAACTCAATGCCGCAGCGACCGAGTTTGAGGCCAGTCACCCGACGATCTCGACGCTGATCGGACGGGTGGTGGCCGGTCTGCGGGAACTGGGAATTTAGCAAGGGTTGGTTTCCCTGATGAGTCTTGCAGATCTTTTGGCAGCCATCCGCCAAGAACCAGACTCCGATGACTTGCGGCTGGTCTATGCCGACTGGCTGGGGCAAAACGGCCAACTCGAACGAGCCGAATTCGTCCGCCTTCAAATCGAATCAGCTCGGTTGCCGCCAAGTCACCCCTGGCAGGCTCAGATGCATCAGCGTCAGACAACCCTGCTGGGAACTTACGCCTCGGACTGGCTGCCAGATGGTTTCCCCTGGCCCGAGACGATCGAGTGGATCCGCGGACTCCCCGAAAGGGTTGACCTCACCCAATGCGAGACAGGCACCGGCTTGCCAGTGGTTCGCCCAAACAATCAGGTGACCGACGCCTCGCTAGCCCATTTGAGACCGCTGGAGAACTTACGTGCGGTGACCCTGATGGACTGTCCGCGGCTGACCGACTCCGGACTTGTCCACCTGGCTGCCCTGGCCAATCTCCGCTCGCTGACCCTTGGCCAATGCCCCCGCCTCACTAATGCCGGACTGACCCATCTCACGTCATTAGAAAACCTGCAATCACTGGGATTGCCTTCCTGCCATCGACTTACAGACGCCGGCCTGACCCAACTGGCAGCACTGCCGAATCTGAAAAGCGTCGATCTGCACTTCTGTCGCGGGATCACCCCAGTCGGTCTGATCCGTCTGGCCAAGCGGCTTCCTTGGCTTTCAATCCGTTGCTGACTGGTTCTGGGCTGACTGGTTCTGGGCTGACTGGTTCTGGGCTGACTGGTTCTGGGCTGACTGATTCTTAGGCTAAAAGCTTTGGTTGGATTTGTTGGTCGGTGGTGGGAACTGCCCGGAATCAAGAAACCATCCATTCGGCCAACGGGCCGGATTGGTCGATGGAGGAATCGAGTTGAAGATCTTTTTGACCGAACTGGTCGCGTGGGTGACCAGCGGCGTGCAGCAGCGAGAGATAGAGATTAGCGATGGTGCGATGGCCTGTTGAGCCGTAGCCGGGTGTCTGGATGTATCGGCCGGTCTTGAATCGCCCGTTGACGTTGCCGATGGCCACCATGGGCCACTCGTAGAATTTGGAGTGGTGGCGGTCACCATGGTCGGAGAGATAGAGGATCACCGTATTGTCGAGCATCGTCCCGTCGGCTTCGGGGACTGCCTTCAGCTTGGCGGCCAGCTCAGCGATCAGTTGCATGTGAAACTGCATGATCACCGCGCGTGTGGCAAACTCCCCTTTGCCGTCTTCAAAGGCATCGCCGTCGCCGCCGCCCTTTTGGCCTTCGATCATATGGCCGATCCCGTGAACCGTCTTGGAACCCAAGCCCAGTCCGCTCAGCCGCATGCTCAGGCTGTCGGCTCGGATGGCGGCGACTTGCGTCAGCCCACCGATCAACGCAGCGGCGGCAAGCTCAAAATGTGCCTTCAGCCGCTGGATCTCGATCTCTGAGGTGAAGTGGTCACGCAGCGGCGGGGCAACTTGGGCCAGTTGTTTGTTCATCGAGGCCAACTTCCGCTGCCGCCCCGCGATCGCCTCGAATCCATGCAGATAATGGTCGAGTTTCTCTTTTTCATGGGACGAGAGGCGACGCTGAAATCGCTTGACGTCATCAATCATGAAATCGAGGACATTGCGATCAATATCCCCGGCCGCCTTGGCCTGGCCGCTCTTGGCCAGGGTGCCAAAGAGGTCCTGATAGGCCAGGCCAGGGTCAGCGTAGTACGGCAGAATCTGATTGGTCCCCAAAGCGGACAGCGCCGGGTAAGTCACCGACGCCCCGTAGTCGTGCATCACAAATCCCAAGTGGGGAAAGACACCGCCGAGCTTCTTGGCCAACGCACCGTCGATCGTTTCCATCCGCGGGGGAAGGCTTGGAGACGGGCTCGCGTAGGCACCCAAGGCCCCGAAGGAGGCTTCATGGGAGCCGCGACACATTTTGCCGCTGAGGCCCTGAAAGATTGTGACATGATCCTTCAGGGGCTCGAGCGGGGCCAAGGCATGATGCAACTTGTGATCGGCCAACGAAACATCGTGAGACTTCGTTTGCCAACCACCGTTGGCGCGGGTTTTGACGAAATGTTCCAGGCCCTGCGGTTGAATCTCAGTCGTGAGAATGCCATTGGAGCGGACGATCAAGAGAAATCGCTTGGGCAGCTTGGCCGGATCCCCAGCAGCCAATGCCTTCATCTGCATCGCCAACGGTGATAATGCCCCTGCACCAACTCCCAAGACCCGAAGGGCTTCTCGTCGTGAATACATAGTCTCTTCTCTCAAATCGAGGAAAGCCAAATATCGATGAAGTCGCGAAAAGACAACTGAGTTCCTCTGGCAAGATTTTCTCTGGCAAGATTTTCTCTGGCAAGATTTTCTCTGGCAAGACTTTCTCTGGCAAGACTTTCTCTGGCAAGACTTTCTCTGGCAAGACTTTCTTGGCAGCGGTGCTGTTTGATCTCAGTCTTTTCTCAACAGGAAGGAGTCGGAGGTCAGCAGTGCCAGGAGTGTTTCTCGGAAACTCCCACCGCTTTGCACATACGCACGGTCCATCGCAATTAATGTCGGCGAATCGCTGAGCGTTTCATTACGGCCCATCCAGTAACGAAAAATATGCCGCATAAACACCTGGCGCGCTCGCTGGCTCTTGGCAAGTCGATGGACCAAATCGATTGCGTCGGAGACTTCGCCATCGAGCGTGGGATCACCGGTGCCACGCAGAGAACCGCTTGCGTCGACGGAGATGGTCGGCTCGGCCTGCAGCTTCCGCTGCTTGCGGTTGATCTCCAGAGCACTGGCGAGCACCTCGCCGTTGTCGGTGACGTGGTGTCTTTGGCGAAACTGGCCAAAGTCGTCGAAGATTTCAAACGGCTCGCCCAGAGGATTCATCTTCTTATGACACCGCCAGCACCTCTCAGCTCGGACAACCTCGAATCGCTGACGCAGGGTTTGGTGCGGGGCATCGGGAAGTTGTGCCTCAACGCCGATGGGGATATCCGGCACAACACCGCCTAACAAGCGTTCTTGGATCCACTTGCCCCGCCGCACAGGATCGGTCTCAAAATTCCCGCTATGAGCCACAAGCCATGCCGGGTGCGTCAAAAGCCCTGCACGTTGGCCCTGGGGCATCACTCGCGGTCCGTCGGCGGCCTGCTTTGTTGGCTGCAGGTTGTAGACGGTCGTGTATCTGTCGGTTTTCTTGCGGCCATAGGCAACAAAGAACTCGTCCGTTGTTAGCAAGCGAGCCAGCACATCGCGATCATCTGCCAGGATCTTGAGGACCAGCCAATCAGCGTCGTCCACGAGATATTTTGCCCGGTGAACTCCACCATGCCGAATATCGTCCTTAAAGACATCAACGGCTTTTTCGTAGTCGAAATACTCGCGAAAGAAACGCAGAAGCCGCGGTTTGTCCACTTCCCCGCCTTTTCCAACTGCCCAGAAGCTTTTCCCGCGTCGGGCTGCGGGAATTTGACCGCGAAACCCTTCGCGAGAATTGAGCAGCCGACGGACCTCACGCTCCACATCCGACCGAGTCACCAGCCGTCCCTGGTCGGCGGCCTGAAGTAACGACTCGATGGGATGATCGTACAACGCATAAGAGAGAGCATAGGCCAGCTCATGCGGCGAGAGCCTCCGGCGACCATCGGGAAGCTTCTCGCCCAATCCCATTTCCATGCGGAATAACAACTCCGGCGAGAGCAGGATGGAAACGAGCATCCCACGCAGCCCCGCATCAGCCCCTCCTGCCTCAACGTTGGGCTGCAAGTTGTCTTGGAGGTATCGCTGAAGTTCCTCCGCCGACGGCTCTCGGTGTAAGAGCACGCCGAAGGAAACACGGATGACCGTTTCCATCTGCGACGCATCCGGTGACTCGAGCTTGGCAAAATCTGCCAGCACACGGTGTCGGCTCCTCTTGCGGTGCGGCTTGTTCTGCGGATTCCGCTCAGCCGCGCCTCTTGGTTTGACAAGTCGACCATGCACCAAGGACATCGCCACCCGTTTGGCGTTTTGCAGCAACGTGCGGATGGTGGATTCATCGGCATAAAGAAGAGCGTAATCGTCAAAACCCTCGCCACGCATCGACGCAAGCGGCGTGGTAAAGTCCCCAAGCTCCAGATCTTGCATCAGCTGCCGATAAATCGACGGGCTCATCCGCCAAACACGCGAGGAAGTCGCCGCTGGGCCTGTGTGTTGGCCACTGAAAAGGTCTTCGTGGTTGACGCGGTTGGCATATTTCGGAAACGCCTGTTCCAGCTCATCTAAGCCACGACCCAACGCCCGAAACTCCGCACCAATCCAATGGACCAAAACTTCACGCTCCTGTCGCGTCGGCTGCCGGGCGTCCTCCGGTGGCATATCCCCAATGCTGACCATCTCCAACACTTTGCCCCAACGCTGAAGATCCTCAGGGGCAGTTCGCGGAGGGCGAAGGTTGTCCAAGCGAAGTTCGGCCCTTTGAGTCTCGGCATTGTGGCACTGAACGCAAAACTTCTGCAGCAGCGGAGCAATCGAGCCTTTGAAGGAATCCCCCGTTTGGTCTTGGGCCAAAGTTGTTGTACTGCAGAGGGCAATCATCACTCCAAGAAGGCAACGTCCATAGATGGGCAAATCCGCAAGTTGGGGGCAAGGTTGGTTTCCCATGACTGAGCCTCAGACAAGTTTTCGGCCTAGGGCTTTCCGTCTGCCCTTGTTGGTGATGACCTCAAGGGGGCAGCCTGAGGCACCACCGGAAGTTTGGATTGCCGGACGAAACGCCCCGCTTCTTCGCAGACTTTTCAGGGAATCAGGAAATATCCTAGTCTGGCCAATATCCACGATTTCTGCAATCCGCTTGCCACGATTTGGGGATTGTGCCCGTCTTGAAGAATCGTCCTCGGCGAACTGCCGACGTCAGCCGGTTGGTACCTCTGAGGCTTGGTGCCTCCAGTCGTTGGGCCCGCAGTCGTTGGGCCTGCGGTCAACCTTTCAGCTGGACTCGGCCTGCAGGACCGGCGGGCTGACGCACTGCCGTTGGCCCTGAATTCACCAAAGTCAGCCGATGAGGCCTCCGTCCCGGTCATTGCGACATTTTGCCCCCCAATCTGCAGGCTCAACTGGCTGTCGGGGCGAAGTCGAGGTTCTTCTGGCTCGGTGGGGACCATCCTGTTGACCAGCAACTGGAGCCGTGAGGGTGCCCAACAAACGGGGTCCAAGCTCTTGAAACGAAAAAATCGGTCTGATTCCCAACATTCTGGGGTGCTGCTCTGCCATAATCTCTCGGCCCGGGGCGGGTGAGCGTGGGCCGAGTCCCTCTTGATCAGGTCCTCCCTCGACTGTTCCAGATTGTGGCGGAAGGTCACAGTTGGTACCGGAAAGACCCAATGCAAAAACCACTGGGCAGCACAGGTTCTCAGCCAGCACAGGTTCTCAGCCAGCACAGGTTCTCAGGCAGCACAGGTTCTCAGGGGGCATAAGGTCTCAGGCGGCACAAGAGAATTCTTCAGGCAATACAATAAGTCCAACCGGCGAACCCCGATTATGACAAGCGACCTTCCCCGATCCCCTCCTCATGACGTCTCCCAGCTGTTGAATGCCTGGCGGCAAAAAACCCCGGATGAGTTAGCGGCGTCGCTCGTTGAGCAACCAACTCGGTTCTCGCGGTCACGTTTATGGGAGTTGCAAGGAGCATTTTTCCAGAAGCAAGGGGTGGAAGCCTGGCGACAAGAGGTCGTACCGCACTACGTCACCTCCAATCCGTTTGTCGCGCGTTGCTTTGCGCGACAAGTGATCGGCGTTTTCCGTGACCTGCTCGCTGGTGGGTTGGACGCCTCACAGCCCGTTTACCTGGTCGAGTTGGGCGCAGGGTGCGGTCGTTTTGCCTATCACTTTCTGACCAACTTCCTCCAACTGCATGCTGACTCCGCACTGGCCAAAATCCGCTTCTGCTACGTGATCACCGACCACGCCGCCAAGACGCTGGAGTTCCTGCAGCAACACGAGCAGTTCGTTCCTTGGGTTGAGGCCGGCCAGCTGGACTTCGCACGATTTGATGCCGGCAGCACAACGAGTTTGCAACTGAACCAGAGTGGTCAGACCCTTGGCTCGGGAAGCATTGCCAATCCGATGATCGTCATCGCCAATTATGTCTTCGACAGCCTCCCCCAGGATGTCTTTCATATCGAGAACGGCGAACTGAGCGAATGCCTCATCGGACTCAGTCAGGACGGATTTGAGCGAGAGATCGACTCCGAAGACGGCGAAGTCGAACTCGATTCCATCAACCCGTTTCACCAATACTGCCAGTTATCCGATGCGGCGGCTTGGTCTCCACTGGTCCGCGACATCCTGCACACTTACCAACAGGAATTGTTCCAATCGCATGTGCTGATCCCTGTTGGTGCGTTGGCTTGCCTGGATCACCTGACCACCCTGGCTGACAACGGGCTTGTGGTCATCAGCGCAGATATGGGCTATGTCAGGCTAGACGAGCTGGAACGACAACCGGCCCCCACCTGGAACACTCACGGGAGCATCTCGCTGACGGTCAACTACGACGCCCTGGCACGATACGTTCGGGGCCTGGGAGGTCGGGCGTACTTGACGCCACCGGCAACACATCTGGCCGTTGGCACCTTCCTGTTGGGGCTGGAGGGGGAATTTCCAGAAACCCAGCTGGCGTTTCGGGAGGCCATGGTCGAACCGGGCCCTGATGCTTTTTTCATTCTCAAGAAACAGCTTGAGCGAATTTGTCACGATTTGGCATTTCAGGAGATCCTTGCCTACTTACGACTTAGTCACTGGGATGGCAAAATCCTCTTGGCCTGCTACCACCGCCTGCAAGAACTGATCGCCGAGGGCCTTGACCCCTCCGAAGAAGAAAACCTCTCTGAAGCAGCTGACAGAATCTGGGACCAATACTTTGCGCTGGCCGACTCGTTCGACCTCCCTTTTCACTTAGGTACGTTGCTCCATCAGATCAACTACCAGGAGCACGCCCTGATCTACTACGGCCACTCCCTTCGGATCTGGGGCGAACAAACCTCGACGCTGCATCAATTCGGGCTGTGCCATTACGGCCTCAGGCAGTTTGACGCTGCGCAAGACTACTGGGAACGCGTTCTGGCGATCGATCCAGGTTTTGAATCAGCCCGAGAGATGCTGCAGAGACTCCATGCAGCCAAACGGCGAGACTCCGCTTTGTTCGCTGGAAACTCGCCAAAGGACAGCCATCACTGAGGTTTCTACTTCTTGCTCGGCCAAAACACGTGAGCCGCCGGAACGACAAGTGATTTGCCAGTTGTTGATCGACCAGGCTTTCCGCTGTGCCGGACGAGCCAAGATTCTCCGAAGGCAGCAGTAAGCCTTCGGCGGTCAGGGTGTGTCGACCGGCCTTTGGTGCAAAGGCCATGAGACGGACAATCAGCTCGTCTCCCGAGTTTCTTGGAGGAAAAAGATTTGGGAAGAAAAGGGAAGCAGGCAGAGACCTGAATCGTCGGTCTCTGCCTGCTGAGGAAGGATCGGCCGGTGGTGGTCGGCTGATTGTTGGAGGTGGTTACTGCAACAGCACGGAGTATCTTACACGGTGGCCAAGGCAGGGATTTGGAAGCCGCTGCGGTTGCTGTCTTGGAGCAGTTGGTTGGCAGCATCGGCGTGTTCGCCGGTGTGCAGCTCGGTGGCCGGATCAAAAGTCAGCGTTGGTCCCACCTGATAGTGGTTGCCGTCGGCTGGAACGCCAACACCTTCGCTCATAATCTCATGAAGTTTGGCGAAGTGCTCATAAGCATCACGGTTATCGCCAAAACGTCCGGCCTTGGCGTTGAAGGGCATCTCGCTTCCCAATCGATAGGAGTTATTCATCAGGTGCCCAAGAACGCACGCGTAGTGGGCATCGACGACATTGCCGTTGGCCATGGAGGGGTCACCGGCTCGCACAGCGGCGATAAAGCTGCCCCAGTTGCCACCCGGGGTCACCTTGCCCCGCCCGACTCGCACGGGCTCGGGTTTCTTGCTGCCGGGAGGATAGTACTTTCCGCCGATGATCCGCCCGCCGTCTTCAAAGTAATATTGGTTCTCCACCTGACGCTGATAGCCCTTGTAGTTGACGTTGCGGACATTGAAGAACACCTGCTGGCCATTGGGATACTCAGCCATGGCGAACATGGTGTTAGGCGTTTCGCCTTGGTCGTCCCAAGCAAAGCGGCCACCGAGAGCCATCGTACGAACTGGGTGAGTTTGGTCGTCGTCGATGGCCCAGCGAGCGATATCCAACTGGTGGGTGCCTTGGTTGTTCAGGTCGCCGTTTCCGGTCGCCCAGAACCAGTGCCAGTTGTAGTGGACGTAGTTGCCGTGGTAATCCTCGATGTCGGCAGGGCCACGCCACAAGTTCCAGTCCAGATGTTCCGGAGGTGCCGAGACCGACTTCTGGCCGATGCTGCCCCGGGGCTTGCAGCAGTAACCATAAGAGATCTTCAGACGTCCGAACTTGCCCGCCTTGATCGCCTCATGCAAGCCGGCGATCCCGGAATTGCTGCGATTCTGCGTGCCGTGCTGGATGACCACGCCATACTTTTGTTGCGCCGCTACGGCAATACGCCCTTCAACCACATCGTGGCTCATGGGCTTTTCCACGTAAACGTGCTTGCCAGCCTGTGCAGCCCAGATGGTCATCAGCGAGTGCCAGTGGTTCGGCGTGGCAATCGACACGGCGTCAACGTTCTTGTCTTCCAACACACGACGGATGTCGGTGACCGTCTGCGGCTTGGACTTTCCTTGGGATTTCTCAGCCACAAGCTTGGCACGGCTATTGAGGACCCGTTGGTCCGGGTCAACCACATAGGCGATTTCCACATCACGCTGCTTCAGCCAGCCATCAATGTGGGATTTTCCACGCCCGTTGAGACCCGCCACAGCAATGCGGATGCGATCATTGGCCCCACGCACTTTTCCCGAGGCAACAGTCCCGCCCAAGACCAGCGGCACGCTGGCGATGGCTGATGTCTGAAGAAAACGACGACGATGTAGTTGCGTCATGATGAACTCCTACTTCCCATGGAGACAAACGAGGAACGATTTCTTGCCACGGACGTTGATTGGTTCTCGGCCAAGTCCTCGACTGGGAGAGACAAGGGCCTTTCGAGCTGCCGTCTTCGGCCGAAAACTGATTCTGAGGCTGAAGAAACCCGGAAAGGTCCCCCAGCGGCCTTAGGCAAACAGCTCGGCAAGCGGTGATTTCTGGTCTTCTTTGGGCAACTGGAGATCGATTTGCCCAAAACCCTCACGCGGATGGCCAGCAGCGTGCAACAGCGACAGATAGAAGCTGCCGAGGGTGCGGTTGCCGGGTTGACCATAGGACGGGTAATGCAGATACCGGCCTGTTTTGAACTGACCGGAAACGTTGCCGACCAGCACCAAAGGAAAATGCTGATAGTTAGCGTGATGTTGGTGACCGGCATCACTGAGCAGCACGATCAAGGTGCGATCCAGCATGTTCCCGTTGCCTTCGGGGACGGCCTTGAGTTGAGCGGCCAATCCAGCGATCAGGTCAATATGGAACTTCCGCACGATATTCCGGGCGCCGAGCCCGTCGGTTCCGTCGGCGAAGTTCGAATCGCGTCCTTCCTTGTAATCGTCTGCCAAGTGGCCGATTTCGTGGATCGACTTCTCGCCCAGTCCCAAACCGGAATAGCGGCCATCCAGGTCGTCAGCATCGAAGGTGACCACGTTGGTCAGACCGGCGATCAACGCTGCAGCGGCCAAATCGAAATGCGCTTCTAAGCGATGGGTTTCCACAGGCGAGCGATATTTATCCGTGATCGAGGGGATGTGGACTCGAACGCTATCGTCGAGCTTGGCGAGTTTGACCTGCCGATCACGCAGGGCCTCAAATCCTTCCAAGTAATGGCCCACCTTGGCCTTCTCAGCGGTGGGCAATTCTACCTGCAGCCGCTTGACGTCGTCGACCAGAAAATCCAGCAGATGGCGATCGAGCTGCGAGGCGGCTTTCAGTTTGTCGCTGGTGGCCAAACTCCCAAAAAGCTCTGTATAAGCCATTTGGGGTGAGCAATAAAACGGCAGCGGTTTGCCACGACCTGCAGCCGATAGAGCCGGGTGAGCGATCAGTTCGCTCTCCTTGCCCATCTTAAAGCCTAAATGTGGAAAAATGCTGGGCATCGCCTTGGCCAAGGCACCATCGATGGTCTCCGCTGCAGGGGGTGCCCCATTGTCGGAGCGATAGACGCCCAGGGTCCCGAAGTTGGCCCCATGCGGGTCGCTCACTGCGGCAGCCTTGCCCGAGAGCCCTTGGACGATGGTCACATGATCTTTGAGCGGCTCCAAGGCGCTCATCGTCTCGTGCAGCTTCCGCTCTTTGAGGGGCTCATCCAACAACCTCTCCTGTTGGTGGCGATTCTCGCCTTGCCTCTCAAGCCCCTCAGGAACAATCCCCCAGGGTCGGAGGCCATTGGCTCGCACCACAAAAACAAAGCGTTGAGGAAGTTGCTTGTCATCACCAGAGGCCTGGGCCTGCAACCGAGACAACATCGGTGCTAACAAGACACTGCTGGTCCCCAATGACACACTCTTGATCAGCTCTCGTCGATTGAGCATTGGCTTATTCGATCTCTTTTCGCATCAGAAACGAGTCAGACGTTAATAAAGAAACGAGCAATTCTCGAAAGCTGCCGTTGCTCTGAAGATAAGCTTGGTCGGCGGCAATGAGCGTGGGAGAGTCGTTGAGCGTTTCGTTGCGTCCCATCCAATACCGAAAGGCATGGCGAATGAAGGATTGGCGGACGCGATCGCTTTTGGCCAGCCGATGCACCAGATCAAAGGCGTCCCGGACCGGGCCGTCCAGGGCAGGATCACCAGTGCCACGCAGCTGCCCTGTGGTATCGATCGGCTTGGTGGTGAATTCCTCCGGCGGCTGTTTCCGCTGCTTGCTACGTTCAATCCGCCGCTCTCGCTCAAAGTAGGTCCCGGCAATCTTGCCTTCCTGATCGAAATAAAAATCTTCCCGGTATCGCCCGAAATCGTCAAAAGCCTCAAACGGAAGCCCCAACGGATTCATCTTCTTATGACAACGCCAGCATTCTTGCTTGGTCGTTTTGTCCAAACGTTGACGCAGCGTCTTATGAGGAGCTTCTTCCAGGGCCGCATCGACACCGATGGGAATTTCCGGAATCGTATCGGCTAAGAGATGCTCGCGGATCCATTTTCCGCGACGAATCGGATCGGTGTCGAAGTTGCCGCTGTGGGCCACCAGCCAGGCAGGATGGGTCAGCATCCCGGCTCGATGGGCAACAGGGTGAGGCTGCTGGATGGGGTAATCCCAACTTTCTCGGTCAAAACCGTAAGCGGTGTAGTACTCGCCACCTCGATACCCGCCCAAAACCGGCCTCAGGCCTCGGGCGAGCTTCTGTTGAGCACGCTTGTCTTTGCCCTTTTTGATCGCCTGCAGCCTTCGCTCGGCCTGTTCCGGCGAAGCATAGTGGACCACATAGCGATCGGAAGTCAGCAATTTCTCCAGCACCTGTTGATCCTCTTCCAGGACCGAGAGCACAAACAAATCAGCATCTTTGAAGAGAAATTTCGGCTTGTGGTGCTGGTTGCGCGACTTGTCTTTAAAAACTTCGAAGACCCCACCGTAGCCGAAGAACTCGCGGAAAAATCGCAACACCCGGGGGTTGGGGCAGGCCTCGACATGACGTTCAAAGGTGTGATTGATTTCATAACCCCAGTACTTCCGGGTACTCACGCTGAGCATTCGCCGCACTTCCCGGGCCACATCCTCCTTGGTCGACAGCCGCCCCTGCTGGATTGCCTTCAGCAGCTCCGCGTCAGGAGGCGAATCGGTTAAGGCGTAGGCAATGGCATTAGCGATCTCCCGTGGCGAGAGCATTCTGCGTCCATCGGGAAGGACTTGGCCGAAACCGAGTTCCTGACGGTAGACAAATTCCGGCGAGAGGATGATCGCCGTCAGCAGGCTCTCTAAGGCCTTTTTGGGCCCGGCGATTTCGATGGCCTGTTTCAGAAACCCCTCGGTGTACCGCTTGAGTTCCTGCTCAGTCGGCCTGCGGTGCAGAAACAATTCAAAGGCACGCTTGAGAGCGTTTTCCTGCGTTTCTTGACGCAGAGGTCCCTCTGCATGAGCGATCTCGTTGAACTCTCGCCAGCGGGATTTGCCCTCGCGAACAAATTGGGTCTTATCGGGTTTGCCATTCGGCCCCCGAGGATGGACCAAACGCCCATCAATCAGATGGGCGACGTAGTTCTTGGCATTGATCCGCAGGCTGGTAATGGTCGACTCATTGGCCAGCAACGTTGCGTAGTCTTGGAACCCTTCGCCTCCTTGAGGGGCAAAAGGGCTATTTCCCTGCGGCAGACGGTTGTCGGACTCAAATCGCTGATGGATCTGGGGGTTCTTTCTCCAGAGGCGTGCGGGAGAATACGCCGGGCCTTTGTGTTCGCCGCTGAAGAGCTCTTGATGATCCACGCGATTGCCGAACTTCGGGCGGCTCAGCCGCGCTTCGTCCGGACCACGCCCGATCTTCTTCAGCTCTGTGAAAATCCAGGTTTCTACTTGGCGACGTTCCCGTTTGTCAGGAAGGGAAAGGGCTTCCTCAGGCGGCATATCGCCGATGCTGATCATCTCCAGGGTCTTTTCCCACCTGAGGATATCCTTGCCTGCGGTCACCAGGGCGTCGATATCGTCCAAGCGGAACTTGGCCTGGGCTTGGTCCCCAGTGTGACAATCCAGGCAGTAGGACCGTAAGAACGGCTGGATCTCGCTTTGGAATTCTTGGATGCTGGTGGGGGTGATCTCGTCTGCTGCCCACACGGGGACGGCCACAGAGCACAAACACGCTGCCATTGCGTACCAGGCGATCGGCGACATCATCGTCAATGTCGAACCTACTCAGAGAGGTTGAGATGTTTGTTTGGCTTTCGGGTTGATCGTGGGGGTGCCAGTCTGACATCCTGGCGTGTTCACCCGTGAGGATCAAGGACGTCGGCCGGCTGACCAAGCAGTTGCTTTGCGGGCCCTCCTGTCAGTTGGCCGACGAAGGACTTCCGTTTCGCGCAAACGTCCCTGGACCAGTCTGCACCACCGCCAGTCTGCACCACCGCCAGTCTGCACCACCGCCAGTCTGCACCACCGGCAGCTGACGGCAGGACTTGAAGGTTCGGCTGGGCTCAGACGCCTGAGGAGTCTGAGCCGGGTGAGTCTGAGCCGGGTGAGTCTGAGCCGGGTGAGTCTGAGCTGGGGGGCTCCTCAGCGGGAGATCGCCGCAGCTTGTTTTCGTAGCCTGGGTTGATTTGGCGGGACCAGATTCCGTGATACCGTCGGCTGCAGACCTCGAGGGCCAGGAAAAGCACCGTCAGCGGAAGTTGCCCAGCCAGGACAGGCCCCCAGGGCAACCAAGGAGGGTCGCTGATCAGTTTCTCGGAGTCGGGAATGCACAAGGCGACGTTGACCAACAACAGCCCGCCCCAGAGCCATTCCGTCCACCTGCGAACTCGAAATACATTGCAAAACAAGAAGAAGTGACCCAAGACAAAAGGCAGCAGCAGCGTATCGGTTTTCCAGGTCGGCCAAGCCCAGAGACACACAGCAGCGCAGATCACAATCGCCGCCAAATCGAACGCCGAGAAGCGAACGCCCATGCGTGGTTTGTGTTCCCAGGTCATCGGCATTCACCTCAGCTCTCCGATCGTCCAACCTGATCGTCCAACCTGATCATCCAACCTGATCGTCCAACCTGATCGTCCAACCAAGCGCTTCGATTCTCACCGACTGGCTTGACTGCTCCTGTTGATCAAACCGCCGGAGCCGCCCTATGCTCAGGGATTTCACGTAGCTCGGGTTTCCGTGCCAGCGGTCCCCAGCCGAGCGATCAGCCATTGCGCGATTGCCAAAGCTGGGGCTGCTTAGTGTAGCAAAGGGTCTTTGGCAGAAACCCCGATTTCCCAAGAATGCTGGCGGGGAATGCGGCTGAAGAATGCCCTCAGCTGCGTTGGCTGAGCGAGAGTTCCGGCAGTGGGCCTGGGTTGCTACAGATCACCGAACAAGAGATTCAGGCGGTTGGCACAGTCTGACGACGCGAAGCAGAGACAGCACATGAACGAATGCCCAAGAAAGGAGTCGACCGTGTTCCTTGCCTTGGGGCCGGTCCAATTGGCCAAGAGGTTCCGACTTGGTGTTTTCTTGTGGTGGCTGACGGCCTTTGTGTCGACGCAAAGTCTCCTTGGGTGGCTTGCTTCTGATGGCTTTTCGGGTGGCTTTTCGGGTGGCTTTTCCGCGTGCCTGGCTCAGGAGCAGGCACCAGAGAAGTTTCCTTCTGAGTTGCTTGGCTGGAAGCAGTCGCCTCAGCAACCTGTCTTCACCGCAGGCCAGGGTGATGCCTGGGATTCACACATTCGCGAACGAGGCTGGATCCTTCGAGAAGGGAATCAGTGGCGTCTGTGGTACACCGGTTACAGCGATCCGCAAACCGGATTGCGGATGTTGGGTCATGCTGTCAGCAACGACGGCATCCATTGGAGACGCTCACCCAAGGAACCGCTGGATCGAGAGCATTGGATCGAGGACATGATGGTCGTCCGAGACGGTGATGGGTATGTGATGGTTGCCGAGGGGCGTGACGACATCGCTCATCTCTTTCGCAGTCCTGACGGGCTGAAGTGGACTCGACTAGGACCGTTGGACATCCGCCTGAAATCCGGCAAGCCCATCCCACCTGGCCCCCGAGGAACTCCGGTGCTCTGGAGGGAAGCAGACACTTGGTATCTCTTCTACGAACGGGGTGATCAAGGGGTCTGGTTAGCCACAAGCCAAGACCAGAAAGTCTGGACCAATGTAAGGGACGAACCTGTTCTGAAACGCGGTCCCGCAGAATACGACCGACACGCCGTAGCCCTGAACCAAGTCATCAAGTATCAAGGGCGGTATTACGGGATCTATCATGCTTCAGATACGCCCAACTGGCGGGAGTGGTCCACCTGCCTGGCCATCAGTGATGACCTCATCCACTGGAGCAAATACCCTGGCAATCCCGTGCTAAAAGAGAACAAGTCCAGTGGGATCTTGGTGCCAAGCGGACAGCGTTATCTGCTTTACACCATGCATGATGCCGTTCGGCGTCACAGCAACTCCGCAACAGCAACCCCGCAGAAGAGACGAAGTGAGGGTGAGCAAGGACTCGAGTGAGCAAGGACTCAAGTCAAGCAAGGACTCAAGTCAAGCAAGGGTTCAAGTCAAGCAAGGGTTCAAGTCAAGCAAGGGTTCAAGTCAAGAAGGAGAGTGGCTCAACAGGGCCCTGCCAACTTCCTGCTCTCGGACTGACTGTTCTGGCTCCCTTTGTTATTGTTTGGTGGTTTGCCGTTTGCCGGGACATGACCCAGAGCGATCGTTGCGATGGATGCTTTGCTGTTGATTGCAGGCGCGACCCTGGCGAGTTATCTCCTGGGGGGCATCCCCTTTGGCTACCTGTTGGGACAACTCGTAGCGGGAATCGACATCCGCTCGGCAGGAAGCGGCAACATCGGTGCCACCAATGCGGGACGAGTTTTAGGGTGGCACTGGTTCTTTGTGGTGTTTTTTTTGGATTTCCTCAAAGGCATTGTGCCAACTGTGGCCACTGCGATGTTGTTGGCAGGATCCTTAGCTGCAGGCTGGCAGCCGACGACGCTGATCATACTCAGCGGGGCTGCGGCACTTCTGGGCCACCTCTATCCTGTTTACCTGAGGTTTTCTGGTGGCAAAGGAATGGCTACCGGTTTAGGGGTCGTTGCCGCCTTAGGTCTTTATTTGAGTTGGTGGCCGCCGCTGGCCGGGCTGGTGGTTTTCTTGATGACCGTGGGGATAACCCGCTACATCTCCTTGGGGTCCTTGCTGGCCACGGTCACTTATTCGGTGGTTCAGTTGGTCTGCATTGGGGACATTTTTTCTGCCAACAACGCTGTCGCGACCGCCTTTAGCATCTTGGCCCCGCTGTTGGTCGTTTGGCGGCACCGCACCAACATCGCGCGACTGCTCTCAGGAACGGAGAGTCAGGTCGGCCAAAGCCACTCGCAACAGCCCAGTGGGGGGTCCGCTCAACAGGAACTGACTCCTCAAGAATCCACTGGCCAGCAACCCACTGGCCAGCAATCCACTGGCCAGCAACCCACTGGCCAACAATCTGCTTAGCAAAATCTTGCTAGCAAGACCTGCCCAGAACAAAGAGCCTGCCAGATCCAGCCCCCAGCAAAAACACGGCTATTCTCTTGGGCAGCCAGAGCATCCGGCCCCTTCAAACGGCCCCTTCACGCGCTGCCACGCAAGATTGGCCTGAGGCGTCGGACGCTCAAAATCCCCGGCAACGCTGAGCTGAAGACCTCTCCAGGCCGGCAGATACCCTTTCGGAGCCAGTTTTTCCCGGACTGTGCCTCCAAGCATGTCAGAGCATTGCTGATCAGAGCATCTTGATGAGGGAGACGATTTGCTCGTGGCTGGAGTCGGCTGAGGTCGGGATGATGACGTAACTGGCTGGACGACTGCAGCAGTCGAGGATGATCTGGATATCGTTGGGAGCGGCAAACCCTTTTTCTTGAGGGGTGTGGCCGTGGATCAACACTTTGGCGTCGATGATTCTGGCGAAGGCCTCAGCGTTCTCGCGACGGTAGTCCCGGCCCCAGACCATCTGGAAGATATCGCTGCCTTCTCTGAGGTCCTCGATGTCCAGCTCTCGATCGAAAACGGTGGTGTCAAACCCCTTTTCGTCGACCTTATCCGGAGCGCTGTGGCAGACGAAGATCGCTCCGGGCATGCGGACCCCAAGCGGACAAGACCGAATAAAGGCCAAATAGGCCTCCCGGACCGGCTCGGCCCCTTCACCATACATCTCGCTGATGCCCAGGCGGAACATCAAATTGAGCATCTTCCCCTGCTTGAGGATGGGGTACTCCGTCAGCTCGCTCAACTCATGATTGCTGAGGATGAAGTGAACCTGATCAGGAAACTTAGCCTTCAGCTTCGCCACATCCTCCAGCATGCCATGGGACATACACCCTCCATTGGAAGGGTATTGTGGCCCCCCGTGGCAGACCTCCTGCATAATCAGATGACGCCGTGGATTGTTGGCCAGGTCGGCGATCTTGCGGATCTGGTTGAAGTTCCGCCGATGGCCGTGAAGGTCAGCAGTGATCATCACCTCATCGGCCGATCCGGGAGTGATGACGTCGACATTTCCCACGCGACTGGAGCACCTGTAGTTCGCCTCGGTGGCCTTGGCCAGATGCTCCAAAATCAGATCGCGGTACTCGGTGGTGGCGGTCATCAGGGCTCAGCGTCTTGGCACCTCTCCTTGACCGAGGAAACCCAAAAATGACTCCACGTTTCGGGCTCTCGCAGTCAAAGGGAGTTGGTTTCGCGAAAATCTAGCTCAAACAGGGGGGAGAGATATTCGGCTCACAGCCTTCTTGTGACATCAAGAGCCTGTGTGTTCCATGCCGAAGCTGCCCCGCAGTTCATGGACACGAATTGACACAATCGGAAGTGCCCGAACTGGTTGTCAAGACCAATCGTCAAAATCCAGCTTCTCAGTCAAACACCCGTTCTGACACACGTTGATCGGAACCGGTGAATCTCGAGGTGTTCAATCGCAGCCTCGTAGGTCCCAAACCCTCAGGCGGCGCCTCTTGGTCACTTGCAGCTTCGAATTCTCACTTGCAACCTGGTTTCAGTCAGACGCTGCTGATTGCTTGTTGATTGCTTGTGACTTGCTGCCTGTTTGGAGTTAGCTGCCTGTCTGGAGTTAGCTGCCTGTCTGGAGTTAGCTGTGTGCTTGTGACTTGCTGCGTGTTTGGAAATCAGGGAAGGTGTTGGATTCCCCCCACAGGCAAGTTGGAGGGTGCCTTCTTTTGATAACTTGGTCTGGCAACTTGAAGTTTGGGAAACGATTGTCCAGAAGGACATCTGCCTCGGGAAGAGTTCGCCGGTTTCTCCCGATCCCCCAAAAACACCGGCGAAGCTAGTCCAGTAACCTATCAGGACAAGTTGGTTTATTCTAGCCCCGAAGGATCCTTGGTCACTACCCTCCCCAGACGGCAAGCAAGAATCAGGCCCTCTGTGCCTGTCGCGGGGTGGCGGCTTGCTCAACAGGCGGTCGGGCGGGACCTTGGCGGACTCTTGTGGAAATGACCGACCGGCTCCCTCCCAGTGTTTAACACCCCTTCTTGGGGAGGCAACCGACCAATGTGGCGGGGTTCACTCGTCGAAGTTCAAGGTTTTGAAACAGGCTCTGCGGACCCGGGCTCACCAAGGCCCAATGCCTCTTGATACTGCCCCAAGCAGAGGTAAACAATCGCCAGCAACCGCCGTGCGGTCTGGTCCGGCGAGAGTTCCAGCAATCGTCTGGCGTTTCCCAAGGCTTGGCCGTACTTTTGCCGGCTGAGGTCGAGCAAGCACTGCTGATGGAGTTGACGAGCATGGTTTCGCACGGCCACCAGCAAGCTCAAATCGCATTTGCACCGCCGACACTGAAGCGCAGGGAGTTGCTGGGCACCGCAAGTCGGGCAATGTAGGGAATCGGCTCTAGAGGCCTCGGTGCTCATGCGTCCTCCACATAGAAAAGCAGATCGTCCAGCTGGCCAGTCAGTGCCTGCAGGCGTTCCCGGTCGTCGGAGGACTGAGCTTGTTCGATGCTTTCGATGAGGCTCTGGATCTCCTGGGCATCTTCTGGAGAAGCCTGAGCGACCAACTGCCGGCCTTTGGCAACCAGCTGATCGGATCGCTCCACAAGCTGATCTGAAGCGGCTGCAAGGGCCTCCTGTTGAAGGGCTTGAAGCTCCACAACCGGAGAAGGCTCACCAAAGACCTCGTCGAGCTTAGTTTTGGCTTGCTCGCGATCGGACTCGCGGAAACGGGTGATGGCATTTTCCAGCCGAAGTTGCTTCTCCAGCCCGGTGTCGCGTTCGATGGCCGTCACCATGAGGATGCCATCGAGGTCCAGGTCGAACCGAACGAGGATCTCATTTCCCTCTTCGGCCTGATCATCCAAACCCTCAAGCAGAAACTCCCCCACGGACTCATTGAAGGTGACATCCTCATGTTCCCCCTGCAGAACATGGATCCGAGCGGCCTCTTGCCCATCGTAGCCCGTGTAGTAGATCTCCGATCGTGTCGCCGGAAGAGCCGTGTTGCGTTGGATAATCGGCGAGAATAACTTGTTGGTCATCCGACCATGCAACTCGCCAACAACTTGGATCCCCAGAGTATGGGGAGTAATATCCACTAAAACAGCCCCGACATCGACGCCGGCGATCAACCCGCCTTGGACAGCTGCGCCCAGGGCCACGCACAGATCGGGATCGATTTCCCAGTGCGGTTGTTGGCCGAGTTGTTCCTCCAAGAGGCGTTGCACCATTGGAGTCCGACTGCTGCCTCCGACCAAGATGGTCCGATCGATCTGGCCGGAAGTCAACTTGGCCTCTGCCAAAGCGGTGTCCACGCTTTGGAGGGTTCTCTTCAACAGGGGTTCGATCAACCGTTCGTAGTCGTGGCGGTCCAGTTCGATTTGCAGGTTCAGGGGTGTTCCGTCTTTCTCGGCGATGAACTCTTCGGCGATGCTGGTGACCGCTTCACTGGAGAGTCTTTTCTTAGCTTCTTCCACAGCTTGCAGGAGCCGCGACCTGGCCACAGGGATGGTTCGCAGATCGATCCCGTGCTCGGCAAAAAAGGAGTCAGCCACCTCGTCAAGTAACAGTTGGTCGAAGTCATCGCCGCCTAAGTTGGTATCGCCGTGGCTGGCCAGCACTTCGATGACACCCTGCTCAATCTGGACGATGGAGACATCAAAGGTGCCCCCACCCAAGTCATAAACCAACAGGCGTTCATTGCGTTCGGAGCGTGGCTGGTAGGTGAGTGTCGCGGCGGTTGGCTCATTGATGATCCTGACAACCTCCAGCCCGGCCAGTTCTCCTGCCTCCCGTGTGGCCTCTCGCTGGTTTTCGGTGAAAAACGCCGGGACGGTGATGACCGCCTTGCTGACCGGTTGACCCAGTTGCTCCTCAGCCCGCTTTTTGAGCGTTCGCAAGATGATCGCCGAGATCTCCTGCGGTGTGTAGTCCTTCTCAGCCAAGTGAACGCTTTCGGAGAGGCCCATCTTGCGCTTGATCGACTTGACAGTTCGCTCCGGAGCTAGCAACGCCTGGTTTCTCGCCGCTTCGCCGACAAGCAACCGCCCATCGCTGGTGATTCCCACGACCGAAGGAAGGATCGCCGACTGGTCCTGACCGTGCAGCACCTCTGGTCGCGCGTCTTGAATCACCGCAACCACGCTGTTGGTCGTTCCCAAGTCGATCCCAATGATCGAATCCATGTCAACGATTCTCTGGAGTTGTTCTGACTAGAGCTGTTCTAGCTGAAATCGTTCTAGCTGAAGTTGTTCTGGCTGAGTTTGTTCTGGCTGAGTTTGCTCTGGCTGAGTTTGCTCTGGCGGAAACTATTCTGGCCTGAGCTGTCCCGAGCAGACCGGCTGCCGGGGGCTTTGCTATCGCTTCGTTTGAGATGGCTGACTAGGGACGGCGCGAACTTCGGCAAAGCGGATGACACGCTCGCCCCAGGTGTAGCCGGGACGCACGATCTCGGCGACCGTCTCCGGCGGCAAATCCGATCGTTCGACGACTTCCACGACGGTCATCAGCGTCGGATCAACAGGGCCGCCGACTTGGTCCAGGCGTTGGATATCATTCTTCTTAAGGGCCCGATCCAGCCGAGCCTGAACCAACTCGAGCCCTTGGAGCAAATTGTTCAACCCCTCCCGCTGGCTGAAAATCGCCAATTGGGTCTTTTGGGAGATCGTCTCCAGGACCAGCGAGTGCCACCTCCGGGCGATCAGCCGCCGCCACCAGGGTTGTTGATCAAAGCGTCTGTCCAGGTCGTCCTGCAAAGACCCTTCAGAGAGAGGTTCTGCAGGGGGCTCAGCCCTGGTGGAGTCGATTCTTGGGCGGCTGACTGCCTGAAAGGCCCGGACCGCGCGGAGCAAGCCTTCGTCCAGTTCAATTAAGGCCTCCACAAAAGGTCGCGATGTGCGGTCGGGGCTGTCTGCTTGTTTGGTCTGGGCAGACTGGAAGATTTGGCTGGCAGCGTCCAAGCCTTGCAGCGAACGCTCCACGGAGGTCTCCAGGTTTCGGACTCCCTTGGTCTGCAACTTCAATTCATGCCGCAGCGCGGTCAACGCCTCGACCACCTGCAACAAACCAACCTCGGGGACAGATTGCCCGGGCAAGACGTACCCTGAGATGCTCGCGGATTCGTCTGCAGAGTCGCCATTCTCAGCAGGAGGCGGATGTTGTAAGGACGCCAGTTGGTTTGTCTGCTGGCTGGCCAGCGATTCAATCTCCTCGGCGGTCTGAGTGAGCCAGTCGCGAAAACGGCTGAGTATCGCCTCGTGATCCCACTGAGAGTTTGTCATTTTTTCCCTAGTATGATTGTTTCCTGCTGAGATTGAGGAAAACCTTGGCTCATCTGGCACAGCGGAGAGGCTTCCAGATCAACAGCTGCCAGATCAACAGCTGCCAGATCACTAGTCGTTCCGGCGGCTCGCATGTTTTGGACGAGCAAGACTTTTCCGAGGGCAGCAGTCAGCATCATTTTTCCCTGAGTGTCATTGTTTCGCAAGCGAGAGGAGGAGGTCGGTGGGAAGACGCACGCTGTGGACATCGGGCCGATGTTCCTGGATCAGGCTCTCAAGAGTCTGATTGGATTGGACGCTGAAGAGTTGACGTTCCAACCGCACAATCGGGTCACGCAACGCATCATAGGCTGCTCGGATTTCCGCCGCCTTTTGCGGTTCCCGTTCGGGAGGAAACTGCCGGACCAAGGCCAAATAACGGTTGCGAACTTGCACCTCATCGGCGCCATCGTCCAGGCCCAGAACCTTGTATGGGTTCTCCATGAAACACCCTGACCATCAAAACCCAAAAACTGACTGATTCCCTGAAAAGTCTTCGACGAAGCGGGTACCTTTGCTCCGGCAACCAGCACCTCAGCATCCAAGCCAAAAGATTTCTCTCAGAAAAACTCCTCAGTGAAAGCATCTTGAGCTGAGGCGTCAAGATTTGCTCTTGCAGCGGCCATGTGTGATGTCAGTTCCAGGACATCTTTGAGCATGGAAAGGGCTGGCCGGATACGATCCAGTTCTTCTTGGCTCAGTTTGATCTCGCCTTGGTTGTGCAGAGCAAGTCCTTTCTCGATACAGTCCACCGCCCGGTGGATATCGCAGAGAAATGGCCCACTCTGCTGTTCCAGCAGACCTGCCCAGCAGTGAAAGTGGGGAACTTCTGGAAAGCACACCAGCCCTCGTTCGATCAGTTTTGACCGTAAGGCGAATCGACGGGGAACGGACTCCAAGAACTTACAGACATCTCGGAGATCTTCTTGTTGCCAGGAGATGTCGAGAGACCTCTTCAGGTATTCCAGCAGCAGCCGTTCCTGGGTCGCGCGACCTGTGTAGTTCGCTTTGTTGGCTTTGATTGATAAGAGAAACCGGGACATTCGACCTGCCGAGATGCTCACCGGCGGACTGTTGATGGCTTTTTTAAAGTTGTCGTCAAAGGTCTTTTTGAATTCGCGTGCCACCCGCATGCGAGCGGATAATCCGCTCATGTGCATCCACAGCGGCGTTGGGTCTTCGACTTGGGCCAAGGCGGCATTGAGGTGCTCACCGGCGATTGCCTGATCTTTGGCCTTAAACGCAATGCCCGCGCGAAGAAGGTCGAATTCGTAGGGCTCCAGACCGACGGGGGCCGCCTGGACGGCTGCCTCCAGCTGTTCTCGGGCTGCTTGAAACTTCCGCTTGATTGTCAAACAGCGGACCATCGTGAGCTGTTGATTCCAGGTGAGTGCGTCGCAGCGGGGATCACGCGGCCGCAGGCGTTTGACTGCCTGGACATGAGGTTCGGATTTCTCCGGTTCATCCTCCGAGAGATGGTAATTGGCCAACCACATCCTGGCCTCAAAACAATCAGGATCCTGGCGGGCCAACTTCTCCATCACGCTGGCGGCCTTGGAGAGTTCCTCATCCTGCTCATGCAGGTCCACCAAATCCAGATAAGCATCCTGCAAATCGGGACAGGACCGGATACTGGCTCGGTAGTGCTTGGCCGCCCTCTGGCGGACCTCTTTCCGTTCTGCCTCATCGTCGGCAAGAAAGAAAAAACCATCCTGAAGTTGCTCAGCATATTGCAAAAATTCCCGAGCCACTCGCATATGAACAAGCCCAATGGCCACCGGCTGTTCTTCTTCACGCAAACAACCGTGCTTGGGGATGTCTTCGATGTAGGCCATCCAACACGCCTCGACCTCCTCGATGCTGGCGTCGCTGTCAGGGCTCTCCATGAACAACGCCCAAGCGCGGTTCCAACAAGGGTCAATCTCCGGACCAGAGCCAGTCTTGACCAACTCGGCCAACAAGGTGTGGTTGCCCTCGCGGACCGCTCGCCTCCAAACCAAATCCGTAACCCCCCCAAGCAAGGCCTCATGCGACTGACCAAATCGCTGCAACAACTGGCGATATTGCCGCAAGAACTTTTTGAAAGCACCTTGCTTCCAAAATTCCGCTAGCTGCAGCACTGCATCGATCGCCGCATCCGATCGGAGGTACGCCTCCAGTTTGGCAAGCCCCAGGGTCATTTCAGGCTGTGGGGGCGTCCTGCCGGTAGCAGCCAGCAGCGTCTGGGCCAGGCGACTGGCCGGACGGGTCGGCTCCAACCGCTGCCAATTGACTTCAGCTCGCTGGTAGTCCTGCTGATAAAACGCCGAAAGCCCGCGGAGAAACACTCGCCAGTCCGCCAGCGGAGAGTTCTTGGAGATCGCCTTCAATTGCTCAGCCGCTTCAGCGTCTTCGCCACGCTCAACAGCGGCAAAGGCCCGTCGGACAACCTCGACCTGCTCGGTGAAACCATGCGGCGCCACTTGCGAACCCAACACAGCGCTGTCGGCCCACTCCACCAACAGCGAAGGATCTGCTGCCAGCACCTCCTCGACGTTCACTCCGGGATCACCCAGCAAAACCTGAAGGCGAGGGATTTGTTGAAGCACCTCGGGCTCTCGGGCAGGCAGTTCTTGGAGTTCTTTCAGCGCCTCCTTCGCCTCATCAGTGGCATTCATCTGATAAAGCTGCTGGATACGGGTGAGAAATGCTCTCTCCAACAACTGACGGTGCTGCTCGCTGGGATCGTGGCGAAAACACCGCTTCGCTTCCTTCAACCCAGCTTTGACATCACCTTTCTCCAAAGAACGCTGCGCACGGGCAGCTTGGGGGACATCCTGCTGGTGCTTTTTCTGGTGCTTTCTTGGCATAAAAGTGCCCCAAAACGGAGTCCACGTGCCGGACTTGGTCGAGGCTTCAGGGCTGAGGCATCAAGTCAAGCAATCAGTCGAAGGTGAAGCCAAGGGAGGCCTTGGTTGGGAGTCTTCTGTCTGCAAGACCTCAAGCCGCCAAAGCCTGAATGCTGTGTCAACTCACTGCCAAGCGTATTATCTCGTGCAACCAAAACAACGTCGAGATCCACTTGCTTGATGAACTTGTGAAAAACAATGCCCCATCAACCGGTGAAAGACTCGCGAGTCACCGGTGAAAGAGTCCCTCGGTCCAGTCCCATCGCTGCATCAACCGCAGGCCAGCCGATACAATCGCCAGAGTGATCTGGGTTGGCTCAACAGTTTCTGCCCTGCGAGACTCTGGCGAGCTGCTGTGTCCAATGATTCCCGAATCGCTGAGAACTCGTCGATGACGGTCACCTCAAGCCCTGTCTTCCTGGGCATAAGCCCAGCCTTAGCGAATTCGACCTCAACGATTTAGGGAGATCCGCTGCATGAGGTTCCGACTGGTCATGGTTCCACCCAATGTCCTGCCTCACTGGCCTGAAGCCATCGGTCATGCGGTGCCAGAATGCGAGGTGCTGGCCTTTGACGACCCAGCTGAGGCCCGTCCGGCCCTCAGAGAGGCTCAGGCAGCCTATGGCACCCTCCCGCCGGAGCTATTGGCCTGTGCTAGCCGCTTACGGTGGATCGCCGCCCCCCGCGCAGGCCTGGGCCCCGATTGGTTCCACCCGGCGTTGGTCCGCAGCGATGTCGTGGTCACCAACACCCGGGGCATCTTCGATGATCATCTCAGCCACCATATCCTGGGGCTGATTCTGGCCCACAGCCGCCACTTCTTCTACTATGGCCAACAACAACAGCAGCAACTCTGGGGCCCCGGAAAACCCATCATCCACCTGCCCGACTGCACGCTGCTGATCCTCGGATGTGGCTGTGCCGGAGAGGCCACCGCCCGTCTTGCCAAAGGTTTGGGCATGACGGTGCTTGCCACCGACGCCCGGCAAACACACTGCCCCCAGGGAGTTGATGAACTCCACCCGCCTGAGGCACTCATGGCCTTGCTGCCACGAGCCGATTATGTCGCTATGATCCTGCCGGAAACTCCCTCGACAGTTGGGTTGATGAGCCGGGAGCAGTTCAACGCCATCAAACCGGGGGCCTATCTGATCAACGTCGGTCGTGGATCGACTTTGGTTCTGGCCGACCTGGTTGAGGCTCTGCAGCAAGGTCGTCTCAGCGGGGCAAGTTTGGATGTCTTCCCGATCGAACCCCTACCACCGGAACACCCGCTCTGGAGGATGCCCAACGTGTTGATCACTCCCCATGTGGCGGGCGAGGGCCCCTACTGCTGGGAGCGACGATTGGAGCTGTTAATTGAGAACTGCCGCCGTTTTGCCGCCGGCAGGACACTGAAGAACGTTGTGGACAAGCAGAACTGGTTTTGAAGGCGGTCTTGTCCCGGTCGCTGTTTTTTCTCCTGCGGATTCCCCGAACGACGCTGGTCTTTGAGATCAGCGAACATTTATGGGCACAAGCTGGCAATTCTGGATCGACGTTGGCGGGACGTTTACCGATTGCATCGCTCGTTCTCCCGAGGGAGAGCTGTGGCGGCACAAGCTGCTCAGCAGCGGGGCCACCAAAGGACAAGCCAGCGACGGATCATCTCAACAGGCGGTCGTGGATTCCGCTCGCCGTGGTGACCCTCCGGATTTTTGGGGCGACTATCTGCTACGACTGTTCGATCATCGTGGTACGCCGCTTGGCGAGTCATTGGTTGTCCACTCGGACCAAGCGACCGGAAGGCTCCACTTAAAAACCCCCTTGAAAGTATCCTCCGTTGCAGGAAAGGCATACGAACTCACCTCGGATGAGGAAGCCCCGATTGTCGCCATTCGACAGATGCTGGGCCTGTCCCGCCAGCAACCGATCCCGCCCTGTTCGATGCGGTTGGGAACCACGCGGGGCACCAATGCCCTGCTCACCCGGCGGGGCGCTCGAACAGCCTTGCTCACAACCACCGGTTTTGGCGACATTCTGTCTATTGGCTATCAAAATCGGCCCCAGTTGTTTGCCCTTGATGTCGCCAAACCAGCCCCCTTGGCCGAAAAAGTCATCGAGGCCGACGGACGCATCACCGCCGAAGGCGTTGTTCTCCAAGACCTCAACCCGCAGTTGATCCGCAAACAACTGGCCCAGCTGAAGAACGACGGCCTGGAATCGCTGGCGATTTGCCTGCTGCATGGGGCCTTGTTTCCCGAGCAGGAACAACTCATCGCTGAACTCGCTCGTCAGGTCGGCTTCACCGAGATCAGCCTCAGCCATGAGGTGGCCCCTCTGATTAAGATCGTCGCACGCGGGCAGACCACCGTTTTGGATGCCTACCTCAACCCTGTGCTGCGAGGTTATCTTGCCCAGTTGCAAGAATCCCTGCCCGCAGGTGAGCTTCGGTTGATGACCAGCGCCGGGGGACTTGTGCAAGCAGAGTCCTTTCGCGGCAAGGAGAGCATCCTCTCCGGTCCAGCCGGCGGGGTCGTCGGGGTCTCCGCAGTCGCCAAGGCAGCCGGCTTCCCCAGAGCGATTGGCTTTGACATGGGAGGGACCAGCACGGACGTCTGTCGATGCGATGGCCGGCTGCATCTGGAGTATGAGTCGGAGAAAGCCGGCGTCCGCGTGGTTGCCCCGATGATGGCCATTGAAACCGTTGCCGCAGGAGGCGGCAGCATCTGCACCTTTGATGGTGTCAAACTCGTTGTCGGCCCTGATTCGGCCGGCGCGGACCCGGGACCTGCTTGCTACGGGCAGGGGGGGCCTTTGTGCGTGACCGACCTGAATTACTATCTCGGCAAACTGTGGCCAGAGAAATTCCCGTTCCCGCTGGCCGGGCATGCCGTCCAAGAGCGATTAAGTGAACTGTCAAACAGAATCGCTAAAGCTACTGGCAAGCAATATTCGCTTGAAGATTTAGCGGAAGGCTTTCTTCAAGTCGCCAATGCCAATATGGTCAAGGCCATTGGCTCGGTCTCGTTGGCCAAAGGTTACGATCCGCGTGACTATGTGTTGGTGGCCTTTGGTGCAGCGGCCAACCAACATGCCTGTGCCATTGCCCGTGAGTTGGGCCAACGGCAGATTTTGAATCACCCAGACGCGGGGATCCTCAGCGCCTATGGGATCGGCACCGCCGATATCGTTCGACACCGCCAACAGGGCCTGTATGTCATCTGCCAACTGTCGGCCTTCGACCAAGTCCAGCGGATCAGCCGTCAGCTGGCCCAAGCCGCCCAAACGGAGGTCTTGGCTGAGGGGATTGCTCCTGAAAACCTCCGTGTCCGGCGCCTCATCGATTTGCGCTACCAAGGGCTGGAAGAGTTTCTCACGATCCCTGAGCCAACCAACGTCACTCCAGAATCTGACCACAACTCTGCCTTGGATCACCACTTCCTTTTCGACGACAATCCGGACGCGAACCGTCTTGCTGACTTAGCAGAATCGTACTGCCGGGCTTATGAGGCTGAGCACCAACGGCTGTACGGATACCGGCACACTCACAAACGGATCGAAATCGGTGCTGTGCGTGTCGAAGTCACCGGTTCCACACCAGACCCCACGCCAGCGGCCCAAGCAACCCAGAAGCACAGCCCCCAGCCTGTCAGCCAGACCCAAGGATACTTTCGCGGCAGGCACCTGAGCATGCCGGTCTACGACCGAGCGGCACTCCGGCCCGGGGCCCAGATTGCTGGCCCAGCCCTGATCTACGAGCAGGTGGCCACCACAGTCATCGACCCCGGCTGGCAAGCCGAGGTGCTCGGCCGCGGCGAGCTGCTGTTGACCGACCAGCAGCCAGGAACTCCCAGCCAGCTGCCACAAACAACGGCCGATCCCGCAGAACCTGATCCGGTCTTGCTGGAGGTCTTCAACAACCAATTTGCCGGAATTGCCGAACAGATGGGCGTCACGTTGCAAAAGACCGCCAGCAGCGTCAACGTCAAGGAACGGTTGGATTTCAGTTGTGCTTTGTTCACAGCCTCAGGAGAATTGGTGGTCAATGCTCCACACATCCCTGTGCACTTGGGAGCGATGGGCGTCACCGTCAAAGCGATCCTCGAAGATCACCCCGATCTAAAACCGGGTGATGTCCTGGTGACCAATGACCCCTACCGAGGGGGCTCACATCTGCCCGATGTCACCGTGATCACGCCGGTTTTTGAAGATTCCGGCGAGTTATCGTTCCTGACAGCAAGCCGAGCCCACCATGCCGAACTGGGAGGGATCGTCCCGGGATCGATGCCCCCATTCTCGACCAATCTTGCCGAGGAAGGGGTGCTCATCAGCGCAACGAAGTTGATCGATGGCGGCCAACAGCGGCTCCAAGAATTCCGCCAGCTCTTATCCTCCGGGCCCTTTCCTAGCCGGAACGTTGAGGACAACCTAGCCGATGTGCAAGCCCAAATCGCTGCCAACCGCCAGGGAGCCGCAGCCCTGCAGCGGATGATTTCACGTTATGGGCTCCCACTTGTGAAAGCTTATATGGGGCATATTCAGAAGGCTGCCGAGGGAAAACTCCGTCAAGCTCTGGGCCGATTGCCCAATGGCCGCCGGCGGTTTGTCGACTTTCTCGATGACGGTTCGGCCATTGCGGTGACGATGACCATCCAAGGCCAACAGGTGAGTCTGGATTTCACCGGCACCGCAAACGTTTCTCCCAGCAACCTCAATGCCAACCGGGCCATTGTCACCGCAGCGGTGATGTATTGTCTGCGGTTGCTCATCCAAGAAGAGATCCCCTTGAACGAAGGGGTCTTGGCGCCTGTGGAGATCTTGCTTCCGCCGGGATTGCTCAATCCCCAGCCGGGCGCGACGCCTGAGCAGAGCCCCGCAGTTGTCGGCGGCAATGTGGAAACAAGCCAACGGATTGTCGATGTTCTGCTGGGGGCCTTTGGTGTGGCCGCAGCCAGTCAGGGCACCATGAACAACCTCACCCTGGGCGATCCGACCTTTGGCTACTATGAGACGATCTGCGGGGGAGCAGGGGCCACATCCAACGGTCCTGGGGCTGACGCTGTACACACACATATGACCAATACTCGGCTGACCGATCCGGAGGTATTGGAAAGACGGTATCCTGTCCGCTTGCTGGAGTTCTCCATTCGACAAGCCTCCGGGGGAGCAGGCCGCTACCCTGGCGGCCGAGGTGTTCTGCGGCGGCTGAAGTTCCTCAAAGAACTTGAGGTCTCACTGCTGACTCAACGACGCGGTCCCTATCCGCCTTACGGACTTTGTGGAGGCGGACCCGGCGCTTGTGGCAAAAATCTGTTGATCCGGGCCGATGGATCTCGGGAACCGCTTGGCGGACAAGCCAAGTTCTTAGCCAGACCTGGCGATGTGCTGGTGCTGGAAACACCAGGAGGTGGAGGATGGGGATTGCCCAGCTACCGCGACCGCTCAAGGGATCAAACGCCATAGCCGAGCAAGGCGAACTTCAAAGTGACGCCAGGGCGAACTCCAACCAGATGTGTCAGCAACACCGACGAATCAGAGTAAAAGCAAGTGGACGGCATCTCAGGCAACCTGGGAGCTTCTGGGGCATTCCTTCTGAGACCTTGCAAATATCATTTATCAGTGGGAGAATACATTGTCTGAAATGGCAAGGGGCGTTTGCTCGCTCAGGGATCGGAAGGCTTGGAAGAAGGAGGTCAGGTTTCAGCGGATCTGCAAGTTTCTTTTTTGGAAATGGCATCAGTTCAATGATCAAACGAGGGAGTTCTATAATTGGCCAAGTTCGCAATTGCTTGGTGTTGATTCTCGTGGCAAGTCCGGCTTCGGCCACAGAGAATAACGCCGTTGTTGAGAATCAGGTGGATCATACCGACAGGTTCACATTCCAGATCAAGCGGCCTTGGTATGATGCGATTCCAAGAACATAAAGCCAAACGAACGTTGCGAGTTGTGATCTGCACTGACGTTCTAAGTTAGCCGCTCCAGGACTTTTTGTGGTCGAAGCAGGAGTTCCTGCAAACACCACTGAGATTGAGGAAAATCTTGCCTCGTCCGGTTGTTGGAAAGGCTGCGGAATCAGCGGTTGTTGTGCCTATCCAGCGTTTTGGACGAGCAAGAATTTTTCCCCAAAAGCAGATGGCTCCGCGAAGGCACGTGGCGAAACTGGAAGATCGATTTTGATTCCCGGAAAAGTTCTCGAGACCGTCAATGGACAACAACCAAGGTTCCGGGCTTCCGTTGGTCGCCCTCGGCCGGAAACTGAGCCTGAGGCTTTTTGGTTCCCTGACCAGTTCTCGACGAGACCATTGCAGAACGACCAAGGTTCCGGGCTTCCGTTGGTCGCCCTCGGCCGGAAACTGAGCCTGAGGCT
>CAZYKP010000004.1:0-81058 GCA_964648025.1 uncultured Pirellulales bacterium | reverse complement strand
CGACGAGACCATTGCAGAACGACCAAGGTTCCGGGCTTCCGTTGGTCGCCCTCGGTGGGAAACTGAGCCTGAGGCTCAGTAGAATCCAAGCACAGAAACCGGCTGCAACAATGGACCGATCACAACTGTTCCCTCGCGTGGTGTCTCGAAGTTACTTCAACGCCGCAGGCATCGCCGACGTCGATACCCAGCCAGAGCGTTTCGGTTTCCTTCGGCATCTGGGACACGACGTATACAGCTTTCTGGCAGTCGTGGAGGGGGCCTGGATCCGCAACCTTCACCAAGACCACCTCGATGAGCTTCAATTGACCCCAGAACAAGCCCACGAAATCGCCTTAGACAACCTTGCCAAACATATCTTTGAGGGTCAGGTCACCCAGCGACGGGTGACCAAAACGGAGAGCGGCTGTGACTGGAGTGTTTGGCTAGGAGACCAGTTCACGTCTTCCTGTATCGTGCTGCCCAACTTGTATTCCTGGTCTCGAGAGCACCTAGACGATGAAAGATTTTTGGTCCGTGTGCCTTCGACACAATTGCTCTTTATCCTGCAATACAAGGACCGTGATGGGATCCCGGATTTTGATCACTCCATCACCAACATCACCGAAGGGTCGGATGATCTGATTTCCTCGCACTGGTTGATTCTCGACCAATCAGGGCTATCACCGTTTGAGGACGCGAAGCCTTGATCAACCCGAGGAGGCTTTCTCAGCGGTCGTTCCAAACAACACCTGACTCAGGTCGGGGAAATCTTGGCTACTCCGGCCTACTGGTCGGTTTCCTTCTGATTTGGCAGTTGGGTTCTCGTGGAATCGGGGGATTCATGTCCAACCGACTGCCAAAATCACAGGAAACAGGGCCTACTGACCTTCGGAGAAGTTTTCGACCCAGGGCTTTCCGTCTGCCCTTGTTTGTGATGACCTCAAGGGGGCAGCCTGAGGCACCACAGCAAGCCCGGATTGCCGAACGAAACGCCCCGCTTCGTCGGAGACTTGTCAGGGAATCAGTAGTGGTCGGTTTCCTTCTGATTTGGCAGTTGGTTCTCGTGGAATCGGAGGATTCACGTCCAACCGACTGCCAAATCAGAAGGAAACAAGGCACTTCTGCTCTTGAGGAATATTCTTGCTCGTCCAATACACTTTGGCAGTCGTGATGGCAAATGTGCTCACTCGCCGCTGCTTCGAGGGAAAGGTCTTGCTCTTCCAAAACGCCAAGGCGATTGAGAACACATCGTCTCCAGAAGGCGAAACTGCCCCAACAATCATTTACGATCTGGAATGAGGCGGAGTTATCCTATGGCAATCACCTCCACGATTTCTACCTGCCTGTGGTTTGATGGACAAGCAGAAGAGGCTGCGAATCTGTACACATCACTCTTTCCTGACTCTCAGATCACCAATGTTACTCGTCCCGCTCCAGAACGCACTCCTCTGCTTGTGGAGTTTACACTGTGCGGGACGCCTTTTCAGGCCCTCAATGGCGGACCTCAGTATACGTTCTCCGAAGCCATCTCCCTTTCGGTCACCACAGAAAACCAGGAGGAAACGGACCGCCTCTGGACTGCCCTCATCGCCGAGGGTGGCAGCGAAGGCCAGTGTGGCTGGTTGAAAGACCGCTTCGGCCTGAGTTGGCAGATTGTTCCCCGAGTTCTGCCCCAATTGATCGGCTCCTCCGATAGGGCCGCCGCGCAGCGGGCCCTGCAAGCCATGATGGGCATGAAGAAAATCGAGATCGCTGCCCTGGAAGCGGCGTACCGCGGCGCGACCTGAAGAGCCACGCCAGAGGAGGTCCTCCCGTTGCTGGCGATTCGGTTGCTTTTGTTGGCAACCGGAGGCGACGAATGCAACCTCAGTCGGCCAGATCCTCATGACCGTCGACAGGATGACCAAAGACCAAGATGTAGCCATCGGGGTCGACCAGCGACAGGTCACGCATCCCGTAGTCTTTGTCCTCCGGGGGATGCTCGCGGAAACTCTGAAACGTGCGAGGAAAGCCTGCCGCCAAGCCCCCCCGTTGTTGGAGTTCACGATAGAGGGCATCGACGTCGCTGACGGTCGCATTGAACCCGCTACGCAGATCAGAAATATCCCGGCTGGGTTGCTCAAGAAAATGGATCAAAAACCCATCCCGGTAGACCCCCGCGTAGGGTGCAAGATGCGGACTCTCGGCAATGAAGAGGATTTCAAAACCAAGCTTGTCGCGGTAATACGCCGCTGCCTCGGTGACATCCCTGACGTCCAGAACCGGTGCCAGGCTCTCTAACCTCGGTTTCATAGCAGTCTTTCCACTGAAGGCCAGCAACTCATTCCCGCTCCACTCGCGGCAGCCGCATCACTCTCCGATCCCTGTTGGCAGAAGATCGCTGCCAGCCCCCCCTCCTCGGCTGCTTGGGCTTCTCAGGAGCTTCCCACCCAGACCCCCGCTGGCCATCACTTGGCAACTGAGGATCTGGCAACTGAGGATCTGGCAACTGAGGATCTGGCAACTGAGGACCGAGCAACCGGGTATCCTGCATCTGGGGCGGCTGCACCTCGGGATCCCGCACCAGGGGCAAAGGCAGCCATTGGAGGGTTTTCACCGACCCCTTGTCGAGCCCTTCCTCACTTGTCTTGCCCTCTTCGGCTTCTCTGGTGTCTTGAGCTTCTCTGGCACCCTGCTGTTGAACATCGTCCTTGTTTTCGCCGGACTGAGCTGCCTCTTGAGGGCTGGTCTTTTGGGGGTCCTCCTGAGGGAGAGGTCTGCCATTCTTGTCAACCGGGCGGCCGTCTTTGTCAACAAGCACGATTTCGGGGAACACCATCTCTTGGTCAGCGCAGTGAGGTGGTAACTCGTAATCGAACTGGCCAGGATCGACCCACAAGCCTCGGCAGTCCAGGCGCATGGTGCCCAAGTCGCGGTCGAGGATGAGTCTCTGGACTTCGTAGTTGAGATAGACGCTGAGAAAGTCGTTCTGCACATCCAGCAAATCGTTCAACGCATCCAGCAGGTCTCGCGAGGTCGTTGCTCCCAAGCCTCCTCCGGCGGCCCCCACATCACCTGGCGGAGGCGGCTGGTTGAGTTGCTCGCGTGTTGAGTCGACTTGCCGAATCGCGACGTTGATCGCTGCGCGGCGAAGTTCAAAGTTGATCAAGTCCCGGCGGATCCGCCGCAGGGTGACTCGCAAGCCCTGTTTGACCCGATCAGTAAAGAGCATGTAGCTACGCCGGGCATCCTGGTAATCGATTAAGGACTCGCGGTAAATATTCCGCTCCGCCAGACGCGTAATCGGAGCATCCCATTGTAAGGCCAGCCGCAATCGTCCAGTTGTCCCTTGGAGATTAAACAGCTCATTGTCGGTGCTGCGGATATCGCCACTGACGATCACATCCAGATCGGCCAAGAGATCATTGGCGTTAAATTCGATCAACCGCCAGGTGTCGACAAGCGACGCGCGAGCGTTCTTCCAATCTCGACGGAAGCAGCGTGCCAAGGCAAATGCTCTCTGCTCAGAGAGCCGAATCGCCGGGAGCGTTGCTGTTTCCGAGCGGGCTTCGGCTTGCCACAACGCCAGCTCTAACAGCTGGATCTGCAGCTCATCCAGAAGTTCCTTCAGGTCATCCATCAACTTGTTTGGCTGATCCTGGTCTAGCTGGTCTTTGCCTAGTAGTTCTTGTTGCGGCTTGTCTGGTTGCTTGTCTTGGGGGGTTGCGTTTTGACCTTTCTCCAGTCGCTCGGTGAACTGTTCGAGTTCGGCCAAGCTTTGGTCGAGCAAGTCTTGGACGCCTTGGAGTTTTTCGTCCAGCAGCTCGACTCGGTCATCGAGATCCTCGGGCGAGAAGATCCGTTGTTGGTACTCACTGAGGGAGTCGTCCTGGATCTCCAGGATGAACTCCAAGGTTTCCTTCCGCTCTGGCAGGATTTCCTTCAGGGCTTCGACGTCTTGTTCGACCTGCTCGATTTGATCGAGGGCCTCTTGGCGGATTTGCGAGAGTTCCTCAGCCAGAGAGGCCAGTTGCTCTGAGTTACGAGGGGATTCGGCCCGCAGACGCTCGATCAGTTCGCCCAGGGCATCCCGCACAGCGGTCAGCTCGGGACTGAGCAGCTCAAAGGGCGCAAGCAGTTCGTCGTCGAGAGTTAACGGAACGGTGGGAGGCAAACCCAATTCGATCTTGAAGTTGTCAAAGGAGTCCTGAAAACCTGCTTCTGCGGTAAGCAGCTGGCTTTCGGCGCTGAGCAGGGCCTGACGGGCTTGATCGACCTGCACAATGCTCAGCCGTCCTGCTTCAAAGGTCGCCTCCAGCTGGGCCAAACTCTCCCTCAGGGCGACCAAATTCGAGCGAAGATTGCGGATTTCTTGCAGATCCTGCAGCAAGCCCAAGAACCCGCCGACTTGGCCAGCTCCGGCACCAGTTGCTCCACCGCCGCCGGATAGGGCCAATTGTCCAAAACCACCCGCACCAACTCCGGTAAAGCCAGTCAGCCCGGCACCACCGAAAACCCCTCCCCGGCGACTGGGTCCGTCAACACCGCCTGTCCCACCCACAATGTCCACGTAAAAACCTCGACGGAAACGCTCAAACGCCCGGACGTTGGCAAGCAGCACTCGTTCGGACAACGTCAGCCGTTCCAGAACAACCGCACGTCCGGCTTCTCGCAGCAGAGGTTGCAGAAAGGTGAAATCCAACAGTGTGACGGCCGTCCGCGAATCCAATCCCGAGAACTCCCACATGATGGTGTTGGCCATATTGACCACCAATTCCGCACCGGTGGCATAGAGCCTGGTGGCTGAGGCTTGATTATCCTCAGTCAGCAAGCTGCTGGACTCGCCTCCGGTGGTGGGATGATCGCGTCCCCGGACGAGGTAATCGAACAGATTGTTGTCAAAGAACTGAGTGTCAAAGCGAAACCGCTCAAAGGTCACATCCAAGGCCGACAAATACAGCGTTTCTAGCTCCTCTTGATAGTCCCTGGAATTGACCAAGGCAACGAGGACCGCTTCATCGCGACCCATTGTCAATTGGTTTCTTTCACCAACAGGCAGGTACGTCGCCAGGGCCTCTTGCCAATTGGGGTTCTCGATACTGGTGAGCACCCCGTTTTCTTCCCAGTGAGGGTAGCCCTTTTTGTGGTCGACACGATCCATCAACAACGCGCTTTTGGGATCGTCAGGTGGCTGCGGGGGATGGTCTGGATCGTAGGGGTCGAACAACCGAGAGACCGGGGCCGGAGAAATGCTGTATCCTCCAGGCGGCCCTGGTGAAGGTTCATGCACCAGGTGGGCTTTTTCGCTAATGGCCGCGTAAGTCTGGCGGTCAGCTTGACGGCGATAAAACTTCCGCGAACAGCCGTTGCCAACCAACAAGATGACCGCCAAAAACACCAAGGCCAACGTCGCAAAAACTCGAGGACTCAGAACCAAAAACCGGCCCAGGCGATTGCAATTGCAGAAACAATAAAAAAATCTAAAAAAAATAGCAATTACTTGTTGAGCATGTGTCAAGCTCGCATGTGTCAAGCTCGCATGTGTCAAGCTCATGGGAGGCCGGGGAGAGGGGGGGCTGGTCATGCTAGTTGCGGGCTGAGCAACGATCACCGAGGAAGGTGGCAGTTCTCTGTGTTCCTTCGGATATCGGGATCACACAAGTCGAGCCACGACCGACTCTCACCTATCACTTGTGCCGATGAGTCAGCTTTGGCAAACCGCTCTGATGATGCAAAATGCCAGGAGCCACCAGCCTTCTGGGTTGACCTAACCCAACCGTTCCAGATTGTTCCCGAGGGACAAACTTCGAGGTCCGAGGCGTTGCCGCCGGCAGGCAAATCTCCGAGACTGAAGCTTCAATTGGCATCATTTGGAGAGTTTGACCGGAGCCCTGGCGACAACAACACCTCGGTTGGGCTCACCGCCTCGAAACGTTTTGGCAAAGACGGGCGAGGAATTTGGCGAGTATGTTGCAACGGGGACCTCTGCTGCAACCGATGCAACCTAAGAGCGGCCGTCCGACGTACCACTCTCAAGAGACCAACTCAAGCAACGAACACAGCTCGCAACCAATGACAATGCGTATCCAGCGGTCAGCATTTGTCTCGATGGTTGCCAACCCAAAAGTGTTGGTCACCGTTTGCAGGATCCCCAGGCTTTTATGACGGGAAAGCTCACGCAACCCTATTCCTGGCAAGCTCGTGCATGGCAAGCTCGTGCATGGCAAGTTCAGGGACAACAAGCGGACATTTTCCTGTGTTGCTGGAATTCCGGCAGGGTTGGCGGCTGACAGCAGTTGACACGCTCATGCAAATGTTTGTTTGACCACGGACGAACGTCTGCCCAATGATCCTCTATGGTCTGACGAGCTGGTCTGACGAATTCGCCGGGACATTGATGTCAGACAGGCTGAAGGCCGCTTTTTGAGACGGACAACTCCATGACCATCAGTAGCAGAATCCTGTTGTTCTTCGTCATCGTGGCTTCCATTGCGTTCTTCTACATGGCCACACGAACGCTGAAGACCCACGAGTCTTGGCGAGGGCTGAAGAACAGGCTGGATCAGAACCTCCAGAAAGTGGAGGACGAGATTGCCGCCAACACCTATGGCAAGGTGGAAATCTCCCAAGGACAGACCAACGTCGTCAAAAAAGGGATCCCACAATTGCGGGCTGAACTGAAGGCCCTCAGCAACCTCTCCGGCTCAATTTGGCGGAACGTCGTCATCGTCGGCTTCCAGAACCCGGCCGAGATTACCGTGCGGATCCCCCCACGAACCGCCGAACCAAACTCTCTGCCCGGGCTCATCGGCCGAGGAAATTCTGGCCAAGCCGGTGCCGGCCAAGCAGAAGGCGGCCAAGCAGGCAGTGGACTCTACCCCCTCCCTCTGACAACACCTCCCTCCGACGGGGGCGGCGAAGTCAAGCCACTGGTTTATCTCTTTGACGAGAAGCCCGCAGCCGAAGGGGGTCGTTTCTTTGGCGTCTTCCGGGTGGAGTCCTCAGCCCTCAACCAGCAAGACCAATCTGTGGACGCCAAGTTGGTGCCCATGCTCAATAACACCGCCCTGGGGGCACAAAGACGCCGCGAGTTGGACCGTGCGCTTCGCCAAGTCGCTCAAGCCCAGGAACCGCTGGTGATCTATGACACGATGTTGCTGGCTCATCCAGAACTCTTTGCAGGCCTCAACGAAGACCAACTCAAGGAGCTGATGCCCCCAACGGTGGATGTTCAGGAATTCCTCCGCAGTGGAACCGACGCCAAAGACGACGATCCGCAAAGCCACATTCAAGTCATCGACGGGCGAAGAGTCTACCAACGGCCGCTGGTCGACTACGCACAGATGTTGATTTCCTTGGATGAGGCCAAAGCGGCTTACCTGAACAAACTCCAAGAGTTGGGCAGCGACTTGACCGTTCTTCAAAGGGCAGTGGAGTTGGCTTCGGACAATGCAGCCAAACGAGCTGAGGAAGTGGTCGACCTGAAGGAACGACAGATCCCCGCCATCGAACGCGAGGTGCAGGCCGCTCGAGGGGTACAGCAAGACCTCCAGGGCCGACTTGACGCAGCCCGCGCGGAGCGAGAAAGCACCTTCAGACGTGTGAAAGCCCTCAATCGCAAATACACCCAAAACCAACTCCGACTCCTCCAGCAGTCTCAACAGACAGCCGCCAACACCTCCCCCGAAACCAACCTCTCCAAGATCGCCTTTACAGACGAAACCATCACCAGCAACCCGCTCCCTGAAAGGTCCTCGAAAGCCGCCTCCGCGCAGCAAAACTCGACCAGGCCCCACACTGCCCAACGTGAACGACCTGCAACCCGCTAACGCGACCAGCGCCGGTCTCGGTCTTGCACGATCGGACACTCTTCAGCCATAACCCCTCTGGCCCCAACACAGGTTTCCCGCCAGAAAAGTCAAGAGAAAGCTGCCCAACGGGCAGGACACTCCCAGGTTGGGTGTCCTGCCCATCGTTTTTCAGTGGCCTGTGCCCTCAGATCGGCTGCTTGTCTGGAAGTCCTCAAGCCAGACTCGTGGGATCGCACTGGGTGGGTCGACCTCGTGGGGGGATCCCTCTGCTTGTTCTCTCAAAGTTTCATTGGCAGAACCAAAGAACGGGAAGTTCTGCGGGTCCTTGGGCTGTGGGATTGTAAAAAGCGTTTGGCGATGGACCTGATACTGGCCGGAGACGACTCAGCGGGCCAGAATACCCAAGAAGGAAGCATCGCAGGACCGTCTGGGGATGGACGACTCCGAGCTGGGTCATCTCTCTGAACCCCCTCAACGGCACCAACCCGAAGAGGACATTGGCCCAAAAAAACGAGCCAAGTCGTTGGGGATTTGCCTTTTCCGACGGGTTCTTGTGCAGACGGATTTTTATACGGACGGGTTTTCAGGCTGAGGCCAACAGCTTATGGGTCTGTACGACCGCGACTACTACCGAGATAACCGTGGGCCCGGGTTTTCTTTAGGAGCCTTTGGGGGCTATTCGGCTGTCACCCAAATCATTCTCATCAACCTCGCGGTTTGGTTGATCGATGTCTTCTCGCAGCTCATCGCTGGGAAGGAAGCAGCCAACCAGCCCGATGGGGGAGCCTGGCTGTACGAATATACCTCCTGTACGGTCGACACCCTCTGGCAGCCGTGGCTATGGTGGCAGCTGATCACCTATGGCTTTACCCATAGTGTCAGGGACCCCAGTCACATCATCTTCAACATGCTCGGCTTATACATCTTTGGCCGAGACATCGAGGCCACCCGGGGGAAGGCGGAATTCTGGCGGATGTACCTGGTGGCCCTGGTCGTCGCTGGAGTCCTCGGCCTTCTCTGGACTCTGGGAACAATGCCCCCGGCAACACCCGACAGCTCGGCCCCAGACAGCCCAGCTCTATCGCCGATCATCCTCCACTTCGGGGCTTCAGGGGCCGTCTACGCGGTGGTGGTCATCGCCGCAATCATGAACCCTCATCGAACGATCTTGTTCAACTTGTTTATCCCCATGCCTTTGTGGCTGCTGGCAACTATCTGGATTTCCCTAGATATCTTCGGGATCCTTGGCAACTCAACCGGCGTGGGGCATGCGGGCCACCTTGCCGGAGCAGCTTACGGCGCAGCTTATCAGTACTGGGGTTGGGACTGGGGTCGGTTCCAGTTTGGCTTGCCGATCCCCCGGTTTCCGAGCCGCCTGAAGGTCTTCAACCCCGGCCCCTCCGACGACGAACTGGATGCCGAGGTCGACCGAATCCTCGCCAAGATGCGAGAAACAGGCGAAGAAAGCCTCAGCAAGGAAGAACGCCAGACTCTGCAAAACGCCAGCCGCCGGTACCAACAACGGCGTCGCTAGTGAATTCACACAGGCCAGTACTTCTCTGGCGTGTACTTCACTGGCCAGTACTTCTCTGGCAACCTCAATAAAGCCAAGTTGCCTTCGAACTCACAGACTTTGAGTTTTGGGCTGAGGCTGCCCGGTCCGCCCCCTGCCTGCCTAAAATGCAGTGTTCGTTTTACTGTTCAAAGGAGCACTGTAATGGTTCAGGATTTCCAGGCACAGCAGCGTCTGTTGCAGCTGATCAACAGCCCCGAGGAAACGCCGCAGCAACCCCAGGATCCCGACAGCCCGCCGGGAGTCCAGCGTAAGCAAGCTCAGCCGGCACCCACGGAGTCCTTACGAGATCAGCAACTGCTGGATGCCTACAGCGAGGCGGTCGTCGGCGTTGTGGAGAAGGTTGGCCCTGCCGTCTTAAGTGTGACCCCAGGTCGTGGGAGCGAGCCGTCCGGGTCGGGAAGCGGTTTTCTGATCACCCCGGATGGCTATGCCTTGACCAATAGTCATGTCGCGGCAGGGCGTTCTCGGCTGACAGCGATCACTGCCGATGGTGATCAGTTGGAGGCTGAGACCGTCGGCGACGATCCGGCCACAGACCTGGCGCTGCTTCGCCTCAACGCTGCTGATCTGCCCTACACGCAACTGGGCGACTCGGATTTGCTGCGGGCCGGCCAACTGTCGATTGCTGTGGGCAACCCGCTGGGCTTTCAATCGACCGTCTCCACCGGCGTGATCAGCGCCACAGGTAGGGCGATGCGGAGCCAGCAGGGCCGGCTGATCGAGAATATCATCCAACACACCGCCCCTTTAAATCCTGGAAACTCCGGCGGCCCGCTGGTCGACAGTCGCGGCCGGGTCATCGGCATCAACACTGCCATCATCGCTCTGGCTCAGGGGATCGGCTTTGCGATTCCCTCCAGTACCGCCAAATGGGTGATCGGGGAGTTGATCACTCACGGCCAAGTTCGACGTCCCAAGTTGGGAATCACCGCAACGGTGGTCCCGATCCCGCGTCAGTTAGTCCGGGCGTTGGACCTGTTCGCGGACCGAGCTGTCCAGATCGTCAACATCGAACCTGGCTCGGCAGCCGAAACAGCAGCCCTGCGGCCAGGCGACCTGATTACCGCTGTCAACGACCGCATCGTCACCAGCATCGACGACCTCCATCGCTTGCTGACCAACCTCCGCAAGCAACAGACTTGGGAGCTGAACCTCCTGCGCGACGGCCAGCCCCTCTCCGTCGTCGTGAACATCCCCTAAAGCTCAACGGCCCTCACCCATCCAACCTGATTTTTCTCCGCCGGAGGGGCAAGTCCCACAATAATCCACCCCTCCGGCAACGTTGTTCTTGGAGAAGAGACTGCACAAACACTTCACTGTTCAAATCTGTTCATTTTGTTCTTGAAGAACGGACTCGGTTTGTTACCATCAATCAACGATGGATTGCCAGTCCCCTCAGAAACTGGAACTCAAGCAACAAAGCTTCCAAGCCCAAAACGTGCTCGACCAAACATGCTGAACCAAAAGCACTCATTGGTGTCTGGCAAGCAGAGGCTATTTGACACTTTGCTCAGTTCAGCCGACTGGAATGACAGCACAGTAATTTCAGCACAGTGCGAATTGACCGACGTCTGGGAGTTGGGTTTTGCCCGGTTGGCTCATGAATCCCACAACCTCTTCTCGAAAACGCCCGGATCTGGATCGATGGCATCCTCAAGCCATCGCCGAACGGGCCGAGCAAGCAGCCACTTCACAGACTGCCGGCTCCCAAGCTCCGCAGCCTGAGAAAACCATTGACCAATCCGCCCCAGAAGGCACCACACCAAGTGTGGCCCGTGTTCCCACGGTCACCTCTCCCACGGTCAACTCTCCCACGGTCAACTCTCCCACGGTCAACTTTTCTCAGAGGACAGCCCCTCGTTTTGGGTGGTGGCTACGGCTTTGGCTGGGGGTCAAAGGGATCGACCAGCGGCGGATCGGGTACGTTCTGGGGACCACGCAACGTTTGCAAACCGCTCTGAATCGCTGGCTGTGCGAGGTGGAATGGCATCGTCAGTCGGCGACTGAACGAGCAGCCGATCTTCAAGAAGAGACGTCCTTGATCCGCAGGTGGCAGCAGCAGTTGCAACAACTTGGTGACCGCTTGGAGACACTCCCGCCACTTCACAAGACGCCGGACGGTTGTCACGCAACCAATGACTGGGTGAGTTTCCTGGCTGCTGCCTCCCAACAAGCTGCAGCCGAAGCCGAAAGGCTTCAGTTTTGCTTAGCGGAATGCCTGACTGATCCGGCACTTCCAATCGATCGTTATTCCGGTGTGCTTCAGCAGACCCTCGATCAGCTGACCGAAGCGGTCGATCAACGCCGCGGCCTCCTGACTCACCGCGATTGACCAACGAGGCGTTTGTGAGCTGGGGTGAGCTGCCTGGAAACGCACTGTCAACAAACACGCAGGCCTCAAACACTGGCTTCAAACGTGCTGGCTTCAAACGTGCTGACTCCTGACTGCCGATATCGGTCTTGTTGACAGGTTGTGTGGGACACCAACCGGACAAGTCGAACACTCAACCAAATCACTCCCACAATTGATAGACCTCTCTGGACGCTGAGGGCCAGAAACATGACTCGCGTCACACCAGAACACCGTTGGGCTGCCAATCCCGCGCAGTTTGCCACTCGAATTCGCTTGGATGATGCGTCCGGGACGTTTGCCTCGCAAGTGGTTGTTGAGCCGGGGACCCGGGCCTTGGTGATTGATGACGGTCAGTTCTTGGGAGAGGTGCCCGCTGGCAGCTACACCTTGGAGTCCTTCGCCGATCGGCTGCGGTTCTGGCGACGCAAGCAGGCCACAGTGATCCTCACCCGTCAGCAGGAGCTGCCGCTCTCGGTGGATGCACACCAACTGCCCACCGTGGAAAACCTCCTGGTCTCGGTCAACGCCCGGCTGTCGGTCCAAATCGATGACGTGGGCCTGTTTACACGCAACTTGATGGGCAACCGACCCACCTACGACACCGAGCAATTTCGCCGCGATATCCTTCCCTTGCTGCAGCAAGCTCTCCGTGAGACCGTCGGACGGAACTCGATTGCCCAGTTACAAGGCGAAGACGCCCGGGCGAAGGTCGATGCCCAGATCCAACAGTTGTTGACTTTGGCGTTGGGGCGTTATGGGCTACGCTTTGGGCAATTGCAGCGATTTGAAGTCCACCATGGTAGCTATGCGGAACATCGTCAGCGGCAGGGAGAACAGTGGCTTGCTCAACAGGCGGCCGACGCCCGGCTTCAGGAGATCAAGCATCAAGAACGGATCAACGATTTAGATCTGCTGGCTGAAAACGTGGCTGCCGACCGAGCCGAGGGAGGGCTGGCCCTGCGGCTACGACAGATCAGCCTCCAACGGGAGTTGTTGGCTGCCGCTCGTGACGAGCAGTTTGATGGGCTCCGTCATGAAGACGAGGTGGCGGAATTCCTCCACCAACGCAGGAAGGAACAGCTTCTCCAAGATGAGCGACTGGCCGAACTGAAGTCAGACTGTCAGAGGCGATCGGATCAGCAAGAGTCGGAGCGTCGTCAGAACCTAACCATCTTGGAACTGAAGCAGAAGCAGGAGCTGGCAGAACTTCGAGCGGATCTGGAGTACGCGGCACGTGTGCAGGCCAAGCGGCACGAGATCACCTTGGCCTTGATGACCGACTCGGAGGCCAATCGGGCCTGGAGAGCCCAGCTGAAGCAAGAGCACGAGGAACAACTCACTGGCCTGAAAAACCGCCGTGAGCTGTTGGACCAAGAGCAGGAAGTCCAATTGGCGGAAGTCCATCAGCAGTTGCGAGTTGAGCAATTGGAACGTGAGCTTCGCCAAGCTCGCCAAGAAGAGGAACTTGAGCTGCGTCGGCGGAAGGCTGAGCTGGAGCAGGAGCTTGCTCAGCAGGCCAATCTCAGCCAGCTGGAAAAGCTTCGGCAGATGCAGGCCCTCAATCACCAAGCTGCTCAGATAGAGTTGGAACTGGCCGAACGCCGCCAGCGTGTGGAACTCGAACTGGCCGAGGCCCAGCAAGATCGAGCCGCCGATCGGGAACTCAACCGGATGCAGACGCTGGCCGGGATGAGCGAAACAGCCCTGATTGCCACGGCAGCTGCCGAGAACGCCCGACTTCTGGCCGAGGTGGAAAAGCACCGGGCCAGCCAACAAACGGAAGTGGCACGCGCACAGATCGAGCAAACCGGACGCTTGCAATCAGAAGCCGACCGCTACCGTGATCAGCTTGCCGCTGTCGAGCAAGACAAAGCCAACGCGGTGGTTGCTGCCTACCGAGTGGCCCTGGAAACGATGCAGCAGCACAGCAGCCAAGCCATGGCAGCCAGCCAGGCCAATTCGCCGGTGATCACGCAGTTGGCCTCACTGGCCAACAAGTCACCCACGGTCGTTGTCTGCTCATCCTGTCGAGCCGAAAATCCGGCTGCTCATCGACACTGCAGCAACTGCGGCAGCCAACTGTAAGCCGGCCAAGGACCGTCGGGATGTGTGAGCGTCAAGAAAGTACGCGGGGGTCGTGTTGCCTTTGGGAACGGTCCTCAGCGAACTGCCGACGTCAGTCGGTTGGTGCTTCTGGCGGCCCCTTCAACGAGACTCGACCTGCAGGATCTCCAAAACCAGAGTGCTGAGAACCCACTTTTTCTGACGCTCACACGGTCGGGACAACACAGACACGCTCCAAGGCTGCCAAAGAGGACCATGTCCCATGAGGGACGCCTGGGGACAACAAAGTACCAATGTCAGGATGTCCTTGCTGCCATGATGACTTCCCTCTCAGGTCAGCCGATCCCTCAACGGGAATACCTGCTGGAATTGATTCAGGCTCACCTGCCACCGAAGGCGGACCCAGCCACTGGGGAACAGCTTGTTCGCGACGTGGGCAGATCGCTGGGGCTGCCTGCCGATGAGGTGGATGCTTTGGTGGCTGAGGTCCTGGCACGAACCACAGAACCGAACACACCGCCGGTGGCTCTTCCAGAAGCTGCTCTTGCTCAACCTGCTCTTGCTCAACCTGCTCTTGCTGAACCTGCTCTTGCTCAACCTGCTCAGATCCCGCAAGGACAACGACACCATTCAACGCAGCACAAGCCCACGCCGCACAAGCCCGCACCGCACACCACAATACCGACCTCGTTGCCGCTGACATCTCCCACGTTGCTGGTGGATTTTGGACAACCCTTGCGAGTTGGCCGGCAGGTGGCTGCCCAGTTTCACCTCTTCTTGCCTGAGTTGGGCTCAACGAGCTCCCTGGAGGTCCGTGCGTCACTATCTCGGTCCCTGGATCAACCAGACTGGAAGCCGAGACCGTTGGTCCGGCAACGTGGCCCAGATCATTGGTGTTTTACTCAGGAATTCTCCCTGACAACCGCTGGTCAACACTGCCGCCCAGGGCAATACTCTTTAAGCGTTTTGGTCCGACTGCCGACTCATCCGGCTGCCCATCCCCACACAAGCCTGCCGACGAGCCTGCCGACAAGCCTGCCGACGAGCCTGCCGACAAGCGCAACTGCCCCGCAGATCTTGGGAGCTCAGCTGCGGTTGTCAGTTGATGAGGGACTCAGCGGCAAGACCTTGGAAGTGTGTGGCGACGGGGCGAGTCTGATCAACCTGCATACGCGAGAGCTTTCTGAGTTCCGCCATGTCCGCATCACCGGCGGCGATCAGACGGCGATCAACTTGCAAGGTTCCCTTCTGGATGGCTCTGAGCTGATCAGCCAAAAGGGCAACACGCAGGCAGCGGCTCAGGGCGACCTCTTCGGGGCTGACGATCGTTCCAACACGCAAGTGGCCATCGCCCTGGAAGAGGAGCAACCAGAAGCTTGGGACGAACCGACTCCTGATCCCCAGCGGTTGCCCTCGAGGCTTGCGGCCAGCTTGTCCCATTGCCTGCAGGCAACTCCGTCTTCCATCGATGTTGAGCTTGCCGCTGACCGCCGAAGAGAGACCGAGACCGCTTGTCTCACCTGGCCTGATGGCCGGCGTACCCTTCTGCTTGCTCGCCCACGAGTTGTCTTCGGTCGCGACCGAGTCAGCAACGACGTTGTGTTGCGTCTCCTTCCTCGCAACTCACAACGAGATCGCCGAAGCCTGCGGATCTCCGGCCGGCACTTCCAACTTGAGCCCCAGGGCGTTCGTCTCTGCCTGACGGATCTACGATCTCCCGAGAAACAAGCAGCCAACCCGCTGCGTCTTGATCACCAGCCAGCTGCTGCAGTGCAGTTTCTGGCCGGACCACGGCACTTGATCCAACTGGCCGGGGCCATGCGGCTGGAGGTCGACCTCTTCACAACCAACGGACGCCTCACCGCAGCTCGGCTCCGCCGATCAGGAAATCCAGACGGGCTGGACAGCCAAGAAGAATACTTACTGATTTTCGCCCCTGTGCTGATTGGCTGCACCGAGGAATCGGCCATTGCGATCCCAGGGGCTCCTCCGCGAGCCGCACAGCTTCAGTTCGTTGGCGGTCACTGGCAGCTGGAAGCGTTGCCTGACGCCAGCAGAGGAGCTCTCAAGGTCAACGGTCCCGATCTGTGGCCAGGAGAACAGGTCACGCTCATCCCAGAGACGCAGATCAAGATCGCCGGAATCGATTGGCAATTCGGGCCCTTTGCTCAGCACCACCTCGAAGGTTCTTGATCCCTGCGTCTTGATCGCAGCGGCGTTTTGCGATCCGTTGAAGACTCTGGGCATTTTGAGATACTGGCACACTCGAAAACCAGTCACCAAAGACTTGTCGCCAAAGACTGGTCGCCAAAGACTGGTCACTCTTGAGCGTGTGTCGATCATCGGCAGCGGACTGTTTGCCACAGGATTCTTGTCCAAGCTTGCTCCAAAACGGGCCATCCGACTACCGTTGTCCTTCGTTGGCAGTTACTGACCTTCGGAGAAGTTTTCGACCCAGGACGACCGTCTGCCCTTGTTTGTGATGACCTCAAGGGGGCAGCCTGAGGCACCACAGCAAGCCCGGATTGCCGAACGAAACGCCCCACTTCGTCGAAGACTTGTCAGGGAATCAGTAGGAACAGGCCTGGTGACGTTCCGTGGGGCCTTCCTCATCACAACAATCGGTTTCACCAAACAACGAGAGACCCTATGGTGACCGACAACGAATCACCCGCAGGACAATCTCCTGTCCAACCAGGCCGTTTGTCCCAACCAGATTCCTTAGCTGCCAACCCAACTCACTCTCGAGGTCATTCCTCGCCAGGCTCCTCCCTACCTTCGTTGAGTGGTGAGACGACCCGTCTGCCACGAGGCGATGCGGGTCCTTCGGCATCCTTGGCCGATCTGCAGCCGGGCGAGCGTCCTCTGCCCGGGGTTGACCTGGAACTTGTTCGCCGGATTGGCAGAGGAGGTTTTGGGGAAGTCTGGCAAGCCCACAACCCGACGCTGCCCAGTGCCGAGCCGGTGGCCCTCAAATTCTGCCATCATCGCTCAGCCCTTCGGCTGCTTCGTCATGAAGCCGCTTTGCTGGACCGGGTGTTCCGGCAAGGCCACCATCCGGGCATTGTGCGGCTGTTGCGGAGTTACCTAAGTAACGACCCGCCTTGTTTGGAGTATGAGTTCATCCCCGGCGGAGACCTCAGGGCGTTCTGGCTCCAACAACGCTCCCACCTGGGCGTTGAGCACGTTCGGCCGCTGATTTTGCAACTGGCGGAGATCCTGGCCTTCGCCCATCACCAAGATCCACCCATTGTTCACCGTGATCTCAAACCGTCGAACATCCTCGTTCTGCACTCCCCAACCGATGGCCCAACAGCCGACGATCCCCACAACACAAGTGCCAAGCATCCCGACTTACTTCCCGCAGGACCGGCGGCTGCCTCTGAGGTTGTGCTGAAGATCACCGACTTTGGCATCGGCAGTCTCGCTGCCGGAGAATTGCTCCACGATCTCCGGGAAGAAGATAGCCGCTTGCTGCTCAGTTCATTGGCCAGCAGCTGTACTCCGCTGTATGCCAGTCCCGAACAGCTCCAAGGAGGCCCCCCTGATCCCCGAGACGACCTCCATGCCCTCGGGGTTCTCTGGCATCAACTTCTCACAGGAGATTTCAGCCGCGGCGTTCCCACAGGTCGGCGATGGATGCGTCGGCTGGCCGAGGCCGGCATCCACGACGAGGAAATCGACCTGCTGGCTTCCTGCATCGAAAGCTGTGCCGAAGACCGACCAGCCCAGGCAGCCGAGTTCCACAAGCAACTCCAAGAACTCCACCAAGGTTCGAAGTGGAGTGTGTGGACCAAGTCCAAAAACCCATCACCACAACAACCCTTCACTGGTTCTCTTGCTGATCCTCCGACTGATTCTCTGGCTCGTTCCCCTAAAAATCCGCCATCAGATTCCGGAACCGTTTTCGCTCAAGATGCAACTGAGACAGACTTAGGAAGCCTTTCTGCCCAGGAGCCTGTTGTTTTTGATGCTGTTGCCCAACCGCCGGAGTGCCTCGAATACCTTGAGGAGGTCGAGGAACTCGAGGAGCTGGAAGAACTTGAAGAGCTGGAAGAACTTGAAGAGTTGGAAGAACTTGAAGAGTTGGAGGAGCTTGAGGAGTTGGAGGAGCTTGGGGAGCATGAGTCGGCCTCACACCTGAGGCAACCGTTCTGGGCCACCTCGGCAGCGACGCAGAGGTGGAGCGAGACCGACGATCTGCTCTCGGAGGAACCAGACGACTTCTGGACCACCGATCCCAACAGCCTGCCCTCAAAGCTCGTCGGTCCCTGGGTCAGGCGGCAAATGAGCGAAGATGTTCAGACCTTGGCTGAGTTGCTAGGGGGCCAACACTCTGTGCTGGACTATGTCTCCCATGCAGCCAATGATCGTCTGCGGGTCTGGCGACAGGCAGCGGAGTGGCGTCATCCCATTGCTCAATTTCTCCTGGGCGTTTGCTACTATGCAGGCATTGGTTTAGACAGGGATGTCCAAACAGGGGTGTTTTGGTTCTGGCAGGCCGCTCAGCAAAACTATGCTCCTGCGCAGGCGCAGTTGGCAGATTGTTACCGGTCTGGCCGGGGAGTGATTGCCTCCGATGAAGAAGCCCTGCGGTGGTACGCTGCAGCCGCCGACCAGGAGTATCCGCCTGCTGAAAACCAGATCGGCCGTTGCTACGAGCACGGAGTCGGCATTGCGGCGAATTGCCAAATGGCCCTGCGTTGGTATGGCCAGGCTGCCAAGCGTGGGTTTGAACCGGCCCGGGACAACTTCCGCCGCCTCGCCGGGCGTGAGGTGGCAGAAGCCAAACCAGACGAGCCCGTTGAAACGGCCAAACCCTGGTGGATGTGGACTGCCGGCAAGCGAACCGGCCGGTTCTGGCACTCCGGTGGAGAGCCAAGCGCCTAACGGGGAAGACCACAACTCGATCAGGCGATGGGACGTCCCGGCGAACCTTCTGCGGCCTTTGGTGTCTTCCGAGAGAAGACCCACAACGCCCAAGGGGAGGTGCGTCATGACCAATCGCAACCAGCAACACCACGACGAGCAAAATCCCGAGCTGGAGCAATCCTTCGAGTACTTGGAAGATTTGCCATTTTTTTCGAGACGATGAGCAAACGTCGGAAGGGTTTCCCTTCAGAAAGGCAAGTCAAAGGAGGAGTGCGAGTTGTCGGCGGCACCAAAATCCTGCAAGAAAAGCTGGGGCGTCACGACCTCTGCCCCTGCAACTCCGGCAAACTCTTCAAGAACTGCTGTCTGAAAAAGGGCTGCTTTTGATGGTGTGAACCGGCACCACTACAGTCGGGATGACTGAGGAACCGAAGCCCCTCGGGGCCAACCTCAAATGAATCACCATCGCCCGCACGGAACAAGCTCCTCCGTGCGGGCGTTTCTGTGCGTTGGTGCCGTTGGACCCAAAGCCAAAGAGGCAGGGGATGAAGTTTGACGATCTCAACCAGAAGATGAGGGTCTTTGAGACGGTCGCCGATTTCTGTGTGTTGCCAGGAATCTTTATGGTCGCCCGTCTGGATGGACGGAGCTTCACCCGGCTCACCAAGGAAGCCTACCAGTTCGAGGCTCCCTTTGATGAGCGGTTTCGGGATTTGATGGTCACCACCGCCGAATCTCTGATGACCTGTGGATTCCGGATCCTCTACGCCTACACCGAAAGCGATGAGATCTCACTGCTCTTTGCCCCAGACGAACAACTCTTCAATCGCAAGCTTCGCAAATACAACTCCATCCTTGCAGGCGAAGCCAGTGCTCGGTTTTCCTTGGCTCTCGGCCAACCAGCAGCCTTTGACTGCCGGATCTCCCAATTGCCAACCGCCGGGTTGGTCGTGGACTACTTCCGCTGGCGAAACGAAGATGCCGCGCGAAACGCCTTAAGCGCCTGGTGCTATGAGACGCTGCGGACACAGGGCGACGACCCGCAGCAACCGACGACACGGCTGCTCAAGTTGTCGACCAGCCAGAAGAACGAGTTACTCTTTCAATACGGGGTCAATTCTAACGATCTGCCCAGTTGGCAGAAACGTGGAGTAGGTCTTTTCTGGGAAGAATACGAAAAGCCTTCCTTCAATCCGGTGACCCACCAAGAGACGATCGCCTGCAGGCGGAGGATTCGGATCGACGACGAGTTACCCTTCAGAGCCGAGTGCGAACAGTTCATCCACAACCTCTTGCAGCAACAGTAGTGCTTGAGGTCGTTGACCTCTGTCGGAATCAATCATTCGATCTTCCCAATAGTCAAGAGTCATCGCAGACCCAAGTGCTGTTGGGGAAAATTCTTGCTCGCCCAAAACGCTGGATCGGCACAAGAGCCGCTGATTGCGTAGCCTTTCCACCAACCGGACGAGCCAAGATTTTCCCCAACCTCAGTAGGTGCGAAGGAACCGCTGATGTTGCTGACGATTTCCACGACAGGACCACAGGCGGCGGATTTTAGCTTTCTGCTGCACAAGCACCCAGATCGTTTCCAACGCTTTGAGCTGAGCTTTGGGAACGCTTATGTCTTTTATCGGGATGTCAGCGACGAACACTGCACAGTCGTCCTGCTGCTGGACGTTGATCCGGTGGGAATGGTCCGAAATCGCCAGGCCGAAGGCAAGGAACACTTCTCGCTCGGGCAATATGTCAATGATCGCCCTTACGTCGGCTCATCGTTTCTCAGTGTTGCCATCGCGCAGGTCTTTGGCACAGCCATGGCCGGACGCTGCAGGGATCGGCCCGCGCTGGCATCGCAGCGGTTGCCCCTCAGGGCCCAGATTGAGGTTCTCCCAGTTCGAGGCCACCGACAAATCGTCCGGCAACTCTTCGAGCCGCTGGGTTACTGCGTAGAAATCTCAGGCCACGTCCTGGATGAGACATTTCCTCAGTGGGGCGAAAGTCCGTATTGCTCGGTCACACTGCAAGGTGTCACCACACTCAGCGAGTTGCTGACACATCTTTATGTGCTGATCCCTGTCTTCGACAACTACAAACACTATTTCGTCGGCCAAGATGAACTCGACAAACTGCTGGAAAAAGGAGCCGGCTGGTTGGCTCAACATCCAGAAAAGGACTCCATCACCCGTCGTTTCCTCAGAAATCGCCGCAATCTCTATCAAGAAGCTCTTGCCCGACTGGTCGCAGAAGAGGAATGCTCACCCTATCAGTCCGATGGGTCAGACCAACTGGGGCCAACTGACCAGCATGACCAGTGCGGTCCGCCTCAGCCAGCTGAGAGTTCGGCTTCTGGCTTGGCAACCAGTGGCCTCCAAGTCGGTGGGTTGAGTTTGGATGACCAACGTCGTGGCACCGTCTTGGCGGCGTTGAAAGCGGCCGGTGCCCGAAGTGTGCTGGATTTAGGATGTGGGGAAGGAAAATTCCTCAGCCTGTTGCTGGAAGAGGAGCAGTTTGAGCGAATCCTCGGTCTGGATGTCTCCATGCTGGCGTTACAACGCGCATCTCGCCGGTTACGTTATGAAACGCTGCCGCCCCAACAGCGTCAGCGTCTGACGCTGCTTCATGGATCCCTGATCTATCGAGACAAGCGACTGGCAGGTTTTGACGCAGCCGCAGCGATCGAGGTCATCGAGCACCTGGATCCTCCACGACTCAGGGCGTTGGAGCGTATCCTGTTCGAGCTGACCTGTCCGCAGACGATTGCCATCACCACCCCCAATTGGGAATACAACATCCTCTGGGAGTCCTTGCCAGCTGGCACATTCCGTCATCATGACCACCGATTCGAATGGACTCGCCAGGAGTTTCGCCATTGGGCGAGCCAGGTTGCCGACCAGCATGGCTATCAAGTGCGATTTGTCCCCATTGGCCCAGAACACGACGAATACGGGCCCCCGACCCAGATGGGAGTTTTCCAACGTGCCTGAGCGATTGTCAGCACCAGCAGATCGAGTTCTTCCCACCGGCACGCAAGTGGTCGCCCTGGTCGACATCCAGGGACAAGGCGGCCGCACGCTGCATCCTTACGGGTCTGTCGCAGTCATCGTCCGGTCACCCCAAAACACGCAGCAGCTCTACCGAGTCCGCTTTCCTGACGGCGTGGAAGAGTTATTGCACCAGGATCAACTGGTCATTCTCGCCAAGCACGAGACAGGAGAGATCGGCAAGATGCTACCAGCCCAAAGTGACAGTTTGTACCAACGGGTCATCTTGCGTTGTGTGATTGGCTCGCGGGCCTACGGGCTTGATGACGAAAACTCGGACACCGACTATCGGGGCATCTACTTGCCCCCGGCCGAGTTGCAATGGTCGCTGTACGGGGTGCCAGAACAGTTGGAGTGCCACGACACCCAGGAGACCTACTGGGAGCTGCAGAAGTTTTTGGTCCTGGCCCTGAAGGCGAACCCCAATGTATTAGAGTGCCTTTATACTCCTCTGGTTGAGAAAGCCACTCCCTTGGCAGAAGAATTGCTGGCGATGCGATCCTGCTTCCTTTCACGATTGGTTTATCAGACGGTTAACGGTTATGTCATCTCTCAGTTCAAGAAGATGCAGGCTGCTATTCGCAATCAAGGACGGGTGAAGTGGAAACACGTCATGCACTTGATCCGTTTGTTGATCTCCGGCGCACGGACCTTACGGGAGGGATCTGTGCCAGTTTGTGTTGAGCAACACCGCCAGAAGCTGCTGGCGATCAAACATGGTCAAGTGCCTTGGGAAGACACAGAACAGTGGCGTCTTTGCTTGCATCAGGAATTTGAGGAAGCGTTTCGCGGCACGACCCTTCCGGAACGTCCTGACTATGAACGAGCCAATGCGTTCTTGGTCAACGCCCGACGAGCGGCCAGCCAAGAGGGACTCCCATGATCTTCCCGTCTGTCCTGCAGCGACAAATCCACGAGCATCCCTTTCCGCTGCTGTTTGCCACCATCAGCGGAGCGCACCTGTACGGCTTTCCCTCGCCAGATTCCGATTTCGATCTGCGTGGGACGCATATCCTGCCCTTGGCCGAAGTCTTGAGCTTGGAAGCCGGTCAGGAAACCATCGAACAAACCACCCGACGCGAGGAATTCGAAATCGATTTGGTCACCCACGACCTGAAGAAATTTTTCAATCTGATGCTCAAGAGGAATGGCTATGTGCTGGAGCAACTGCTCTCCCCGCTGGTCGTTCATACAACCCCTGAGCACGAAGAGCTCAAGGCCATCTCAAGAGACTGTATCACCAAAGATCACGCCCATCACTATCGTGGGTTTGCTTTGAACCAGTGGAAACTGTTTCAAAAAGAGAATCCCCCGCGCGTGAAGCCACTTCTGTATATCTTACGGATCCTCTTAACTGGAGTCCATTTGATGCGTAGCGGCCAAGTTGAGGCGAACTTAGTTCGGCTCAACGACGAGGCTCGGCTCTCTTATCTGCCGGAATTGATCGAACGCAAGGTCACCGGGCCAGAACAGGCCACCCTCCAGCAGGCGGATTGGGCCTTCTATCACAAAGAGTATCAACGGCTGCTGGACGAACTTCAGCAAGCCTTCCAGGCAAGCCCCTTGCCCGAGCGGCCCACAGCTGAGGCGTCGCTGAACGACTTGTTGCTCCGTGTACGGCTCCGGGGTCCTTCCGGAGAACCCCAATGACTGATCGGCTGAATGACCCTGGAACCAGTCCGCCTGGAACCAGTCCGCCTGAGACCAGTTCGCCAGCACCTCATTTCACGATGCCAAATTTGTCTTTGGTGGTGCTGATCGGTGCCAGTGGGTCGGGCAAGAGCACCCTGGCGAGGCGTCATTTCTCCCCCAGCGAAGTATTGTCGTCGGACTTCTTTCGGGGTCTTGTCAGTGACGACGAGAACAATCAGGCCGCGACGAAGGATGCTTTTGACTGTCTGCATCACGTGGCTGCCAAACGTCTGGCTCGTGGGTTGCTGACGGTCATCGATGCCACCAATGTGCAGCCGGCTGCTCGTGCACCGCTGGTGCAGCTAGCCCGTCAGTTTCACGCCATTCCGGTTGGCATTGTGTTGAACCTGCCAGAGGACCTCTGCCACCAAAGAAACCGCGGGCGTGAGGACCGAGATTTTGGCCCGCATGTGATTCGCCAGCAGCGGTCCCAGTTGCGGCGTTCGCTCCCGGGACTGAAGCGAGAGGGTTTTCGTCATCTCCTGACCCTCACCAGTGTCGAGGACATCGATGGGTTGACCATCACGCGAGTCCCCTTGTGGAACGACCGCAGAAACGAACACGGGCCCTTTGACATCATCGGAGATGTTCACGGCTGCTGTGACGAACTCGAACAGCTTCTGGCTCAGTTGGGCTACCAAAGAGCGTCTCTGGCCGAGCCTCACCCTCTTTGGGGCTCAGAGACTTTTGTCCACCCTGAGGGAAGGAAAGCGGTCTTTCTTGGGGACTTGGTTGACCGGGGCCCGCGGATTCTGGACGCCGTGAAGATCGCCCGCAATATGGTCTACCAGGGGAGTGGGCTTTGCGTACCCGGCAATCATGAAATGAAATTGCTGAAGAAACTGCGGAACAAGAACGTCCAAATCACACATGGTTTGGCTGAATCGCTCATGGAAATCGAAGCCTGGCCTGAGGAGACTCGCCCAGCTTTTCGCCAGACGCTTGCTGAGTTTCTCGACGGACTTGTCAGCCATTATGTCTTGGATGACGGAAGACTGGTCGTCGCTCATGCCGGCCTGAAGGAGGAGCTGCAAGGACGCGGCTCAGGGCGTGTTCGTGACTTTGCCCTGTATGGGGAGACCACCGGTGAGACGGACCAGTTTGGACTCCCGGTCCGCTCCCAATGGGCCGCTGACTACCGAGGGAAGGCCAGGGTGGTCTACGGACACACACCGGTCCCACAGCCGGATTGGCTCAATCGCACCGTCAATATCGACACAGGCTGCGTCTTTGGCGGAAAGCTGACCGCCTTACGCTACCCGGAGCTTGAGTTCGTTTCTGTGGCGGCGAAGGAGATTTATTGCCAACCCTCACGCCCTTTCCTGGAAGAGGACCAACAGGCTCCAACGCTCTCGGCTCAGCAACTTCATGACGACATCCTTGACGCTGAGGATGTGTTAGGAAAACGCATCATCTCCACCAGACTTCGCCACAATATCATCATTCAGGAGGAAAACGCCACAGCAGCCCTGGAGGTGATCAGCAGGTTCGCTGCCAATCCCCAATGGCTGATCTACCTGCCACCGACGATGTCTCCCCCTGAGACCTCTGAGGAAGAAGGTTTTCTCGAACACCCTGCGGAGGCCTTCCGCTACTATCGCTCCTGCGGAGTGCCACAGGTCATCTGCCAAGAGAAGCACATGGGGTCACGGGCGATCGCGGTTGTTTGCCGCGACGAGGAGGCGGCTCAACAGCGATTTGGCGTCAGTCCAGACAAGTCAGGAATCATCTGCACAAGGACAGGGCGTGAGTTCTTCGGCGATGCCGACCTCCAGGCTCAGGTTCTGGGCAGACTTCAGCGGGCCCTCACGACCTCGGGCCTCTGGGAGGAGTTAGATACCTCTTGGGTCTGCCTCGATTGCGAGTTGATGCCTTGGTCGGCCAAAGCACAAGAGCTGTTGCGTTCTCAATATGCCGCTGTGGCTGCGGCAGGACGTGCTGCCTTGCCGCAAGTGGTGGCCGCCCTGACTCAGGCTGTCGGGCGCCTGCAGGGAGAAGAGCACCAGGCCGCAGGAGCGATCTTGGATCGCTTTCAACAGCGGCGGAGTCACATCGATCAGTTCACAGCCGCCTACCGGCAATACTGTTGGCCGGTGGAATCGCTGGAGGATCTCAGGCTTGCCCCCTTTCACCTCTTGGCCACCGAGGGTCAAGTCCACGCTGAGAAAACTCACCTCTGGCACATGGAAACCCTCCAAAAACTCTGTGCTGCCGACCCACGGCTTTTCCAGGCCACGCGATACCATCTTGTCGATGTGACCGACTCAACAAGCCAACAGGCTGGCATTCAGTGGTGGACCTCGCTGGTCTCTGCCGGCGGCGAGGGAATGGTCGTCAAACCAGTGGATTTCGTTGTACGCGGCAAAAAAGGGCTGATTCAACCGGCAATCAAATGTCGGGGCCCAGAATATCTCCGCATCATCTACGGGCCTGACTACACCATGCCAGAACATCTGAAGCGTCTGCGAAGACGGCGCCTGGACCAGAAACGATCCTTGGCCTTGCAAGAGTTTGCCCTCGGTTTGGAGGCGTTGGAACGCTTCGTCCGCCGTGAGCCACTGCGACGGACCCATGAATGCGTCTTTGGCGTGCTGGCCTTGGAAAGCGAACCTGTTGATCCCAGGCTCTAAGCTCAATCCCCCTCGAGGACCACCTTGACCTCAGAAATCCATCAACAACCACCAGAAGCCGATTTGACCGCTGATCCGACTGGTTCCATTCACCTCAGCAAGTACAAGCAAGTCATCGTGATGCGTCACGACTTGAAAATGCGTCGAGGCAAGCAGATCGCGCAAGGCGCGCATGCCTCCCTGTCGTTCCTCTGTCGCCGGCTTCAACGAGAGGGTTCGGTGGTCCTAAAAAACCTCTCCTCGGCCCAGCAGGCCTGGCTCACCGGGTCATTTGCCAAGGTCTGCTGCCGGGTGGAAAGCGAAGAAGAACTGTTGGCCATCTACCACAAGGCTCAACAAGCTGGTCTAGAGGTTCATCTGATCATCGATAGCGGGAAGACGGAGTTTCACGGCCAGCCCACGCGAACTTGCCTCGCCATCGGACCCGATCTTGCCGAGAAGATCGACCTGATCACAGGGCATCTCACCTTACTCTGACGCCCCCCCCTTTCCGGTGGCATCGCGAATCGCCGCATGTCTGTCCCAACCTCCTTCTCAGGCTATAGTGCCTGTAGGCACAGCCAGACTCGGAAGGGAGAGCCATGAACGGGAACCGCCGAATCCAGCAACTCCAGGAAACCCTCACTCCACTGCGGGATTCGCTGCTGAACCATCCTCTTTACGGCCAGATCGATCACATCGACAAGCTTCGGTTGTTCATGCAGCACCACATCTATGCTGTGTGGGACTTCATGTCGCTGCTGAAAGCCCTCCAACATCATGTTTGTTGCCTGGACGTACCTTGGTTACCTCCAGAAAATCGTCAAGCTGCTCGATTCGTCAACGAGATCGTACTTGGAGAGGAAAGCGACGAAGACGGTCAAGGGGGATTTGCCAGCCATTTTGACCTCTACTATCGGGCTATGCAGCGATCGGGGGCCAACACAGCAGGCATCGAGCGATTCCTTGAAAAGCTTCGGCGAGGGAACGACATTGAAGCGGCCCTTGCCGCCAGCGGTGCTGCTGCCAGCATCCAGCAGTTTGTGCTGACGACCTTCCAGATCATCAACGGCGGTCAGCTCTGCGCGATCACCGCAGCGTTCACCTTTGGGCGAGAGGATTTGTTGCCAGGGGTGTTCGGGCAAATCGTCGACCAGTTGAACGTGGAGACCGCAGGTGGTCTCCACGATTTCAAATTCTATTTGAGCCGTCATATCGAACTCGACGGAGACCACCATGGCCCCATGGCCGCTCAGCTGGTGACGTGGTTCTGTGGCGAGAACGAGCAAAATTGGCAAGCTGCTGAGCGAGCCGCCGTCCAATCGCTGCAAGCCCGATTGGGCCTTTGGGATGGCATGTTCCAAGCCATGCAACCAGCAACTCCTGCGAAACGCCAGACTCAACACCGGACTCACAGCGTCTCCTCCTCTTGAGCGATAGACAATGGCCCCGCCGCTGGCCCTCGGTCTGCCGCTGGCAACCAAAGAGGGTGACATAAGACGCGGTCCGCCTGGCAAACAATATCCTTGGCTCTGCGGTGAACACTTGGCTCCATGAGCAATCTTGGGCAGAATCTGGGCGTGTCCGTCAAGTCACTTCTCAACAATCACGATTGAGTCAACCTCTCTCCTCCAAAAGCTCCCCCACGACTCATGGCCGAACCCGACGCACCTTCTCAGACCGTCGCATCTCGCCGGCCGCTGATCCTGCTGACAGGCGGAACAGGTTATGTCGGTGGGCGTCTGTTACCACTGCTTCAGCAGCAAGGGGTCCATCTCCGCTGCCTCGCCCGTTCCCCAGAGAAATTATTCAGCCAGGTTGCCGACTCCACCGAGGTCGTTCCGGGAGATGTGTTGGATCGCGCTGCGTTGACGGAGGCACTCCAAGGAGTTCACACAGCGTATTATCTGGTTCATTTGATGAGCTCTTCGGAAGATTTTGCCCAGCAAGATCGACAAGCGGCCGCCAACTTCGCCGCTGCAGCCCAAGAAGCTGGGGTTCAGCGGATCATCTATCTCGGTGGACTGGGGGACCCCGAGGATCCACAATTGTCGCCGCATTTGCGGAGTCGACAGGAAGTTGGCCAGATCTTGCGGGACTCTGGCGTCGAGACCATCGAGTTTCGAGCCTCGGTGGTGATTGGCCAAGGCAGTCTTTCCTTTGACTTGATCCGCTCGCTGACAGATCGCCTCCCGGTGATGCTCTGCCCGAGTTGGCTTTCTACCCCGACCCAACCGATCGCGATTCGAGACGTCTTGGCTTATTTGCTCGAAGCCCTCGATCTGCCGCCTGGCCCCAGCCAAGTCTTTGAAATCGGCAGCTGCGACGTGGTCAACTACGGACAACTGATCAAGGAGTACGCCCGGCAGCGAGGTCTGCGTCGATGGCTGATTTCCGTTCCCTTGCTGACCCCGTATCTGTCTAGCCTTTGGCTGGGCCTGGTCACTCCAGCAACCGCGGAGGTCGGACGTCACCTCATTGAGGGTCTCCGCAATCCAACAGTTGTTCAAGACAACAAGGCCCTGGAGGTCTTCTCGGTACGTCCGGTGGGAATTCGGGAGGCGATGAAGGAGGCTCTTGAGGAATCACCGAGGGAAGCGGAGATGCCTCGCTACTGAGGTTGGGGAATTTTTTGGCTCGTCCGTTTGGTGGAAAGGCTGCGCAACCAGCGGTTCTTGTGCTGTTTTACTGATTCCCTGAAAAGTCTTCGACGAATCGGGGCGTTTCGTCCGGCAATCCGGGCTTCCGTTGGTCGCCCTGCGGTCGAAGACTTATCTGAGGCTCAGTAGCGTTTTGGGCGAGCAAGGATCTTCCCCAAGAGCTGTCGTCGACTCAGCAGACTCAGCAAGAAGCACGCCTCAATTGGTATTCAGAGGTTGGCTGCTGCGGAGGTAAGCGAAAAGGTCTCGAACTTGCTGAGCGGAGAGGCTCTGCAGCAAACCTTCGGGCATGAGCGATTGGCCCACCGGGCCCAGCTCCTCAATGCCGTCTCGTGGGATCGTGACGGTCTGCCCGTCGGCTCCCCGCAGGACAATCACTTGGTTGTCGCGGTCGATCAACAATCCAGTGAGTGTGCGGCCATCCTCAGTAAGCACAAGAAAGTTCTCATAGCCCTCACGGATCTCCGCGCTGGGATGGACTACATGCAAGAGGAGATTTTCGGTATCGTCTCGCTGATAAGCGGTGAGATCCGGCCCAATCCGACCACCCGTCCCGAACAGGCGATGGCAGTTCGCACAAGCCTGGCGATACAGCGGCTGACCTCGGTACGGATCGCCTGGCCCTTGGCGAAGCTGCTGTGTATAAGTGGCGATCTGCTGACGCATCTGAGCTGTGGTGGGACTGTCGATTTTGCCCCACAGCCGCAGCACCAACGCATCGATGGTCTTATCCTTATGAACGGCCAAGCCCCGGACGACTGAAATCGGTACCGAGAGCCTGTCGATCTGCCCTCGATCAACCGCCTGCAGCAAATGCCGTGTCCAGGAAGATCGGCTGCCCAGTGTTGCCAAAGCGACACGCTGCATGCGTGCCGACATCTGAGGATAGAGCTTGAGGATCTGTTGGCTAATGGCCACTCCCTGGTACGCCCTCAGAGCCGTGAGAATGCTTTGCTTGAGATCCTCCTCCACGGACTGCTCCAATTGGGCCAGCAATACCGGAAGCGCCGCTTGCGGATGAACTTCTCCCAAGGTCTGCACCAGCTGCAGACGAGCTGACGTGTCGATCTTGGAATCCACGATCGTTTTGAGGGCCTCAGCCAACGCACCAGGAATCTTGCTTCGTACTTGTAACGCCAACGACCCTCCCCCAGCTGCTGAGATGGCGGCAACGAGCTCATCGGGCAGCCCCGTCAGCGGCCGCCCCTGAAATGCCTGCTCAAAACCAACCATCAAGAGCTGACTGCCTTGATCGTCCGGGGCCAGTCTCAACAACCGGGCACACCGAAGCAAATCTTCTCGTAATCCTGACTGGGCGAATCGCCTCATCAACCGTGCCAGCACTGTCTGCTGCACCAGGGGACGTTGCCAGAGTTCCCGATCCTCCAAGAGAGCGAGGATTCCCTCCCGATCCTTCCGGCAGTGGCTTTCGACAGCCCACCACAACAGCAGGGGCAGATGAGGATCGGCTTGGTCTTCGTCTCGGCCCAAGAGTTCACCGACGATCGCCAGCCCCGAGTCTGCCGGGAGTCGTCCCGCGCTGCAGGCTAACTGGCTGCGAACGATCGCTTGGGGTTCGCTTTGGGCCAGACGGACGAGCTGCTGGGCCAACCGCGACGAAACCCGACCGTCGTCACAGATCAGCCGAACGGCCCAGGTTCGAACATGAGGGTTTTTATGTCCGAGGGCTTCTTCAGCAACGGATTCGGTCAACAGGTCGATGGCGTTCAAGCCCCAGAGAGCCTCCAGGGCGGCTTGCCCTGACTCTTGCCGCAGCATGGCCAGCAGCGGTGGGCCAGCTGCCGCGTCTTGGCGATCGGCCAACAGCCGCAGGGCCGTCTGCCGAAACCAGCGATTGGGGTGCTTCAGAGTTGTCACCAACTCCTGGCTCGATTTATCCCGGAGATCAAAAGGGGACAGTCCTGCTGCCTGCTGGGCCTGCAGACGATAGATCCGGCCTTTGCTCCGCTCAAAATTTCCTTCGTAGCTGCGTGTGTGGGCCACCTGTCCATCGTACCAGTCGGCGATGTAGATTCCCCCATCAGGCCCTACTTTGATATCAACCGGGCGGAACCAACGGTCTCGGCTGGTCACCGGGTGTCCCAAATCCTTCGTCTGAAATGTTGACCCCAGCTCGGAGATACTGCTGAGCACCACCCGTCCTTGCAGCGGCTCAATGCCAAAAAGCTGGTTATGATATTTCTCGGGGAGAGATCCTCCTCCGTAGAGGATAAAATTGTGCGTGAAACGAGGAACACTGTGGTGCTTGATGGGAGGAAAGTAACCAAAGGCATAGGGGTTTGATAAAGGCCCATGTTTGGAAAACCCCTTGCGATAGTACCCGCCCTGCACGTAATGGAAACCTCGAGTGTCTCCTCCATTGTGCCCGGAAAAGATTCGTCCGGCGTCATCGATCTCCAACCCAAAGGCGTTCCCGCCTCCTTCAGCAAAGACCTCATAGCGGCGTGTTTGGGGATGATACCGCCAGATCAATTGGCCTAAGGTGTGCACCGGTTTTCGGGAATCGTCTTTCTGCAACGGACCACCGACGACCACATGCCCGCTGACGGTGCTCCCCTGAGCGGCGTACAGCCAGCCATCAGGCCCCCAGCGGAGGCTGTTCACCACCGAGTGGGTATCCTCCAAACCAAATCCCGACAGATGGACCTCCGGCGGCCCGTCGGGTTGATCGTTCCGGTCAGCATCAGGATAGAACAACAAGTAAGGAGGATTGAGCACCCAGACCCCTCCACGGCCATGCTCCACAGCCGTGACGATGTTCAGACCATCCACGAAGGTCGTATGCTTGTCGAAGGTGCCGTCGCCGTCAGTATCCTCGTGGATGGTGATCTTATCCCGGCCAGGGGTATGATGCGGCGGGGGTTGGGGCACGCGGTCGTAGACAGCACGCCAGTACTTGTCGCGGCTGACCATCTTCAGGCCGGCAGGATGCGGATACTGCCGATACTGAACAACCCACATCCGCCCTCGTTCATCGAAATTCAGAAACACCGGCTGAGCCACCTCTGGTTCGGTCAGAACTTGGTCCCACCGAAGACCGGCTGCCACCTCAAACCCCCCTTGGGCCTGTTGCGGACTGAGGCCACCAGAACGCGTCGGCGGCTCGTCGACATCGCGGACTTGAGAGAAGAGGAACTCCGCCGGTGGACGAACGTCTTGGTTGCAACGAGCCCAGCTCAGATCATCGCCAGGACGAAACTGCCACTTTCCCGCCAAGTCGATGGCCTGAGTGACAGTCAGCAGCCGTGGTGCAGCCCCCTGGAATCCACCTCGGCCCTGGTCATCGTAGAGACGGATGGCCAGAAAGTTGGCTTGGCCGTACACAAGATTCTTGGTGGGAACGCGATAACGCCGTCTCACCGAGAGCCCGCTGCGATACTTCGGAGGAAAGGAGCCCGCTGAGCCGATCTTCTGACCGTTGAAAAACGCTTGATGGGCATCGTCGACCAGATCAACAGCCAGAGTGATCGGCTGATCCCGCCACTGCTCGGGAATCACCACCCAGGCGCGATACCAGGCATAGCCATCATGGTCGCCATACCGCTTGGGAGCATGATCCTCAAAGAAACCCGGCACCGGCAAAGCCGACCAACTCTTTGCCGCCTGAGCAAAAACACCGCCGGCGGTCCAGAAGTCAACCACACAGACCAGTGCCAGGATCCAAGACCACATCCAAAGGCGATTCATAGCACACCAGGGGAAACTCGGAATCGGCTTGTTCACCGATGTGGCGATCTGCTCACAAGCCCATCAACTGCCAGGCCCATCAACTGCCAGGCTCATCAACTGCCAGGCTCATCAACTGCCAGGCTCATCAACGGGAGGGTTGTCCACACGGCCTTCTTCAACGGCATGGCAGCGGACCATATGCCCATTGAGGTTCAGGGGTTGGGGAGACTCACGGCTGCAGCGATCAAAGGCCAGCGGGCAGCGAGGATGGAACCGGCAGCCGCTGGGTGGATTGATCGGGCTGGGCACGTCGCCCTTGAGGATGATTCTTTGGGTCTTCCGCTGAGGATCGAGGGAGGGTATCGAGGACAGTAATGCCCGAGTGTAAGGATGCTGTGGGTTTTTGTAAATCTCCTGGCTAGTGGCTAACTCTACAATCTCTCCTAGGTACATCACAGCAACCCGGTCAGAGATGTATTCGACGACCGACAAGTCGTGGGAGATGAACAGATAGGTGAGGTTCATCTCTTGTCGCAAGTCATTGAGCAAGTTGATAATCTGCGCCTGGATGGAGACATCAAGCGCTGAGATGGGCTCATCCAAAACCACAAACTGCGGCTGCAGAATCAGTGCTCGAGCGATGCAGATCCGCTGCCGTTGGCCGCCGGAGAATTCATGCGGGTATCGCCCCAAAGCCGTGGAATCCAAGCCCACGCGTTCCAGAATCTCCACGACTTTCTCACGCCGCTGGCGCCGCTTTCCCATGCGGTGCACAAGCAGACCTTCCTCGACGATCGCCCGCACGGTCATCCGAGGATTGAGTGACCCGTAAGGATCCTGAAAGACGATCTGCATCTTGGGCCGTAGCGAACGCAAACGCCAGATTCCCGCCAGATCGGGCTCGCCGAGCGGACTCCCCTTGCGTCGGCCCAGCTCCGTGATCTCCTCGCCATCAAACTCAATGGTGCCGCTGGTCGGATCAATCAGCCGAAGAATCGTCCGGCCGGCGGTGGTCTTGCCACAGCCGCTCTCGCCCACCAACCCAAGAGTCTCGCCCCGGCCGATCTCGAAGGAGATCCCGTCGACCGCCCGGACATAGCCAACAGTCTGCCGCAGCAATCCCTTGCGGACTGGAAAATAGGTTTTGAGGTCCGAGACCCGCAGCAGGGGCGTCGTCTCAGGTAGCCGTGAGGAACTGGGCAGCTGGGCGTCAAGAACTGCTGACATGCGGCAACTCCCCGGCGTAGTGACAACGGGCGAAGTGCCCGGGGGTGATCTCCCGCAGTTCTGGTTCCTCGGCAACGCACCGATCTTGGCGATAGCGACAGCGGGGATGAAATTTGCACCCAGCAGGAAAGTGCAAGGGGCTGGGAACGGCGCCTTCGATCTGTTGCAGCCGCTGCGTATGGGACATCTCGGGCCGCGGCCGACTGCCGAAGAGGCCTAAGGTGTAGGGATGCAACGGGTTGGCGAACAACTCGCCGACGGGCGCTTGCTCGACGATCTTGGAAGCGTACATCACGGCCACTTCGTCGGCCATCTCGGCGATGATCCCCAGATCATGAGTGATGATGAGGATCGACATGGCCAGTTCGTCCTGAAGTTGCCGGAGCAAATCCAGGATCTGTGCTTGGATGGTGACGTCTAAAGCCGTCGTTGGCTCGTCGGCAATCAGCAATTTGGGGTTGCAGGAGAGAGCCATGGCGATCATCGCCCGTTGGCGCATCCCTCCAGAGAATTGGTGAGGGTATTCCCGCATTCTTTGCTCGGGCGCTGGAATGCGGACACGCTTGAGCATCTCCAGGGCGAGTTGGTCTGCCTCGCGCTGAGAAACTTTTTGGTGCAGCCGGATGGCCTCGGTGATCTGGTTGCCGATGGTGAAGACGGGATTGAGCGAGGTCATCGGCTCTTGAAAGATCATGGCCACTTGCGAGCCACGGATCTTTCGCATCTGGGCATCGGTCTTCTCGCTGAGGATCTCTTGGTGGTCACCAATTTGCATCACCACTCGTCCACCGGCGATGCGTCCAGGATGGGCCAGCAGGCCGATGATGCTCATGGCGGTGACGCTCTTGCCACAACCACTTTCCCCCACCAAACCCAAAGTCTTTCCTTGTGGGATGGTCAAGGAGACATCGTCAACCGCTTTGACCACGCCTCGGTCGGTGTAGAAATACGTCTGCAGATTTTCTACAGAGACCAAGGTCTCAGGAAGCAAATGCGGTGGAGAAGGCGAGGCGACAGACATCAGAGGCAAAGCTTATGGGCCAATAAGGCGGATTCGGTAACAAAGAAACCGTCAGCTGATCTTCCCGGTTTCCCGAGTCCGAGGATCGGTGGCTTCCTGGATTCCCTCGCCGATGAGATTGTAGGCCAAGACGGTGATAAAGACCGCCATACCGGGAAACAAGACCAGCCACCACATTTGGTAGTTGGAGCGACCTTCTCGAAGGAGGTTACCCCAACTGGCGTAATGGGTTGGCGGTGGCCCCAATCCCAAAAAGGCCAGGGCGCTCTCGGTGAGAATGGCCACGGCGATCCCGAAGATGATCGGCACGAGAATCGGAGCCAGGCTGTTGGGGAGGATGTGGCGGAAGATAATCCGTAGTGGGCCGACCCCGAGGGCTCGTGCGGCCATGACATAATCGCTTTCGCGGAGCTTCAAGAATTCTGCTCGGGTCAGACGTGCGATTCCCGTCCAGGCGGTCACTCCAATGATGGCCATCAGATGGTAGATGGTCGGCTCGCGGATCAAGGCCAAAATGGCCACGATCAACACCAATGTCGGCACACACATGACCACTTCGGTCAACCGGCTGAGTAAGACATCGACCCAGCCTCCCAGATAGCCGCTGATGGCGCCAATGGTGATGCCGATAAGACTGGCGATGCCCATGGAGACAAACCCTACCGTCACAGCGGTTCGGGTCCCATGGACCATTTGGGCGAACACATCAACACCGTAGAGGTCTGTGCCCAGAACGTTGTAGCGATTGGGAGCCCCCTCGCTACTGTCGGGGTTGCCGGGTAAACCTGGCCAGTCGTCCTGTTGCACCCGAGCATAAGGATCTTGAAAGACCAACGGCCAGAGGGCCCACCCTTCGGGATCGCTTTCGGCTAAGCCTTTCGGGTAGTTCCCACCGAAGTGATAGCCTCGCATATTCGGCGGCTCCCAGTCCCTGTTGTAGTAAGCAAGAGCAGGGAAATAGTAATCGCCTTGGTAGTAAGCCACCACCGGCTTGGTCCCGGCAATCGCCGGAGAGAACAAGGCGATCAGGCAAACGATGATCACGTAGACAAGTGCCGCGACAGCCAGGTAGCGGCGGCGAAAATAGACCCACGTTTCTGCCCAAAACCCACGCGAACGAGTTGGGGTGGCGGCGGCCGCCTGAGCAGGCCCGTCAAAGGCTGGTGAGGGTGCCGTGGAACTCATGAATATCAGACACAGTTGTCAGGATCAAGATTTGGGGAAGCCTCTCTGGGTGACCGAGAGCCGGAGGGGACACTTTTGGGCAGTCACCCCAAAGCTGAGACGGCTGAGAAGGATTAAGACAAACTCACTCGGGGGTCCACAATCGAATACAACAAGTCCGCCAGCAGCTGACCTGCCAGAGTGAGCACCGAGAAGATCAGCACCAAGCCCATGAGCACCTCGTAGTCACGAGTTTGGATGCTCTGCAGCAACAGCTGCCCCATCCCCGGCCAGGCAAAGATCTGCTCGACGATCACCGATCCGCCCAAAAGGGCCGGCATGGTCAGGGCGATCAACGTGACAAAGGGAATCAGGGTGTTTCGGAAAGCATGCCGCAGAATGATCGTGATTGGGTGCACCCCTTTGGCCCGGGCGGTACGGATGTAATCTTGGTTGATCACCTCCAGCATATTGGACCGAATGAACCGGCTGTAGTAAGCCAAACTCGTGTAGGTCAATACAGCCACCGGCAAAATGGCATGTTGCATGACATCGAGAATCTGTTCAAAAGGACTCAGATCATTATAGTTGGCGCTGGCGGCGCCGGTCAGCGGCAACAGTCCAAGCTTCCAGGCCACAGTGATCTGCAGAAACAGGGCAGCCACAAAACTGGGTACCGAATACAGCATATAGAGGACTACACTGACGGCCCGCTCATCAGCCAAATTCCGGCGAACGGTTGCATACAACCCCAGAGGGATGCTCAGCAGATAAGAAAGCGACAGCGACGAGATGCTCAGCGATAGAGTCCGAGGAACACGCTCGCCGATGACAACAGTCACCGGCCGACGATCGGAAAAACTTGTCCCCATGTCACCTTGCACGAGCCGGCCGACCCAGATGACGTAGCCCTGGTACCAGGGCACATTCAAGCCAAACTCCTCTTGGCGGCGTTTGAGATCTTCCTCGCTGATCTCTTTGCTCAGATCCATCAGCTCTTGCGCCAACGCAGGGTTGCCCGGCATGTTGCGAATCAACGCATACACCACAAAGGTGATCAAGATCAGCGTGACGAAGGCAATTGCTAATCGCCGGACCAAAAAAGTCAACATTCGCGGTTTGCCTGGCTTTGTCTACCTTCAAATAATTTCGAACCCCCGAGAAACCGCTTCTCAGTAAGCTTTGTCTCAGTAAGCTTTGCTCAGTAAGCTTTGTCTCAGTAAGTCGCCGATTTCCACAACGAGCCAAACCCAGGGCTATAGCCATAGGGTCCACGCGGGCTAAAGCGGAGCCCACGGATCGACTTGTTGAACCCATACAGCGATGGTCTCACGTAAAGAAATGTGTAGGGTTGGTCTTCGTAGATTTCCCGGTGAATGTGTGCGTAGATGCTCGCTCGCTTTTGGAGGTCGAATTCCCTCGCACCGCCCTTGAATAACCGGTCAACCGTCTCATTCGAATAGTCGACAAAATTTCGTGCTTCGCCGGACTCCCAAACGTTGGAAGCGGTATCGGGATCGGCTCCTGTCCCCCAACCACCAAAAGCTGCATCGAACTGTTTTTTGAACATCTTTTCTTGCAACGTGGCGGACTCCAGCGGCTTGATGATCGCCCGGATGCCGAGTTTCTCCCAGTCTTGAGCAAACCCCTTGCACAGGGAAATCCGTAGCGGCGCGTTTCGCACCAGCAGCTCAAACTCAAAGGGTTCTAGCGTCCCGTTGATCCGCTTGTCCAAAAAGCCATCGTTGTCTTCGTCGCCCCAGCCAGCTTCCTTAAGCAGCTGCTTGGCCTTCTTGACATCCTGCTTATAATAATCCAAACTAGGCCGAAACGCCATCCAAGATGTCTCATGAAAGGGGCCATTACTCGGTGGATAGAGGCCTTTGAGTTTGACATTGAGCATCTCGTCGTAGTCGATCGCATAGGACATGGCTTGACGAGTTCGCCGATCTTGGAAGTATTTGCTCTTGTTGTTCCAGCCGAGGTAAAAGTAGACCCATTCCAGACCACGCCCCTTGGTGTTGAGGGAGTAGAATTCCTCGCCGGATGTTTGGCTGGTCCATTGGTCGGGCGTCAGCTCCATTTCCTCGATTTCGCCTGCTTTGAGGCTGATCAGAGCCGAGTTCTCGTCTTGAACGATCTTGAAGATGATCCGCTTGAAAAACGGCTTATCTCGGACCTGACGGCCCTCGAACATGTAATAGCCCTCTCGTCGCTCAAGCACGATTTGGCTGGCACGCACACGCGATGCCACGGTGTAGGCCCCGCCTGTCACAGGATCCGCCTCCAGCTCCAGGTGCCGATCGGACCTGTTTAACTCCGGATCCTCGGGGAGGGTTTTTTCATAGATATGCTTCGGGATCAGGGAGAAGTTGATATTCCAAATGTTGGTCGCCAAAGATTCTCGGTGAAAGAAGACAACCGTTTGGTCATCGTAAGCGTGCACCCAGCGCATCTTGTTGGTGCCGCTTCGTAAGGCTCGAACGGGCACCTCCTTGGTCATGATCGCCTTGTAGGAGAAGGCGACGTCGTGAGCGGTCACCCGGGTCCCATCGCTCCAAGTGAGGTCGTCTCTCATCACCACCTTGTCGTAGAGGCCATCCTTGCTGGTGTGCCAGCTGATGACGGCCTCTTTGGCAGCAAACGGCTGAAAGTCCTCATCAAAGCTAAAAAGCCCAATACCGGTGAGGCCGCTGACCTCGAATTCTGAAACACTACTGAGCAGCAACGGATTGAGATTGTTGACATCCCCTGCAATGCGACGGGTGATCGTTGCCTGGAAATCTACCTCCTCGTCGTTCTCGGGCAGTTGGCCCAAGGTCATCAGAATCTGCTTGTTGCTGGTGTCGTCAAGGTTGCGGAGCTTCAAAGCCTCTTCCACCGAGATGAACAACTCCGGATTGTCTCTTCGCTCTTGAGCTATTCGCTTTTCCAATTGCTCCAAGGAATTCAACACCGGGCGAGGCTGCCACTGGACGTTCTTGTCAAGCTCTTCCAGCGTCGGCACAGGATCAAGCGGCTTGATCAGCAATGTCAGTTCGCCGTCACCCCATTGCGGAATTTGGAATTCCCCGTCGATTTTCTCTTTCTCGTCGGTTTCTTCAGGGATCTCAGGCAGGCTGGCTAACACATCCTCAAGCGGAGGCGTTCTCTCAAAGAACTCTCCTTGGTTGACCGGCTTGGTCGGGTTGCCGGCGGAGAGAGGGTCCGTGCTTGCATCGCTGGGGCTTTGCAATTCAGGCGGCACGCCCTCCGATGGTAGGGCAGCGGGATTGACCCGGACCGCCGCAGCGATCCGTTTAATCTCTTCGAGATCCTGAGTCACTTTGGCAACTTGCTGATTGATCCGGCCCACCTGACGTTGGATTTCAAAGGCTGTCTCCTTGAGGTCCTTGGCGACCTCCTCGGCCTTCTCAATGACCTCACGACTGGATTCTGCTTGGTCGAGCCGATCCTGTAGGTTGCTGTTGGACATATAACAGCCCAGCCCTGGCATGATGGCCAGGGCGATCGCTCCGGCAGTCAAAAACCCAACAGGAAGCCAGGTAAGCCTGGTCACTTGAGGACAAATCACAGAGTGACTCACAACGACAATCCTTCACAAAGCGGTGATTGTCTCGCAGCCCATCTCGGCCGCCAGCAGCTGAAAACAAGACTATTCAGGATGGACAAGCACTCCCTCACCTGGAAGCCTGCAGGCAGAGGATTTCATGCCTCTCCAACGGCCAATCGGCTTCTCCAACAAGCAACTCGCAGACCCCTTTGGCCGTTCTGTCAGCCGGTCTGCTCTTCATCGAAGGTTCCTGGTCTTCTCTCCCAGACCAGCTTGGCTTGCAGGTCCCCGTAAGCAGGAGTCCTTGCAGGGTCGTCTTTGGCAACCTCCAGAGCCTCGGCGAGAGTCCCAAAAGACTTCCAGTCACGCCCGGCGAGAGGGCCGAACGCAAGACCGTGTTCCGGCTTCAAGAGTTTTGGCTGTCCGCTGATTTCTGAACATTTGTCCAGAAAAGAGGACTCCAGGGCTGTGGACAGCCTTTGGGCGAAAACCTTCGGGGCGACACTGGACGGTGCGGAAGTCACATTCCTGCGACTTTATCGATTCTTCGGCAAGGAGCAAGACACAAGGCGCCTCCATTTGCTACGTCGCAGCGTAGGCCCAGGGTTCCCTCAGATGGGAGCCTGGCGACCAAACGCGTCCTCAGAAGGCTGCCAGGGAACCGCGACAAGCCTGTGTTGCAAGCATCCTCTGGCGGAGGGAACTGCTGGACCCCCTGAGGGTCTGAGCTCGTTTCCCAAGAGGCTTCCGGCTCCCAAGAGGCTTGCGGCGCTCCCCAGCCGGCCTGGTGATTTCTTTATTTTCTTCCGGGTGGTCGTGTTTGGCGTCCCAAGCAAGGCTGATACAGTTGACCATCCAAGACCACTTCATTGGACGAGCTGGACAAGGCTCTGGCAAGCCTCAACACCTTCCTCACAGCTGCATCAACGGGGCTGCATCAACGGGGCTGCATCAACAGGGCTGAATCAACAGGGCTGCATCAACAGGGCTGATCAAGGAACCTCCCGTCGGCCCAAAGACGCACCGCACAAGACGCACCGCACAAGACGCACCATAAACGACCACTGAGAACCACAAGTCCCAAGCGACGGCTGCATCAGGCAAAAGGGCTCAACTCAAGAGCCAAGCGCAAACTCGGCGGAGACCAGCAGACATGGCGACTGACACACAACATGAGCGAGATGCCGCTCGCCAGAAGTGGGAACAGTTCCGCAATTGGCTTATCGAACAACTGGCCGACAGTCTCCAGACCGACGGAGTCTCTGCCCAGGGCATGGAAAGGATCTTGGCCCGTCGGTTTGAGGAAGTTCTCCAAGCAGCTGGGGTGACCCTGACCGACCCCCAGAAACGAGCACTCTTTGACGAGGTCAACGACGAATTGGTCGGTTTTGGACCCTTGGGTCCGCTTCTGCGTGACGACACCATCAGCGAAGTGATGGTCAACAGCCCCAAGGTGGTCTACATCGAACGCAAAGGACGGCTGACCCTGTGCGATGTCAGCTTTCGCGACGACGACCATGTGCTCAAAGTCATCGACCGCATCGTCCGTCCCCTGGGAAGAACCTGTGACCGAAAGAACCCCCGGGTTGATGCTCGTCTTCCAGATGGAAGCCGAGTCAATGCGATTATCCCGCCGTGTGCCATTGACGGGCCCTGTCTGACGATTCGGAAATTCGGCAAGAAGAAGCTCAACATCGACGATTTGATCAAGTTTGGCTCGTTGACGCCGAAGATGGCCCGATTCCTCAAGGCCTGCGTGGTGGGCAAGCTGAATATCCTCGTCAGCGGGGGAACCGGCAGTGGGAAGACGACGCTGCTGAATGTGCTCAGCAACTTCATTCCCTCGGGCGAGCGGATTGTCACCATCGAGGACTCCGCGGAGCTGCAACTCTCCGGGCACGTGGTCCGGCTGGAGACCAAGCCAGCCGAGGCAGACGGCAGCGCCCCGCCGGTGACCATTCGCGAGCTGGTCATCAACGCCTTGCGGATGCGGCCAGAACGAATCGTCGTCGGCGAATGCCGTGGCGGCGAGGCCCTCGACATGCTGCAGGCGATGAACACCGGACACGATGGCTCGATGACCACCGCGCACGCCAACAGCCCCCGAGATGGGCTCGGCCGTGTGGAAACAATGTGCTTGATGAGTGGGATGGAACTGCCGCTGAAGGTGGTCAAGGTTCAGATCGCCAAGGCGATTCACGTGGTGGTCCAGGCAGCTCGGTTGCAGGACGGGAGCCGGAAGATCACCCACATCACCGAAATCGGTGGCATGGAGGGCGAGACCATCACCATGCAGGATATCTTCGTCTTCGACGAAAAAGGCTACGACCACGCCACCAAAAAAGTCATCGGGCAGCACAAGTGTACCGGAGTTCGTCCGATCTTCTTTGAACAACTCAAGGCCTCTGGTGCCGATATCGACCTGCAGATGTTCGAACGCGACCACGACTTGAGATAACTCCCCCACCCTGGAAGCTCAGCCGGAGAGTCTTCGGCCCAACGTCCGTCGAAAACCCCTCGAGTCGTCCGAGAACCTGAATTCTCCGTCACTGCCGAGCTTTCAGGGACTGCCGAGCTTTCAGGGACTGCCGGGTTCTCAGGGACTGCCGGGTTCTCAGGGACTGCCGGGTTCTCAGGGACTGCCGGGTCTTTGCGGCCGGTCTCCCTGGCTCACCTGGGCGACCCTTTCGACGGGGCCACCAACAGGACAACCGCCAAGACGACTCACCAGACGACCCATAAGATCACCAAGAGACCAACGCGACGGGGAACGCCACCACTGTGAACGCCAAGTCTACCCTTAAATGGGGGCTGATCGGCTGTGGAGACGTAGCTCGCAAACGTGTCGCTCAGGCGATTCAGCAGGAGCCCCACAGTCAATTGGTTGCCGCTTGCCGGCGTGACCAAACCAAGCTGCAGGAATTCTGCCAGGCTTTCCAGGTCCCCCGGTCTTATCCGAGCCACGAAGAACTGCTGGCAGATTCGGAGATCGATGTGGTCTACATTGCCACGCCGGTCTGCGAACATCTCCCCCAGACGCTGGCATCCGCCCAGGCCGGCAAGCATGTGTTGGTGGAAAAGCCAATGGCCATGACCACCGCCGAGTGCGACCAGATGATTGCCGCCTGCCAAGAGCGAGGGGTGAAACTGAGTGTGGCGTATTACCGGCGGTTCTATCCTCTGATTCGCCGAATCAAAAACCTGATGGCCGCCGGAGAGATCGGCAAGCCCTTAGCTGCCTCGGCGGTCACCGCCACCAGCCTCAACGCTGGTGAGTTCAACGCTGGTGAGTTCAACGCTGGTGAGCTCAACGCTGGTGGTCAGCAGCCCAACTGGCGGGTGGTCCTCGAGCAAGGCGGCGGCGGGGCGTTGATGGATATTGGCAGCCATCGGATCAATGTGTTACTGCACCTCTTTGGGCCAGCAGTCGAGGTTCAAGCGTTTGTAGAAAACGTCGCCAGCGACTATCAGGCTGAGGATTCAGCTACCCTCCTGCTGAAGTTCCAGTCCGGGCTGGTGGCCACCCTTCAGTGCCACTTCGGCAGCACCGTCGATCCCGACGAGTTGAGCATCTTAGGAACTCGTGGCCGGTTGATCGCTCGTCCCCTCAATGGAGACGAGCTGATCGTCCAACGCGACCAACTGCAGCACACCGAAATCCATCCACCTGCCCCGAATCTGTGTGCCCCGCTGGTGGCTGATTTCGCCTCGGCCATCTTGGAAGACCGCGATCCCATCATCAGCGGCCACGAAGGACGAACGACCAACGCCGTGATCGAACAGGCCTATCGCTTGACGGGCAAAACCAGCCAAGACCCCTTACCTTAATATAAAACCATAAAAAACAATCTGATCGAGGGATCAATCGGCATTGAATCCATCAGTCTACGAAAGCTCCTTGCTCAGCCTTGACTGACACCAGGCTGGGATGGCTCTGCAACTCTGGTCGCGTCCCTCAGGCTCTCTCGACCATTGCGGAGGAGGCGAGCAGCAAACAAAGATTGCCAACCAACAAAAGCAAGCGATTGATAAATTTCTCATATTAAAAACCTGTCTTCACAAGCTGAGTTGGGCGGAAATCGGCTGAGTTGGTGGGCACCTCGGCAGTGGCCGCCAGGCTCGATCCTCTGGCGGCCAGCGTGCCTTCTTCGACGAGCCTGTCGCGAAAATGACCCCAGCGGCCAACGTTGCCAAAGATCAATTCCAAAATCCCCGCCCGTTCTGACGACCGGTAGGGCCTTTCCCAACAGAGGGTATCTGCCACCAAGATCCACACCAGGTCAACCCACTGCTGACCGAAACAACTTGGCCACAAGCAGTCCAGCCCAGTTCAACGTGACCTCCAACAGTTCAAGTTCAAACAGTCCGATTTCCAACAGTTCATCCCCGAAGACGATTTGGGCTGAAACACCCCCAAAACCTCACCCCCCAAGAGCCCGACCTGACTGCTTGGCTAATTTGGCTGAGGCGGTCACAGCCGGGTTCTGATCAGGTGATGGGGAACCAAAAGACCCCCCTTGATCTAGCTAGCGACGACTCACCCGAGAGTTTTTTTACCCGGAAGGCGAACTGCTGACCTGAAAGCGACGCCCAAGACAACCCCCAAGCAGGCTTTGCATGCTGAGTACGCTTTGAGAAAAAGCCCAGCCACATCAAAATGCAACGATTCTTGGAAGTTGATTGAGGTTGCCTGGTTTGTTCGGCCTCTGGTAACAATCTCTGGTGGATTCTCTGCCACAGATCTTCTGCCACAGATCTTCTGCCACAGATCTTCTGCCATAGCCACTTCCATCGAGATAGCGTGATGGTTGGTTTGTGCAGTGTTTTGATATCAGGATCTGTGTTCGGTGGAGCGTTCTTGACTCGGTTCAGACAGTCTTTTCTCGGCTCAGGTTCTGGCCTCTTCGTACCTGATTTCTCTACTGCTGGCTGATCAACTGTGCTTACTGATTCCCTGAAAAGTCTTCGACGAAGCAGGGCGTTTCGTTCGGCAATCCGGGCTTCCGGTGGTGCCTCAGGCTGCCCCCTCTTAGGTATCACAGACAAGGGCAGACGGTCGCCCTTTGGTCGGAAACTTCTCCGAAGGTCAGTAGCTCGAGTGAGGGCGGAGCAAGCGGTCTGTGATCAGAGAGTTTTGTGGGATGAGGGCGGAGAGTTTCCCACATCAGGCCCGGTTGTCTTCTGATTTTGCCTTTCTCCGCGGAGTTCTTGGGAGTTGGCACCGTCCACGGCGGCCTCTGGTGAGCAAGCAAAATGTTCCAACATCATTGGGATCTTTCAAACCACGTAAACTCTGCCTAGAAAGTGTCAGTTCACGACAAGATTTGGGCCAAACCGTGCCTAGACTGATAGCTTGAGAGCAGGTCGGTTCCTTCTCAAGCCACCAACCTGAACCTACCGAATTTCCTGATCGTCTTCTAAACCCCCAACTCCCTCCTTGTTGGGGAGTGCATCAGCCACCCTTGGTATCCGGCAAACTCACCCCAAGGCCGTTGTTAGCGTTTCTTGGCCCCGGAACCTGACCATTCCTCGGAGCGACTCCATGCTCAACCAGCGACAGCTTGCCCGACTTCGCACGTTAACTTTTGGCACCCCACAGGCTGGGCCCGACCATGAGTTGAACCTGGAAACCCTTGAAGAGAGGCTGGCATTCTCTGGTTCGCCAACGGAGGCATGGGATTACGGGGCGGTGCTTCCGGAGTGGTTTGCCAGTGTCGAGGGGACCACGTTGAGTCCTGTCTCCGATGGTCAGGGCTTGGGTGCTCAGTCGACCACCTCCAACGATCAGTCAAGCGACTCTGGGACCCAGGACTGGGTTGTTCGCTTCACCGAATCGGCCACTCAGGGGATGACTTCGGTAGCCCAAACTCAATCGCTGTTGGGCGAAGGTCACACCGCCGAGGTGGTCAAGGGCCTGGGGTTGGTCGGTCAGGTTGTTGTGCGAACCGAGGGTGCTGGGACCGATGCGATCAGCCAGTGGTTTTCCAGCAACAGCAACATCGCCAGCTTCAGCACCGATTCGCTGCTGAGCAGCCAGGCTTTCGCCGATGACGCACGCTATGGTGATCTGTGGGGACTGCACAACACCGGGCAGGGCAAAGTCGATGCCGACATCGACGCTCCCGAGGCCTGGGAAATCACCACCGGCAGCAGCAACGTTGTCGTGGCGGTGATCGACTCCGGCGTGGACTACAACCACCCGGATTTAGTCAACAACATGTGGGTCAATCCGGGCGAAATCGCCGGGGATGGAATCGACAACGATAAGAACGGCTTCATCGATGATGTCCACGGCTGGGACTTTGTTGATAACGACAACACTCCCATGGATGGCAACGGTCACGGTACACACGTTGCTGGCACCATCGGGGCTGAGGGCAACAACGGCAGCGCCGTCACAGGGGTCAACTGGGACGTCTCCTTGATGGCCCTGCGGACCCTCAATGACAGCGGAAGAGGCTCAAGCGCCGACGGGATCGCCGCGATCAACTACGCGACCATGATGGCCGAGCGAGGAACCAACGTTCGCGTGATGAACGCCAGTTGGGGCGGGGGCGGCCGATCCTTCACCATGGAATCGGCCATCGACAAAGCTGGCGACGCAGGCATCTTATTTGTGGCCGCTGCGGGCAATGACTCCAACGACAACGATGTCTCGCCTACCTACCCGGCTACCTTGAATGGGGACTCGATTATCTCGGTGGCTGCCACCAAGAAAGACGATACCCTGGCTGGCTACTCCAACTACGGAGCAACAACGGTCCATCTGGGGGCCCCCGGCTCCAGAATCCTCAGCACCTACACAGGCGGCGGCGTCAAATGGCTCAACGGGACGAGCATGGCAGCTCCGCACGTCTCCGGGGTGGCTGCTCTGGCCTGGGCGGCCAATCCGGATGCCACCGTCGCGGAGGTTCGCGATGCGATTCTCAGTGGCGTCGATCTTCTGCCGGCCCTGGAGGGCAAAACCGTCAGTGGCGGCCGGCTGAATGCCTACAACACGCTGCAAATCATCACCGGCGGCGATGCCCATGGTGACAACGCCGGCTCGGCCAGCGAGGCAACAACCGGAGAAGTCCGCTCAGGCACCATCGGAGAGCCGGGCGATGTCGACTGGTTCTCGATCGATGTCGTCAGCGGGCAAACTTACCGCTTCCAAACGGAACTGGTCACCCTGCCGGACTCGGTGCTGACGTTGTACAGCTCCAACGGCACAACCGTCCTGGCCACCGACGACAACGGTGGATCGGGACTCGCCTCATTGATTGAGTGGACCGCCACATTCACCGGGACGGTCTATCTGGAGGTCTCCGCGGCCAACAGCAGCCAGACGGGAAGTTACCGTTTAGCTCTGGCCAGCGATGACCACCGAGACGATGCTCAGGGGGCCACGGTGATTACAGTCCCAGGGACCCTCTCTGGGAACCTGGAGACAGAAGGCGATGTGGACTGGTTCGCCTTCAACGCCGTCGCTGGCCAAGGCTACCAACTGAGCACAGCTCTGCAGGGACTCTCCGATTCGACGCTGACGCTTTACGACACCGATGGCGTCACCGAATTGGCCTTCAACGATGATGGCGGCGAAGGCCTGGCCTCATTGATGAACTGGGTGGCCACCAAAAACGGCACGTTCTACGTGCAAGTCGCTGGCTATAGCACAACCGAGACCGGGGCTTATCAACTGTCCCTCTCGGAGTATGCCGCTCCCGCTGACGACCACGCCAACTCCGCAAGCTCCGCCACGCCGGTGGCCTGGAACAAAGGCGTGGCTGGGAACCTGGAAGAAGGCGGGGATCGTGACTGGTTCAGCTTCCACGCGACAGCCGGAAAGGGCTATGTCTTTGAGACACAGTTGTTTGGCCTGAACGACTCTCAGTTGCGTCTGTACGATACAGATGGACAGACGGTCCTGGCCAGCGACGACAACAGCGGATCGGGGTTGGCCTCTCGCCTGGACTGGGTGGCCACAGACACCGGTGAGTTCTTCGTCGAGGTGCTTAGCCCTTCAACGACCGAGACTGGGACGTATCGCCTCAACCTCTGGGGCAGCTCCACCCTGGATTTCAACGACTACAAACTGGGCTCCTACGGTGGAACCAACGACGAAAACGGCGTTGTCACCATCGAAAACGGCGGGGCGGGCCTTCGGCTGGATGGCAATACCTGGAAGCAGATCAATCTCTCCTATGATGTCACAGCCGACACCGTGCTGGAGTTCGATTTCCGCAGCGACAAGATCGGGGAAATCCACGGGATCGGCTTTGACAACAACACCGAGCACCAAGAGGACCGCACCTTTCAGCTCTCCGGCAGCCAGAACTGGGGCCTCTCGAACTTCAACAACTACTCCGGCAACGGCTGGCAACACTTCACCATTCCGGTGGGCCAGTTCTATACCGGTCAGATGGAATACCTGTTCTTCGTCACCGATGACGATGCGGGTCAGTCGTCTGAGAGCTACTTTGCCAATGTCAACATCTACGAAGGCGGGATGAACAATCCCCCAACGGCCACCAACGATACCCTCACGGTGGCACAAAACAGCGGCCCGACCTCTGTCAATGTGCTGGCCAACGATACCGCTGCCCCAGACCTCAACGAAACCCTGACTGTCATCGGCGTCACTCAAGGCAGCAACGGCGGCAGCGTCACCATCAACGGGGGCACCAGCATCGACTACGCCCCCGAGGCCAACTTCGTCGGCACCGAGAGCTTCTCTTATACCATCAGCGATGGCAACGGAGGGACAGATACCGCCACTGTGACCGTCAGTGTGACCGGCACGAACCGTACCCCGGTTGCCCTGGCAGATAGCGCCTCAAGCGAGGGGAGCTCTGTGGTCATCAACGTGCTGGAGAACGATTACGATCCCGATGGCGATTTGCTGACGATCAGCAATATCAGCCAGGGAACCAGCGGAAGTGTGACCCTCAATGCCGACAACACGCTCACCTATACACCCCAAAACGGCTTTGCCGGCATCGATACCTTCACTTACACAGTCTCCGACAGCCAAGGCAACCAGGCCACAGCCAGCGTCACCGTGACGATCACCCAGAACGTGGCTCCCACGGCCCAAAGCGACGTTGCCACCACCTCCGAAGGCCAGGCGGTCGTCATCGATGTGCTGGCCAATGATACCGATTCAAACGGTGACCCACTGACCATCAGCGGCATCACTCAGCCAACCAACGGCAACGTGGCGGTCAATCTGGACGGCACCGTGACTTACACCCCAGGCAGCGGGTTCGTCGGCAGCGACAGCTTCAGCTACACCATCGACGACGGCCAGGGCAACCAGGATACCGCAACCGTCGATGTCACCGTCACAGGCCTGAGTGCCTTGCCAACGATCAACTTCAACGACTACACCATCGGATCTTACGGAGGCAGCAACGACAGCACCGGATCGGTCAGTGTCGAGGATAACGGGGCTACGCTGCACCTGACCGGCAACCGTTGGAAGCAGATCGACTTCGCCTATAAGATCACCGCCAAGACCGTGTTGGAGTTCGACTTCCTCAGCAATACCGAAGGCGAGATCCACGGAATCGGCTTTGACAACAATACCGATCACCAAAACAATCGCACCTTCCAGTTCTATGGGACCCAGGATTGGGGCGTCTCGGCTGTGGCCGACTATGGCGACTCAGCCGCTGGCTGGAGGCACTACACAATCGAGGTGGGCCAGTTCTACACCGGCAACATGGAATATTTGTTCTTCATCAACGATGACGATGCCTCAGCCAGTGCCGAGAGTTACTTCTCCAATGTGCGTGTCTATGAGGCCGTCGATCCACCCGTCGAGGTCAACTTCGGCGACTACTCGATTGACTCCTACGGAGATGGCAACGACAAAACCGGCTCGGCGACCCTCGAAGACGGCGGCAAGGAACTGAGGCTCTCTGGCAACAACTGGAAAAAGATCGACCTCCCCTACGAGGTGACCGCAAACACGATCCTGGAGTTTGACTACCAAAGCCCCAACGAAGGCGAGATCCACGGAATCGGCCTGGACACCAACACCAGCCACCAACAAAACCGCACCTTCCAACTGCACGGCACCCAAGGCTGGGGGATCCAGGCATTCAACGACTACTCCGGCACAGGTCTGAAACACTACAAAATCCCGGTGGGGCAGTTCTTCACCGGCAAAATGGAAAACCTGTTCTTCATCAACGATGACGACGCCACAAGCTCCGCCCAAAGCTACTTCTCCAACATCCGCATCTACGATTCGCTCGCAACACAGACCGACACCTCCGACTTCTCCGCCCCAGCAGCCTCAGCAACGGAAACAGCGATCTCGACTTCCGACATCTCGATTTCCAATCGCTCAGCTCCGGTGACACCAGCTCAGTGGGATCTTGCCGTCAACGCGTTGGCGACTCAGTCGATCGACGTTCTGAGCAGCTTTAGCTCCGAGAGCCTCGGGCTCTCCACCCCATGGCGTCTTTCCAACCTCGGCTCGCTTGCTCCCAACTCCAACCTGCCCAACTCACTGGCCTCCTTCGGCGAGGAGAGTCGGCTGGACTTCTCCTTGGGCAACATCGATCGCCGCTCCTGGAAAGGCTTGGTGTCCAAGTTCGATTCTCCTCTCAATGGGGCCGACCTCTCCAGCCCTCTCAACCCCTATGCCTCCTCCGGCGGGGGCATGGCCGACTCGCTGGGCTCCTTCGGCGAAGAAAGCCGGTTGGACTTCTCCCTGGGCAACGTCGATCGTCGCACCTGGCGAGGCATGTGGGAAAACCTGGATTCCGGGCTGCTCTCCAATCAAGACAACACCAACTCAGAAACCGAAGAAACAGCCCAACGTTCTTGATCGACACCCTCACTCGACTGTCCCAGATTGTGGTCAAGACCCAACCGATAGGACCCCAAACCCTGACACGCAACAACATCGAGGTGGGCAAGCGGCCCCATCTGGGACAGTCCAACTAAGAGCTTTCCCGCGAAGGTCTCCGGACTCTCTCTCAAGCTGTCTCTCAGCACAATGGGAGCCGTGCTCATCAAGCACGCTCCCATTGTCTCTTTGATCATTCCCCCGTTGAACTCATCCTGTCATCCGCTTCTGGCCTGTCATCCGCTTCTGGCCTGTGATTGTTCTTTCCTCGGGTCCTGCTGGCCAAAGGTCAGCCGCCCTGAGCAGGAATCCGAAACCAAAGACCACAACGCGACGGGCCACCTGCCCGGGCCAGCTGACCAACTCCGGTCTACGGCTAGCCACTTTGAGCGGGATTCACATGATCTGCCGGCCCAGCTAGAGTCGCGGGTGTCTGCTTGCAGAACCTGCCACTGGTGCCGCACCAACAACCAACCGCTTCTTGCTGGCGATCCGGGACAAGCTTGCCTGCAACGCAAGTTTGTCAGCCGCATGCCCGCGATGGCGAATTGTGCAATTGCAACTTGAGATTCTTCATGACTTCGACACTTTTTCGGGAGCCTCAGATCCGTGTTCAACCGAGGGCGAACCTCTGCCCCCATGGGTCCCGTTCTGGGAAGGGCAGCCTCAGACGCTCCAGAAGCCCTGGGCTCAGGGATTCAGGGAGACCTGGGCCCAGGGATTTCGGCCTCTCCCGATCGCCCACTTTTCTGAGGATCAAGACACCCTTGACCCTATTCTTGGCGGGTTGCTTGGCCCTGATGGCTGGCCGGACAACCGCGGCTGAGCCGGACCAACGGCCCTGGCACAACCATGACGGGGAGATCTTACTTGGTGAGCTGAGCTGCACCAGTTGCCATCAGGTTGATTTGCCAGCTGGCCGGCTCTTTCCGAAGCAAGCCCCTTGGTTGGGCGATGTCGGGGCACGAGTGACGCCTCAATATCTTCGAGCTTTTTTGCAAAACCCGCACAAGGTCAAATCGGGCACGTCCATGCCTCACTTGTTGCATGGATTACCCGCGGCGCAACGTCAATCCACCGTCGAGGCGTTGGTCCACTTCTTGGCCTCGCAGGGCGGCCCCATCGATCAACGGTCCTCCGGGTCCAGCCTCTCCCAGATTGAACAGGGCAAAGCCCTCTATCACTCGGTGGGCTGTGTCTCTTGCCACAAACCTTTTGAACCCCCACCTCAGCAGAAAATCGATCCGTTGACTCTGGCCCTCCGGCAGGCCGCCGAAGACGACCCCGAACTGTTGGCCGAGCTGCACGGAACGCCGATCGGACAGGTGGTGCCTCTGGGCAACCAAGCCATGAAGACCACCGTCCAGGCACTCGCCGAGTTTCTGGCCGATCCGCTTCGGGTACGCCCCTCCGGACGGATGCCCAGCCTGGCCCTGCAGCCTCGCGAGGCCCAGGCTCTGGCAGCCTACCTTCTGCGTGAGCAATACTCCAAGAAAGAGTCTGCCCCAGGGGTGGGCTTGGACTTTGCCTATTATCAAGGCAATTGGCCACGTGTCCCGGAGTTCGAGACGCTTACCCCCCAACTGGAAGGAACCGCCAAGGGTTTCGATCCCAAGCAGATCAAGCTGGAAAACGGCAAGGCTCCTCAGAGCAATTTCGCCGTCCGGTTTCAAGGACTGATCCAGGTTCCTCAAGACGGCCTCTATCGTTTCTGGACGAAATCCGATGATGGCTCACTCTTGAAGATCAACGGGAAATTGGTCGTCGAGAACGATGGGACCCATGCTCCCCAAGAGCGAAGCGGCACAATCATGCTCACCAAGGGTCGGCATCCCTTGGAGGTCGGATTTGCCCAGGGCGGCGGGGGCTATGAACTCAGCGTTGACTGGCAAGTTCCCGGTGGCAAGCGCCAGAGGATTCCCCCCGGTGTGTTGCTTCACTCGGCTGCAGCGATGATCCCCCAGGGAATCGTGGACTTTCAGATCGATCCTGAGAAAGCCAACCGCGGCAAAATGCTCTTTGCCACCGTCGGATGCGCCTCCTGCCACAGCATCGGGCCCCAGCCTCCGCGTGAACACCAAAACAGCTTGCCCAAAGATGACCCGCCCAGAAACAACCTAGCCAAAGACACCTGGGGCATCCTCAGCCAGCTGCCAGCCAAGCCGCTGTCACAGCTGGATCTTGAGGCCTCGGGAGGTTGCCTCAGCAAGAAAGTCGCCCAGGGGCGTCCGTTGTACACGCTGACCAAGCAGGAACGTTCGGCGCTGCGGCAAGCGGTGCTCAATCTCCGCACCGACAAGGCCCCTCTGCCGCCAGAGAAACTGGTTGATCGCACTTTGACAACTTTCAACTGTTACACCTGTCATCGTCGAGGCGACCAAGGAGGCCCAACCCCGAAACAATCCGATTACTTTACTTACGAGGTCATGGTCGATCTTGGCGACGAAGGACGTCTTCCACCGCATCTTCACGAAGTGGGAGCCAAGCTGACCGAGAAGGGGTTTTCCGATACGCTGTTTCATGCTCAGCGTTACCGGACTTATATGGCTACCCGCATGCCGCAGTATGGTCAGGACAATCTTGGACATCTTCCGGCGGCGTTTGCCAAAGCTGATCAGGGCAAGATCCCTCCCTACAAACCTCAATTCTCCAGCCGCCTGATCGACGATGGGCGGCAACTAGTCGGCAACAAGAAACTCTCCTGCATCAACTGCCACTCCTGGGGAGGGATGAAGATCCAGGGGGCTGAGGGGATGGATTTCATCCGGGCTGCACAACGTTTACAGCCCGAGTGGTTCCACGCTTTTCTGAAGGATCCGCAGCGGCTGAAGCCAAGAACCCGGATGCCCACAGCCTGGCCGGATGGCAAGAGTCTGTATCCAGACATCCAGGACGGCAACGTCGACCGGCAGATCGATGCCATCTGGGCTTACCTGTCCGTTGGCCAACGAGGGGGAACACCGCCAGGGCTCTCTCCCGATGACAAGACTCTGCTTGCGCCCTTTGACGACCCCATCGTCTTTCGCACATTCCTTGATGGGGTCAGCGCTCATGCCATCTTGGTGGGGTTCCGCCAACGCACTCATGTGGCCTTTGATGCCAATCGAGTGCGGATGGTTCTGGGTTGGACCGGCGACTTTATCTCAGCCAAGCCCTCTTGGGAGGGCCGGGCCGGGCAATACGCGAAGATCGCCGGCTCCAACGCCGTCCAGTTCCCCGACGGTCCTCCCCTGGCGGTGCTGAAAAGCTTCAACGAGGCCTGGCCGGAGGACGTGCCCAAATCGAAGCCAGGTGCCTCACGGACTCCTCCCGGGTGGCGTTTCCGTGGCTACCAGTTCGACGAAAATCGCATCCCAACGTTTCTTTATGAAATCAACCAAATGAAGGTGCGGGAGACCCCAAGCACCGATTACCGGGAAAACGCCTCGTTGATCATCCGAACCTTTGAGCTGACCTCCCCCAAACCGATCTCGGATCTCTACCTCCGGGTAGCCACAGGCCTCGAGATCGACCAGCAAGGCGAAACGTACCTCGTCGATGAGCAACAAAGCTTCCGCATCCAAAGCTCACCGGACAGTCAGCCGTCGATCCGCCAAACCAAGGACAGGCAAGAACTGATCCTGCCGGTGAAGTTCTCCGCCGAAAACGGAGCCTACACCGCCAGAGTGCAAATTAAGCTGACCTGGTAACGAATCAGCAGTGAGCTTTTTGTGAACAGTTGGCCTCAGGTGGGCCCCGCCAAGGTACACTCAAGCGACAGCCAAACCACGGGCCCGACCAAAAGCTTGTGTTTAACGGCGGTGGGCTTGAACGGAATCGCCGGGACGGTAGTTTGAGTTCCCCAGAATCAAAGGCCAGCGCCGACACGGGGTGGACCGAACCTGTGCTGACCCCAGCAGCTCATCACCGTAACAACTCATCGCCGTAACAACTCATCGCCGTAACAACTCATCGCCGTAACAACTCATCGCCGTGATAACTCATCGCCGTGGTAACTCGTCACGAGAAGTGACCAGCGTCGCTGAGGTAGCCAGCTTGATGTCTCAGAGCTCCTCAAGAATGCTCTTTGCGAAGACCACCAGGCCGGCCTGGGCGGTGTTGTGGTTCAGTTTGTCTCTGGTGGGCTTTGCCTGCTCGGGTCCGGAGCTGCCGCCGATGGAGCCCGTCTCTGGCACAGTCACCCTGGACGGCAAACCGCTGGCGACAGGCTCTGTGCAGTTTATCCCAGTGGGGGTTTCTGCCGGAGAGGCTCTCCCGGCAACAGGGATGATCGACAAAACCGGGAACTATGAGCTGTCAACTGCCGGGGTTTCTGGAGCTGTCGTCGGCCGCCACCAAGTTCGCGTGGTCTCCCTCGATGAGGGAGTTCCGGGGGCTCCCTGGCTCATCCCCATTCGCTACAATCGTCCTGAGGAATCCGGACTGTCTGCCGAAGTGATTGCAGGGAAGCCCAACATCATCGACTTGAAGTTGACTTCACCATGAATCGGCCTCTGTGCTTGTGCGGCAAACCTCAAGCGGGTTTTACGCTTGTGGAGTTACTGGTGGTCATCACCATCATTGGCATCCTGATGTCCCTGCTGCTGCCAGCGGTCCAGAATGTTCGCGAAGCGGCCCGGCGAGTTCAGTGTGGCAATAATCTGAAGCAAATCGGCTTGGCAATTTTGAGTTACGAGCAAGCCCTTGGCAGTCTGCCTTCAGGGGAAATCCACGGCAATCACGCCAATGGCGGGTATGTCGGCCACGGTTACGCCGGGGGGATGGATCACTGCGAATGGGACGGGCAGATTGGGATTTGGATGAACCTGATCTTCCCCCAGCTGGAGCAACAAGCCGCCTACGATCGGTTGGAGTTCGGTGCTCGCAAGCAGACGACCGCCCCCGGCAATGTCGAGGTGATGCAAAGGCCTTTTGAGTTCCTGTTGTGCCCGAGCGACCCCTACCGAGGGCTCACTACGGCTTGGGGAGGCGGCGAAAAAACCAAAGCCCATAATGTGAGTTATTTCGCAGTTGCCGGCTCAAACGAATTCTCTCAACTTCGGCACACCGACGGATCGGTCTCCCCCAACGCTGGCGACAGTCGCCACTGTAACGCCACCGACGGACCCTTCTACAACGATTCCCGCGTGACCATGGCCGCACTTCGCGACGGAGCTAGCAACACCGCCGTTGTCTGCGAAGTCTGGGGACGCACCACGCCCGACGGCCCCAGCCCCAACAGCCGCGCGATGAATCTCCACGCCTATGTCTATTTTGACTGGACTCCCAACAGCAACCAAACTCGCCCTTGGTATGCCAACAGCTTTCACACCGGGGGCGTCAATAGCGTTTTTGCTGATGGGTCGGTGCACTTCCTCGGCGATTCGGTGGACCTGAATACCTTCAAAGCGCTCTCCACCAGAGCCGGGGGCGAGATCGTCCAGGGCGACCACTGGTAACAAAGCCCTCAATCGCCCCGAGGCCTCTTCACTCCTGCCCTCTTGGCACTCTCGCAAGTCGAGCAATCCTCAGCTCGATTCGTCCCGACACACCTGAGCCAGCAAAGCCTGAAGCTTTCTGGGCAATTCCTGACAGTTGGCTACGTTGAGCACCCAACGCTCGCCAAAAATCTTGTGACAGTTGTACCGGCCGATTCCGATGCCCAGCACATGGGTTCCACCAGCTCGGGCCTGCTGGACGGCTTGATGAGTGGCGGCGATGGCACTGGCACCGCTATAGTCAACTCCCTCGGGCAAGCCATCGCAGATGACCACCAAAAGCCGCTGGTCGCCTGATCGTGCTGAGGCTCGCAGCAATTCGTTGCACTTGGCAATGGCGCAGTGATCGTAATTGTGAAAGAGTGCCTGATAAGTGCCAAGGCCGGCAAGCGACTTCTGGTTGTGACCGTAATGGATGCGAATAATACAGTCGGTTGATTCCATATCGCGAGTGGTATGAGAATAAACGCGTAAAGTCACTCGGGGGTGGTCAGCAAACGCCTCAGCCAGCAACACAGCAGCATCCCGGGCGAGTTCGGCCTTGACCGACATCGATCCCGAGGCGTCGATCAACAGACCTAGGGAGATCCCAGTTCGGTCGGTCTTGGATTGCTCTTGAAAGACCCTCGGGCTCACCTCGGCCAGGGCGATCCGACGAGGGTCCACAGATCCCCGACTGCGTTCTCGCTTCACCAAGTGGCGAGTTCGGCTGCCGGCAGGAACAACCGCTTTGGTCGCCGGAATCAACCCCGCGATCCGTCTGCGAGACCGCTGGTACCGCTCTTGGGACTCAGCATCGATCGTCCGCACCGACTGCACGATGACAGAACGAGATTTCCCTTGCCAGGTCCACTGATCGTGGCCGAACTCCTCCTCGACTGGCGGTTTTTCTTCCTCTGGACGCGTGTCTCCTTCACTGCTGGCTGCTTTGCTGCTGGCTTCTGGGCCGCAGCCAGGGGTCTCCGATTCCGCGGCTGTCCCTTTCCTTCGGTCCGATGAGAACCGCCGGCGTGGACGGGGCCTTTTGGCTGAGGGCCGCGAGCTGCCCGGACAGTGCTTTTGCCGCAGGGCCTCCGGGTCTGCCGAAGTTGGAAAAAACCGACTGCCGCGATTGACGCCGTTGGCTTGGTCCTCGGCATCGGCGGCCTGCTGTTGAGCACGACGCTGGTCGGCGTCGGGGACAGCATCTTGGGATCGGTCATCACCGTGGTAGAGCGCTTTGAGACGCTCAAAAAAGTCGTAACACCACTGGGCCAGACGTGCGACGTCGGCCTCAGTCTGTGGCGGGTGAGAGAGGCAATCTCGAAGCGTGCGAAAAACGCACTCGCCGTTGATGGCTTGCCATTGTTGCGTTTTCTGGCTGATGCAATGCGGTGCCCGGACATAACTCACAATCAAGGCCAGCACTTTGTCCAGATCGGGCAACCGATCCCAATCCTGCAATGCCTGGCCGATGGGGCCTTCATAGAGAAGCTTCTTCCGCGCGGCGAAAATATAGGGCGCATAACCTGGCGAAGAGCGGCAGAGGAGTGCCTCGACGCGATCGTCTTCAAATACGTTGGCAAAATCGTTGAGAAGCCCAGCTCGGCCTTCCTCGGCACGGTCACGGTAGCCCTCTCGGGTGAAGAGGATATGTCCAGCTTCATGCAGGGCGATGCCGCAGTAGACATCCAGGGCCTCATCGTCAGACTGACACAATTGGTAAGGAGCTTGGTCCAGAAGGATAAACGGCCTCTCGAATGACTCGGGGGCATCCCAAAAGCCAGCCGCTCCCACCCCGACCTCACCAACGGAGGTGAACTGGATTTGGGTCTTTGGTGGCACGCCTTGATGCCTGGCCAAGTTCCGGGCAGCCACCAGCGCTCTTCTGAAGAAGTCTCCTGGCTTACCTCCCTCAAGATGACCAAGAGACCACTCCGTCGATCGCTTGGACTGACCAAACCGCTCGGCCATCAACGCAACTTCGACCAGAGCGATGTCATACCAGTGTTGTCGAGGATGTGTGAGAGCTTCCACCGACACAAACCTTTCGCCAGCGATTCTTTACTGATTCCCTGAAAAGTCTTCGACGAAGCATGGAGTTTCGTCCGGCAATCCGGGCTTCCGTTGGTCGCCCTTTGGTCGAAGACTGATCTGAGGTTCAGTAAGATACCATCGGTGCAGTCTCGAGACTGAGGTGCACCGATGAGTTATCCATTGCCCAGGAATGTTTGAAGAGACGTCTCTACTTCTCGCCAAAGGTTGACTTGGGTCCTCAAGAGTATTCCCCATTCCTGCAATCTTTGTGGAGAGCCAAAGGACGACAGAGAGAGGAAGATTACGTCAAACGTTGCAGGAGTTGTTTGAGTTTGGTACGGTCACTCAATTCACCGCTTTCGCCCGAGAAGTGGTTGGTCACACAGTAAGTGATGGCCTTTTCCAGTGTAAAGCCATGTGCCATTTGTTCAGCCGCGTTGATCAAGGCTCGGGTGGAGATGAGCTCGCGGAATTCCCCTTCCTTCCATTGCTTTCTTTGCATTTGGGCAAAACGGCAGAGCAAATCGGCCTGGGCGGGCGCCAAGCCAGTCACACGACGCAGCAGGAGTTGTGTCTCCTCCTGCACCGAGGGAAACCACATGGGAATGACCGTGGGAAAACGGTCTTTCAGGGCTTTATCAATAGGCTCGACCCCTGGGTACTCTGTCCCCACGTTGGCCGTGGCGAAGCAAACCACATCGGCCACTTCGACCACCGGCGACCCCTCCTGCTCATCCAAGGAAACGTAACGCTGGCCATCAAGGATCGGCAAAAGAAGATTGTATGCCTCAGGCTGGCAGCGGTTGATTTCATCCAACAACAGGACCTGCCCTGGTGTGCGAAGAGCGCGAACGAAACGGCTCTCGCTGAAATGTGTTCCCTTGGCCGGGTCGTAGTGCATGGTGCCCACCAGCGAGGTCCGCGGCTCGGTCATCGCACCAAAGTTGAATGCCTCAACTGGCCGCCCAAAAGTCGCGGCACACCTTTTGACGATCTCCGTCTTGCCACACCCAGAGGGACCAAGAATCAAGGTGTGCTTGCCAGCGTCTATCGAGTAGCACAGTTGCTGCCAGTGGTCCTCGGAGATCACAAAGTCCTCTGGCCGCTGCGGCCAACGGCGACGTGGTGCCACCAATAAGCTCGCAGCAATTCTGCCAAGGTAAGTCGCCCTCAAAACCTCATCGCCAAAGTCGGCCAGAGCCGGCATTCCCATTGGGCCCACCAAGAGGGATTTCTCCTTCTCTGAGAAAGCTTTTTCCTCAACTGAGAAGAGTTTTTCCTGGGGGAAGTATTTTTGACGCAAGGCACTGAAAGAACTGACGCGAGCCTCCTCGAAGGCCTCGGCGATCTTGGCAGGCTCCAGAGAACGCCGCCGCAGAAACGCAGCCAGCACGTAGGCCTTGGACCAGCCGATCTCTTCGAGGGTCGTCACAGAAATACCACAGCGATCGAGCAACTCTCGGGAGACCTCGATCATGCACCGCCCGATCCGCTCACCAAGATGACACTCCTCCTGAACATACTCCCCGAACGTTTGGAAGCCCCAGGCTCGATCAAGCCCCTCCCGTTGGACCTGATCAAGCAACCGCCCCAAACGAATCCGCAAGCGGTCATAATCACGAACGGTCTCACCAACGACCGCCCGAAGCTCCGGTTTCGCTTCGGCGACTTTTTCCACGCGACGAATCATCTGCAGCTCACCTCTCTGCCTTCGGTCCCGTCTTACCTTCTGCAAACCTCTCGCCAAGACGATCAGCCAGATCGCCCGACCTCCCTCTGCCTCTGCCGGTCGACCCTGGTCGGAAACGGTTCTGAGGGTGACTGATTCCCTGAAAAGTCTTCGACGAAGCGGGCACCCCTCGTCTGGCAATCCGGGCTTCCGATCAGCCTCAGGCTGCCCCCTTGAGGTCATCACAAACACCGGCAGACGGTCGACTTGGGTCGAAAACTTCTCCGAAGATCAGTGGTACGGGGAGTACAATCGCCCCTTGAGGGAGACTCTGCGACCGATAATCAATGAGGTATGACTTCACGAGCGTCTGGCACGCAAGCAAAAATGCGTTGAAGGGGCAAAGCCAGATCCGACCAGCCAACAAAGGCTCCCCCCATCTGAGGATTTGAGCTCAACAAACTCCTGAGAGCCAAGGCGTGCCCGTGGTATGGCAAACCGACGATTTTGAGGCCATGGTCTTGAGGCTACTTTTACAACGACGCAGGCTGTCTGCGTTGCAGCCAATTTTTGCAGAATTTGGCGGGAGCCTCGCTGCCTTGGCATCAAGTCGCTGCCTTTCCCGCAGCAGGCCTCTACATACTGTACGTTAGTTCAATTTTGTTAAGAACAGAACCGACGATCGTGACGGGAATTGAGAGCTTCGGCCTTGGAAATGGACGACCCGCTTTGCGGTCATCGCCTTTGGCAGCCTCAGTTGAGCCGACCGAGACACTCTCGACGAAGACACTCCCGACGAAGACACTTTGAGTTGGGGATTGGTTCAGCCAGGTGGGAAAGGCATGTTTGGAAGAGGGTGTGGTCGACTCAGCTGTTGCCCAATGAGAACCAACCGCCAAGCCTCCAGCAAGGCCTGTTGCGAAACCCTCGACCGCCTTGCGGAAGCTCGTCGGGGGCTGATCTGGCCTACCAGCAACATACTTCCTGGAGGCTCGTTTGACTCAGCTCGGGGAACCTTGAGCTGAGTCTTTAAGCTTTGGATACCGGTGTTCTCTTCCTTGCCTGGAGCCACGAGAAGATCAGCAAGCAGGCATCGGTCGATGGCCAGACAGTGGCATGACCCGAAGCCTGGATTGTCGGGCGTCCCTCTGTGGCGTCGCCAAGAGGTTTTCACCGAGTCAATGAGCCAAAAAGGTTAGCTGAGGATCATGAGCTAGACCAACCCAGATGTGGCTCGATCGACCACGATGTCGTGGCAGGGGTTGGTGAGTGGTCTCCCGCGGTGGAGCCTCCGCCACAATCCGGAACAGTGGAGTTAGACTTCGATTTTCTCGTACTTCACGAGGGTCTCGAGGGCCTGTTGAAGCATCCCACGTGCTTTGCTGGTCTCTTGATAAAGCATGGCATGGATATGGGCATCTTGGTCGTTTTTGTTCAGACAGTCTTTTGAGTAGAGCTCAAACTCGACTAAGTTGCTGACGATGTGTGCCAGATGGTTGGGGCATTCACACTCGACGGAAGAAGTGATTTCGGCCAGTCGTCCCAGTTGTGCTTCGCTGTATCGCATCGGCAATCCCACCTGCGGGAGCTCGGGATGGCCGTTGGACTCAGGCTGTGTCTTGGTCTCGTTTTCTCGGGCGTGAATCTGTCGGATGAGAAAGTTCAGCACGTTCGTCTTGAGCGTTCCCAGATTGATCGGGGCCTTCATGATCGTCGTTTTTTCGGAGATCAACTGTCGAATCAAACTGGACTTCGCAAAGCTGTAAACGACAAGGATCTTTTCTGCTTCACTGAGACGATCGAGCTTTTCAATGTTCTCAACTGGGTTGGGTCCCAGCAGCTTCAGATCGACGATCACCAAGTGAGGCTTAGTTTCCTGCAGCCTGGAGACAAAGTCTTGAATGGAGTTTCCCGCGAAGACGACTTCCACATTCTCTAGGCGAGCCGCACCCTCACGGATCTGTGCGGCGATGTTGTCGTGCAGAACGGCAAGTTGGATTGCAGGCTCGGACATATCGATTTTCCTATTCTGGCAACGCTGGATTTCATTCTCTCAGGTGTTTTACTGATTCCCTGAAAGGTGCTCGATCTCAAAGTGGTTGACCGCAGGGACGCTTCGATTTGGATGTGTGAGGTCCCTTTTCAAAACGGTGTCAGGCTTCGTTGGCTTGGAGCATTTGGCGAAGGACTTCCGGATATGTCGGATGGCGCCGGAATCCAACGCCCACTGCGTAGGCTCCTCCCTCTCGTTTGAGGCAACGCGCGACCTTGCCGCTGGTCAAGCGACCGTCGACCTCAAAACGCACAACCGCCTCGCCTACTGGGATGGAGTGATCCGAAATCAGCCACATGCTGTTTGGCTCAAGTTTGACCGCCCAACACAAATAGCCCTCGGGGCGATCGTCGGTGATCACCGTCACGAGGTTGACGTTGGTGCCTGAATCATCGGTGGATCCTTGCTGTCCCGATTCGGTCTCAGCAAGTGTGTGGTAGGACTCGGACTGCTCGGTCCCGAGAAGTCGGCGGATTTCCGTCAGCAGGGACTCGTAACTTTTCAACTCCTGAGCAGAGGGACGATGTTTGCTCCATTGAACCTCTGCATGAACTCGATTGACCTTCAAGGAGCCCTGGGCTGCCTGCAACTGAACCTCGATGCAGACCTCTCGTCGGTCCCACAAACGGCGATACCAAGGCAACAGATTTGTCAGCCACAGAACGACCGTTTGCGGATCCGGAGAGGAAAATTCAATGCCTAAGTTGGCTGCCAGGGCCCGGAGCTCGTAGCGAACTGCGTGACTGCTGAGATTCGTGGGGAATGATACCGACGGCTTTTGATCCAGGGGGATTTGGTTGTTCACAGAAGGCGTTGGCCTTTCCAAAGGCCCGAGAACAGCATCGGCAAACTGCCTGCAGCTATCGAAACGATCAGCCGGATCGTTGGAAAGTCCTTTGGATACAGCAGCCGAGAGTTGGGGCGGGACATTCGGACGTAAGGCGTGGATCGGCTCCAACCTTCCGGCTGCTTGACGGTAAACCAGTGACGTGAGATCCTCGCCTTCAAAAGGATGATGTCCCGTCAGAGCCAAATAGACAGTCACCGCCAGTGCATACTGATCAACCCGTCCGGAATAGCTGCCATCCACGGCGGCCTCAGGAGCCATATAATGGAGCGTTCCCACAGTTGAGCCGACCCGAGTTAAACCAACACTGTTTTGTAGGTGAGAAAGCTCCCCCAAAACCTTGGCCACTCCAAAGTCGGCCAAGTAAGCGTTGTCGGATTCGTCAAAGAGGATGTTACCTGGTTTGACATCGCGGTGGACCATGGCCTTGGCATGCAAGAAATCCAATGCCGAGGCGATATCCCTCAGCCAAAGCGATAGCGAATCCAGTGGGAGACGTCGAGCACTTGATGGAGGATGCCCCTCAAGGTCAATCTCCGGGTACAAGCGGTCCTCCAAACTTCCGCCTGGCAGATAGTCCAGCACAGCAAACGGGCGAGAGTCGTGCTCCCCAACATCGATAATGCGTGCGACATGCGGATGTGTCAGTTCGCTCAAGGCTCGAATTTCCCGAGCAAACCTCTCTCGCAGAGCAGGAACGGAGACCATGTGTTCTTCAGGAACCTTGATGACGACTTCGCTTTTGAGTCGCCGGTCGATGGCGTGATAGATCGAGGCCATCCCTCCTCGGCCGAGCCTATGGGTTAGCTGGTAGCGCCCGTCCGCCAGCTCAAACCCGGACCAATCCTCTTCCAGATAAGATTCTTGCCATTCGTTTGGCGTCGGAAACATGGTGATGTTGCTGTGTGAGCAATCCCGCTGGATGATGAGCTTGAGCCGAACTGCTGCGTTATAGAGGAGTTGGTGTGTTCGACAACCAAGACCTCTCCGCGGACACATCACGAGCACACCAAGCCAAAAGCAGCTTCAACCCGGAAGGTTGCCCGAAGAATCTGCCGAAGGCCGATGAGTGGATCGCTTGAGATCAATTGGCCCGTGATCAATTGGCCCGTGATCAATCGGCCCGTGATCAGCTGACCCGTGATTGACCTAGCCGGTGATGACCTGGCAATTGAGGGATCCCCAGAGAGTTTCTTTCGGAGGGTCTCAAGGCGGCCTCAGGTCCATGGCCTTCTCTGCTGCTGTGTTCTTGAGGCTGCTGTGTTCTTGAGGCTGCTGTGCTCTGGGTCGCTGGGTGGTGCAAGCGTGTGCTTGTCGCCCTCCCCATCCGTTCAAGCACGATCCAGCCATCACCTTGGGCGAGGACCAACCCGGGTGATCAGCCGAAGCAGGCCCCGGGCTTTACCGTGCTTTACCCATAACGTGTTTCCGGTCAGGGACGGCGGTCGGCGGCTGACCTCCCACTCTGCTGACTCCGCACGGGGAAAGTTCCGGCTCGTGAGCGGGCAATTTCAGGCTTCAGGTTCCGAACACCCCGTTTCTCCCTGGACCAACCGCCTTTGACTCCTGGCGACTGGAAAAGCCCTTTCTGCAGGAAAGAGACTGCCCTGCAATACAAACGTTTGAGCGGAGAGACGCAAGAGCCCTCCCCCCCACATAAGTGGCATTGCTCAGAGAAGGGTGATCACTACAGGTCCAAAAGGCCCTCTGGCAGACAACCACAGGGGAGGTGTGCTCTTGGGGCTACCCCCCAGTCAATGGGTTAGCAAGAAGAAATCGGGATCTTTTGAGAATCTTGTGTCCAATTCTCAACGTGTTGGGCCTAGTACGGAAGAGGCCTGATGCGTGCCTTGCAGTCCAAGAGACACCCCAAACTCCCCTCTGTTTCCCTCCTCTGGATTTCCCATCCAGTTCCTTCCCACGTTTGTTCTGACACTGTCCTTCAACTGGATTCCAACGATCAAGGATGCCAGCACTCAAACCTTCAGAGACCAGAACGGGAAGTTTCCACTCAGTCAAAGGATCAGCCTGCTGAGACAAATCTGATGTCCAACTTGGGCACAGTCTTGTTCCGGCGGACTTGAGCTGCCGCAGAGGGCGCGATGATCCCTCGGCAGCGACGATTGCTGACACGCGACCATTCCTGACATTCGCCCAACACTCTGCCCTGATCGACACACCTTGCGATCAGCCAGGCAGGATGTCTCGCCTTTTGTGGAGTTAATCAATGCCTCTTCGTGGTTCTGCCAATCGATCTAGCCAGTCTGATAAGGCTTACGCTGCTCTCCAAGTGGAATCTCTGGAATGCCGGGTCGTCTTTACAGCACAACCGGGGCTGGAGGTCGACCTGGACGATGCCCCTCCTGTTGGCCCACCTGAGGAAGCTGATCTTCCGCTGCAGATCTTCTCTGCCCCGCAACCTGACTCCTTAGGTTCGGATTCGGGGTCCTCCGATCAGGACTCCCCAGCTGCCAGTTCCGATCTGACCGGCACAGCAACCAACGGCCAAGGGGTCGTCTCTGGCGAGCTGATGCAGTGGCATCGAACTACGATCACCTTCGACGGCCCTGATGTCGGTGAGAACTCCAGTGTTAATCCCTTTTTACAGTATCGGTTGAATGTGACCTTCACCGGGCCCAGCGGACAGCAGTTCGTGGTCGCTGGGTTTTATGCCGCTGATGGAGATGCCGGCAACACTCAAGCAACAAGCGGGAACAAATGGCGGGTCCATTTTATGCCCGATGAGGTCGGCCAATGGACTTATCAGGCCTCCTTCCGGACCGGCAGCAACATCGCGGTCTCACTCGATGCCAATGCCGGAGTCGCCGAGCCAACCATTGACGGGGCCAGCGGAACCTTCACCATCGCCGCCAGTGACAAAACAGGCCGTGACTTCCGTGCTCCCGAGCATGGGCTGATTGCCAATCGTGGCGATTTTTACTTGACCTATGCCAGTGGCGATGTCTTTATCAAAGGCGGTCCGAATATCCCGGAAAACTTATTGGGATATGAAGGCTTTGATAATACCCCCAACGCTGGCCATGATTTTGACCAGCATGTGCAAGACTGGAAACCAGGCGATCCCGATTGGGACAATGACGATAGCAATACCGTCGCCAACGACGGCCGCGGGGTCATCGGGGCTCTCAATTATATTTCTAGCCAAGGGGGCAACACCGTTTACTTTCTGCCGATGAACATCGGCGGCGATGGTCGCGACACCTTTCCCACCATTGATCCTCAGGAGAAAACCCGCTACGACGTCAGCAAGCTCGATCAGTGGGAAATGGCCTTTGAGCATGCCACCGAGAATGGGATCTTCCTGCATTTTGTCTTGGCCGAGACCGAATCCAATAACGAAAACTATCACGACAACGGGAATCTCGGCACCCAGCGAAAGCTCTTCTACCGAGAGCTGTTGGCCCGTTTCGGGCACCATCCGGGCTTACAACTGAACATCGGTGAAGAAAACGACTATGGCAGCACCAAACATCGGCAGTTCGCTGCTCACCTGAAAGCCCTCGATCCCTACGATCACCCGGTTACAACACACACCAAAAGTGGGCAATACGACAACTTCTACAACCCACTTTTGGGCAACGGCGATTTCGATATCACCAGCTTTCAAGGTGGTAACAGTCGCACGTCGATGGCCAATCTGATCACCACCTGGCGAGACCGCAGCGACCAAGCTGGCCAACGCTGGGCGATCAGCTTTGACGAACCCCAGAAGATCGAAAACGACAAAAACGACGCCAGCAACGGCTACATTCACGGCCGACGCGACAAGATGTGGCCGGTCTTTATGTCCGGGGGTGCCGGTTTTGAATGGTACGTGCAACAGGATGGCGGTGGACATTCCTTCGATCAGCAGATCGATAACTTCCGAGACATGGACGTTGCCCTGCAGTGGACCGGCCACGCCATCGATTTTCTCGAAAAGTTGCCGCTGTTGGACATGGCCCCAGACCATTCACTCGGGGGCTCTGCCTCAGGAGCCAACACCTATGTTCTGGCGAAGACCGGGGAAACCTATGCCCTGTATAACGATCGCAACGGAAGCGGCTTAACGCTTGATCTCAGCGGCGTCAGCGGCACCTTTGAGGTCCAATGGTTCAATCCTCGCAGCGGAGGCAACCTGCTTGATGGGACAGTGACAACTGTCCAAGGTGGCGGCGTTGTCTCCATCGGCTCCGCTCCCAACACCACCGGCCAGGACTGGGCGGCGATCGTCTCGCGAGTCGGCCCGGGAACACCGACTCCCACGATCACCCTCACTGCTCCAGACGCAAGCGCCAGCGAGACAGGAGATTCCGGACAAGCCGATCCCGGCCAATTCGTCATCACCCGCAGCGGCGAGACCGACAGCCCCTTGACGGTGAACTACTCCATCTCGGGAACCGCCAGCAACAATGACTACACTCAGTCGCTGACCGGCTCAGTGACCTTCGCCCAGGGCGTTTCCTCAGTGACCCTGGATATCACACCGGTCGCCGACGATCTCAGCGAAGGACCCGAGACGCTTCAACTTCGGCTGCAAGCCGGAACTGGCTACAACCTTGGCTCTCCCTCGACGGCAACCTTGACCATCGCCGACAGTCCTGTCGAGCAAGCCCCCTTTGGCGGGAGCCCGCAAAGCATCAGCAATGGCTCTCGCATTCAGGCCGAGGATTTTGACCTCGGCGGAGAAGGTGTCGCCTACAGCGACAGCAGCTCCGCCAACCAAGGCGGCCAGTATCGTGCCAACCAGGGCGTGGACATCGAATCGACCTCCGACGCCGGGGGCGGCTACAACATCGGTTGGACCGAAAACGGTGAGTGGCTGGAATACAGCGTGCAAGTGACCGAAGGTCTTTACGATCTGCACGCCCGTGTCGCGGCCAGCCCAAGCGATCCAGGAGACTTGCGGGTGCTCATCAGCGATGGGCCCGACGGAGAGGCCTTTCGCGAGCTCGGGGTCTTCTCCGTCGAGTCCACCGGTGGCTGGCAGAATTTTACGACAGTGACCTTGCCTCAGGTGAGCCTGGCTGGCGGTGAGAAGATCTTACGTTTGGAGGTCATCGGCGGAAACTTCAATATCAACTATCTGGAGTTTGAAGAAGCGTCTCAGTCCCAGGGTCAAAAAATCCTCTTCATTCGTGGAGCCGACGGGACCGGCGGATTCTTAGAAGGCGGCAGCGATGAGCAACTGGCCGACATCACCAACGATCTGACCACCGGCGGCAACCACGGTTGGGGGCAGCTGGCCGACGTCCTGGAAGCAGAAGGCTACCTGCTGGAGCAGATCATTGAAGGGTCGAGCCCCACAGGCCAAGGCACACCAGGTGCTTTTCTGCCCAACAGCAACGGGAACTTCGTCTTTGAAGCCGAATGGGCGGTAGACCCAGGACCTGGCGGTTTTGAGTTCCGCACCACCGCAGATCTTTCCGCCGGACACGAAGCACCCTCAGGCGGAGGATATGTCGAAGCGACAGGCGCTCACCTCGGCAATACCAACGGCGAGACGCTCACCTATCAGTTCACACCGCAAGAAGATGGTTTTGTGCGGATCAACTTGATCGCCAGCCATCAAGGAAACACGACCGAGGAAAATGATACCTGGACGAAGATCGAGTTGGACGGGGTGGCCATCCCCGCGCTGGATCAGAATGTCCCCTTGGTTAGCAAGAACGGGTTTTACAAGACCTATTCCAGTGGTGGCAAGGGAAATCAGTTCATCCTGGCCAATAAGAATGTGGACCATAACGGCCAGCCCATTGTGGTGCCTGTTGAGGCCGGCAAGACCTACGACCTGTTGCTCTCGGAGCGATCCGCCGAACACGAAATCGACAAAATCGCATTGGAGTTCTTTTCCAGTGAACCTCAAGGCTTTGGCAACCTCACCACACTCAAGAACGAGCCTCTCTCGCAACGGGCGTCCTCAGGCACACCGGGTCTGGTCGACTCACCGGTGCCCTTGAGCACTCTGGACCTCGATCAGTATGCGGTGATCGTCTTCGGGTCAAACAACGCGGTCTATACTCAGACCGACGTCGATGCCTTTGGCGAGTATATTCAAGGCGGCGGAGCGGCGTTGTTTATCTCCGATGCCAACTTTGGTTCGGATTGGGCTGATGCGGCCAATTCCGACCAACAGTTTTTGGATCTCTTTGGCATTGAGGTTCACCAAGATCAGGGCACCTATGTTGTCGGCAACGAGCCCGGCGAGATCCTGGTCCCGGCACACCCGATCTTCGACGGAGTCAGCCAATTCGATGGCGAAGGAGTCTCTCCGTTTCATGTCACCAACAGTGTGGCTGGCGTCGAGGTCACCTTACTCGCTGGAGCCGAGGGGAACACCCGTCTGAATCAGCCGCCCTTGGGTTCCGATAACCAAGGACCATCGCGGCCGACCAACAGCGGCGATGCCTCGGTGCTGATCGCCACCTCCGGCCAAGGACGAATCGCTGGCCACTACGACCGCAATACATTCTTCAACTCTGGCGGTGCCGGGACGGACATCAACCGTTTCGACAATCGCACCTATGCGGTCAACCTGTTCAACTGGCTGGCCAACGGCGATCCCGTCAGCGAAGATCCTGTCAACACCGCACCGAGCGTCGACGCTGGCGCGGATCAACAGGTTCAGTTGCCAAACGGCAAGGTGGCGCTTGATGCCACTGTCAGCGATGATGGTTACCCGATCCCATCGAAAGGTTTGACCGCCCGTTGGTCTCTGGTCTCTGGTCCTGGCGAAGTCAGTTTCGCTGATGCTCAGGCCGTCGATACAACAGCGACCTTCAGCACCGCTGGAACCTACACGTTGCGGCTGACTGTTGATGATGGCGAGTTGACAGCCTCCGATGATCTCATCATCACCGTCAGCGAACCCAGCAGCACACTGACAGCCACGCTGGTCGATGATGCGTACCTAGAAAATGGCCAACCGTTCAATAACGATTGGTTGAAACTGGAGAACGCCAGCCGAGTCCGCACCTCGTTTCTCAAGTTTGATATCCGTGGGCTCAACGGTCAGCAAGTCCAAAGCGCCAAGTTGAACCTGACGGTTGACTCGGATCCTGGCAACGGGACGATCACTGCCTCACTGGGAGAAGGAAACTGGACCGAGACGACCCTGACCAGCAACAACGCTCCCGTGCCCACGACGCTGTTGGATACCGTCAGCGGATCCTTTGGGCAGGGACAGGTCATCTCCCTCGATGTAACTTCGGCGATTTCCGGTGACGGATTCATCAATCTCGTCTTGGGTTACAACGCCGGAGGCAACGATGTCTGGTTCAGCTCCAGCGAAGGACCTGCCGCCCCGGAATTGATCATCGAGACGGTCGATTCGGTGATCGCTCCGCCGACGGCCGTCTCGGACACTTTTGTAGTGGCCGAAGACTCCAAAGTGACTTCATTCTCCGTGTTGGCCAACGACAACACCGGCGGCCAACCGGTCAGTCTCCAAAGCGTCGGGCCGACCTCTCAGGGTGGAACGGTCAATATCGTCGACCAAAGAATCGAATATCAACCGGCGGCCGGTTTCTCCGGGACAGAAACCTTCTCGTACAAGATCCAGAACTCGGCCGGTCAATCCACCGCGACGGTCACCGTGCAAGTCACACCAGTGACCGACTTGCCCTCGGCTGTTGGTGACACCTTCGAAGTGAATGAGGACTCCAGTACTGTCTCCTTCGATGTGCTCAGCAACGACGCCAGTGGAGGTGGGACACTCACTCTCATCGGCGTGGGCACAACCTCCGACGGTGGAATCGTCAACATCGTTGGTGATCGAATTGAGTATCAACCAGCAGCGGACTTCTTTGGCACCGAGACGTTCTCTTACACCGTCGAGAACTCAGCCGGACAATCGTCCGCAACAGTGACTGTCAATGTGGCGGCAGTCAACGACTTACCCACTGCCGTGGCTGATTCCTTCGTGGTTGAGGCCCAAAGCCAAGGCAATCTTTTTGCAGTGCTCGAGAATGACTCGATCGCGCCCGACGCTGGTGAGGTGTTGACGATCATCGGCGTCAGCAGCGGATCCGAAGGCGGAACGATCGTTCAAGACGGGAAACAGATTCGTTACAGTCCCCGCGCAGGTTTCAGCGGGACGGAACGATTTTCCTACAGCATCAACGACGGGACAGACGGAAGCACTAGCACCGCAACCGTTGAGGTCACCGTCGAGGACAACCTGGGCGGCGTGCTCAACTTCAAGGACTTTAGCATTGATTCCTATGGAGGCAAAAATGACGTTTCGGGGACCACAGCCATTGAGGACGGCGGGGCGTCGTTGAGGCTCAAAGGCAACAACTGGAAGAAGATCGATCTCTCCTACACAGTCACCGCCAACACAGTGCTGGAGTTTGATTTCCAAAGCAGCAGCGAAGGGGAGATTCACGGAATCGGCTTTGATAACGACACCAAACACCAAGCCAATCGCACCTTCCAGTTGTTTGGAACACAAAATTGGGGGCTTTCGGAGTTTGCCAACTACAACTCGGCCTCAGGCGCTCAGCGTTATGTCATTTCCGTTGGGGAGTTCTACACCGGCACGTTTAGCAACTTCTTCATCATCAACGATGACGACGCCAACGCCAATGCGGAAACCGTCTTGAGCAACGTTCGACTTTACGAATCCGACGGAGGGCCACTTGCCCCCACTGCCGTGGCTGATACCTTCACCGTCCCGCAAGATGCTGACGTACGATCCTTGGATGTCCTGGGCAACGACGATGACGGGCGAGGGACGATCGAAATCGTCAGCGTCAGTGCCACCTCGGCAGGCGGAACAGTGAACGTGAATGGCCAAAACCTGGAGTATCAACCCAAAGCGGGCTTCGCGGGCGTGGAGACGTTTTCGTATACGATTGAGAACTCCGCGGGCCAATCGACAACCTCTGTGACGATCACGATTCCAGCTGACCTCGGCGATCGTCTCAACTTCCACGATTTCGACATTGGTTCCTACGGCGGCAAGAATGACGCTTCGGGGACTGTGGCCATTGAAGATGGCGGGGCTTCGTTGCGGCTGACAGGCAACAACTGGAAGAAGATTGACTTCTCCTACACAGTCACCGCCAACACAGTGCTGGAGTTTGATTTCCAGAGCAGCAGCGAAGGGGAGATTCACGGAATCGGCTTTGATAACGACACCAAACACCAATCCAATCGCACCTTCCAGTTGTTTGGAACACAAAACTGGGGCCTTTCCGAGTTTGCCAATTACACTACCAACTCGGGCGATCAGCGTTATGTGATCCCCGTTGGGGAGTTTTATACAGGCCAGTTCAAAAATCTCTTCATCGTCAATGACGACGACGCCAACTCCAATGCGGAAACCATCATCAGCAATCTTCGAGTTTATGAGGCAACGGATGAATCATTTGAGGTTGTCCGCGTTGCCTCAGGTCTTTCTCAACCGCTGTTTGCCACCGCGGCTCCCGGGGATAACAACCGGCTCTTTATTGCGGAGAAAGGCGGTCAAATCAAAATCCTCGATCAGAGTACCGGACAGCTCAACACATCCCCATTTCTGGATGTCAGTGACCAAGTCTCGACCAACAGCGAGCGAGGATTGGTGGGGTTTGTCTTCCACCCCGATTACCAAAGCAATGGGCGGTTCTTCGTCAGCTTGACGAATCTTTCAGGGGATACCGAAATCCGAGAATATCAAGTCAGCACTGATCCGGATTTGGCTGACAGCAGCAGCTTCCGACCGATTCTCTCCTTCGCCCAGCCAGAAGCCAATCACAACGGGGGTTGGCTCGGCTTTGGCCCGGATGGCTACTTGTATATCTCCAGTGGTGATGGAGGCGGCGGGAACGACCCGGGGAACAATGCCCAAGATATCACCGACAATCTGTTGGGCAAAATCCTCAGAATTGACATCGAAAGAGATGACTTCCCCGGAGACGCGACTCGAAACTACGCAGTCCCGTCTGACAATCCCTTTGTGGGGACCGTCGGCGACGACGAAATCTGGGTCTATGGGCTGCGAAATCCGTGGCGTCCTAGCTTCGACAGGGAAACTGGGGATCTCTACATCGCCGATGTCGGCCAAGGGGCCCGTGAAGAGATCAATGTTCAGCCGGCCTCCAGCAACGGAGGAGAGAACTACGGCTGGCGGGTGCGAGAAGGAACCATCGCAACACCCAACGTGGGTGGACCCAAACCACTCGGGGCGATCGATCCGATCTACGACTACGCCCATGGCAACGGTCCGTTTCAGGGCAATTCAGTGACCGGCGGTTATGCCTATCGAGGGCCGATCCAGCAGCTGCAAGGCCAGTACTTCTTTGGTGACTTCGTCAGCGGTGGAATCTGGTCGCTGCAGTTTGACGGGAGTGCATCCTCAACCCATAACGGCACCAACTTCACGAACTTGGTCGATCGAACCAGTCAGTTCACCCCAGATGCCGGAGCGATCAACACCTTGGCCTCCTTTGGCGAAGACAACCAAGGCAACCTGTACTTGGTCGATATCGACGGCGAGGTGTTTCAGCTGAGGCGTGTCACGAGCACTCTGTCGCAGGATGCTGCCAGAGCAAGCACATCACAGGCAGACCAGTCTCAGGGGTACGCCAACACGGTTGACCGACTCTTCAGCAACTATGGCTGAGGTTAGCAGCCGCCAAGCTCCTTAGGATAGCCGTCAAGCTCCTGAAGAGGCCGATTTCCTGGGGGGCTCTCGCCAAGAAGCTCCCCAGCAAGTCGATCATGGCCAATCAGGTGGGCCCAGACGACTCCGGCTTCAGGATCGTCCGCATGCATAGCAGCGTGAATTGAGTGGAGTGAGGGTTTTGAGCGATGATGACCGGAACACTGTTCTGAGAGGTTCTCTGCAAAAACTCTCCCGAGCGTGATTATTATGACAGCGCCTCGTTCCTACCTCGACTGTTCCAGATTGTGGCAGGGGCTCAACCTGTCGGACACTCAACAGGTCCATGCACCAATACTGTAGTGGGCAACGGCCACATCTGGGACAGTTCAACTACTGAGGTAGAGGAAAACCTTGGCTTTTTCGGGACAGCAGAGAGGCTGGTCGATCGACAGCTAGCAGATCACTGGTCGTTCCGGCGGCTCGGGTGTTACGGACGAGCAAGACTTGTCTGAGGGGAGCAGTAGCAACTTGTCGTCTTGAGCGGATGGGTGGCAATCTGACACAACACGATTTGACCGGAAGGAGATTTTGCAGATTGTTGCAGTTCTCTTGGGACGAGAACCTTGAGACGTCAGAGGAAACCAAAGCCCGCGCTGGGCGATGGTGGATTCGGGCTTTCGGCCAACCAGTCTCAATCGGGAGACCCATCTCAGCGGCATCGTCTCAAACGATGACTGCAGCTTCATCCAAAAGCAACTCGCCCTCAGGAAAGTTAATCGGCTCACAGAGAACGCGAGTGCCGGAAGCTGGCGTGACGATCAAGGCGGCCACCTGCGGATACTGCTGAAGATAGGCCCGAGTCGGCTCGGGGCCGAGCACAAAGAACGCTGTTGCCAGGGCATCGGCCTGTTCGGCGGTGGGGGCGGTCACCGTGACGCTGGTGACTTGCTCTGCAGGCCAGCCTGTGCGAGGGTCCAAGATGTGACCATATCGCTTGCCCTGGTGGCGGAAGAATTGGGTCGCCTTTCCGGAGGTCCCCATGCTGCGGTTCTGCAAGGTCAGCTGGCCGATCTGTTGTTGCGGGTTCAGCGGGTTCCGCAGGCCAACAGTCCAACCTTCCAATCGGTTGCCGTACCAACGCGACCCAACAGCCTGGATGCTGCTGGTCCCTCCATGAATCAGGAAATCGGTGATCCCCCATTCCAAGAGCACATCACCGGCCTCGTCAACAGCATACCCCTTGCCGATACTCCCCAGGTTGAGCTCCAATTCCGGGTGGGTCAACCTGACTGACTGGGTGGCCACATCAAGATCGATGAAATGGCTGCCAACACGGCCGAGTGCCTCCTGCAGGTCCTCTTCTGTGGGGATTGCTCCCTGCCGGCGAAAGAAACCCCACACCTTAGAAAGAGGCCCCGCTGTGATATCGAAGGCACCTCCTGTTTCCTTCGCCAGCAAAACCGCGCGGCCCAGGAGTCCAAAAAGACCTTCTTCAACTTCAATCGACTCCTCGCCGGCGTACCGATTGAGATCCATCACCTCACTGTCTTCCCGATAAACAGTCAGCTGATCCTCAAGCTCGTTGACCCGGCTGAAGGCTTCCGCCACCGCTGGCGCCCCGTGCCCAAATTGACCCGCGTTCAGCAGGATCTCCCAGGGGCAGGCCATAGCCTGTTGCTCAAACCGTATCAAAGAAGACGGGCGAGAGGCCGACGGACTCCGCTGTGGATGCGCTGCCTCCTCAGCGTCGGCCGGACCGAGCCACTCGTCGGCGGTGCTGCGTACTGCATCGACGGCGGCCTGCCCAGTCAAAAACGCTCTGCGATGCGAACGGGCATTCGGAGGAGGCTGCCCAGAACCCGCCTTGGAGTTGGCTGAATCGTGCGAACACATCACGGCAACAATCGAGAGTCACACGGCAACCTGGAAGTGGCCGCGACGGTGGTAGAAAAGCCGGGCACGCAGGAGTACGCGCCCGGCTTCTGGAAATCTCTTGATGTTGGAGGCAAACCCCGCGGGTGCTCTCACAGAGAATCGCCCCAGTCATCCGCCGATGGGTTCGTCATCGGTCGATGGAACAGTCGATCTCTTGATAGGCCCGATGGGCTAGTCAGACCTCGCACAGTTGTTTGAGCGAGCCAGGCCTGGCAGGCCGCCGTTTGCGAACAAGGCCAGAGGCTCAGTCGTCTCCCGAGAAGGAGAGCACCAGTTGGATCATGTACCACAGCATGGTCATCAATGAGGCGAACAAGCCCAAAGCGGCAGCCACATACTGATCGGTGTGGTACTCGTGCAAGACGTTGGAGGTTTGATAAAGAATCATACCGCTGATGAAGACCAACATAAAGCCGATGACGGCCAGAGCAGGGATGCCGACACCGAACAACATGGCGATGACCAAGCCCATCGCAATGATGCCGGCGACGCCCAACATGGGACCCATCCAGGAGAAGTTGGCCCGGGTGACAAACACAATGGCGGTCAAACCCCCAAAGGTGAGCAAGGTGAGGAACGTCGCTGTGCTCAGAACACCTTCCACCTGAGAGGCAATATAAAGGAGCGGGATAAAGATGACTGACTGGCCGACAACATACAGACCAAGACCAGCATACTGAGTCGCCAGCGACGAGTTGCTGACAGCCAGACTGTGGCTGATGTAGCTGACAGCCATGAAGCCAACCAGCACACCCAACCAGACCCAGCGGGAGCCCAGCATCCCCTGCACGATCTGCTCAACAGGCAGCAAGGAAAAGATGGCTACTTCCAGCCCGATAAACGCAAGGACCGCTAAGCCGATGTGCAAGTACACCCGGCCGATGAACTCCGCACGGACATTGGTCGGAGCATCGGCGGCAATCGTCCGACCAAAGGAGGCATACGGGTTGTTCGAGTCGTCCACAAAGCTCATTGTCTTTCCCTCTTCTCTAGTTCTTCGGGGTGGGTCCGGCCCCACCCCTCTCCCTGACCGCAAAACGCGGCCCTGATCTTACCACGATTTCACTAGCGATGGGGACCCCGCTAGCAAACATTTTTTCTCCTGGGTCCCCTCCAATGTGGATCGCCCCGACGGGTGAGTCGGGACAACCGTTTTGCTCGGGTTGGACCTATCATTCTCCTTGAGACATTTCGCCTGCCAAGGTTTCGATTGTTAAGGTTTCGATTGTTAAGATTTCGATTGCCCAGGTTGTCCGATCCTGAAACGGCTCTGCGAGGCAACCTCTTCAGCAGAACGAAACTGGCTTGCGGTTGGAGCAACCATCCGCCCACATCAAGCGGGTTCACATCAAGCGGGTTCACATCAAGCGGGCGAGCAACGCGTTAGGCGAGGAGGTCGCGGATGATGTGGCCATGAACGTTGGTCAAGCGCCGCATGATTCCGTTGTGGTAGAACGTCAAGCGTTTGTGATCGATTCCCAACAGGTGGAGCAGAGTCGCATGAAAATCCGGCCAGTGGACGGGATTCTCGACGGCCTTCCAACCCAAGTCATCGGTCGCTCCATAGGCTACCCCGGGTTTCAGCCCGGCCCCGGCCATCCAAAGAGAGAACCCATACATGTTATGGTCGCGTCCTTTGCCGAGGACATCCGAGGCTGACTGAGTAAATGGAGTTCGTCCAAACTCAGTCGTGAAGAGCACCAGAGTATCCTCCAGCATCCCCCGTCGCCTCAGGTCCGTCAGCAAGGCAGCGGCCGGCTGATCCACGCGAGCTGCCTCGCGAGTGTGGTTGCGATGAACGTCTTCGTGGCCGTCCCAGTTAATCCGTGGCGACCCAAATGAGCCGCCTGAGAAGAGCTGCACAAACCGGACGCCGCGTTCCAGCAGGCGTCGGGCAAGCAGGCAGCGTCGCCCGAAATCCTCGGTCTCTGCCTTGTTCAATCCGTACAGGTTTTGTGTGGCCTGGTCTTCTTGGCGGAGGTCGGTCACTTGAGGAATCGCCAGTTGCATCTGGGCGGCCAGCTCGTAACTGCGAATCCGAGCGGTCAAGGCGTCGGGCGAGCCACGCTGTTGGCTGTGTCGTTGGTTGAGTTGGCGGAGCAATCCCCGAGTCTGGCGTTCGGTTGCTTCTGGGATCACGCGGGAGGGAAAGAGGTCGTCGACGGCCTTTCCCTGAGCCCGCAGTGGCACCCCCTGATGACGGGCCGGCAGAAACCCATTGCTCCAGTTGATCGTTCCTCCGGCCGGATAGCCCCGAGCATCGGGCAAGACCACATAAGCGGGCAACTCATCGGTCAGACAGCCCAGCCCATAGGAGAGCCAGGCGCCGATTACGGGAAACCCGTTTTGTTGGAAGCCGGTATTTTGCTGAAACGTCGCTGGAGTGTGGTTGGCCGAATCAGCGACCATCGAGCGAATCACCGTCAGCTCATCGGCCTTCTGGGCGATCTGCGGAAAGAGATCCGAGATCCACAAACCGCTCTGGCCACGCTGACCAAAGGGCCAGTCGTTCTTTCGCACAAGGCCAACCTGCCCAAAGAACGTCTCCGGCTTTTCGGAACTGCTCCAGGGCTTGCCATGGTACTTTTCCAATTCCGGCTTGTAGTCAAAGCTATCAACCTGACTGAGCCCACCGCAGAGACAAAGATGAATCACCCGTCGGGCCTTGGGTGCATCATGCGGCGGCGGGTCAGCGGCCTCGCCTGGGGTCCCAGCTGGTCTTTGACTCACCTGGGCTCGAGAGGACCCGTCTTGCGAAACTGTTTCAGCAGGCTGAGTTGCACCCGCCGGCCGGTCACGGGCCAGAAGATCCCAAAGCGCCACCGAGCCCAGCCCACCGGTCGCCCAAGAAAGCAACAGACGTCGATTGATATCATGCTCGGTCGACACAGGCCCCTCGGGAGTTGAAGACACCACAAATAGAAAACTCTGTGAATGTAAAACTCTGTGAATGTAAAACTCTGTGAACAGACGACACGATTGAAGTGAAGACACGATTGAAGTGAAGACACAGCGACTGGATGATCGAGAGACCGAGTCTTGCTAATCGACATACAAGAACTCATTGCTATTGAAGATCACTCGGCAGAGATCGGCGAGCCGATGGCGTTGGACGAACTCGGAGGTCAGAGCCAGTTCCTGGGGTGTGGGATCTCGGCCATAGGCCAAGCTGTAGGCCAGACGAATGCGATCCGACGGCCGGGGGCCGGCCTCTTGTTTCAGACGATCTGAGAAGTAGTCAGCCATCCGCAGCACAAAGGAGTTATTCAGCAAACTCAAGGCCTGCAGTGGCGTTGTAGTCACAGCTCGTCGCGGTGTCGTGGTGGATGGGTCGGGGCAGTCCAGCACATCAAGCAGGGGGTTTCGACCACCGCGGGCCCAACTCCGATAAATGGTGCGGCGGTAGTTGGCCTCTCCAATGGGGTCGATGGGATCGTAAAACTGCGAGCCCTTAAAAAACCGGCTGCGAAAGTCCTGATAGCCTTGGCCACCCACTTGGCGATTGAGTTGGCCGGCGACCATCAGTATGGCGTCGCGGACAGCCTCAGCCTCCAACCGCCGAGGGCTGATCCTCCAGAGGAAGCGGTTGTCCGCATCACGTTGTTGCGCCTCAGGGCGTAACTGCGAGGATTGCCGATATGTGGCACTGGTGACGATTAAGCGGTGCATCGTCTTGAGGCTCCAGCCTTGACCGATGAGCTCGGTCGCCAGCCAGTCGAGTAATTCTGGATGCGTGGGTTGCCCACCGTGAAACCCCAGATCATTGGGCGTCGGCACCAAAGAAGCCCCAAAATGGTAGTGCCAGAGTCGATTGACGATCACTCGAGGTGTCAGCGGGTTGTGGGGGTCGGTGATCCAGGCAGCCAGCTTCTTCCGCCTCAGACCCTCGGGGGCGGTCGGCTCCAGACCAAAGTCCGGCGATAACCCACCGATTGCCCGCAATCCCCCGGGCGTCACCACCCTGCCTGGGTCGGTCACCTGTCCACGGTGTAACAGGTGCACTGGCCCAGGCTGCCGAGGCACAGTGGCGTAAACCTTGAGTCGTTCCGCCCCGCGGGCTTGCTGAAGCTCATTCTGGAGCTTGGTGAGTTGAGCTTTCCAAGAAGCACGACGTTGGCGATCTTCTGGCAGGAGCCGTGCTACCAACTGATCTTCGGAGACTGCATCAGTCACGACGCGAGCGCTGGCGGCCACTTCTGCGGCCGAGAGTGCTCGATCGTACAGAGCCGCTCGAACCAAGGTGCCAGCCAACATCCGGTTGCCGCCGGGCTGTCCATGTCGCAGACCAAAGATCAGCTGAGCTTTGCCAGCCTGATAGGTCACCGGAGCAGTGGCTTGATAACCCTTGCCATAGGGCCTGCCGTTGCGATAGCCGGTGATTGTCCCGTCGGCTTGATAGACAATCGCCAGATGAACCGGCTGCCTAGCCTCGCCTGTCGCGGCGTTGGTTTCTGCAGGACCTTGAAAGGATCGGGTGCGGCGGAAGAAATCGCTGCCGGCCATCCAACGCCTCGGTTCCCTCTCGCCATACACAATCGCGTCAAAGACATTCCCATCCAGCGTCTGGATGCTGATTGCAGCCCCACCACGCTGCTTGAGGTCACTGAGGGTGACCCAGGCCTCCAACGTTTTCTCTCCAAGACCTTGCTTCAGCGGAACGGTGGCGGCATACCCGGTCCGGCCGTCCAGCACCAACCCTTGTTCACTTTGCCTGGCAGCTCCATGCTTGGTCGCATGCAGTTGGCCCTGCCGATCCCGAAGCCCTTCCCGAAAATCCCAAGCAGCCAGCGGCTGGGGAGGCTTCGGCGGCGGAACTTTTCCAGATCGCTGGTCTGCAAGAATTTGCATCCGCAGAGGAGCTTCCAGTTGCGTCAGCCGCTGCCTCAGAGCAGCCACTTGTTCTTGGAGTTGCTGGACTCGCTCGGCGTCCTCAGGATAACTGACTGAGCGTTCTCCGTGGGTGACGCCCGCTAACGCGGCGCTGAGTTGATAATACTCCTGTTGAGAGATCGGATCGAACTTATGATCATGGCAACGGGCGCAGTTGACCGTCATTCCTAAAAAGGTCTGCCCGAGGACTGCGACGAGGTCTTCCAGCTCATCCTGCCTCATGGTTTGCTTCATAGGTTCACTAGCGGGCAAGACCGTATTGTGGGGGCCGGCCACCAGAAACCCAGTAGCGATGACAGCTTGGGGATCCTCGGGCGCAAGCACATCGCCGGCCAATTGCAGCCGGATGAATTGATCGTAAGGCAGATCGTTGTTGAAGGCCTCAATAAGCCAGTTGCGATAATGAAAGGCATGAGGCCGAGGTTGATCACGTTCAAAGCCGTTACTTTCCCCAAAACGAACGACATCCATCCAATGACGCGCCCAGCGTTCGCCGTAATGAGGCGAGGCCAGCAACCGATCGACAACCTTCTCATAAGCGTCTGGTGAATCATCGTTGAGAAAGGCGTCGATCTCCTGTGGAGTGGGAGGCAGGCCGATCAGGTCGTAAGTCAGCCTGCGAATGAGCACGCGACGATCGGCAGGCGGGTTGGGCTTGAGCCCCACTTGCTCAAGTCGAGCCAGCACAAAGGCGTCGATTGAGCTTTGCAAGGAACTGCCAGAGCCCTGGGCTTGCGGGACCTTCGGTCGACGCAGTGGCTGCAGGCTCCACCAGTCATACCCTGCCCGCAATTCGGTGGTATTAGCCAGCGGATTTATGGATTCAATCGGCCAGGGAGCTCCTTGAGTCAGCCAGGTTTTAAGGCTTTGTTTCTCGTCGTCGGTGAGCGGGGGACGATCTTCAGGTGGCATCTCGCCATCGGCCACACGCTGCCAGAGAAGACTTTTCTTGGGCTGGCCGGGAACCAAGGCCGGCCCACTTGCTCCACCAGTCAGAGCGGCCTGTCGGCCGGTGAGGTCCAACTGGCCCGAGGGCTCGGTGCCGCTGTGACATTCCAGACACCGACGAGCCAGCAAGGGAGCGATGTGTTGGAAGGATGGAGACTGTTCTTGAGTCGAAGGACGCCCATGAGCTGATGAGCTTTCGCGAGCACTGGCGTCCTTCTCCGCGCCCACGGAGGCAGCCATCAAGACCGAGGGACCCGCTGATGGAAGACTGGCCTCTTGGCTTGAACCTCGATCCACAAGGAGCAACCCAAGAATCCCGAGCAAGCCTCCTAGGATGAGTCGGTCATTGGAGTTGAGGCTGGTTGGCATGGCAGGCAAACGGTTGAGAAAGCGTGGTTAACGGGTGCATGGTACCCAGAATGCACGAAGCTGTCAGGTCACAAGCCGCCGAGAGATCGTTGCTGACCCCCAGGACTTGACAGGACCCACTGGACCGGAGAC
>CAZYKP010000003.1:0-242888 GCA_964648025.1 uncultured Pirellulales bacterium | reverse complement strand
CTTCGGCTCCACAACATAGTGGATTGCCGGATGCTTTTCGGAGAGTCTCTGAGTCCGTTCCAGCTGAGTCCGTTCCAGCTGAGTCCGTTCCAGCTGAGTCCGTTCGGCCGACCCAGTTCGGTGATCCTGAAACCTCGCCATCCCTCACCAAATGTTCCGACGCTCACGCTCTTGAGGTGTGAGTGTTGAGAAATTGGCTGGCAAGTTAACGCAAGTTATGAGCCAGATGCCGAATGTTCTCGATGCTTATTGGACGTCGGTTGCTCAGGCGGGTCAACAGCTCAGCACGCAAAGCCTCTGGGACAGAATGCTCCGGCTACTGAGACGTGCGTGCCGGGCCATTGGCTGCTGGTTTTGGGCCGCAGGGGGACGATCACACCTTACGGACAACGCCGACAACAACCCCAAGAACCTGGGCGTCTTTGACGTAAATCGGCTCCATCGTGCTGTTGGCAGGCTCCAGCCGGATGCGGTCACCCTCCGGGTACCACCGCTTGAGAGTGGCTTCGTTTTCTTCGGTCAGGGCCACGACGATCTCTCCAGCAGGGGCGCTGTCTTGCTGCCGGATGACCACATAGTCGCCATCGGCGATGTGTTCGTCGATCATGGAGTCGCCGCAGACTTCCAGCACATAAAGGTCTTCAGCGCGAAACAAGTCGCCAAAATCAATGCGTTCGTCTTGATCGATGGCCTCGGTGAGCACGCCTGCGGCGATCCGGCCCTTGAGAGGCAAACCGGAAACATGGGCTGGCTCCTCAACCAGTTCAATCGCCCGAGAAAGACGTTCCTTACGGGTGATCAGCCCCTTCTTCTCAAGGGCCTTCAAATGGCACATAACCCCGTTAGGGCTTTCAATCCCAAAGTTTTTGCCGATCTCCCTCACAGTCGGACCGTAACCCCGTTGGCGAATTTGAGAGCGGATGAATTGATAAATCTCGCTCTGACGGGTGGTGAGTTGATCAAGCTTTGGCATGTCAGTGCTCCTTGATTGCAGGTATATTCAGCCGTTCATAGTGAACTGTAATACATCGCTTCCGATGAAACAACCGTGCAGCACCGCTTTTTGCTCACTAAACTCCCACTTCTCTCACGCCTGAGCCGAAGATGTACGCAGCGTGCCGACTTAATCTAGAAGATCCACCTTGGAACGGGTTTTGTTACCACCGGAGGTGATCTCTCAGTTGGCTCTCTGGTGAATTGCCTCCTGCAATACGACATCTGAACCTGTCGTTGTTGATAAGCACAGTTGGTGGTCTGGGGTGTCCGCCGCCGCGAGGGCTGCAGAAGAAACGTTTCAGGTCAAAAATCCTTGGCCGAAAAATTCTCCGGCAACGGCTGTCCCTCGTTTCAGGAGCAAACCACAGGGCCACCAAGCCGATGGCACATTCGCGGTCTTCAAGCCGTCGTGAATCCCCGGCTCCCACAAGAATCCGGCTCCCACAAGAATCCAGCTCCCACAAGAACCCAACTCCCACATCAGAAGGAAACGGACCACCGGGGCCACAAAGACCTGGGCAGAAGTGTTACGGAGGTGCTCCGGCCTCAACCTCATCTCCGCCTGCCCCGGGGGAAACTGATCAGGGCGACCCAGCCAAGGCGGAAGCACCAGCACCCCAGCGATGCTCTGCCGGGGGACCCGGCACAGGTGGGCTCGCTGATGAGGTTGCCAGAGCAGTTTGCCGCTCAAGATTTGTTGGCCTTGAAAACCCCTTCCTGGCGAGAATAAGACCGAAGAGGTGAAATCAAGCGAGCAGGAGTACTCCGATGAGCGAGAATCTGGGCGAGCCAGCCCCGAAGAAACAACGGGACTCGATCCTGTGGGCCCTCGGCGGTTTTTTGGCCGGGGCTGTGACCGCTTGTGTGGTGATGACCGGGATCCACAGCTTCAGCAGCTACTTGCACCCTCATCCGCCGGAGCTGGACCCGACCAACCCGGAGCATGCCGAGCAGTTCCGGGAATGGATCGCCCAGCTGCCTTTCTCGGTGTTGGTTTGGGTTCCTCTGGCTTGGACTGTGGGGAGCCTTCTCGGAGGGATGGTTGCTGGGAAGGTTGGTGGGTCGTGGGGACTGGCCGTGGCGACAGTCCTAGGGATCTTGCTCACCATTGCGGGCGTCTTCAACCTGTTGATGTTCCCGATGCCACTCTGGGCGTGGATTTGGGGAATGCTCGCCTTTGTTCCCCCGGCTCTCCTTGGTGCCTCTCTCACCCAAGCTCCCGTCCAGGAAGAACCACCGGTCGAGCCAACCTGAGGATTGCCGCAGAGCTTGGGCACAAAGCCGTCAAGACCCTGAGGTGGAGATCCTCAGAGATCGCTGCACTTTAGATGAACACGTCGCGGGAGTGTTCACTCGACGCGAACCTTCTGCCACTGTTTGTCGAGCCGTTTTTCGGAAACAGGTAAGGACGTCCCCAAGCCCTGGGCGAAAAGTGAGATCCTCCACTCCTCCAACATCCAACGAAACTGCTCAAGCTCAGCATCGCGAATTCCCTTCTGGCGATGGAGTTTGAGCCGTTCCTTGCAGCTGTGCCAACGTGGTTGCAAAGTCCGCCAGGCTTGCTGATCTCGCAGGAGGCTGCTGCCGATCTTCTCGTGCCGTACTTGCTGGCCTCGGAGGTAACGCGGGATCTGTCGAAGCCACTCCCACGGAGTGCTGGTGAGAAATCCCGGAGCGACTAAGTAAGAGAGCTGATCCAGCAGGTCGACGAAGGCGTAATGCCACTTGCTGCTCGGATCGCGACCAGGGCTTTGCTCCAACATCCGCCGGGAACGCTGATACTCCTGAAATAACGGACTCAGCACCGGCGCCACCTCCTGGACAGCCGGGCCGATGCCTGCTTTGGCCCGGCGTACGAAATCCTGAAACTCTCCTTCGGTACGCGGGAGTTGATCGTCTCCTAATGTGGCGTCGGGCAAGGCGCGATCAGCCAGCAGTTCGGTGATCTGCTCGGAGATCACACCGGCATCAGGAAGGGTCGCCGCCCACAGATTGAGTTGATCCCAATCCGGGAGATGATCCCGCTGGTATTTGAGCTCACGCCGAGCCGAGGAGTGCAGAAACAAGCGTCTGAGTCCTCGACGCGTCTCCCGACGGGCATATTCCTGTCCACCGACAAGTCGCAGCGAAACCGACTGTCCGCGATCAAAAAGAGCTGGGTAGGCGTTGATGGTCATCGAACCGCGTTGGATGGGAACGGAGTCAGGCAGGTCTCCGAAGTCCCAGGCTGTAATGCCATCACGACTGAATCGTGGATCATCGATGACCGTGAAGGAAGAAATTGTTTGCTGAGCACGACCTCGTGTGGGCGTTCCCTCAGGCAACACTTCAATGCCAAGTTCATCTCGGAGTGAGCTCACATCCCGGCCAGCGGCGACCGTTTCGCCTTGGGCATCGACCACCTTGACGTTCATCTGCAAATGCGCCGGCAGACGAGAGAGATCAAAGGCATCCGCAGGCACAACACTCCCAGAGAGGCGGCTGAGGGTCTCCGCCAAGACGGTCACCAACGATCCTCTGCCGAATTTCATATGACCGACCACTTTGCGAGCGACCTCAGGGGCAGGCACAAAGTTCCGACGAATGGGCTTGGGAAGCGTTTTGATCAACGCAGCGACTTTTTCCTCCAGCAGACCAGGCACCAGCCAGCCCAGCTGCTTCTCGTCAACGGCGGCCAATCCTTCCTCGGGCACAGTGACGGTCAGTCCATCGTCCTCTTCCCCGGGGTTATGGACATACTCTAAGGGGAGCTGCATATCGCTGACCGCGACAGTCGCAGGGAACCGCTGCTCGTTGGCCTCTTCAGCTTCGTCCCGCATGAGATCCGCGCGGGACATATACAGTTCCTTGCGATCGGCCCCAGGAGCCGCCTTGATCCACTTGGCCAATGTGGGTCCGTCGTACACATCAGCTGCCAGTCGCCGGTCGTAGAACTCGTAACGAGCCCTCTCTCCTTGAAGTAAATCCCGCCGACGGGCCTTGGCAGCGAGTTCCTCCACCTCCTCAAGCAGTTGCTGGTTGTGTCTGAAAAAGGCCAAGCGGCAATCAAAATCCTCCTCGACGAGGGCATCCTGGATAAAGATCGTTCGAGCTAACGAAGGATTGATCGGCCCAAACCGCACGCGGCGACGAGGGACCACCGTCAGTCCGAAGAGGTTGACCTTTTCAAAAGCCATCACGCTTCCGTTTTCCCGCACCCAGTAGGGGTCGCTGTAAGATCGCTGAACGAGGTGTAAGGCCAGTGGCTCCACCCACTTAGGATTGACGCGTGCCACCATGCGAGCGTACCGGCGGCTGGTCTCGACGATCTCAGCGGCGACGATCCATTTCGGTTTTTTGGCGTAGCAAGCTGCCCCCGGCCACAGGACGACCTTTTGGCCGCCGGCAACGGTGTACTCATTGGCGTCGGTGCGGTAGCCGATCTGGGAGAGAAGGCCTGCCAAGAGCGCCCGGTGAATGGCCCCATAGTCGTCCTGACGCGGAAATTGCTTCAGACCAATCTCCTCGACCAGTTGAACAAGCTGGCTATGCACATCAGCCCATTCTCGCAGTCGATTGTAGGAAAGAAAATTTTGCCGGCAGGCTTTGCGGAGCTGATTGCGAGAGAGGTCTGATTTGAGCTTTTGGTAGAAATCCCACAATTTCAAATAACTGAGGAAGTCAGATTCTTCATGGGAGAATTTGGTGTGGGCTTCATCGGCGGCTTGTTGTTTCTCCAGGGGCCGTTCCCGTGGGTCCTGAACTTCTAAGGCGGCGGCGATGATGAGCACCTCATGCAGGCAGTTTTCCTGCTCGCCGGCCAGAATGATCCTGCCGGTGCGTGGGTCCACCGGCAGCTTGCCCAGCCGTCGGCCCAGCTCGGTCAACTGGTAATCTCCGTCGATCGCTCCCAGCTCAAAGAGTGTGCGGTAGCCATCGCGGACGTTCTCGGTTTTGGGAGGATCCAGAAAGGGAAATTCCTCCAGTGGGCCCAGATTGAGCACCATCGTTTGCAGGATAACCGAGGCCAGGTCCGTTCTCTGGATCTCCGGGGCTGTGTATTGCGGTCGCCCCTGATAGTCCTCCTCACTGTATAAACGAACGCAAATGCCCGGGCCAACCCGCCCACATCGCCCTTTCCTCTGGTCAGCCGAGGCACGGCTGACTGCCTCCACCGGCAGCCGCTGAACGCCCGACCTGGGCGCGTAGCGACTGATCCGAGCCGTTCCCGGGTCGACCACATAACGAATCCCCGGCACCGTCAAGGAACTTTCCGCCACATTGGTGGCCAGGACAATCCGCCGCCACTGATGCGGCTGAAACACCCTTTGCTGGTCCTTGTTGGACAGACGAGCGTAGAGCGGCAGGATCTCGGTGGACTGAGAGGGTGTGTCGCCGGTTAACCGACAGCGGCGGAGGCGTTTGGCTGCCTCGTGAATATCCCGCTCAGTTGGCATAAACAGGAGGATATCCCCGGTGTCGATGGCAGCGACCTCTTCGACGGCAGCGACGACCCCCCGCAACCAGGCAGGCTCATCGGCACCGGGATCCTCCTCCAGGTCCTCCAGCGGTCGGTAGCGAACCTCCACCGGATAGGTTCGCCCGCTGACCTCGATGATCGGTGCCGGCCCTTTGCTATCGGCGAAGAACTCCGCAAATCGCTCTGCATCGAGGGTCGCTGAGGTGATGACGACTTTGAGTTCTCGCCGTTTGGGCAGCAGCTGCCTCAGGCAGCCCAAGAGAAAATCGATGTTCAGCGATCGCTCATGGGCCTCGTCGATGATGATCGTATCGTACTGATCAAGAAAACGATCCTGTTGGCTCTCAGCCAGCAGGATCCCGTCGGTCATCAATTTGATGAAAGTCGAAGAACTGGTCGCATCGGTAAACCGCACCTTGTAACCGACATGTTGCCCAACAGGGCAGCTGAGCTCCTCGGCGACACGTGCAGCTATGCTGCGAGCGGCAATTCGTCTTGGCTGTGTGTGTCCAATCAGCCCCGCAATTCCACGACCCATCTCCAGGCAGATCTTGGGCAACTGAGTGCTCTTTCCGGAACCAGTCTCACCACAAATGACTACCACTTGGGAATCGCGGATCGCCGCAGCGATTTCCTTACGACGACCACTGACGGGCAGCTGCTGGTCGTAAGTTACTCTGGGGACCTTTTCAGCACGCTGCCGATATGTTTGCTGCGACTTATCCAATTGCTCCTTCAAACGTGCAACCTTGCGGTCACAAGGCTTTCCGGACTCCAAAAACTCCTGAATCGACCGCATCTGTCTTCGGAGCCGATGCCGGTCGCTGAGCATCGTCTCACCGAGGGATTTCTCCAACTGGCGGACAAAGGTCGCTAAGTCGGCACCCGGAGCTTGCGTGACCGGAGCTTGCGAGACCGCAGTTTCCGAGTTGGAACCTGGCGAGGGTGCTGTGGAATCGAGTTGCGGCTCGGGAGTGGAGTCGCTCATCTTGAAGGGGTTGTTGGAGGAAAGGTTCTGAATGACGATCGCCCACGCTGACATTTTATCGGTCATGGTGCAGACGTCTGCTGGCAGCCGTGGGCCGTCAGAGAAACAAGTGATGCCCAAGGGACCCACGCATCCGGGGCGTAGTTCGCTGAGAAAGAAGAATTCCCTCCATCGGAGATCAAGTCCATGCCCTTGCTTAAGCACAACCTTTTCAGCAATATTCCCTTGGAATTACCGGAAGAGCTGTCGGAAGTGCTCTGGGAGACCCCCCGCGTAAGGATCGAGAGAATTGTATCTCGCGGTCACGTCACCCCACCTGACCAATGGTATGACCAGCAGACCGACGAATGGGTGGTCCTGCTGAGTGGCCAGGCCCAACTGCAACTGGCGGATCAGCCACCCGAGCAGGAGGACTTGTTGCTTCTGCAACCCGGAGATGCGGTGCTGCTCCCGGCAGGACTTCGTCATCGCGTTGTGTGGACTGAGTCACAAGTTGACTGTGTTTGGCTCGCCTTGCATGTTCAGCCTGAATAAGTAGTATCAATCTCCGGTAATTTTCAGCGGGGCTTTCGCCAACCTCTCCCATCCAGTCCTCTCGGTGAAGAAGTCTTGATGCAACCACTTTGTTGTCTTTCCGCCTTGTTCATGTTTTCATGCTTGGCTGATGCATTGCCCGGTGATCCGAACACGCCCGAGCAACCGACGGCCGGCCAACAGCAAAGCGGAGAGCGAGAGGGGGTCCCCCTCCAGCATCCTGAGCAGGAGGAGGTCGCGATCACCTTTCTGGATCCAGAGCAAGTTGAGCTGGAGAACATCGACCTGCAAGAGGTTCAGCTTGACCCCCTTGGGCTTGGAGAAGTCCCTGCTGGTACCGATTTTGAGAGTCCTGACGATGGTGGGTGGCTCGAAGTGCTTCCAGCCGAGCTCCGGCCCCTGGGTTCCATTGATGCCGAGCCATCGGCGATGCACCGTTGCCAAGGCTCTCCGAACTCACACAATTGACCTATTTGGGTCTGTCCCGCACCAAGGTCACCGATAAGGGATTGAAACACCTCCAAAGCTTGAAGCAGCTGAAGGTTCTTACTCTCAACGGCACGCGGATCACCGACGCGGGACTCAAAAGCTTGAAAGACACCGCAGACGAAGAACGCAGGAATTCTTAGGAGGACTCTTCCTGTTTCTTCAGCTGCACCGAGTGGAAGGGAGGGCCGAGGCAAACCCGACAAAATCGCGACAACTGCCCTGGCCCGGTCCGCTTCGCCCTTGCCGAGGAGCTCAAAAGCTAGATGGTTCTTCGCAAATCCTCTCCTCGGGAATACCCTGAAGTAAAGGCATTCGAAGCCCCTCCCAATCAACACCCTCAGTTGGCCTAACTCGGCTGGATTCTCGGGGCTTGTGCTGCCACAAGCTCCACCGTTTCCGCTTCCCGTTGAGGTTGTGCCTTGCAGTCGCCCAACCATCAGAAATCCTCCACAGCTTGGTGGTGGCGGCTGTTGCGAGCGGGGATTCGACGACTGGCTGCCCGAGTCGTGCCTGCTTTGCGACGAGTCGAGTTTGGAGTCAGGCCATGACCGTTTACACTCGTTTCTTCGGCCAACGCGGAGCCGATGACGATCCGGCTGCTTTGGTGGCCACAGTTGCCCCAGGAGACCGGCCAGGCTTCCAGGTGCTCTTTGAGACTGACCTCTTCCTCGATCCCGTAGCCATCACCCAAGCGATGGTGCACTATCACCCCTCTATGGAGGGGGCGACCTGTGAGCTGAGTGAAGGCTCTGACGGGGAGGGGAAACTTTTCGGGCTAGTTGGGTGGCATCGCCATATCATCCAACTGCTCGGACGCAATCGGCCGCTGCCTGCCGAAGCTGTGGAGTGGTGTGTTGCCCCATCCCACTACTCCCGGGAATTGAAAGACCGAGCACGAGCCCACAAGTCCCATGTCCTTCTTTGGTATGCCGGACACGAGACGAGGCCTATGGAGCAGTTTGTGGCCTTGGCGGCTTTTGTCGGTGTGCTGGAACGCTTCGGCGGTTTGGTAGTCTTGAATGAAGCTGCACGCACCTCACTCCCGGCGGCGCCCCTGTCGGTTCAGGTGCTTCAGTCCCACCAGCTGCTTCGAGAGGATATGCTGGAGATCCTCAGGGCGTTGCCCTTACCCAATCTCTACTGCGGATTTGTGAAGTTCGATCTGCCGGGCGACTCGCATGTCTGGATGCGGACTTATGGGGCCCACCTTTTGGAACTTCCAGACCTGGCTGCCTACACTCGAGGGCATCATGAGGGCCAGCGTCACATGGACATGTTCGATAGCATCCTTCGTTACATGCTCAACACCGGGCGACGGATCGCCATCGGCGACACGATGCAGATCGGGGCTGAGGAGTTTTTGCGCTGCCGTGCCCCTTCGCCGGACGAGCCTTGGCTAAAAAGCCAAGGCGAAATGCTTGTCGTGGAGGTCATCGGCGCCGATCAGATCAATCTGGCCTGACCAGCCCCACAAGACGGGCAGCCCGATCGACTTGAGAAAGTCATCGACAGACGCTCTCCGCCGGCTAGTGCCTTGTTTGCTATGATTTTGGCAGTCGGTTGGACGTGAATCCCCCGATTCCACGAGAACCAACTGCCAAATCAGAAGGAAACCGACCACTAGGTGGACAAGCGTGTTCGACGAAGAAGTCTTCCCAGGATCAAGAATCCAGCGCCAAGCCCGGCAGCCATTGTTGGCAAGGGATGTTGGTCACCTGCCGAAAGTTACGGCGGTATCCATCAGCCACCCCCATCAAGACCCGAACCAGCAGAGCATCGGCTCTTGTCAACAGGTGCCTGGGGCTTCGGGAACCCAGATGCCGCGTGAGCTCTTCCAATGCTCCCAAATGCAACCGCACAACTTCTGTGGCAGGCAAACTCGCCTCGACGAATGTTTCGGCTATCCGGTCGGCATCCTCATTGAGCTGACCGTTTCCTAACATCACATGAACCCTCAGCAAATCGCGGTAGGCAATCCATAACTTCAGCGGGGCTTTGCTCGACCTCTCCCCAGAAGGTTTTGGCGAACCGCAGGATTTTGGCGAAGGGTTTGGCTCGGGGTGATGGGTTTTGGGGCTGGAGCCCGCCGGATCGCTGGCACCATGATGCTCGGCTGGTAAGGTCTGACTGGTTGGCAAGCCGGCTAGATCCGCTAAACGGTCCCGCCAACGTTGCCCCTCACAACGCTCATGACGAAGTCGTTGCTGTTCTTGGGAATTCCAGCGGGCTTCAGCCCGCAGGAGCTGCTGCCGCTCGATCGCCCGGCTGAGAGCCCAGCACAGGCCTTGGAGATCGTCTGTTGGGGTTTGCACATCCACAGGGAAACACTGGTCAGCACCAGCACTTAAACAAGCCGTCAGCAGGCGATCACGCTCTAGGGAGGTCTGATGGCCGCTTGGGAGGAGGGCCACGATCGGATCGCCGCTGTGAAGTGTCCGCAGGTGGGCGATCAGTTCTGGAGCGTCCAACTTGGGCGGGTGATGCCCGACCAGGACCCCGTCAAAGCCTTCTTCTTGGAGCCGATGTGTCGCTGCTTTGCCTGAGGGGACTCGTACGAGGTGGAAGCGGTCGTATCCTGGGGATAACCGCGCCACCAGATCCGCTTCCTCCTTGCGACCTGAGGCAACCCAGAGAAGATGGACTTTCAAGGGCAACGGGGCTGCGAAGGCCGCCGGGCTCGACTCCATCTGGCTGGTGAGGTGGGTGCTTTGGTCCGCTTGGTCCACGATTGAGACTTCCCTGTCAGGCGGTTGGCAAGCTTGCGGATTGCGGAGTGTAGAAGAAACGAGGCTGTGGGATCAATTCCAAAACGTCATTTTTGGGAGGCAGGGTGGTAGTCAGTTCAACCTCCAACTTGGGCTAGGCGGCAGGAAACCTGTGAAGTTCGCTGTTCAGAGTGATTCGAGGAGGGACCATAAGGCAAGCAAGTGGTCGCAGAGCAGACGACAAGAGCACTTCGTGAAACCCTCGAAAGCTCAGCAAAAAAGTATTGATTCCTTCAAAAGCCTTCGACGATGCCCTTACAAAGACCGACGATCCGGGCTTCCGGTGGTCCCTTTGGCTGCCTCCCCTTTGGTGAGCACAAACAAGGGCAGACTGAAAGCCCTGGGTCGAAAGCTTCTCTGAAGCTCAGTAGCCAGTGGGTAAAGTAGTTTTTGTTCAATCTTTTTGGGAGGTTTTCAGATGGTCGAGGGTGTCGCGGATCGGTTTCGGCGGGACGGATTTCTATTTCCGATCCCGGTGCTGGATGACCAGGAGGCGAGCACCTACCGCCGACGAGTGTTGCGGGACTGGGATGACCATCATGGCAGTCAAGATTTTGGAGACTGGACTTACTATAAGCCCTATTTGGTCTTTGATTGGTACGATCAACTTGCACACCATCCGAGTGTCCTCGATGCTGTCGAGGCCATCCTGGGTCCGGACTTGTTGCTCTGGGGAGGCACGCTGGCTGTGAAGATGCCCCAAAGCCCGAACTTCTTCGGCTGGCATCAAGACGCAACCTATTGGCCTCTGCAGCCCCCAAATGCCGCCCTCTCAGTGTGGCTTGCTTTGGACGATGCAGATCCGAGCAACGGGTGTATGCGTTATCTCCCCGGTTCACATCTCTCGGGCCCACAAGACCATGTGCAAACTTATGCGGCAGAGAGCCTCTTGAGACGCGGCCAGGAGCTGGTCGATCGGCCGGATCATCACCCCGCCATCGATGTCCAGGTGCGGGCTGGCGAGATGGCTTTACACCACTGTCTGCTGGTCCATGGATCCGAGGCCAACACCTCCGATCGAACACGGATCGCCCTGACGATGGTTTATCTGCCAGCTCACGCCCGTTGCGATAATCCTCAAGAAACTGCTTTAGTCGTGCGAGGGAGCGATCGGTTTGGACATTTCGGGCCTGAACGGCGACCGACTGGGAACCTGGAACCGCAAGGTATCGCCGAGCATCAGCGTGTGTTGCAGCTGATGGCAGGACGGCGTGTCAGAAAGCCTTTCTGAAAGAGTGAAATGCTCTTTCTGGTGGTCAGGGATTGAGTGCCGCACTTTCAGGAGCAGGGCCGCCCTCGACTTGCTTCTCAAGCAAGGCGTCGACAACAGGATCGTTTCCCCAAAACCGTTTTCGACTTCCTCGCCGACTTCCAGGTCTCTCGCAGCTTTTCGGGTTCCAGCCTTGGACAGGCCTCCCTGATGCGGCCAGCTGTTGCTCAACCGCCTTTCCGGAAAGCATCTGCATCCTTCTGTGGATTTCTCGAAAAGTTCTCGACCTCAGTAGGTCGGAAACTTATCTGAGGACCAGTAGCATTCCCTCTTGAGTTGCGCTTCGCTCAACGATGAGATGAGAGTAGTGGGTGGCAACCACATCCGAGAGCGTGACCTCCAAGGTGGTGCTGCTCAGTGAAAACATCCCCAGGCTCTGCCAGTCGCTGCCCTCTCCCGTGTCGTGGGCCACGGGAGCAACCGTTTGGTCGATAACAAACTGTCCCTCGGAGGCCGCCCCGTCCAGCACCGTGAACGTGGAGTTGGTGGCCGCACTGACATCTTCGTTCCAAGTGATGAAAACTTCATACTGACGGCTGGGAAGCAGATTGTTGAAGGTCCATGTGGCAGCATTGTCACCCGTGCCGGCGGCAATGGGGTGGTAGTCGGTGTCGTGGCCGGAACCAGTGACCTGAGTCCAGGGGCCTGGGCCAGTGAAGGTAAACTCGCTGGTTGTGGTGGGTGAGTCGTCAACGATGCTTTCGATCAACGGGATGTTGAGATTGATGACCGGAGCAATCCGTGTGGCCGCACGGTGCTGGTTGTCGAACTGGGTGGTGTGGACGTTGCCTTCGGGGTCTGTGCTGGTGAGTTGATTGCCGTAGATATCGTAACCGTAGTTCCAGACTGGCCAGCTGCCTCCCACCGCAGGTAAGATCGTCTGGACCACCCGATCGACGTTGTCATAGGCCGTTTGGGTGGCGCGCTCCAGCTCATCGACGAACTGATGGGCACGACCCAAGACGTCGAACACAGTGTGGGTGCTCGCCTGCTGTGTGATTGTGTTGCCGGTTGCCGGATCGACGTGTTCCCTCCGATAGAACAGTTTAGGTTCGAGAACCTATCTGCGTAAATCTTCAGGTTCATTGTCGCCTCTCCGAGAGGCTGCAGCAAACTCGAATCCGTCACGGAATGGAGTCTCGGACGTGTTCCCTCGCACTGTGTAGCACATGTACATTACGAGTACGAGCACGCCCAAGATTGCAACATGAATTGCGAGAGAGACAGGTGCGAACAAGGTGACTCGCAAGTGCGGGGGTTCGGAGTTACTCGGTCCGTAAACCACTCGTAACCAAGGCAGCAACAGTCCCCAGTGGTACACAGTATTGTCCTGCTTCTGGCACCAAACGGGAATGGAGACCTGTGTTACATGGAGCAGCAGGACTGCCAGCAACACGCAAAATTCCTTCGTGCGTCTAAAAGGGTGTGCGTTCCTGAACTCATCTCCTGGCGTTTGGGTGTCAGGGTCTGATGTTCGCGGTGATTCGTAGGGGTTATTCATTGATCGCTACCGTTCCGTGTAGTTGCTCACTCGTCGTACATGTTCGGGTCTTGGAATGGACCGATTGATGCTTGCGGCTGCTTCAGGAGGTGAGGGTTGTTGTTGTAAAAGTCATGGAGCTGCATCGGTGTCGGATCTGCGGGCAACGGTGACTCCAAGTGCCGCCTTGGAGAGAGGCGGTGTTCGGATTGTGCCTTAGCTTGTGCCCTAATGGCGGGGAGTTCTTGTTGCAGAAGCGACTGCAGCAAAGCTATATTGTGAAGGATTGGATCCAACTCGGCCTGATCCACCCTGTCGGGGAAAGTCTGACGATATTCATCAAGGGCGTCCCGGATGGTTGCCTCCCATTCCCTCTCTGCTTGAGCGTGGTCTGCAATTCGAGGATCGCCTGCTGCTTCTAGCTGAAGCCAATTGCGGCGTTCATCAGCCGTCAGTGGGCGTGTATGAGGTTCGTCAAGATCGCCGATTGAGAAACTATGCCGCAACGATTGAACTGCGTTCTCTCGAAAGAATTGCTGAGTGTGAAGCCGGAGATTTGCATCACTTCCATCGTCCCGATTTCGCTTCAGATCTACTCCCATTGCTTCGGCAACACCGCAGAAATAGTAGTTGCAGTTGAAGGTGATAGGTGCAAAGCCACGCTGATCGGGTGCTGGTATTTTGAGTGCTTGCGCGAGCCCTCCCTTGTCTTTCGCAGATGATGTGTGGTAGTGAATAAACCAGTCGTACCCTTCGTTCTTCACGAATTGTTCAGCTAGTGTTAGCGTCGTGAACTGGATTGGGAGAGTTTGGCCACTCGCAGGCCATTCACCGTCCCAGGAGAAGTACCGCCATCTATACTCACCAACTTTGCCTCGGAGAGTGACAGGCTGTGTAACTGAGATGAGGAATCCACTATGCCCCTTACCAAATCCGGATTCATTGTTAACAAGCCAAATTAGGTCGAGCCCCGTTGGATCCACCGCATTGGTCAGATTGTTCTCCACATACCGGTACGTATTCTCCTGATCATCTTCCATGGGATCCAGCGAGACAAACTGCCCCGTCTGCGGATCATACCACCGCTGATCGTAGTAGTAGAGCCCCAGCTCGGCATCGTACTCCTGCCCGGTGAACAGATACCGGGTGAGGCCCGTATCCCCCGAGGTGACGTTACCGAAGGCCCCAAAGGTGTAGTGGGCAGCCACAGTGGTGGTGTCGGCCTGGTCATCGTAGCCGGCCACGTCGCGGATGGTGCCCAGGTTATCGGTCAGCAGCCAGTCCACATGAATGGGTGGGGAGGCCGCCGACGCAGCCGCAGGGCCACGTGAGCAGGCCGAGTGAACTCCGCCTGTGCCTACCGAGGAGGTCCTCGGGTCGAAATCGGCTGAGCAGGTCGGCGGCGGAAATTTCGAGGAATTTTTTCGCCCCAACAACGGTATTGTCGGTGTGCCGCGAAGGCTTTGGAGTCTGAAGAGTCTTTGGGTGATCGCGGGCAGAATCACTGGTTCTCTCGGGGAAGCGTTCCCGCAGCGGAGGAGACCTCAACAGGACAACCTGAGCCAGACAGCCAACCTCTCAACCTTTTGTGTCGTTGCAAACCGACGGGTGATCCACCTGAATCTTTGTTCGTTTCACCCGGCAGAACAACCTATCACGACAAATCCACTCAAAATCGGGCAAGCCCGCCGAACGCATCCATGCGGATCAATGGGCTGCCGTCCGCTTGGCACCTGCTGGAGGCGGGCTGATCCCAAGCTGCGGAATCACCGGAACGGTGGCTGTCAGTTCGTTCTCAACCAACAGCGGTTCTATTCTGAAGACACTGCTGGGCCGCGGCATTGAAACTGTCCCGATTCCTCTTGAGACAAGCTGGATTGGGGGAGTCCGCCGCACATGCCATGCAGCTTACGTTGCATCGCATTGACGAGCCGATCTGCTCAAGAAGCTTCAACACTGAAGCAAGAATTTGAAATAGGTCGTCATCATGGCCCATTTTTCACAAAAAACATCGCCTGCTCGCGAGTCTTCAGGGTAGCCCACGCCCATCGGCGGACCACTGAGGTCATGCCGGAACTTGGATGGGTTGGCGGTGTGCGAGTGCCTAGCAACAATCAACAAGCTGATCTCAACGGGGAGACAGGCATGGCCAGCAGAAGCTTTTTGTCTGCTTTTCTTGTGTTTCTCATTGTGGGCTTCTCGTCTGCTCAACTTTTCGGGCAGTGCGTCCGGGTTCAGCGGGGCTATGCCTATGGGGTCTGCCCAGGATATCCTCAACATAGCTGTCGCGCAGTGCCGTATCGTGTGATGAGTTATTCTCATCCGGCGCGTTTTTGCCCTCATCCTATCGTTGTTCATCCTGTTCCTCATCGTTGCTCTGCATCTTGCCCGACCGGCAACGGCGGTCCCAAACTTCCGGTGACGCCGCGTCCGTCAGAGGAAAGGAAAGTTCTATCCGTTGACTGTGTGCTGATCTTTGATACCAACGATGGCGAGCTGGACAAGATCTGTCAGGCTGATCGAGATCGTATGGTGAAAGTGTTAACCGGTTGGAATAACCGCATCACCGACGGTCTGCGGCAGCGGAATCTCCAGACCAGCGGTCAGGTGATCACTTGGACGGTACTTCAGGGAGATGAAGTCAACAACGACGACATACTGGCAGCGATCGACCAAGCCGCGCAAAAACCCAAGCAGGCTTTGTTCGTTTGGTACACCGGTCATGGTCAGGTCAACGAGGTCGCAGGACGCAACGAGCATGTGTTGGTCCTCTCTGGCGGAGATCGGATTTCGCGTTCCGACCTGTTTGCACGCATGCAACAGCGAAAGGCCCCGCTGACTGTGCTGTTGACCGATAGCTGTAGTGAATTCCAAGGAAAAGTCGCTGCTGAACTACTGAGTCTGAACATCCAAAACCAGCTCGACGTTCTCTCGGATCTGTTTCTTCGCCACATCGGTGAGGTCGACATCAACAGCAGCACCGAGGGCCAAGTCGCCATCGGGATCCGAGGTGATTACCCAAACGGAGGAGCGCTATTGGGTAAGGCGTGGGAGCAACTCTCGGCAAGTGGGGTGGGGCCCACCCTGGATTCCTCGGGAGACCGATTTGTCTCCTGGCGGGAGATGGCCAGCGCCCTAACCCAAGAAGTCCAAGCGCGTTACAAGTTGCTTGCTCCGGAGGAAGCTGTGCAAAAAACTCAGACTCCTCAGGCTTACCGCTTGGAAGTCTCCAGTGTGGGGGGGTACCCGCAATTGATTCGGCAGGGCCTCCTTACCAAGCAGTTCACTCGAGAAGTTCTTATTCCGGAAAACTGATCGGCGGAACCTGTCGAGTTCAAGCACTTTGATCGGTCGCTTCCCGGCAGGTGGCCGCCGAGTCCCAACAAACTGCACAGAATCAAGCTTAGGCCGGACCTTAAGGAAGTCTCATCATGTTCGTTCCCGGGAAGCAGGAAGGACCCGCGACCGGGAACTCACCGGGGAGCAGAGTGAGAAATGTCATCACTCTTGAGATCTGGGAAAGATCCGACAGCGGGCGACCGTCAGCCGCTGAGGCAGCGGTGGTCGCTTGGGTTTTCCAGTTCGCTTCGTCGAAAAACTCTCCAAGAATCAAGAGGAGTCAAACATGAAACCTAAGTGGAACTGCTTTCTGCTGACGGTGTTGTTCACCGGTGCTTTTCTGACCAGTCCGGTTCGGGAGGCTCAGGCACAAGCCCTCCAGCTGGATTCCTCCGCAGACATGGCTGTGGACTTAGCCGCCAAAATCGACCGGGCCATCCGAGCGCAAGGCCTTCCCCGCGGGCGATATCGGGTGGCTGTGTTTCCCTTCGGGGATGCTGACAATCGAGTCCGCGCGGCATTGGGAGCTGAGTCGCTGACCATTCAGGGGGAGTTGATTTTCCACCTGCGAAAGAAATCCGCCGGAACCTATCACGTCCTCGATCATCAGGAGTTGGCGGACGCTTTTCGCACTCAGGCGGTCGATCCCGTCGGTATCAACCCCGGCAATCCTGCAGTGACGTCCCGAGTCCTCAAGCAGGTCGCCATCAACGCCGCGGTGCTGGGGGCCTTGCAGACAACCTCCACCCAATTCGAGATTGACCCTCCGGTGCGAGTTGAGGCCCTGGTGACGTTGATCTTTGATAACGGTCGATTCAATCAGCAACACCGCGGGGAGTTTGATAGCCTTGCGGTGCCGGGTAGCGGAATTAGTCAGCCAAGCGGGCGGTTTCGGGTCGACGTTGTCGCAGGAGGGCAAAAGCTCAACCTGCAGGTGGGGCGTACCTCCCAGAGGCAGCCCAGAAGTCGGAAGGTCTTTTTTGTGGAGGTCCCCAGCAGCTCTCGTGGCAGGCCCTTCGAACTACAAATCACCAATGAGAAAAGTCCCGTTGTTGGGGTTCGAAATCAGGACTCCCAGAAAGAGGCCGAACGTGGTTTTGGTGTGGCGGTGCGGGTCAATGGCGTGAACTCGATTTACCAAGAACAAGGCAATGGTCAGCAGGGACCTGTTGGCCGACACCCCGTCGAGTGCGTCAAATGGGCCTTGCGCGATCAGCCTCTGCGAATCACGGGCTTTCAGAATCATCAACGGCAGACGGTACCCTTTCAGCTCACCTCCGGAAGAGAGGGCTTGGCCGAGACAGTGGGGATCAGCTCCGATTTGGGACTAGTCGAGCTGTCCTTCTTTGCCGAATCCCTGCCAGGAGATGTTCCCAGGCCCCAGATCGCCATGGCCTCTCCGGTACGAACGCCTGGTGGGAATCAACAAATGATGCGTTTGCATCCAACTCCCGTGGAAACCTGGCAGATCTATTACCGGTCGACTCCGCAAGGACGGCCACAGGTTGGCCGCCTCGGAAATCAGCCCCTTCGCGGTCCAAGCAGCGTGGATTGTGTGTTAATCTTCGATACCAACGATCAAGAACTCAGCCAAGTCTGCCAAGCCGACCGAGACCGAATGGTCCAGGTGCTGCAAGGGTGGAAGAACAGAATCACCGATGGCCTGAAGAAACGCCAGCTGCCGGTGCATGGGGAACTGATTACCTGGAAGGTTCTCCAGGGCAACCAGGTGAACGCTACGCAAATCTTTCAGGCGATCGATCAAGCGGCAGCTCAGGGTAACCAGGCCCTGTTGGTCTGGTACACCGGTCATGGAGAGGTGCGTGTTGGGAGCCGAACCGAGCATATCCTCACACTCTCAACGAGAGACGCTCAAGGTCGACGCCAGCAGATCCTGCGGTCGGAGCTGTTTGCCCGCATGCGTCGTCGCAACGCGCCGCTGACGGTCCTTCTGACCGATAGTTGCAGTCCGATCGTCAGAAAAGAGCCTCCGCGTCCCTCTGCCGCCCCCAGGGGAGTCAAGGGAGAACAGCTCGTGCAAGCTCCTCCCCGACTGGACGTCTTGTCCGATCTCTTCTTTCGGCATGTAGGCGAAGTGGACATCAACAGCTCCACGCAACGTCAGCTCGCCATCGGCGTCAGTAGCTCGGCCCAGGAAGGCGGAGGGGCCTTGTTGTTGATGGGCTGGCAAGCCTTAGCCGGCAGCATCGTCGGCGATCCTCTTGATACCAACAAAGATCGATTTGTCTCCTGGAACGAGCTGGTTGTCTCGCTAAGCCAAGAGATCAAGCGTCGACACAAACAACTGGTCCCCGAGAGCCAGGAACCGCAAGAGCCGCAGGCTCGTGCCTTAAGCGTTCGGCTGGTCGATGGTTACCCCCCAATGGTTTCACCCTGAGTTCGCGGCTGTTTGATCGGTCCAGCGACCTTTCAGCGGAGGGTTTTGACAACAGTCCGTATCAGATTGCAAACGTTGGCAAACCGATCCTGTTGTCAAAGCCGACTACCAAAATCGTTAGCAAAAGCAACGCAAGTCCGAAGAGATGATCTTGGAGGATGCACTTGCCAGTGGGGCTCTGACTTGGCACGGACGCGGGGGCGGGCTCGTGAAGTTCTGTGGAGCTTGAGGGAAGCTCTCTCCAAGAGCTGGCTTCACCGAGTGTTGTTTTTCTTGTCGTTTTCTGTGTGGTTTTTCAAGGTTCGTGGAGAATTCTGCAATGAACGTTCGCATTCTGTTGGCTGCTGTGACAGCCCTGGGCCTGCAAGCAGGTTCAGCTTTTGCCCAATTGGAAACCTCCGCCAGCATGGCTGAGGAACTCGCCCAAAAGGCACACAAGGCGATCCTTGCGAAGATGGACAACAACCCACAGTTCCGGGTGGCTGTCTTTGCTTTCGGGGATGCTCAGAACAAGGTGACTGTGGCCCTGGGTGGGGAGTCGATGAATATCCAAGGCGAATTGATCTTCAACCTCCGCAAACTTGCCAGTGGAAAGTACTTCGTCCTGGACAAAGCCGGCTTGGCTCGCGAATTTCAAGGAGAGAGTATTGACCCGACCTCCATCAACCCAGCCGATCCTGCCGAGACTGCCAAAGTGTTGGTCAAACTCGGTATCTCAGCCGGATTGGTGGGAGCGATGCAGGTCGATTCTGCGCAGTTTGTGAGCAACCCTCCCCAGGGCGACCAGAAGATGAAGGTTGAGGCGACTCTCATTTTCGACGATGGAACATACGACCAAGAACTCCCCGGCGAGTTTGATCCGGACACCGTTCTCTCCCCTGGGGAGGTTCAGCCACCAGGAACCAATCCCAGCGGCGAGACCAAGCCCAGCGGTCGCTTCAATGTTGAGATCCTCGTCGACGGACAAGTTCAGCAACTCCAACAAGGCACCGATCCCAACAATCACCCTCAGCATCACAACGTCTTCTTTATCGTCTTGCCGAGATCGGCAAAAGGCAAAGAGGTCACCATCCGGCTGACCAACAACGCCCAGCCACCGATTGGCTGGAGAAATGTCAATCCTCAAGCCGAGCAAAATCGTCTGTTTGCCGTGGCCGTCAAGGTCGACGGAGTCAACTCGATCTATCAAGCGGACGGCACGTACAACGAAGACGGAACTCCGCATATCGGGCCGGTGGTATTGCACCCCATTAACTGCTCCAAATGGGTGCTCACTGGGCCGGGAAAAATCGTTCGAGCTGCCCCCGACGGCGGTTTCGTGCTGGACAACATCCGCCCAGGTGAGAATGATCACTCTGTCCGGCCGATTCCCGGATTCCAGAAAGGCAAGGACAAGGCTGATGTCTTCACTCTCGCCACCGCTCGCGAATCCATCGCCGAGACCGTGGGGATCTCCAATGAACTGGGATTGATTGAGGCCCACTTCTACCCGATGAGGTTAGACGGGGATGTGAAGATTCTCAGGGCCGCTGGGATTAAGGCAGGACGCAGGATTCGGCACGATATTCACCACGTCAACCTGGACCTCTACTACAATCCCGTGGAGGTCTGGCGAATCTTCTACCGCTACGAAGACCAGGACCTCGGCCCGATTGCTCCGGTTGTCGTTCAACGTCCCGCCGACGACCCGGTGAGAAATTGATCCCAGAACCCCTCACTCAAGATCCTTCCCATCTCCTTCTTGGGAGTGAGTAGGACCTCAAACTCAGAAATCTTGAGCAGCTCCGGTTGGTTTCTCCGACCGGGCTGCTTACTTGTTACTGCTGTTGGGGAAAATCTTGCCTCCTCCGGTTGATGAAAAGGCTGCGACATCAGCGGTTGTAACGCTGTTCCAGCGTTTCCAGATTCCCTGAAAAGTCTTCGACGAAGCGGGGCATTTCGTTCGCCAATCCGGGCTTGCGGTGGTGCCTCAGGCTGCCCCCTTGAGGTCATCACAAACAAGGGCAGACGGAAAGCCCTGGGTCGAAAACTTCTCCCAAGGTCAGTAGGACGAGCAAGAATTTCCCCAAGAGCAGAGTCAATCAGTCTCGACAGGAACTTATATTGAGTTGGACAGGTTGTCACTTTTGAGTCAGTGGCTGAGCCAAGCCAAGCACCAGCCGCCAGCGAGTGTGTTCCTCCATTGATGGAGTTGTCGATGCCCAGATACAGTCGCTGGCAGCTGAGGCCCAGATCCGCGAAGGACCTGGCCCGCACGGAATCGGCAAGCAGCAGGTGACCGACAACAGGCGACTCCTTCGAAGCTGATTGTCGCTGTCACGTTATTCGGATTCGATTTGGGGATTTCAGCGATGACAAATTGGTGCATTGGGTTGCTTGGGCTTCTGGTCTTGATCACCAGCGGGCAAGATCCTCAGACAGCCCATCCGCAAGAGAAAACAACCGACCCCTCTCATCTCTCGTCCAAGCCATCGGCAAAGCCGTCTTCACCGAAATCCCCTCCAGCAGAAAGCGACTTGGCCAAGCCCCCTGCTGACGAACAACCGCAGAAGACCTTGGCGGCGGATTCTCCGCAACCACAATCAGCCCTCAGAACCAAAGCTGGCCTCGGGGGTGGTGTGTCTCGCCTTTCTCGGCAGGTTTTCCTACAGAATCAGGCCGCAGACAACTTAGTCTTCTCCCCACTGCTGACGCTGACAAACTTCAACATCCTCCTGGAGGGAACCGGGGGAACTTCTCGAGAGCAAGTGCACACCGGCCTCTTCAGCAGCATGGACATTCAACAACTCCAGCAAAAGCTAGCCCAGCTCACTGCTGGAACGCAATCGTCTGCGGATCGTTCTCAGTCCAGCGCTTACGCAGAGGTCTTTGGTGTACGTCTTGTGCAAAAGGAAAAGCGGCTGTTGGTCGCCCGTGTGCTGGATGACGACAAAGCAAGACAGTTAGGGCTGCGAGAGGGAGATTTCCTGTTGCAGGTCAACGACGTGCCTCTCAAGTCGTTGGCCGATCTCAGCCGGTCTTGCAAAGACAACACCAGAGAACTGAGAGTTGTCATCGCGCGAACCGCCTGCCAGGCAACTGTTGTCGAAGACCCCCGTCAAAAACGCTCTGCCCGCTTGCAGCTGGCTCATTCTCTCTGGATTCGGCCAGAAGCATCCATCAAGGGGGACTTCTTAAAACGCGTAGCAGCTCAGGGCATCAGCGATTGTTTCCCCTTGCCTCCGGCGGAACCCGAGAGCGCCATCAACAAATGGGTCTGCGGAAAAACGGGTTTGCCGCACTTGTTTGCTCCTGGGGAGTTTGACCCGATGACCTGCGTGGTGACCGTTTCGATTTTGCGGTTTGCCGGTCAATGGGCCAAGCCGTTTGCCAAGACCGAGAACGGACCGTTTACAACCGCTGCCGGGAAACAAGTGACCGTGCCGCTGATGAAGCAAAAGGGCTCCTTCCGTTACTGGGAAACCGAGAGCATCCAAGCTGTGGAACTGCCCTATGCTCGGGAACGTTATGCGATGCTCTTGGTCCTCCCAGCCGAAGGCCTGAAATGGCCGGATCTCGACCAGGCGGATCTGATCGACAGAGCCTCCGAGGGACTCCAATCGGCCCGAAGTCGAACACTTGAGCTGCATGTTCCCAAGTTCCAGATCAGCTGCCAGCTCGATCTGATCCCAGCCTTGCAGGGGATCGGGATCACAGATCTATTCAACAGGGAGGTCGCCGACTTCTCGGGGATGCTTGAGAAGTCAGCCTATATCAACATTGTCAAACAATGTGTGACAGTCGACCTCTCTCCAGAAGGGACGACCGTTGCCGGTACCCAAGCATCGGCGATTGTTGAACTCTCACAACCAGTCAAGTTTTTCGTGAATCGTCCCTTCCTGTTTTGCCTGATGGATCAACACCTCAATATGCCTATCGTTGTAGGAAGGATTTCCAATCCACAAGCTCAGCCATCGCGTTGAGACGCCCGGCTTGGCATCGAACAGTCACTCCAAGTGGCCGGTTGAAAGCACGCTCGAAGAATTCCCGCACTGTGAAAAGTTCGGCAAGCGGTCAGGCCTCAGGATCCCAGCTCCGCCTTGCAAAACGCCTGGCTCAGCGGCCCCGTTCCGAGGAATCTTCCTCAGTTCGGCGGTTCATTCCGTTGAGCCTTCTTGGGGGCCATCTTCGACCCGGTGAGAGTCTCTCAGCGGTGTTGTTAGAGGGACCGCTGCTATGGTGTGCGCAATCCCTGAGGTCAACGACAAACTGCTCATCCCTTGTCAGCTGTCAGCTGCGACTTGGCGGAAGTGAGAAACGATGGCCCTGGGGAGTAGTTCGCTGAATGGACCGATTCCCTGAAAGTCCTTCAATCTGAGGTCTTCAATCTGAGGTCTTCAATCTGAGCACAGAGGCTCGCGTCCTGGGCCAGGTGTTCCTTCCTTTGACTGCACACGTTCACCGAAGATAAGCTAAGGGCCGGAGCGTGTGCGGTCAGTCCCGACCAACTCGTCCGGCTTGACGACCGGTGTTTGCTTCGCTGTGGCCAGGTCGGCGAGTTGGAATGATCCGCTCTGCCGCTGAACTCTTCCTCCGCACTGGTTGAGTCCGGCAAACTCGTTTCTTCCTTCTTCCCAAATGCTGAGCTTGACGAACTCGAGGCCCCGATGACGCTTTGCCCCTTTCGCACCTTCGCAACGAGTCTTCTGGCGATCTTTGTCGTTTTCTCTCTGGCGTCCCGTGCGGTTGGCCAGGGGCAAGCTTTTGGCCGAACCTCGGAGGGCACACCTGTGAAACTGTTTGAGCTGAACAACGCTGGCATCACCGCGAAGCTGATCACCCGTGGGGCGACGCTGACGCAACTGCTGGTGCCTGATCGAGAGGGAAAGCTGGCTGACGTTGTGTTGGGCTTTGATGACGTCGCTGGCTACGAATCCGACGAGAATCAGTATTTCGGCTGCACCGTCGGTCGAGTCGGCAATCGCATCGCCGAAGGGAAGTTCACCCTCGAAGGAAAAACCTACCAGCTCGCGGTCAACAATGGCCCAAACCACCTCCACGGGGGCACCCGAAGGAGCCTCGATCGGGTCGTCTGGGAGGCTGAGGAGCTCAAGACCGACGCAGGCCCGGCGGTGCGGTTTCGATACACCAGCCCTGACGGCGAAGAAGGATATCCGGGCGAGTTGAAGATCACTGTGACTTTTACCCTCACAGGGAATAAAGAGCTGCGGATCGACTATTCTGCTACCACCTCAGCCGCCACCCCAGTGAATCTGACCAATCACTCCTACTTCAATCTTGCCGGTGCAGGGTCGGCAACGGTGCTGGACCATGAGCTGATTGTCAACGCTGCGGCCTACACTCCGGTTGACGACACCCTCATTCCGACCGGCGAAATTGCAAAAGTTCAGGGAACTCCTTTAGATTTCACCAAACCGAAAAAGCTTCGGCAAGGCGTCCAGCCGCTGGCAGACACCCCTGCTTTAGGGCTCGACCACAACTTCGTGTTGGAAAAGGCTGAGGCCGGTCAGCTTGCCGCGGCAGCTGAAGTTTACGAGCCGTCCTCAGGTCGGGTGATGACGATGTCCACCACTGAGCCGGGCGTGCAGGTTTACTCGGGGAACTTTCTCCATGAGCAGAAGGGAAAAGGCGGGAAAACTTACCCCAAACGGAGTGCACTCTGCCTGGAGGCTCAGCATTTTCCCAACTCGGTCAACCAGCCAGATTTCCCCTCGGTGGTCCTTCGCCCCGGCGAGACCTACAAGCAGACCACGATCTACGCGTTTTCAACTCGCGCGGCCCAAAACCCACAGTGAGACGGGATCGGGCACGGCACGACCGACGAGGGTTCCTTCAGGGCGGGACTGGTTGCTTCGGCCAAGCCCGTAGGGCATGCTAGCAAGACTCTTGTTCGCTGTTGCGGTCTTCCTGTCGTGCTAACCCTCCAGAGCCCTATGGCCACGGTCTCGCAAACTCACTCTGAGGTTCCCACTTTTCCTGGCGAAACGCGTTCCAACGAGGTGAGACGTCTCACATCAGCGGTCGAGCCCAAAGCCTTACGGACCTACACTCCAAGTCAATTGGTGATCGCTAGTAGTTCAGGTTGCTATCACTGGACCCCAGAAGGCCGCAAGCTTGCTGACTTCAGCTCTGGGGTGCTGGTGGCCAATCTTGGACATCATCCAGCCGGCTGGTGGCAACGGGTCTGGGACTACATGGGGCTCCCAGCGGGCCGGAACGCTGAGGCTGACAGCGAGTTCCTCACAGCTCTGCCGTTGACCAGTTACAACGCGTTGAGCGAGTTGGAGTTGTTGGCTGCCCAGAGATTGATCTCCAGTTTGCAAGGGCAGCCCGGTGGAGAACGGTGTGAGCAGGTCATCTGGGCTGCCAGTGGAAGCGAGGCCGTCCAGAAGGCCCTCTGGGCGGCATTAGCACGTCGGCCGGGCCAAGACATCATCCTGGCCACTCGCCAAGGCTTTCACGGCAAAAAAGGTCTAGCCGGTGCAGTCACCGGCGACGAACAGGCCCCAGAACGGGACTCTCGAGTTCAATTCCTCAGCTTCCCTACCGATCAGTGCCAGAATGTCAGCCGACGTCGTCAAAGGCTGGATCTGACGTCTTTCCAGCAAGAACTCGAAAGTCTTTGGCAAACTTTCGGATCGCGGATCTGCTGCCTCATCACCGAACCCTATCTCGGCGGAGGGGGGTCATATCACCCGCAGCCGGAGTACTTGCAGCTGCTTCAAGACTTTTGCTACGAGCACGACTTGCTGTTTATTCTTGATGAGGTTCAGTCCAACTTCGGCCGCACCGGTCAGATGTATGCATTCAGCCACTACGGTCTCACGCCGGACATTGTCGTCTTGGGCAAGGGTCTGGGAAATGGTGTCGCTGTCAGTGCTGCAGTGGGCAGGGCAGATGTGTTCTCTCAGCTGGGGTACGGAGAGGCCTCCGATACCTGGAGCGGTAATCCCCTCTCCTGTGCCGCGGTTCTGGCCACCCTGGATGCCTTTGAGTCCAGTTCGGTGTTGGCTCATGCCCAGTCCCTGAGTCGGGTGATCGAGCGAGCACTTCTGGGCATGCAAAATCACCTGGAGATTGTCGCGCACGTTCGCGGCGAAGGGACTGTCTGGGGGGTTGAATGTTCTCCCCTGGGTGCGGCCACCGCTGCCGAGGTGGCCGCAGCCTGTGTCCGAGCGTGTTACCTGGGAGATCAGCCCGCTGAGAAAGAGTCAGGCAACTCAGAAGCATTTGAGCAACAAACTGCAGCAGGGATTCACCTGCTTGGTCCTTTGGCTGGCAAAGTGTTGCGGGTCAGTCCACCATTGGTGATGCCTCTTGGGGAGGCTGAGGAGTCTTTTCAACTGATGCACCGCCTTCTTGCGAGGGTGGAGCAAGAACTCTGCTCGGCTCCCTAATCGAGAATGGGCAACCAGAAGTCGAAACTGGGCAATCAGTGATCGGCGTTGGGGAACCAGGGGATCCTCGGGAAGGGGCTGAAAGCGAGGGGTCAAAAAGGGGCAACAACTCATGGAGGTGGAGTTCTTGCAAGCGATCGCATCCCATCCGGGAGACGATGGCCCAAGGCTGGTGTATGCCGATTGGCTCTCACGGCACACCGATCCTGCCGTTCGTGCACGTGCCGAATTCATTCGTTTGCAATGTGCCTTGGCCCGTCATGCCAACGATCCCTCAGCCGTCGCTCCCTTACGACTTCGGGAACGAGAGCTCAAGCTGGCCCATGGCCATCAGTGGGTGGCCCCCATCCAGGCCCTGGGCGCAGCAGAACCGCAATTTTGCCGTGGGATCCTTGATTGCGTGACGATTTCGGCCGCCAGACTGCACGCCACTGTGCCTCGTCTGATGCAAGCCGTTCCAACCTTGAGGCAAGTCCGCTTGACCTCGTTGTCACTTGTCCAGTCGGATCTGTCTCGTTGGCGACCTGTTGCCAGTCTGAAAGGGCTTCGACTCAACCAAAACCGCCTCAAAGATGCTCTGGCCAAAGAATGGGCGAATTCCGCCGTTCTTGACGGGATTGAGGTTTTCAGTCTGGCAGGCAATCAACTGACCGACCGAGGGGCCGAAAGCCTGAGCCATTCGCCTCACCTTGATGAGTTGCGGGAACTGGATCTCTCGCAGAATCGGATCGGCCCAGCCGGCGCGGCCGCACTGTCGCGGTCAGGGCACCTCCGCAGTCTGGAGGTGTTACGTCTGTCAGAAAACCGCCTCGGTGATCGCGGCTTGGCAGCCCTTGTCGGCTCCGGACACCTGGAATCGGTGCGGCACTTAGCACTCGGAAGTAACCAGATTGGCCCAGAGGGAGCCGCCGCGCTGCGACATAGCTCTGCGATGCCGACACTGGAGGTGGTTGATCTGAGCGGAAATCGATTGGGACCAGAAGGAGCCCTGGCGCTAAACCGCTGGCTAACAACCGACCAGCTGCGACGCCTTGACCTCAGCCGAAACTCCTTGGGCGACTTCGGCCTTGTTTGTTTGGCAGGCATCACCTCATCGAGCAACGGCTCTTCAGCTGAGCCGGAGTCACCGCAGGTTCCACCACCTTCGGGCTTGGAACTGAACCTGAGCTGGAATCAACTGGGAGACCAGGGAATCGAGGCGTTGGCGTACTCTCCGCGGTGGAGTCACATCAGCGTGCTGGATCTGCGCTACAATTCCGTGGGGGATGCTGGGGCAGTGGCCCTGGCGGGCTCGCCTTACTTGAACCGACTCTCGCGGTTGCTTGTCCACTTTAACAAAATCGGCTCTGCTGGCCGCAATGCCTTGCTACAACGGTTCGGAACAGCGGTTCGGGGGCTGGGTTAAGCCTGCCAGGGGGAGCCTGCCAGGGGGGAGCCTGCCAGGGGGGAGCCGGTGTTGGGGTGGGTGGTGGGGATAGTCGTCGTGCCGGGGTCACTGAGTCCTGGCCGCTTCTGTGACAACTGACGATTGAGCCATCCCACGGGCGGACCCTCAAGTGACGTTAGCCCTGCAGGCGGCAGTGGTGGTTGCCAAACCTTCGAACCCCGGCTGAGTCGATGCACACTGCCCGAGACTTTCTGCGTGAGATCCGGAGACGACCGCGCAGCGCAACGGCTCGGTTGATCTATGCCGACTGGCTGGAACGCAGTGCCAGCCTCAAGTCACGCCAGCGAGGCGAACTCATCCGGATGCAACATCTGCAGATGCAGTTGTCTCCGCAGGACCCACGGTATCGGGAGCTTGAAGCCAGGATTCAACCTCTCAAAGAGAGGTTTCAAGCCGGCATCCTCCACAAGCTCCATTTGAATCGTGTGGATGTCTCCTGTATTCGGTTTGAACGCGGGCTTGTGGCCGAACTGGGTATCGACGCCCTGCCGTTTCTCAGACACTCTCGCCGGCTATTTGCCTGCCTGCCAGCGTTGTATGGGCTCTCGTTGTGGAATGCCCGGGCCTACACCCCACAGTTGGCAAAATGTCGGCACCTGCGGTGGATTCGCGTGTTGAATCTGACCCATCAGGCGCTCCGACAGGAGGATCTGGTCCCCCTGTTTCAATCCCCCTGGATCCGTCCCTTCAGGGGCCTCGACCTCAGCGGTAACCCTCTGGGCGATGCCACCGCTTGTGAGTTGGCCAAGCGGCCCTGGTTGGCACGGCTGCAGGCCCTCTCCCTCGCCCACGCCCGTCTCAGCAGCTTCGGCCTGCAAGCGTTCATCGACGCTGGATTGGCCGAACGCGTGCGAAATCTTGATCTCTATGAGAACCAACTTGGGCCAGAGAGCGCCCAGCTCTGGCTGACCGCTCCGGAGGCCCCGGCCCTCCGGCGACTTGTGTTGACCGGGAACCATCTTGGTGACGAAGCCGGCGAGGCCTTGGCGTTCTCCCCGTTGATAGGCCAGGTGAGGCGGTTGTCACTGGCTGATAATCAATTGGGCCGCCGCGCTATTCTGGCCTTGTTTCATTCGCCTCAAGCGAGGCGTCTGAGGCGGCTGACTTTGGATAATAACCTTCTGGATGATGAGGGAGCTCATCTGCTTGCGTCGATTCGGCCTTCCAAGCGATTGAAGCGTCTGGATTTGAGGAACAACCGCCTCACTCGGTCGGGCGTTGCGGCTCTCGCAGCCAGTCCCTTTTGGAGACACGTCGACTTGCACATCGCTCAGCAACATCTTGATGCAGAAAGTCTGCTTCCACTGCAATTTGAGTTCCAGCCGAGGGTGTGGTTTCTCGCAAACTAACGCCGATTCGCCGTCCGGACAGACCAGTGCCGAGTTTCCCGAGCAGGTTGGCTGCCTGACGGCTGAGGGATCGCTGGTGCAGTTTGCTTCTTTCGGGTGGCAGTCAGTTGAGTGTGAGCAAGTTTCGCTTAGGCCGGGTGTCATGATGAGGCAGGACAGGCCGATCGATCCAACAAGCTCAAACAGTTGGGGCATATCCTTTGAAGAAGTGGCCGTTTGCTGGTCGCAGTGGGTTGCTCTCGATGCGTAAGATGGAGAGTGAACCTGCCTCTTTTGATCAGCAACCTATGACCTCTGAAGAGCCATTCCTGACCGCCATTCGGCAGAAACCCGACGACCGATCTCGGTGGTTGGTTTATGCAGATTGGCTTGAGCAGCGTGGAGATCCACGAGGTGAATTGATCCGTGTCGGCCAGCAGCTTGAGCGTCTGCCAGCTGGGGACCGCCGTTGGCTGCTTGCTCGTGCCCGTGAAAGTCAACTCAGACGGCAGGCCGAACCGAAGGTGTTTGCCCCACTTCACGGATTTGGTGTCCGCGATGTGGAGTACCAGTACAACTTGCCCATTGGTGTGGAACTCTCCGCGGCTCGATTCGTGAAGTATGCGGATGACCTCTTTACCGCTGCCCCCCTCTTGCAGAGGGTGCGATTGTTAGATGCCGAACCGATGCTCTCGAGGTTGGTGAACATTCCGCAACTGGCGCGGCTGCGGTCGCTGAGTTTGGCAACCATCGGCCAGCAGCAAGTTTGCGATGACGGGGTCGAGCTTCTGGCGGCTTCGGTCTATCTCTGCGGGCTCCGAGTTTTGAATCTGCGTGGCAACGACCTAAAAGCACGTGGTTCCCGAGCGCTTGCCCGCAGTGCGTCCTTTGAGCAGTTGTCCTCGCTGGACCTCAGCTACAACAATCTCGGCGATAGTGGCTTGGCCCAGTTGGCTGCTGGGAACGGATTGACAGCCCTGCGACACCTCAATTTGGCCTACAACCAAGCCGGCCCACGGGGGATGGCCGCCCTAGCGGCCGCCCCAGCCTTGCGGCAGCTGGAGTGGCTAGACCTCAGCAACAACAGCTTGGGTCCAGTCGGAACAGCTCGACTGACAGAGAGCCGTTGCCGGGCAAGTCTCCGCTGGCTTGACCTCAGCAGCAATTCCCTGGGAAGTGCTGGCTTGTCTGCTTTGGCCGCCAACCGGTTTCCTTCACTGACGACACTGAATATCAGCGGGAACAACCTCACCGACACAGGCCTGGCCGATCCAACATTGACAGCAACCGGCCTGCCAAACTCTAGGCCAAGCGCTCTTGGTCTGGCAGCATTGGATGACCTGAGTTGGTGCCCTCGCTTGCAATCACTGGATTTGAGTTACAACCGTTTAGGCCTTGCCGGGGCGGAAGAACTGGCAGCTCGGTCGTATGTCCCGCCGCTGGCTCACCTGAATATGCAGGGCAACGCTCTCGGTTACGAGGGAGTTCGTCGCGTTGCCTCCAGGTTGACCGAAACGACCCTTGAGGTGGCCTACAACCGTCTGACCGATGAGCAGTGCTTGCGGTTAACTGAGGAATTCGGAGAACGGTTGGTTCTCTAACTCGACTCCTCGGGACTGTGGCAGAGGATTCTGCCAAGACCGCAACAAACCGGTGCTGTTCCATCTGGGTGGGCACACGGTCTCGAAGGTTCAGGGCCAACTGTGGGACGGGCCAACTCAAGAGTGGTGAGAAAGGATTCCACGGGAGACCTTTTGGCCGCTGCCAGACCAATCGTCATTCGGGAGCTGACTTGGACGGAGCGCCGGGGAGGCAACCTCAAAGGAAGCGGCTTGTTGACCCCTGGCGCACTGACCCCCTAGACTGAGATCGTTGTCTGGAAAACCCTCTGGATCAGAGGTGGTGAGTCCCACAACTCGGGATTTCCGATGTCGACTTGTTGGGCTTCGCTTTCGTCAGCGTAAATTTTTCAGCATTGATCCTCCATGACCACGCCCGCGTCACACACGATCTGTGTCAACGGTCAACCACGAGAAATCTCCACCGGGACGACAGTCGCTGAATTGCTGCGCCAACTCGAACTGACAGCCCCTGGCGTGGCTGTGGAAGTCAACTACGAGGTTGTTCCCCGCGCTCGGCATGCCGAGACTGCTCTGGGTGAAGGGGACCAAGTTGAGGTCGTCTCCCTGACAAGCGGCGGGTAACTGTCGGACATTTCTATGGCCACCGCCTTAGCACCACAGACTCACCCCAACGATCCCCCACTGACGGTTGGCGACTTCACGCTCTCCAGCCGACTCATTCTGGGCACTGGCAAGTATGCAACCTACCAGCAGATGGTCCAGTGCTTGGATGCCGCCGAGGTTCAGTGTGTCACCGTGGCCGTCCGTCGGGAACGGCTTCTCAACCAAGCCGGCGAAAATATCCTGGATGCTTTGGACCCCCAGCGGATCTTGCTCCTGCCGAACACCGCAGGTTGCTTCACCGCCGAGGATGCCATTCGCGTCGCGCGGCTCGGGCGAGAGATCTTGCAAGATTTGCAGAATCCCGGGGCCAAATGGGTCAAGCTGGAGGTTTTGGGTGATACGAAAACGCTTTTACCCGACCCTGTGGCGACGCTTCGGGCAACCGAGCAGTTGGTGGCAGAGGGTTTTCAGGTCCTCTGCTACACCAGCGACGACCCCGTGGCGGCCAAGCGGCTCAAAGAGGCAGGAGCCACCAGCGTGATGCCCGCGGGCAGCCCGATCGGTTCCGGCCAAGGAATCCTCAACCCCTACAATATCAGGATCATTCTGGAGTATCTCAAAGAGGGCGACCCAGACTATCCGGTGATCGTCGACGCCGGTGTTGGAGGGGCCAGTGATGTCTCGCAGGCGCTTGAACTGGGCGTCGACGGCGTTCTGCTGAACACGGCTGTTGCCAGCGCTGGCGATCCGATCCTGATGGCCCGTGCCATGCGTGCGGCAGCGCAAGCCGGTCGTCTCTCCTATCTGGCAGGAAGAATTCCCAAAAGACTCTATGCTTCAGCAAGCAGCCCCTTAGAAGGGGTCATCTCGGCTCAGGGTGACCGAGAGGCTCGCCTGAACTCGGCTTAGAGTCTCACGCTCTTCTGGTCCGAGTTGGCTGGCGGTGCCAGACCGCCCTGGGGTCGAGCATTGAGCTTGATCCGTGGTGTACGATCCCTTCCACAAATGGGGAGGCTTCTTTAGATTGGCTGGTGTCCGTTTTTCGGTCTTCGTGGATTCAGCCGATGTCGCTTTTCGCTTCCAGCCAGCCGACCTCTTCTCACCCAGTGGTCAACATCGCGGCTTACAAGTTTGTGGCCTTGGCGGACCTTTCCGATCGCCGGCGTGAACTCAAGACACTGTGCGATCGCTTGGGGCTCAAGGGAACGATCTTGTTGAGTTCTGAGGGCATCAACCTGTTTCTGGCTGGCTCGCGGGGAGGTGTCGACGGCCTCTTGGGCCATCTGAAGAACGATCCGGCCTTTGCTGGGCTGGAGGTCAAGGAGAGCCTCAGTCAGCAGGTTCCCTTCAACCGGATGCTTGTCAGGCTCAAACGCGAAATCATTGCCTTTGGCGTTCCGGTCAACCCAGAAGCCTACCCAGCCCCCAAACTCTCTCCCGCGGAACTGAAGCAATGGCTGGACGAGGGTCGGCCGGTGACCCTCTTAGATACCAGAAACGATTACGAGGTCCATTTGGGCACCTTTGAAAACGCTCTGGACCTCCAGATTAGCCACTTTCGGGACTTTCCACAGGCCATTGACTCCCTTCCGGAGGACCTCAAGGGACAACCTGTGGTCATGTTCTGCACCGGCGGCATTCGCTGTGAAAAAGCGGGCCCGCTGATGCGTCAGGCAGGATTTCAACAGGTCTTTCAGCTAGAAGGTGGAATTCTTAAGTATTTTGAGGAGTGTGGGGGCGACCATTGGGAAGGGGAGTGTTTTGTCTTTGATCAACGAGTGGCCCTGAATCCGCGATTGCAAGAGACCGAGACCACACAGTGCTTTGCCTGCCAAGCAGTGCTCACGGTGGCCGATCAAAGCAGCCAGCAGTACATCCCAGGGCAGTCTTGCCCTCACTGTTTTGCCACACCTCAACAACAACTCCGCCGATTGCTCCAGCGGCGGACACAACGGATTCGGGAGCTGGTCGATCCATTGCCAGGAAGCGTTGCCTATGACAACCAGCGGATGCTCAATGTGCCACAGCGGTTCGATCGTTGGCGTTTGCTGGATTTTCTGGATGCCTACCATCCACAGGTTGGACGCTTGAACTGGCAGCAACGATGTGACCAAGGCCAGCTGTTGCATCAGCATCAGCCCGCCTCAGCCGATCGGATTGTGCGAGCTGGGGAACGATTTGTGTTGTTGGAGCCAGCGATCGTCGAGCCTGAGGTCAGCGTCGAGATCGACATCCTCCATGAGGATGAGGCTTTGGTGGTGGTCAACAAGCCCGCCCCGCTGCCGGTTCATCCCTCAGGCAGGTTCAATCGTAACACCTTGGTGTCTATCCTCAACGAAGTCTATGCCCCACAACGCTTGAGGCCGGCTCATCGTTTAGATGCCAACACCTCCGGCGTGTTGGTGTTGTCTCGGACACGCTCCATCGCTTCGATGGTCCAACCTCAGTTTGCCGCCAGAGCAGTCAGCAAGATTTATGCAACGCGTGTTCAAGGACACCCTGCTTGGGAGACCTACTGTTGCGAGGTTCCCCTGAGTGACCGCCCCTCGCAGGTGGGATTACGCCTCCCGGATCCTCATGGACTTCCCGCCAAGACGGAGTTCCGGGTGATGGCTCGTCTGCCAGATGGGACAGCACTGTTGCAAGCTCAGCCGATCACCGGCCGGACGAACCAAATCCGTGTCCACCTTTGGCATTTGAATTTTCCCATCTGCAATGATCCCGCCTATCTCCCGCAAGGGCGTCAGGGAAAGACCCAGACCCTGGACCCTGCCCAAGAGCCTCTGCAACTGCACGCCTGGCAGATCGAACTGACGCATCCCTGCTCAGGTGAGAGACAACTTTTTGAAGCTCCGCTGCCGTCTTGGGCAAACTCCCAGCTCGGCGAGGACGTGACAGTCAAGGCTCAATGAGCACCCCTCGCGGCTTGGGCGAGCTTTCCGGAGAGCCCCAGCGGACGTTGTCAAAGGTCGGGTCCGGCAGCATCAGGCGGTTGAGATCAGCGGTAGGGTGGATCTTGAAGATCTCCTGGATGAGGCGATCACGACTCTGTTGATCTCCACGGGGTTCGACATCGAACACCCGCTCGCGAACAAGCCAAGAGTATCCCGATGGATCAGTCCCAAAGCGAAAAACCGCGGTGGCTCCAGTGCCGCCTGTGACATCATTGACTGCTGCTAAGATGGTGCTTTCCAGTTGGACTCGGTTGCGTCCCAACCGAAACGGATGACTCGTCGATTTGATCAAAAGAGCCGGGTGATCCCTCACCTCAACAACCACGCAAATTTCCCCTCGACCCAATTCGACCGAGCTTGCCCGCGGGTCTGACACCAAAATGATGTTGGAAAGTGCTCATTGTTGGTGCATTCGCGACTGAGGATTCTTGGTGCGTTGGTTTTCCGAGGCTTTGCTACTGACTTGGTGCCACCTGCCTCCGGCATTGGTCAAGCCAATTGGCGTGCATCATTTTCATCGCTTCGGCTCGCTGCGGAAACTCGTCGATGAGATTTCGAACTTCGGTTCGATCCGTTGCCAGATGGTACAGTTCCCATCTCTGTCCCCGAGAAACAAGTTTGTAACCTTCCTGATAAACGGCTCGTCCGGCGGCCCACCGCCAGAACAACGTGCGAGGAGGAAGGGGAGCTTCTCCACGAATGAGGGGAACGAGGCTCTGGCCCGCCAGCGGCAAGAGAGGCCTGTTTTGGTGTCGCTGGGGATAGCGACCGCCGGCGAGCGCCAGCAAGGTGGGCATGATGTCGATAAGATGGCAGACCTGGTGCACAATGCGGCCGTGCCCGCCTCTGGGATTGCTTTGTCCGGCGGACCGAGTTCCTGTTGCCCGGTTGGGCTTCTGTGGGGTCGTTTTGTCTTGAGTGACACTTGGAGCAAAGACGATGAGGGGAGTGCAGATGCCGCCTTCATAGCTAGAGTTTTTGTAAAACCGAAAGGGTGTGTTGCTCACGTTGGCCCAGTCCTTCTTCTGCGAGGCCCAACGGGTCATGGAGCCGATTTCGCCGGTACCTTTCTCGACCACCTCAGCGCTGGCCCCATTGTCGGAGGCGAAGAAGATCACAGTGTTCTGGAGTTTGCCGTTCCCCTCGAGCCATTGGACGATGCGTCCGATATTGCGGTCCATACAGTGGATCATGGCTGCATAGACTTGCATCCTACGGGCTTGGTCTGCCCTTTTGGCTGGGCTCAGGCTCTCCCAGTCAGGATAGGTTGGTTCCGAGAGGGGAAACGTCTCATCAATCAATCCTAACTGCTGTTGCTTTCGGTAACGAGCCTGCCGGATGGAGTCGTAACCGACATCATACACACCAGCGTACTGGGCGATATCTGCAGGCCATGCTTGGAGAGGATCATGAGGCGCTTGGTAGGCCAAATATAAGAAGAACGGCTGTGGCTCATCTTGATAGAGCTGAAGCAGTTCCAACGCCCAATCAGTGAAGGCATCGGTGGAGTAGAAATCTGGATCTTTGGGAGTAAAAGGTTTGACCGTTTTCTGATCGAAACACCAGGTTCGCCCTTCTCGGCGTTTCTGCGCTGGCAAACCTTCACCGGGTCGTTGCTTACCTGGGTTAAAATAATTGCCGCCACCGTCGCGCAACCCCCGATAGTGGTCGAAGCCTCGATGAAACAGGTTCTCAGTGCCATGGTGTTTTCCCACCGCCAGAGTCCGGTAACCTGCCAAACGCAGCGCCTCGCCAAGGGTGAGGCAGCCTCGGAGCTTGCTAGGCCGCCGGGCCATCCCGCATTGCTGGGCGTAAAGGCCGCTGAGCAAGCACGCCCGGGAAGGAAAGCACTTGGAGGTATTGTGCATCTGCGTCCACCGGAGGCCTCGGTTGGCCAGGCGATCGAGGTGAGGCGTGGCGATCTCACTGCCGTAGCACCCCAAGTCGGACCAACCCATGTCGTCCGCCAGGATCAGGATGATGTTGGGCCGAGTCGTGGTTTCAGCTGAACAAACCGTCTCGGCAAGATCAGTCAGCTGGAGCAAGCCGCAGGTGGCAATCAAGAACATCGTGGTTGGTCCTGGGAAATGGCGAGCGCCTATGCTGGAACTCCAAGTTGGTTTCAGGACGGCCTGACGCATTGGGATTCTCCAGAGACAATGGATTCTTGATTCATGCTAGAGCACTTTTCTGACTGTGAATGATTGGACCGTCCTCGATGCGGCCCAGTCAAGCAAAAGGTTGCCGTCAAGACATCGCCGAAAGCAAAAGCCTTGCCGGAGGCCGCCATTTGAGTGCCGACAAAGCCTTCGTCAGATGGCAGTCAGTTGATCTGCGAAGAATTTTTGAGCCGGTGAGTGGGATGTGGCTGTAGAAAAGGTGCTTCCGGCAGCGGAGGTCGTCGCTTTGACGTCGGGGTCGGAGGTGCCTGACGCTCGGAGCAGGCGGGTCACCAGCAACCTTCCCCAAAGGCCTCGCAGGTGTGTCACAGCAGAGTGCCTTTGGAGGGTTGCCAACACCGAAAGAAAACCGCTTGCCGTGAAAAAGGACGCCCAGGCCGGGGCAATGCCATCGCCCCAAGCCGGTCAGTCTCTGCTGAGAAGAGCGTCTCTGCGGCCTCCAGATCGTCCTGGGGGGTTTGCCGAGCAGCATGCAAAAGCGGCTTTGGCACCGTCGGAGGCAACGTTAGCGGGGTGCATCGTCCCAAGACACATCGGGCCCATCGGGAAGGTCTTCCAGCTGCTGATGCGTCCACGTCCGAACGATCCTGAGCATCCGTCTCTCTAACAGCTCTCGTGGTTTCAGGGCTCCATCCTAGCTAAGTTTCTCGAGCTTGTTGTTGATCCGACGGTGAACGCGAAGCGTACTTGCAGCCTGCTTGGCAAAGTTGAGGCCAAGGTACTGATCAAGTTGGTCTTCGGCTTCCCGAACGAGGCGACGGGCGTTTTCAGGCGATTCTTGAATCGAGTGCAGCGACTGTCGAACGTCTTCTCGGTGGTTCTGCACATAGGAACGAAATTGCTTTGCGCTGAGCTCAGTCGCTTGATCGAGACCTTTAGCCAACTGACGGCTAAAGATCCTGGTCAAGCCCTTTCGCAACTCTGGAACCGTGTCCAGCAGCCCACCATGGATGTCCTCTGCGATCTCGGGAGCGTTGTCCCTGATATCCGCGACAACTTTGTCTCGGACTTCAGGATAACCAGAGCGGATGATATTCTCCGCTCGGTTGACGAGATTCTCCGGAGTAAGCTCCTGCGTGACCCTCCAATAAAGATGCACAGTAAGAAAGAGGCTTTCAACAGCAACGAAGACAATCAGTAGTGTTGTCACTCGTGGGTAGGTCGGCCGACGCTGGCTCATTCTGGGGCTCCAAGTAGGGAGGCTGTTTTCTCGCTTGTGAGTCGTTCCTGAGTCTCATCTGCGAAGACCAGCACGCTCCAATCCGTGAAATACTCGACAAACTGATCTATCAAGCGGGGCTGATCGGCTTCTGAGATCTCCAAGGGAGTCAATTGCTGCCAGTGTTTGGCAGTTCGCTCACTCTGCTGACGGAACGCAGCCAGATGATAGCGTTGGATCAAACCCTCGAGCACTCGTTCATATTCTTGCCAAACCTGCTCGAATTCTTCTTTCCCGGCGTAGGTCGGGAACTCTTCTGCTAAAACTTCACGATGACGAGCGAGGTAATCTCGGTATTGTGCATCGACTTGGTTGGCAATCACTGACTGAGCATCATCGGCAAGTTCCACGGTTTCTCGATACAACGTCCGTGTCATCCGGGGATAATCTTCACGCGACTGACGGTAAAGTGCTTCTGCTAGTGGCGGCAACACTTCGGCAGCCACCTCCTGAGCTTCGCCCTGGACGATCTCAGCATGCTCAACTGAGCTTTGCTGAATTTCCTTAAGTAGTTGAGCTCCATCGAGCATCCCGCCATCTGAGAGTAGCCAGAGAGCCGTAATGTGCACGCTGAGCATACCCAGGAACACAACTAAAAGCAGTAACGTGTTGATTCTATGGAAGATCGTAGCCTGCGATTGCGCTTGTTTCTCGGTTTCCATCCCCTTCTCCTAAGATTGTGTCGATGAAAAGTTCTCAAGGACGTACTTGGGGAACGACTCACTTGTGCAACGGCCCAGGCCTCCAGTGACGCCCCGGGCTGTCCCGTTCCGTCATCATCGACCTGGGCAGTTAATCAATTTAGGCAGTTAATCGACCTGGGCAGTGAATCAACCTGGGCAGTGAATCAACCTGGGCTGAGCAGTGGCACATCAACCACGACGTGTGTTTGTGGCAGATCGCTCGTGCTCTCGATCTGCTGCCGGGTCTGTTGACTCCTTCGCGCGGTTGTCCGCACACTTATGTTTTGGGGGTCTTGACGCAAGGCGCGTGCCAACCAACGCTATGATTCACGTCTTCGCAGTCAGCAACGGAATGCAGCCGACTCCCGGGGAGGGGATTGGGCTTGGCTGCGGGAGGGATTTCGCTCCCGGGGGTCGCAGGGTGAGTGGATATGTTCTGTTGATTTTGTCGTGGTTCCCCTTTCGTTGGCTGGCCGAAGAGCGGACGACTTGTGCTCGACCAGCCCGCGTCTTGGCTGCGCAGCGACCACCACAAGATCCTGACCCTTCAATCACGGTCGCAGCACAGCTGGATTGATCAGGCAGCGGCCCATCAGTCTCAGCTCTGCATGACCCCGAGGCAGGTCCTTTGAGATGATCCCGATCGAGCTGGCCAGCTCTCCACCCGGGACCAGACCAGAGCCGCTATTCTTGGTGTTTTTGGGTCCCGGAGCAGGCCATTTCAGGGGTAAGAGTCTCTTCAGATGGCAGGGACTGTCAGTCCGCAGGCGCAAGTCATCGGCAGGGCTTCAGCGGGCTGATCCCACAGGCAGAGCAAGTGCGTCTCGGCCAAGTTCAACCGAAGGGTGCAGCAAGAGCCCCAACGGACAGACCTCAGCAGTTCGCCGAGGATTGGTCTCCCACTTGATGACCTTCCAACAGCTTTGCCGCGGCTTACACAGGGCAGGTCGGAGAGGTCTTCCTCCGGTCAACTGCAACCGCCAGAGTCTTGTTTGGTCGCCGAATTCCCTGGGCAAATAGCGCGGACTTTTTTGGGAGGGGGGCTGCCGCGTCAGGGGGTTTAGACAAGGCCCCAGCGTTTTCGCAGATACCATTCGGCCATCAGCAAGCTGCAGAAGACGCTGAACCAAACCCAGCGGAATTCATCCCAAGGTTCTCGTTTGGTGACCGTCTCGATCTCGGTATTGAGTCCTTGTTCGGCCAGCTCCTCGATAGTCGGGGGAAGCTCTTCTGGGTGCAATTTTTTTCCGCCGGTCATTTTGGCGAGGCGAGCCATCAATCCGGGATTGGCCTGAGGGTTGTCAAGTTCAAGATCCTGAGCTTCCACCAGGAACCGAGCTGTCGCCGTGCCGATCTGAGTTCCGTCGGCGAGAAATCCCTCCACAGAAACGGTGTAGTCGCCGGAGAGTTGTGTCTCCAGAAACACGCCACTGCGATAATCACCTCGCGGGTTGAGCCGCAAAGGGCGCTGCTTGCCGTTGGGCATCGTGACTTGGGCCTGAAAAGTCGCCTCGGCAATAGGGTCTCCTTCAGGGGAGTCCGCCCCCACCGTGATTTCCACTCGATCGCTTGGGCGGAAGCGACGCTCGGCCAGTCGAACCCAGACACCGCTTGTGTCCTGCTGGTCTTTGTGAGCAAGCCATAAGACGCACTGACGCCAAAACCGCTTATGCTCGCGTCGCTTGCCCTCGCCGCCCGGACGCAACCACCAACGCCAGGTTGTGTCCCCCGCAAAGGCCATCGATCTCCCTTTGCCCGCCTCGTGAGCAAGCAAGAACGGGTCACCTTGCTCATTGCGAGCCAAGACGCTGGCCAGCGGGGCCGGGTTGACGAGGCGATTGCCTCCTTTGAGGGGAGGCATGTCTTCCCAGGTCTCCCGGTTTTTCTGCCGAGGGCCCAGGAGCATCACGAAGTGCCGCAGTCCGTCACGGGTGGGGACCATGCGTTGTGGTCCTGAAAGGTGCAGGTCCGGCTGAATGGGGTCGTTGAAGTTTTGGCGGTTGGTCCGGTCCATGCCCACTGGCAGGACCCCTTGAAAGAGCTCGCGTTCTTGCCGGCGTGTCAGACGCTCTGACTCTGGCTGAACGCCGAGGTGTTGCCAGCCTCCGGGTCCGAAACTATGCACTCCGCCGGTCATCATCACCCCGGCCCCGTGCTCGGTGACCAACTGGCCGAGTTTTTTCAGATACTGATCGTCATCGCCAAAAATCTTCTGATAATAGAGATCTGTGAGGATATACACATCATACCGACCTGGATCGAAGGCATCCTCAGGCAAGGCTTCCAAAGGATTGGGGGAATTCGCTTTGAGGTGGTAGGTATCCAACTGGATATTCTGGGAGGCATCCAACGACCAACGGATGAATTTGTGTTCCGGCAAGGGATTGCCGTAAGCATAGAGGACATTCACACCGCCCTTCAGGACGGTGACAAAGGTGCTGACTTCGTTGTTGGTCTCTACCAGTTCGCCATCCAGAGGGGGAGCCCGAACGGTGAGCTTATACTCTCCAGGCACATCGGGAATGTGGCCCAAATCCACTGGCAACGTGGCACGCCCCTCCGCTGTCTCCAGGGGGACTTCATCAACTGTGATCATCTCGCCGGCCGCGTTTTCAAAAAGCAACTCCACCAGGACGGGCTTATTGCTGTAGCCGGTGACCCTTGCCGAGGCGGAGACAGGCAGCTCGTTTTTGACAAAGACTGTGGGGTTGACCAGCAAGTCATCCAAGGCGACATCTCGGACTTCCCCCGCACCGCTTTCGCCAAAAACCACCGTGTAAAGCGGTACCCCGGCTTGCTGCATCTGGGCTGCGTACAAGTCCGGGGCGTCGTTGCGGGTTGGATCAGCCCGCTGAGCCCCATCGCTGAGTAAGACAACGCCGGCAAGCTTCTTCCCTGCGGCATCCTGTAACACCCGTCCCAGAGCCGATCCAATGGCAGACTGCTCTCCTTCGGCCTGCTCGGGAAGTGGAAGGGTCTCTCCATCAAAAACGGCGATGCGGGCGTCTCGATCGAAGGTGCAGATTTTGATCTCCAAGGCCTCGTCGCTGTGGAGCTTTTTGAGCGTCGGCAAAACAGCTTCCATCTGTCGGCCGATCGCTTCCCAGCGAGTCTGGCTGCCCCCGAGTACGTCGCCGATGCTCATGCTTCGGCTGGTGTCAATGGCAAACACAAATGTGGCCGGCTGTTTCTCAATCTCCACGTAGACCAGTGAGAGTCGCAGCATGAGGAATAACACGACTAGAGCAGCCAGCAGGCGTAGTGTCGTGATGGCCAGCATCCGCCAGCGGTTGAGGCGATGGCGAACGGCCTGAATAGCCCCCAGAGAAGCGATTAACAGGATGGCCAGCACTACGACATACCAACCACCGACCGGCCGAAGATCCCAGCCCTGGAAAGAAGGTGTCTTCTCAGCCAGCGAACCAAGATTGGCTGTGTCTGAGGCCAGATCGGCAACCGCCAGTGCGGCCGTACTCATCGGGAGCAGCAACGCCGGCAGCTGAGAGACGTTCATCGGCGGATACCCTGTGACGAAGAATCGGCCGGCGGAGGAGCTGCTGAAGCAACAAGCTCGCGAGTCCGCCGGTTTGCTGAGTCGGCCGGTTTGCTGACTCGGCCGGTTTGCTGACTCGGCCGGTTTGGGTGGAGAACTCCTCAGGCCAGAATCGGCTTGATCACGTGGGCCTCTTCGACACCGGTCAGCCGTAAGTCGAGACCTTGAAATTTGTACTGTAACCGTCGGTGATCAATTCCCAGGCAGTGCAGCATGGTCGCATGCAAGTCGCGGACGTGGGTGACTCCGTCGACGGCATGGTAGCCCAGGTCGTCGGTGGCTCCATAGGTGACTCCTCCACGAATCCCGCCGCCAGCCATCCACAAACTAAAGCCCTTGATGTGGTGGTCTCGACCGGCTTGGCGGCCTTTTCCTTGAAACATCGGTGTGCGGCCAAATTCCCCGGTCCAGACGACAAGAGTCTCCTCCAGCATGCCCCTTTGCTTGAGGTCGGTCACCAACGCCCAGGCCGGTTTGTCGGTCAACTGGCAGCAGGTGTTCATGTATCGAACCAAATCCCCGTGGTGGTCCCAGCCACGGTGGTAGAGTTGAATAAACCGCACCCCCCGTTCGGCAAGACGGCGAGCCAACAGACAGTTGGCCGCAAACGATCCGTCAGCTCCTTGGGTTCCATACATCTCCAGGATCTTCTTCGGTTCGTCGGAGAGATCCATGAGTTCTGGGACACTCGTTTGCATCCGAAAAGCCATTTCGTAGGCGGCTGTTCGGGTGTCGATCTCCGGGTTGTGGACCTGCTGATTACGGAGAGCATTGAGCTGCTGAACGGCATCGACCAACCGCCGCTGACGCTGCGTCGAGACGCCCTGCGGCGCCCGGACGTAATGCACAGGGTCTCCGGCGCTGTGGAACTCGACCCCCTGAAAGCGGCTTGGCAGAGCCCCGCTGTGCCACTGGCGAGTCGCAATCGGCTGCGGATTTCGGCCCCCCACACTGGTCAGCACCACAAACCCAGGCAGCTCAGCGCTTTCACTACCCAAGCCATAAAGGACCCAGCTACCCATGCTGGGACGCCCGCTGATGCTTGTGCCCGTGTTCATCACCGTATGAGCGGGGTCGTGATTGATCTGATCGGTGGTCATCGACCGCACAATGGCGATGTCATCGGCAAGCTTTGCGGTCCAGGGAAGGAACTCGCTGACCACCTGACCGGACTGGCCATGTTTGTGAAAGGTCGTCTGCGGTCCCAGGCAGCGAAGGTTCTTGCCCTGGAGCTGGGCGATCGGTTGGCCTGCGGTCAACGATTGCGGCATGGGCTGGCCATCCATCTTGGCCAACACGGGTTTCTCGTCGAAAGTCTCTAAGTGGCTGGGGCCACCAGCCATGCACAGGAAGATCACCCGTTTGGCCTTGGGCGCCAAGGAGGGAAAGCCTTCCAGACCGGGGCTGTTTGGATTCGTCTGGGAGGGTGCTGCCTGCAGAAGCCCGGGATCTATCAACGTCGCCAGGGCCGTCGCACCCAGCCCGAAGGATGCACGTCCCAGAAACGCCCGGCGGTTTGCTAACAGTGGAAGCTGGTTCAGAGCGTTCATGGAAAAATCTTATCAAAAAGCGCAATAACTTTTGCTGGGTGATTTCGCACGAGTGGATGGCCAAGAGGGAGGGTCAGAGACCATGGTTTTCAACAGCGTTCGTGAGGATCCCCTCTTGCCTCCGGCTAGTTTCTTGTGATCGTCTCGTTCAAGTTCAGCAGAGCCCGCGCGACTCCGGTCCAGCCGGCCAGTTCCGCAGGGGAGAGGTCAGCCGGTGGTTGGGACAGGCCTACTGAGAGCAGCGCTTCGGCGGCTTGAGGATCTCGCTGGTAGTCGGTCAGATCCTGTTGGTAGAGTTCCTTGAGGATCGCGGCTTCACGAGGACTGGGCGGACGGTTGAGCACCTGCTGGTAGGCCCAGGTCAACCGCGCGTCAAACGTTGGACCGCCCTCGTGGATGATTCGAGCGGCCAGGGCCCGAGCAGCTTCCAAGAAGGTCGGATCGTTCAGCAGGCAGAGAGCCGCCAGCGGAGTGTTGCTGCGGGGGCGCTGGGCTGTGCACTCTTCGCGACTGGGGGCATCGAAGGCTTTGAGCATCGGATGCAGAAACACTCGTTGCCAGTGCGTGTACAGCCCCCGGCGATACTGCTGGGGGCCGGAATCATGCTGGTACCGCCTTCTGGGGAAATTGAGGTGCCGATAGTAGCCTGCTGGTTGATACGGTTTGGCACTGCGACCCCCGAGCTGGTGGACAAGCAAGCCACTGACCGCCAGGGCGTTATCACGCACCATCTCGGCATCCAGACGCCACCGTGACTGACGCGCCAAAAAACGGTTTTGGGGATCACGCTGCAGGAGTTCGGCGCTGGCCAGGGAGCTCTGGCGGTAGGTGCGGCTGGTGACCATCAGACGAACTAAGTGCTTGATATCCCAACCGCTTTCGATGAACTCCACCGCCAGCCAGTCCAGCAGATCGGAATCAACCGGCGGCTCACCCTGACTGCCGAAGTCATCCAGCTGGCTGGAAAGGCCTCGCCCGTAGAACAATTTCCACAGCCGGTTGACCATCACCCGTGCGGTCAGGGGGTTGTCCCTGCGGACCAGCCAGTTGGCCAGATCGTAGCGGGTCGCCGGTTGATTCTGCTTGCCAAGGGGTGGCAGAAAGTGAGGGACATCCGGTTGGACGATCTCCCCGCTGTCATCGAGCCAATTCCCACGAGGCAAAACACGCATGGTCCTGGGCTTGATGCTGTTGGTGATCATCGTCACCCGAAGGTTCTTTTGGACCTTTTGGAGCTGTTTTCTCAGTTGGACTTGCTTTTGCTTGAGATCCTGTTGACGTTTCCTGGAGATGCCCTGTTCGTCGGCTAGGTCCAGTTCGCTGGTGATATCCGCAAGCTGGTCTTGCAGGCGATCGATCTCTTGCTTTTCGGGGAGACCAGCGACGGGGATCTCCGGAGGGCGTCGGGTGGGCAAACTGTTGGTTCCTCGGAAGGTCCCCAGTTCGTCGATATCTGCAAAAAAAGCCGCCAGGGAGTAAAAATCCTTCTGTGTATACGGATCGTACTTATGGTCGTGGCACTCTGCGCAGCCCATGGTTGCGCCCATCCAAACCGCCGAGAGATTTCGCACGCGATCGGCAGAGTATTTCGCGAGGTATTCCTTGACCTGAACACCGCCCTCATGAGAAGTCTGCAGGAGGCGGTTGTAGCCGGAGGCGATTTGCTGCCACTGAGTTGGATCAGAGCGACTCGGATGAGGAAGCTGGTCCCCGGCTAGTTGTTCGATGGTGAACTGATCGAAGGGGAGGTTCTCGTTGAACGACTTGATCACATAGTCACGATAAGGACTGATGTTATGATCTTGGTCGCCGTGATAGCCCACGGTATCTGCGTAACGAACCAGATCCAACCAATACATCGCCATCCGCTCTCCGTAACGCGGACTCTGCAACAGTTCGTCGACGTACTGGCTGTATCTGGTCGTTGATAAATCGCTAAGTACCTTCTCTGGGGGGAGCCCAGCTAAGTCAAAGGACAGCCGCCGACTCAGGGTCATGCGGTCGGCTTCGGGGCTGGGACTGAGGCCCTGACGGGCCAAACCAGCAAGAACGAAGCGATCAATCGGATTGAGGGGCCACTGTTCATCCTCTACCTGGGGCACCGCCGGGCGTTTCAGCGGCGCGTAGGCCCAGTGATCTGCGTACTCGCCACCCTGCTTGATCCACCGCCGAAGCAGGTCGATCTCTTCAGCGGAGAGCTTTTTGCCAGTCTCAGGCGGGGGCATGACGCTGAACTCGTCATCGCTGGTGACACGCGCCAGCAATTCACTCCGTTGTGGCTCTTGGGGCACGATTGCCCTGGAGCCGCTCTCCAGAGTGGCCGTGGCCTTCTCCCATAAATCGAGACGCAATCCGGCCTGTCTTTCCGCTTTGTCAGGACCATGGCAGAAGAAGCAGTTCTCCGCCAAGATCGGACGGATGTGCCGATTGAAGTCAATTTGCTCCTCTGCGGTTGGCTCAGTCCCCCACAACTTCCCGCAGTGGGCAACGGACAGCAGGGGCACCATCACCCACAACAACCACTTGCTGAAGCTGCCCTGCCCTGGCTCTCCCTGGGGTGTCACCCAAGCTCCTCCGAAAGGTCTCAGAGCCTTGCTCACCATTGTGGCGATCCCAAGGGAAGTTGTAAGGAACCCAGAGTGCAACAAGTGAGTGGTTGTTGAGGCACTGGCCTTGGGACCATCAGGCCGGAAGGTGGACCGATGCGGTCTGAACATGCAGATCATAGGGTATTCGCAGGATTGTTGACGAGTCGAGCAAAAGGCCGACATAAAGCGATCGCATCTTATAGATTGTCCGATCAACAATCGCTGATGGCAACCCACGCTCTTTGCTTCCGTTGGTCACCAAGATCTGCAGGCGTTACCTGAGCCGAATCGGAGCATGGCGGGGATTGGATCGCCCAATTTTTCCCCGGCCTGCTGATGCTTGCTTGACCGGAGACCTGCTGGGATCCTCCGAGGGAACCTCAGGAGGTCGCCTCACTGATGGGAGGTTCGGACTCTTTGGGTGGAAGTCCAATCCCACTCAGTCGTCGCAGCCGAGCAATCAGGTAGGTCTTCCAGTTTTGCAAGTTCGTGGGGGACAAGTAAAGGCCTTTGTGGAACATGGCCAACGCCTCATCCTGTCGACCGGCCAACCAGAGGATGTTGTAACCGATGGACCAAAAGTACTCTCGGCTGAGGCGTTGCCGGAGGGCTTGCTGACCGGCTGGTCCGAGGGGAGCGTCGTGACAGAGCCGCTCGTAGCCGCGAACAACGCTTCGGGCCACACGGAGTCGCTTTTCGAAGGCGCCTTGGCTGGCCGGGGAGGACGAATTGTCGCCGTGGATGCGATAGATCAGGTGGACATCGTCGAAGTAACCCAGCGTTCGCCCTTCGGCCAATGCACGGATCAACGCCATCCGATCGCCACCGTTGGGCAGGTCGGCATAGTACTGCCAGGATTCAAAAACCTCCCGTCTGATCAGTGACGTTTGCGGCCCTGAGTAGAAATTGTGCAGAATGGCAAAGGAGAGCACCCGGGGATCATCCAAGACGTGGAGCTTGTTGCGCAAGGTTGTGTGCAGCTGCAAGAACTTGTGCGGCTTTCCGTTGGCTTTGCGGAAAGAGCTTTCCTGGATCACCTCACCGGTCGCGTCATCCACCCGGCGGCTGGCGCTCCAGACCCAATCAACATCGGGATTGCTCTCCAGGCCCTCGAAGCAGTCTTGGAGGTGATGAGGGAGCCAAAGATCGTCACTGTCAAAAAACGCAATGTAAGGCCGCTCCGCCCGGGATAGACCCGTATTCCGTGCGGCATAGGCACCTTGGTTTTCCTGTCTAATGTAGTGGACTGGCTGAGCCCAACCCTTGGTCAGCTGAGGGACCAATTCGCCGGTGTTGTCCTGACTTCCATCGTCAACAATGATCAGTTCCCAGTCCTGAAAAGTCTGCTCCCGAATGCTGTTGAAGGCACTGCTGAGAAACCGCGCTCGGTTGTACGTTGGCAGGATAATGCTGATCATGGCAGTTCCCTTTTCCTTCAAACCCCCAGAGCAAACCTACAGAGCAGCCGACCAGGACAACTCTCAAAGTGCTCTCAACCGAGGTATCCCGATTGCCCAGGCGTCGTTGAATTCTCTCGAGCGATTGTGGCCATCGGTCCATCTCGGAAAACCAGTGAGGGGAGCGACGCGAAATCCGCCGCGTTCGATCGAGCCTCGCTGTTTGAGGTTGTCAACGCTTGCTCCACATTCCTGGAACTTGCTGCCAGCGTTCGCTTGTGTCTGGGCGAGGAATCCTCAAAGGGCCTCTCTTTAAGAGGTTTTCGATTGATGAGGAGATTCTCTCGGTGGATTGGCACTTGATAAGCTGTGTGTCCTACGGAGACCAGGAGGATCAGTCAAGGCCGGCCTGAAAGTCCGGCGAGGACTTCATCCCCAAAAAGCAGAGCAGAACGACACTGCCCACAGCGGGTCGGATGAGCAACGCTTGACCCACCAAGTCATCCACTCACTGCAGACATCCCAAGACAGCTTTCCCGCCTGCCTGAGGGGCCCGGGCATACTTAACGAAGCCTGCGAGCAGATCCAGGCATCGACCCATCACAGAATGGCCCCGATCTCGGCGTGCTGTCCTGGCCCAATCCGGCCAAAGCAATCAATCCCCATTGGTGATTTTAGGCAGGACACCACTGGAAGAAGCGTGTGCGGGATTTTAGAACTCAATTCGGGTCTGGCAGACAGTCCCCCAACAACGCCGCGCTGCCAGGGGCAGGCAAATGAGGTCCCCGGAGGAATGTGTTGGATCGCACTGCAGGGTCGTTCACCTCGAGCTGGTTTCTGGGTGGAGCCCAGCGAGGGGCGACTCAGCGAAACGATCCGGTGCTCAATCAAGCGGGAAATCCTCGCTCGATTCAATCCGCCGACGCTCAAGTGGAGCTTGGACTGGAAAGTTGCTCATCACGCGCTGGGAGGCAACTGTAGGCTGGATCCAACCAAACTGGTCCACGGTAGGTCCAATCCTCATCAACCCGAAATCGGATCAACTCTTGAATGTTTGCTCTCGTTTCCGTTGGACGATGGAAGATTTGCAGCTCCAGGGCATAGTCTCCTCGGGTGAGGTTGAGGGTAATGTCCCATTGGACTTCAAGCCGTTCACCAGGAGATCCTTCAAGTGGCCTCTGGTAATCTCCCACAATCTGCTCGCCCATCAACTCTCGGAGGTAAAGGGTGGCGGTGTATTCGCCAGTGGGCTTGGTTGTGGAGACGATTGTCCGTAGCTGCAGTCTTGTTCCAGGCTCTAGTTCGGACCGAGGCGTGATGGAATGACCCGCCGCGTCGGTCACCGTGTAGCCTTCCATGCGGGAGAGTGGATGTTCTAGGATCCCGCTAAATGCAGGCGTGGTCAGCTCAAGGTATCGATGGCAGGCCAGGTGGGTCACTCCGGCGAAGTCGACGCACCCCTTGTTGAGCACAAGGCAGCGGTCGCAGAGGCGATTGACTTGCTCCAGATTGTGAGAAATGAAGATCACACTCACATCCGAGGCACGAATGAGTTGTTCCATGTGGTCGATGCACTTGGCCCGGAAGGCCGCATCACCAACACTGAGGACCTCATCAACCAGGAGAATCTCCGGATCCAGGTGGGCGGCGACCGCAAAGCCCAAGCGTGCCCGCATGCCGGAGCTGTAACGCTTGATCGGCGTGCCAATGAATGCCGCCAGCTCGGCAAAGCCCACAATATCGTCGAACTTCTTGCGGACCTGCCGGGCGCTCATCCCCAGAATGGCACCATTGAGGTAAATATTCTCAGCCCCGGTGAGATCTTCGTGAAAGCCGGCTCCCACTTCGATCAAGGCCCGAATGCGTCCATTGACGGCCACTTCACCGCGGTTGGCCCGGAGAATGCCGCAGAGGATCTTCAACAGGGTACTTTTCCCGGCACCGTTGGGTCCGATCACGCCGAGGGCCTCGCCACGCTGCAACTCAAAACTCACATCCTGCAGCGCCCAGAAGTCCCCGCTGCCGAGTTCCTCTCTCCGGGTGCTTTTGCCCATCATCCAGCGGACCATTCCGGGCACGGCATCCCGCAGGCTATCGAAGAGCTCACCACGGTGGAACTTCTTCCACAACTGATCAACGCGAACAACAGGTCCAGCCACCGAAATGACCTCTGCTCAAAGAACTTCAAAGGGGATGACGATCCCTGTGCACAAGGACCGGTTTGGCGGTTTTGAGCTCAAGGTGAGCCCCACTGTAAAAGCAGCGGAAGTTTCTGCAAGGGGGGGTAGGTCGGGTGTTTCTTGCCCAAGCGACTTCCGGTGGGTCATCCTTGACATGTCTTGATTGTCGTGGAGGCAAGATTGGATTGCGGATGAACGATCTGAGGCACAGCTCAGTTCAACCGCAAACTCATCTCCACCCCAAGAGAGGCCGCAGACCCGTTAGGGCACTCACGTCTACCTTTGAAGGAGGCCTCACCGTCTGCCGGAGAGGATTTCTTCGTTGGTGTGAAACTCAGGTAGGCAAGGCGATCAGCCAGTCCTGGCAAGGGCTGCTGGATTTCGCATCTTGGCCTCAACAATTTTGGCCTCAACGATTTTGGCCTCAACGATCATTGGCCTGGAAGATCTTTGCTGAAAGGCTCTAAGCGTACTCAGCGTAGACGAACTCCAGCTTGTGGAAAAGCCACCAAGCCCCCAGCAGCCCCAGCAACGCCCAAGCGGCTGAGTAGACCAAAAACAGAGGGCTCCATTCTAAGATCGCGACGTCGTGGACGGTTTTTGTCAAGGGAAAGAACAGATTGTGTCCTTCGACGATGCTGAGCCTCAGACCCTCCAAAATCGGCGAGAGTGGGTTGGCCATCATCAGCATGGCCCCGGTTGGACCGAAGTTGACAGGCTCAAACAGCACCGGGGTGAAAAAGATTCCGAAGGTCACCATGATCTGAACGAGATACTTCACATCTCGAAAGAACAAGTTCGCACAGCTGAGGAACAACGCAAGTCCGGCAGTCAAAAGTACCAGCAAGATTAACAGCGGAACGATCCATAGCAAAGAGAACGACCAGGCGATCGATCCCATGAGCAGGAGGACCAGCACAGCTGTCACACCGCCGATGCAACTGTCGAAGAGTTGTGTTTGAACCGCTGCTAAGGGTAACACCTCTCGCGGGAAGTAGATCTTGGTGACCAACCCGCGGCTAGCCACCAAACTTGGTGTAGCAAAGTTGATGGAGCCGACAAAGAATGCCCAAGCCAGGCCCTTCACTGTGATGCCGCCCAAGGATGCCAAGGCGATATCCCGTCCGGCCATTTGCGAAGCGGCGTACTTAATGAGAATGCCTGCGCCGACAATCAACAGGGGCATCAGTAGGGCCCAGCCGAGGCCCATAATCGCCTGTTTGTATCGCACACGGAGATCCCGCACTGTCAACTGCCACAGCAACTCTCGGGCCTCAAGCAGCTCGGTCACCATCTCCGAAAAGGTATGCAACAGCGAAGTGCTGGGAAATTTGGGGTCCCCGGGTTCAGGTCTCAACCCCGTCGCAGTGCTGGCGAAGTGTTGGTTGGATGCCCGATTGTTGTCTTCCGTTGCATCGCCAGCTGCCAAGGCAGTGCCATCTTTCGAAGAAGTGTGTGAGTGTGAGTCGAGGGATTGTTGGTGGTTTGTGTCTGGGGGGGTTTGGGGGGGCTTGGAGGTAGGATTGTTAGCATCGACATCCGTTGCCACGCCCGGCACTGATGAGGAGTTCATTCCCGATATTCCGGGGTTTGAGCGGATAAACTGTTTGAGGCGAAGCGTACAAACTGCGACCCCAAGTCTATCCATTTGGTCTGAGAGTACAAGACCCGAGTGGCTCCCGGATACCAGCAATAACATGTTAGGTTTTTATTCTTTTGGGTATTAAATTTTTTAAGGAATTTTTAGAAATTATTAACAAGTAAAGTCATTCGTTCCGAGCCATTCGGAATCAGCTCGGCGATGCTCCATCGTTCTCAATCGGGAAATACACACCCAAAAGGAACTAATCCAATAGCATCCGCAAACGCATTCGGTTACATTGATGTGTTGTACGGGTGTTACTGTGGTCCGGCATTGGGTCGGGAAACTCAAGGGGCTGGTATCTGATGAGCTTTGTTGGCCGATTTGGGAGTGAGCCGTCGCTTTCGCCTGTTGCTTCCCCGGTGTGTCGCCCTCTGGAAAGGCGTTGGGCTAAACGGGGTTTCAAGTGGCTGGCAGAGAAGCTGATCGGCGGCAAGTCGATGAATCTGACGTTGGTGATCCTCGTGCTGGTGGCTTGCGGAGAACGTCCGAGGCTGGAGGGCGCTGAACCGGGGAATTTTGACAGCTCCATTCGTCCTGTGTTGGCGAAACACTGCTTTCGCTGTCACGGTCCTCAGACCCAGGAGGCGGAACTGAGACTGGACCGTCTCAATTCGGACCTGGTCGCTGGACCAGATGCGGACAAATGGCATGAGGTTCTCAATCGTCTCAACGTCGGCGAGATGCCGCCGGAAGATGAGCCCCAGCCGACCGAACAGGAACGGGACCTGGTCACCGGCTGGCTGAACCTGCAGCTTCAGCGAGCCGCAGCAGAACGGAAATCCACTGGCGGCCAAGTGGTTTTGCGGCGACTGAATCGAGTCGAGTACGGCAATACCCTACGCGACCTCTTGGGCCTTGACATCCACTTTGAGAAAGCGCTGCCTCCCGAGGCTCTCTCCGAAGAGGGGTTCCGCAACAATGGGCGGGCCTTAGGCATGTCGCCGTTGCATTTCGAGTACTATGTCAAAATCGCCCGGACTGCACTTGGCAAGGCAATCGTCACAGGTGCTCGGCCGCCTCAGTACGGGTACCGCTTCGAGGTCTCTGGTCGATCGGAACAGGCTGGCAGCGACAGCAAACGCAAGAAGGATCGGCGAAAGCGACAAGATGCCGTTTCGATCAAGACAAGCTTCCTTGCCTCCGATCACCGAGCTGGCGGCAATGCCCCCCCCAAGTCTGCAAGTGCCAATCTGCGGGTCCGCTGGCAGAAAGCGGCCCAACGGTTCACCGCTGGATCGAACGGGCTTGTGCTCGCCCCAGCGGTCCGACCCATGGGTGAAGGTCTCAAAGCCCGAGAAGTTCCCAACCCGACGCTAAAAATTTGGGTTCGCGACTTCCCGGCCGAAGGCAATGTTCGCATCCGAGTCCGTGCCGCCGCGGTCGAGGGCGATCGGCAGGCTCGACCTGCTTTGAAGGTCGTCCTGGGCACGCTGCTGGATGACGGTGAAGAATACGCACCCTTAGGCGAAGTAGTCGAAGTCACCGCCAGCAGGCAGCAGCCCGAGTGGTATGTCTTTGAGGGACGTTTGGAGAATCTGCCTCTGCCGTTTCAAAACAAAGACTCCGGCAAGCAAGGGGACCTCAGCCAGCTCCTGATTGGAGTCTGGAACGCTTCTGAGCCCAGTGATCCCGGAGATCTCCAACCAGGCTTGTTCGTCGATGCAATCGAATTTGAGGCTCCTGTATTGACCAAGTGGCCTCCCCAGTCACATCAACGGATCTTTTTCCCCTCTCCAGATCGGCACAACGAGTCTCTATACGCCAGGCAGGTTATCCAGCGTTTTATGGATCGAGCCTTCCGACGACCAGCGACTCCACACGAAGTGCAACGAGTCTTCGAGCTCTGGAAGAAGCTCCGCCCTCCACCGCAACCATCAGATTCTTCAGCAGAACGGTCCGCTCAGGCGGTTGCGACAGCCGAGCCAGGTCTGCGTGTCGACTATTTTGAACCCCATTCCGCCGACGTCGCCGAGGAGACCCTCGCTTCCAGAAAACCAACATCCAGTGGAGTTGTTGAGAAGATCAGCCTCGATTTCCCCCAGCGGAAACGAAACGATGCTTTCGCAGTGCGTTTCTCTGGTGGCATTCTGATTGAAAAAGCCGCACGGTACACCTTCTTCTGCAACTCCGATGACGGCTCGCGGATCTACCTCGATGGTCAGCTGGTGGTGGATAACGATGGGCGGCATCGCTTGTCCGAGAAAAGCGGAACGGTCGAGCTTGCTGCCGGCTGGCATTCATTCTTGGTAACCTACTTTGACAACGGCGGTTCTGATGGTCTTGCGGTTTCTTGGGCCGGTCCAGGGTTCGCCAAGAGCCCGATTCCCCCGAAGGTGCTTGCCGTCGAGGCGACCAGGCAGCCCGTAAAGCAACTTGGTCCCAATTTCGAGGAGAGCATCCAACAGGCCCTGACCGCTGTGCTGGCCTCACCGCAGTTTCTCTATCTGCTTGAACCTCATGATGACCAACGATCACGGCCGCTGACCGATTTTGAGCTGGCCACGCGGCTGTCTTACTTTTTGTGGGCCAGCATGCCTGACGACCAGCTTCTGGAGCTTGCCCGCTCCGGCGATCTGCGGCAGCCTGAAGTGCTCGCCGCTCAGATCAATCGGATGTTGGCTGACAACAAGTCGTGGCGATTCGTGGAAAGCTTCACTGCCGGCTGGCTGGACCTAGACGCCCTCGAGCGGGTGGCGGTCAACAAGAGCCTCTACCCAGCATTTCACGATGATACCCGTGAGGCGATGCGTCTGGAGACACTGCATTTCTTCGCCGAAGTGCTCCGCTCCGACGAGAGTGCTCTGAACTTCATCGACTCAGACTTCACCATGCTCAATCCCCATTTGGCCCAACACTACGGGATCGAGGGAGTCCAACGGGCCGGGTTTCAGCGTGTCACTCTTCAGCCACAACACCGTCGGGGTGGATTGTTGGCCCAGGCCAGCACCCTGACTGGGCAGTCCACCGGCAGCGATTCACACCCGGTCAAGCGAGGGGTCTGGCTGCTTGCTCGTTTGCTGGACTCTCCGCCTCCGCCGCCGCCGCCGAACGTGCCGGAACTGGACCGCGAGGACCCAGAGCTCACCGGGCTGCCGATTAAGCGGCAATTGGAGCTGCACCGGGATCGGGCCGCTTGCAACAGCTGTCACCGGAGGATTGACCCTTGGGGCCTCGCTTTTGAACAGTTCGACGCCGTCGGACTCTGGCGGGAGAACGTCAAAACCGCTGGCAAGCCAACGCCGGTGGATGCCACCGCACGTTTGCCGGATGGCCAACAAATCCACGGCCTGCAAGATCTCAAGGCCTATCTCCTGGAACATCGCAGAGCCCAGTTCGCCAGGGCGATGGTCCGTAAGCTGCTGGCCTACGCGCTGGGGCGGTCGCTGGAGCTCTCCGATGAGCTGGTGGTCGCTAAGCTCACTGAGGGTTTTCAACAAAGCGGTTATCAATTACGACGGCTCATCGGTCAGATCGTCGCCAGCGAGCCTTTCCAAAGGAAATAGAGACACCATCGTCATCGCGCTCGAGATCCTGCACACCCGACACGTTGGCTGCAGTCTGTTGGATACCCTTAGTCTGCTAGTAGATTTTGCCAAAACAAAGCCAGCTGCCGAAGACCCCCACAGAATGCCCCTCCGTTGAACTTGGAACCATTGGGAGAGTTTTGATGCGGAAATCCTGGCATCTTCACCGCCGTATGTTTCTTCGGGGAACCGGCGTCGCCTTGGCATTGCCACTCTTGGAGAGCATGACCTGGGCTGCCGGCGCGGAATCAACGCAGCGACCGCAACGCTTTTGTGCTGTGTACTTTGCCAATGGGGTCAGCCTTCCCCCTGAGAAGCACCCCGACCACAAGGCCTGGCATTGGTTTCCCTTGGGAGAAGGAAGGGATTATCATTTCACCCAAACCCTCAGGTCGTTGGAGCCGCTGCGGGAGGAGATCACCATCCTCGGGGGTCTTTCCCATCCATTAGGCAGGAAATTAGTGGGACACGCCACCGCTGACATTTGGCTCACCGGGGGTGATGTTCGCGGGACCAAGTATCGAAACACGGTCTCCTTAGATCAGCTGATCGCCCGGCATGTGGGCAAGTTCACAAGGATTCCCTCGATTGTGCTCTCCAGCAATGGCGGAGTGGGATATAAGACGCGTGCGGCCACGGTGTCTTTTGATTCCCAAGGCCAGGCGATCCCGGCTGAGTCGAGCCCCCGCGAGATCTTCGGTCGGCTCTTTGGGCAGAATGGCCGCAGCCGTGCGGCCAAAGAGAAGCGTTTGGCCGAGGATCGGCAGATTGTGGACTTGGTCTTGGAGGAATCTCGTGCCCTGCGGCGGCAACTTGGCAGCGGCGACCGCCGAAAGTTGGACGAATACCTCAGCTCAGTTTCCGAGATCGAACGTCGCATCGACCGAACTGAGGCTTGGCTGGATACTCCTCGACCGCAGGTGAATCCCGCCGCAGTGAACTTGGAGGCTGACCAAAGCGGTCCTGAGGACTACATCCGCACAATGTACGATCTGATGTTCTTGGCCTTCCAGACAGACACCACCCGGGCGGCCACCTTTCAGATCTCCCAAGAAGACGGCAAGGGAGTCTCTGACAAGTTCCCGGCTTTGGCCCTGGGCCTCTCTGGCCACCACTCACTTTCCCACGGCTCCGGCAAAGAGGGCGGCTTCAAACGCTGGGGGCAATACGACCAGTTCCTTGCGCAACAACATGCCTACTTCTTGGATCGACTCAAACGGACCAGCGAGGAAAACGGGTCCCTCTTAGACTCCACAATCGTGCTGTACGGAAGCGCCACCAGCACAACCCACAATGCCAGAAATTACCCGTTGGTGTTGGCGGGCGGGCAAGCCATGGGCCTTCAGCATGGGAAGTTCCTGAAATTCAGCGAGAAGACGCCGTTGTCCAACTTGTTTGTCACCCTGCTTGATCGAATGCAAGCGCCTGTGGAATCCTTTGCCGATAGCACCGGCGAACTCTCAGACGTTTTCCTCGGAGCCTCTTGAGTTTGGAGAGATCCTGAGGCCAGGATATGGACCCGGAAAAAGGCCAGAGCAGACAAACAGGCTCGTGGGACGGACCGGGCTGATGACACACAAAGCTCCGCAGCATTGGCTGGCGGAGCTTTGTTTGTTTGGTCATGCTCAGGCTGGCTAGCAGAGCACCAGTTGGCAGAGCACCAGTTGGCAGAGCACCAGTTGGCAGAGCACCAGTTGACCCATCAGTGGTGATTCCAGTGGTTCCCACAGATTTGACGAGCAAATTCTTTTCCGGCGGCAGGAGGGCTTTGGCCTTTCTGATCAATGATTCCATCTGGGCGGCAGGACCGACCGGGCCCAACAGCTTTCTTGATGGGTCATCTCCTTGGGTGTTCAAGCATGCGAGACTTCTTGGGAGTGTGAAACGATGGCCATTTTGAATGAGACCCTGGCGTTTTCTCAGCAACCCGCAGGAGTGCAGGCGGCATTCACCGGCAAGTCGGCACGCCGAATCCTCCTGCCGGCCCAAGCCGAACTGTACAAATTCACAGGCTACGGTGTCCTCCCACATCGCGCCGGATCCAATTACTCACCATGGTGGGCCTCCGTCCAGCCAATCTCTGGGTCATCCGATGCCGGGCTGGATGGCCACATTGCCGCAGCAACTCGGTCTGGCCAATCGATGTTGGCCTACGCCCGTGAGACCTTTGCGGTCATGCTGGGCTGGAATTCCCTGGGGATCACGCAGCTGGCGATGGCAAAAATCGTACGGATCAAACTCCGGCAACCAGTTTATGGTTTTGGAGGGATCTGCCAGAGAATGCGAGAAACGGTTCCCTCAAAACGAGTCGTCGGAACGCTGTCGCCGAATCAGTCGCCCCTCAACCCTCCGATTTTCATGGGGGGTGCTTACCAACTCTACATCCCGAACCTGACCGCGGCGTACGTCCAAGCATCTGGCACCTATTTGTTGCCCTGAGCGAGACTGGAAATCTCGGGCTCAGTGAAGTTAATCACCAACATCAACCTGAGGCCCATGCCGGTTGGGTGTTGTCAACCAATCCTGCGGGACCAGGTCCCTCTGAGTGGTGTTGAGAAAGACCATCATCTCGGTCCTGCCTGCCAGCGGTGAGAAGTCGGTCAGTGGTGTCTGCCGCAGATCGACGGTCTTCAGTGATTTCATCTCTCTCAGCGGGGAAAGATCCAAGACCTGCGAGTTGCTGAGATCGAGATACCGGAGCAGCTTGAGTTCTTTGAGGGGGGCCAAGTTAGAAATCTTGGTATCGCTCAGATCTAACTCCTTGAGCTGGGTCAGAGTCGCCAGTGGGGAAAGATCCGAGATCTGTGTTTCGCGGAGATCCAGACTCTCCAGAGAGCTCATCCCCGCTAAAGACGAGGCGTCGGAGAACTTGGTCTCAAAAAGTTGCAGCCTTTTAAGGTTGCTCAGTCGTCTCAGTGGAGCAAAATCGACCACCGGGGTTTCTGAGAGGGAGAGTCCTTCCAATTGGTTGAGCTCAGCGACAAATGTGACATCCGAGACAGGGGTACTCAGAATCGACAGCTCTCTTAGCTGAGTTAACCCCGACAGTGGTGAAAGATCGGAGACTTCGGTGTGGTAGAGGCTCAGCGATCGGATCTGCTGCAGCTTGCCCAGCGGTGATAAGTCCATCAGGCGGCAGCGTTGAATCGAGAGTGCCTCCAGTTGGGTGAACTGAGAGATCGACTCAAAATCCGAGACCTGAATCTCACTCAGCGAAAGCGTCCTGACCTGGTCTGTGGCAACAACACCGGCAACATCCGACAGTCGTCCGCCGGAAAGCTCCAGCTGTTGCACCGGTTGGCTGGAAGGCCACCACCAAGGGCCACGTTCGGGCGAGGTTTGCAAGAATCCACCTTCGGCCCGAATCCGTGCTACCACTGCCTGATACTGGTAATTCCTGTACCACTGACTGCCCAGTAAACAAACGAGCAGCCCTGCGATCCCCAGCAGCACCGTCAGACGCCAAGAAAGCCTAAGGCGTTGCATCGATTGCTTTGCTGAGGAGGCAGCAGATGTGCTTGTGGACGACTGTCCTGAGGTCGCCATCGAAGTTTCCAACACGCAGAGAAAAGTCATGTGCCAATGCCCGGGTTGGCGGTTCCCGAGAACGGTAGCCAGTGACTGCTGGGAGTGCAGGCGGCTTTCCCGGTAATCAACTCAGGCAACAAAGATGCTACCTGAGGAAGTCTCCTTTGTTGACCCTGGGGGGGCAAGAAAGTGAACAATCCATTGTCGTCAAGGGTTTCTGAGAAGGTGGTCGACCAGCCAGACTGGTCTTGGCAGCGTTGACCCGAGCATCGCGGAATCGTCGGTTTCGACCACCTTGGGCTTCAAGATGTTCCTCAGAGAAGCTCTCCGTGCTGCGCCCCCCGCTCGCTGGGGTCTTCGGAAATCGACGCTCCCTGGTCGCCCGTCTTGACCGAGTCGGGCAGAGTCTTCGCTTGTCTCAGAGTCGATCTCATGAGGTACCGTCCATTCGTTCTCATTGCCTGCCTTGGAGGAACCTTACTAGGGCTATGGAAATTCAATGACCAAACTGGTGAAGACAAGCATGAGCCAATCATGAGCCAATTGGTCAGCAATCCTTCAGAAGACAATGTCCCACACGACAGGCGGTCAGCAGACGATCGGGCTGAAACAGTCTGGAAGAGGCCTGCGGCAGAGCAGGTGCGGTGGCTCCAGCCCGCCGAGGTCTGTGATCCTTCAGGCAGTGGCCCCGATGGAGTGGGCAACAGCCAGGATGATCCCTGGCAGTTCTGGTATGAAGATCCGTCCGGACGTTCCTTTCGCCGGTTGAATATTTACGTGGACAATATTTATCAAGATGAACATGGTAGGGTTGACCAGCAGCGGAGTCTTCAAGGTTGGTCTCACGATCGTCTCCTGGACATGCGTTATGAAGGCGTCTGGGCAAATCCCCACACAGGAGTTGTCCTGGTCCACCCTTATGCCCAGAACAACCGTCATTACGCTGTGGCAGTGAGTTATCGAGTGCCTCAAAGTGGCCGTTACAATATCAACGCTGAGCTCACTGATGCCGCAGTGGTGAAATTCCGCCTGCACGATGGGATTCGTTGGCGGGTGGAAAGGGCCCTAGGAGGCGCAGCAGGACGGGTGCTCAGCCGGGGTGGACCCATTGGAGATCGATTGGGACCGGAGAGCCAGCGGATCACGATCCGTGCTGTTCAGCTGAATCAGGGCGACCTCGTGCGGCTGGTTATCGACCCGGGGCGTTGGTGGGGGACGGATGAGACTCGCATCGATTCTTTTCACATTCGGCGAGTCAAGGAGATCCCGTAGCTTGCTTGCTTGAGGACCAGTTAAGGCTGTTGCTGTGGCTTTCGGCAGGACCAGCTGGAGCGCCCCGGCGTTCGGCCTTCGGTTGTTGACCGTCGGTTGGATGCACCCTCCAGGTGTCAATCACTGTCAGTCAGTTCCTGGAACTTGGCCTGAATCCGCTCGGTCAGCTGCTGTTGAACTTGGCGAATGTGCGGGAGAGAAGAACCCGCCAGATTGGTCCGTTCGCCAGGATCCTCCGCGAGATGGTAGAGCTCCGCCCTGCCGGGGTTGGCCAGGTCGATCATGAGTTTCCACGTTGTGGTCCTCAGGCACCGCATCTGCGTTTTCGCGCCGTGATGCATGCTGTACTCTGCATACAAATCGTCATCCCAGGGAATGTTTTGGCCAAGCAGTAGAGGCAGGGCATTGCGTCCCCTGATCGTTTGGGAAGGCATTTTGGCACCGGCGATGGCCACAAGTGTTGGGAACCAATCGAGATTGGTCACCGTTCGGCTGACCACCGTGCCGGCCTTGATCCGAGCCGGCCACCGCACTGCGGTTGGAACCAGCAGCGACTGATCGTACAAGTTCGGGCGACGCTTGGCTGGGATGTTGGCCCATTTCTGCTCAGGGGTATTCTTGAGCATCCACAGGGCATTGCCTTTAAACCAGATCCCATGATGGCCAAGATTGTACCCATGATCGCTAGTAAAAATTACTACAGTGTTCTCCGCTAGTTGCCACTGATCTAATCGGGCTAACACCCGGCCGATGTTTCGGTCGACACTGGTCAGGCTGGCATAGTACTGACGTGTCCATTTCTTGATCTTTTCGACGTCCAAATCTTCAAGCCCAGGATCGGGAATCTCTGGGTCCAAATCCTGATAGGGCTCCCGGTCCACAGCACGCACCGGCGACCAAGGGGAGTGCGGCGCGCGAAAGTGTAGCGAGAGCAAAAACGGCCCCTTCCTGTGACGACGGATGAAATCTATTGCATAGTCGGTGAGCACATCCGGCGTATAGCCGGGCACTTTGGCGGTCACCCCGTCGACCTCGAGTGTCGGATTTTGTGGGGAGTTGCCCCCGGAGCGAAACCCAAAAAATTCTTGATAGCCGAACTTGGTGGGATGGAATCGATCCGCTGTCCCCAGATGCCATTTTCCTACCAACGCTGTGTGGTAACCTTCTTTAGCTAAGACTTTTGGCCAGGTAGGCAGACCAGGGTTCAAGCCAAGTTCGGGTTCCTGACGAGGGTTGATCCAATCGGTGATTCCCACTTCCGACCCGTAACGACTGGCCATCAATCCGGCTCGTGCTGGACTGCAGACCGGCGTGGTGACGAAAGCGCGGGTCAGTCGAACACCCTCACCGAAGATGCGATCGATGTGTGGAGTCTTCAGCTGTGGTGTTTCCAGCCCGATTGCCGTGGGAGCCTGGTCGTCGGTGTAGAAGAAGATGATATTGGGTTTGGCGTCCTGCCGGCGGCCAGACTCGCTGGCGAGCCCTCGGCCGGTGAACATCAGGGCCGCAGCCAGCAGCGGCAGCCACACCGCCCAGCCGGCAATAACTCCGAAATGGGTCCGCCGCACAAAGATTCCGCTAAAGAATTCTGCCAAACAGCGGTGGGAACCATCCCCTGAGCCTTGGTTGGGCATGACGGTGCTCGTCGGGTGTCTTGGCAAGGAATTGAACTGACTGAGGTCGGAGAAGATCTCGGCTCGTCCGGTTTGATGGGAAGGCTGGCAGATCAAGGCTGGCAGATCAAGGCTGGCAGATCAAGGCTGGCAGATCAAGGCTGACAGATCAAGGCCGCTTGCAGTGGTTGTCGCCTTTTTGGCGAGCAACAATCCTCTCCCACAACAATCGGGCTGAGTTTGTTTCCGCGGTGCCCGGAGGGGGGTCGAGAAATTCAACGGGAAGCCCGCGGAAACCAGACCGTTGTTGGTAGCGAGCTGCGCCCCCAGTACTTACAATCTTAGGGATTCTTGGAACGGTTCTCGAGGGATCCCAGGCGAAGAGTCCACACTTATCGGGCTTCCTTCGTTTGCCCGGAGAAGAACCCTTCGCCGAGGGCAAGTTGAACTTGCCTTTGGATTTGTGGAGTCGCCTTGGCCTGAGGGGTCGAGTTGTTGCTGTGAGTCCGATTGTCCTTTCGCGAGTCCTGCCTTCTGGTCGACTGAGCATGCCTCCCTTTGAGCCTCATCAAAACGCCCAACTCTGCTATCGTTTGCTCTTTGGAGGAAATTGGCCCACAACCGTCGTCTTCGTGCCCGGATCGAGACGGTTGGCTGCCGGCAATCGGGATGGACAGATCTTGCTCTGGGATCTCAGTCGACCCACAGCCGAGCTAACTGAAGCTCAACAGCAGGCCAAGGACAAACCAGATGCACCCAATATTTGGCCGATCAAGAGTCTTGTGGGACATACCAACAGCATCAGCGGGCTCGTCGTCACACCCGATGGCAAGACGCTGATCTCAGCAAGCCTTGACCGGACCGTCCGCTTTTGGGATCTCAGCGAGGGTCCCCCAACAGCACCTGCCTTAGCGGTCCAAGAGCAGGAAGTCCGTCTGGATCTGGCCAGTCGGAAGAAGCTGGCCAAACGTACCCGCCAAGACCAGGCATTGGAAGCTCCGGGGATCAAAGTTCCGACTCAGCAATCCGCCCATGTCATGGCGGAGCATCGGGGCTGGATCACCGCCCTGGGCCTCAGCGGCGATGGCAGACGGTTGATCACCGGCGACGATCACCCTTGGGCAATCGTCTGCGAGACGGCCTCCCGGCAGCCTGTCCAACGCTTCGAAGGACAGACCCAGGGCAACTTCGTCTGCTCGGCAGCTCTCACCTCCGACGGCCAGACAGCCTTCCACGCCGAATACTGTGCTCCCCGAGGAAGTTTTGATCGCCCACCTGCCCAGGCCAAGATCTGGGATGTTCAGTCTGGGGAGGAGAAAGTCGACCTGTTGAAAGTCCAGTTTCCCAAAGTGAAAGCCCGAGACAATTCCTATGGATACGCCACCACCTGGGGGAAATTCGTCGGGCGTGGATTTGTCGCCTGCGCTTTTTCTCCAGATGGAAAGATCCTGGCGGTCGGTCAAGGGGGAGAGATCGGAGAGGCCAAAGTCCACCTGATCGACAGCACCCGTGGTCAGCTGATCCGCACGGTGAACAGCCACCGCTACGGTGTTTGCGACTTGGCCTTCTCTGCCGACGGCGAGTATCTCCTCTCTTGCGGCAGAGACACCAGCGTGCAGATTTCTCAGGTCGACAGCGGCAAGGAAGTCAGACGGCTCAGCGAACCGCGGGGAGGCCAGTTCAAGGATTGGCTCCACAGCCTGAGCCTCTCGACTGATCAACGGAGTCTGGCAGCCGCCGACATCGCCGGCAGCATCCCGGTTTGGGAGTTTTCCAAGTGACTCCGCGTCGCATTCGGCGGGTGCAAGCAGAACCGAAAAAACCGCACACCAGACAAAGAGCCAGCGTTTTCCGGGAGGATCTCCTCGGCGATGCGGTCGGCAACACTTCACTTCAACAAGTTTTCCTCTCCTGAGGATTCGTCGACCTGCCTGGTCCTTTGGGCGCACCCCAAGCTACACAATTCGCTGCGGATTGTCGTTGCGGGGCGAATACCAAGATATGAATTCAATAGAATTCACCAAATCATGAGCGTCAAGAAATCTCACTCAAGCCAGCATCAGACAGACGCCGCATTTGAGGGACTGCCCAGAGTGTTGATTCAAAAGAGTGTTGATTCAAAAGAGTGTTGATTCAAAAGAGTGTTGATTCAAAAGACTGTTGATTCAAAAGACTGTTGATTCAAAAGACTGTTGATCCAAAAGAGTGTTGATCCAAAAGAGTGTTGATCCAAAAAGGAGGGGCAGCGAGCGGAACAGCACGGGTCAATCGTGGGAATCCATTGAGCCGCTTCTACCGGATGGGATATCCTGCTCACATGAACTGCTGATGCCGACTGCTGGAGGAGTCGCCCGCTTAATCTTCCTTCTTTGGGGATACCAGCAGGTCATAGCAAGCGACTTCCCTGCTGTTGCGGACCAACAGTTTGCCATGAGCCACAACTGGATGATTCCATGTTTTCCCTTTGATGGCCTGAAATTGGGCGACCTCCGAGAAACGCTCTGGGGTGGCCTTGACGAGAGCCACTTGGCCCTGCTCGCCCAAGACGAGTAGCAGTTTTTGCTTAGCCAGCAGCACTAACTGCCCGTATCCGTAACGTCCGCCTTTCCAGCGACGAGCACCAGTTTTCAGGTCCACGCAGGCCAGAATACTGCCATCAAAGCCATAGAAATGCTCGTCGAGGGTCACGCCGTTGTTGAACTTTGGCTTCAGGCGGGTTGTTTCCCAAAGGATCTCTGGTTCTCCCCCGGAGAGCCGAATCAAGCGGCAGCCCCCGCCGTAGCCCCGGCCGATGAGCACACGCGACTGATCCACAACACACGGTTGGGTAATGGCACCGCTATCTTGGTAATCCCAGGGAGATCGCCAGAGGATCTTCCCACTGTTCGGGTCGAGCCCACTCAGGCCCAGGGAGTTAAAGATCAGGATCTGCTGGCGTCCGTCGAGATTGGCCAGTTGGGGCGAACTGTAACCGACCTTGGCGTCACCCCCTTGGCCCCACAAGAGTTCGCCATCGAGGCATTGAAAGGCCATCAACGCTCGGCCCTGAGTCCCTCCGATGGAGACAACCACGGAATCGCCCAGCACCAGAGGGGACCCCGAGAAGCCCCAGGTGGGAACCTTGGCATCAGCCAGTTCAGCAACATCTCGCTTCCAAATGGGCTTCCCGCTGACTGCTTCCAGGCAACACAAAGTCCCCTCAGCCCCGAGGGCGTAAACCTGGCCGTTGGCCACGCAGGGCGTCGCACGAGGACCGGCTCCGGAAGCTCCTTCGTAGAAACGGGTGGGTTCTTGATGGCTCCACACCTCTTGGCCTGTTTTCAGGTGGTAGCAGACCACCGCCTCGGATTTCCCACGCTGTTCTTGCGTGAACGCCAAGGGACCAACCACGGCAAAAGAGCCCCATCCTGGACCAATCGCTTGTTTCCAGAGCTGTTTTGGCGACTGCTTGGCCCAATCGGTCTCAATGCTCAGAGCTCGGACCACGCCATCTCGCCGGGCACCGCGAAAGCCCGGGCAATCTCCAATCTCCGCTGGAAGAAGTTCCTCGGGACGTTGATCCGCCGGCAGCTCGCTTCGCTCTGCAAGCCTCCGCAGATATTGTTCTTCCTCAGTGAGGCTCCAACGCCAGGCGAGTTCTGGGTTCAAGCCTCCGGTGGCCCCGTTGGATCGGACCAACAACCATCCACCCAGAACCACCAGGCTGAGGATCCCCAACCCAACCCAACGGACCCGGTCCGGCACCCAGGCGGTCACCAGGAGATAGGTCACCGTTGACAGAATCGCCAAGGGGATGGCAAAGATCAGCACCAGCTGTCTGACCGAGGGATGCACCCCGAGAAACACCACAGCCAGGGAGACCACAGCCACCCCCACGGTGATCAACTTGTTCCGAACCGTCAAACCGCTGGCCAGTAGGATCCAAGCAGCAAGCAACACGCTACTGATGATCGGACCCCACATCAGTAGCATGACTTCTAAAACCGTGTTCTCCACCAGTCGTGTCGGAAGCAAGAAGCAACCCAACTGCACCAAGGCTACGATGGCCGCCGGCCACACCCTCAGTCCTCGGGAGGGCAGCTGCTTCCCCGGGGCTTGGTCTTCGATTGATTCGGACTGGTTTTCAGCAGTCTGGCCCAGAGAGTCCTCGGAGGCCTCTGCAGAGAGCGGAGGGGCCATTTGGGCTGCTTGACCTGTTGAGAGCGTGCTCGCCGTTTCTTGGTGCTGGGTGGACATCCCAAGTTCCTTCGCGTTGAGCCCGGTGGAGTGCTCCTTCCAGGCAGCCTATAGTTGAGAACGAGAATAAGCAGATAATGTACTGGTCTATTAATGAACCGGTTCAGTTTTTGTCAACCCACAATTGGAGTCAACCTGCCAACTGATGGAAGAGTTCCACGCGACGAGGGCGGCATGAGCCAACCCCGAGAGCTTGCCGACCAAATGGCGGCATTTGGACGCGCGTACACGCGTTGGCTCCATGTGGAGATGGAACGGGCTGCTGAGACCACACCCGCCCGAGCGCAGTTACTTTGGGTGTTGCATCGGGAGGGGGCCTTGAAAATGAGCGAGCTGAGCGATCGCTTAGGGGTCACCGCTCGCAACGTGACGAAACTGGTCGACGCCTTGGAGCAGGGCGGATTGATCGCTCGTCAGGCCGATCCTGAGGACCGCCGTGTGACGCGAGTGCGGCTCAGCCCGGAGGGCCAACTGAAATGCAAGGAGACTATGTTGGCTCATGGCGCTGCCTCGGAGCTCTACGAAGAACTCACCGAGGAAGACCGCAACGTGCTCTCGCGTCTGATTGGCAAACTCCAAGAAGGCCTGCAGAAGCGTGGCTACCGGTGACAGCCGGCGGATGTTCCAAGCTGAACGCACCTTTCAAGCACGACAGGCGACTGCGCCGCCCTCAGGCCATTTGTGGCAAACGCCCCGGGGGTCAAAGCTTCACCGTCAAATTGCTTGGGCCTGTTTGCAACTGCAATCCAGAAATCGATTTCACCTCAACAAGGAGAGTGATGTCTGCCACCACTGCCAACCCCCCTACATCGGATGAGCCCTGTCGCATCCAAGCCTTTTCGCGGAGGCTCGCATCGTCGGGCCAAACACACTTGGCCGCAGGGCCACATCCGTTGGTGCGGCCGCTGAAGCTTGGTTCGCTTTCGATCGCCTCGCCGGTGGTCCAGGCTGCCCTCAGCGGCTACAGCGACGGACCGATGCGGCGAGTCGCTCGACGCCTCGGCGCCCCGTACACCATCTGCGAGGTGTTGTTGGATCAGTTTGTGGTCACCTGCGGCAAGAGGATGCTGCGGCAACTGCAACTGGCCGAGGAGGAACACCCCGTCGGAGGCCAACTGATGGGCAGCGAGCCGGAGGGCTTTGGCCCGGCGGCGCGGCGATTGGTGGAGGCCGGCTTCGATGTGATCGACATCAACTTCGGCTGCCCAGTCAAGAAAGTCCTGGGCAGGTGCCGCGGGGGCTACCATCTCAGCCAGCCACAAACGGCTTTGGAAATCGTCTCTCGGGTCCGTGATGCCGTTCCTGAACGGATTCCAGTGACCGTGAAGATGCGACGAGGGATCGACGACTCCCAGGAAAGCCTCCATAAATTCCTCACGATATTCGACGGAGTATTCTCGCTGGGGGTTGCTGCTGTGACTGTCCATGGTCGCACTGTGCAGCAGCGTTACAACGGCCAAAGTAATTGGGAGTTTCTTCGCCAGCTCAAGCAATATGCCCCGGACCGGACTGTTCTCGGCAGCGGCGACCTGTTCACCGGCCAAGCCTGTCGGGAGATGATCCTCCGGACGGGCGTCGACGGCGTGACCGCTGCTCGAGGAGCGATTGGTTACCCTTGGATCTTCCGCGATGCGCAGGCGTTGCTGGCCGGCGATCCCCTTCCGGAACCACCAACCGTCCGAGAGCAGGGTCAGGTCATCGCTCAGCATTACGGCCTGGCCGATGAACTCTATGGGCCAGAGAAATGCGTGGGTCCTATGCGGAAATTCGGGATCAAATACGCGCAGCTGCATCCGGATCTGGTGGAAGTCCGCAATGCATTCGTCCAAGTGCGACGTCCTGGCCAATGGCAGGAAATCATTCAGCGATTTTACAGCGACGATCGCCCAGGACGCCGCCCCAGCGGACCGGACGACTCCCACGATCGTTCCCCCGAAGCGGACTGTTCGTGCGGATGAACCACTCTGAGCAGCCTCAACGACCGCTGGCTTCGACCCAAGCCGGCCCAGCGACAAATCCAGCGACCAGCCGTCCACCCGATTGGCAACTTCCGCCGGGTGTCAGTCGTGGGCTGTGGGACTACACGCACGCACGCCACATCGCTGTGGGCTACGACCGCTTTCACGCCCAGGACAGCCTCTTTGCTTTTGACCAACAACTTTTGGAGCAGGAATTTTCCACTCCGGGCCGGCTGATTGATTTGGGATGTGGGACCGGTCGGCATCTGCTGGCCTTTGCCAAACAGGGTTTTGAGGTCACAGGCGTCGACCTATCGTCAGAGATGTTGGCGATCGCCCAAATCAAAGCGGCCTCTGCTGGAGTGACGATTTCCACTCTCCAAGCCAACATCGTCGAGCTGCAGGATGTGCCGGATAGCTCCTATGACTACTGCTTCTGTCTGTATAGCACCCTAGGCATGATTGATGGGTCGGCTGATCGTGCCCGTGCATTGGCCCATGGAGTTCGCGTACTGAAAGTTGGAGGCCGTCTGGCCCTGCATGTGCACAACTTCTGGTCCATTGCTCGCCAAGCTCAAGGTCGGATGTGGTTGGGCGGTCATCTGACCGGTTGGATGTTGGGTCGCGTGAGGTTGGGGGACAAAACCGCCAACTACCGCGGGATTGGCGGATTCACCTTACACTTCTTTAGGGCCGGCGAACTTCGCAACCTCCTCAGGCAGTTGGGGCTGCAAATACGACGATGGGTCCCCCTGACCGCGGCCCCCGTGCGTGCCTTGCCAATGGGCTGGTTTGCCTCCGACTGGAGGGCTTTTGGGTGGGTCGTGATCGCTGAAAAGACCACCAGACCGAACCGACCGTCAGGGCGAACAGCATAACACGAGGAAACGAGTCGCTTGCTTCCGCGACAGATTCAGATGGGTCACACTGCAGTGTGCTTACTGGCTTGGGTTGTTGGGTTGCCATTGCGGAGGCACGCTCCACAAACGGACAGTTTTGTCGTCGCCTACTGAGGCAAGCAACTGGCCGTCGGGGCTAAAGGCGACTCCGTTGACGTAATCGGTGTGCTGCCGAATCCAGGCCACCGTAGGAGGTGCTCGCTCTGTCGTCATTTCACAGATCCTGACCGAGCCATCTCCGCTTCCTAGGGCGATTAAACGCCCATCGGGGCTGAAGCTGACACTGGTGAGAACTCGGCTCTGACCTTGGACTCGCGTCAGCCGCCGGCCGTTTGCCGCGACCCAGATGGTTGCCGTTGGTGGCAGCGGTGCGGTGGTTTTCTCATATCCACTGGAGACCAGGAAGCGGCCGTTGGGTGTGTAGCTGAGGAGGCTCACACTGGAAGTGTGAGCCTGGATGACCTGGAAGGGCTGCAGCTTTGGCCCATCGGCCATGGAGAACCGCCACAGCAGGACGTTGCCAGAGGCGCTGCCGGTGGCCAATTGCTCGCCCGAGGGAGAAACGGCCAGCTCAGCAACCGTTTGGCGGACGTTGGGGACTGTCAGCAGGGCTTGTCCGGTTTGGGTGTTCCAGACCTTGAGCGTCCGATCGTTACTTCCGCTAATCAAAAGGGGCTGGCTTGAGGGGACAAAGCGGATCGCGGTGACCAGGTCGGAGTGCCCGGAGAGCTTCTTGACCTGCTCAGGTTGAGACCAATCGGGCCAGTAGAGAATTGTCGCGTTGGTGGCTGTTCCCACGGCGACGACCGCCAGGCCCTTCCCATTTGGGGACAACGCAAAGGTAATCAACGGGCCGTCTTGGATGTCGCCTTTTTGCTCGAGGCTGATCGGCTTGGCTGGCTGCCAGTCGGTGGTGTCGTAAAACACCACGGCCTTTCGAGATCCCACGGCCAAGTGGTCTCCTTGGGCGGTAAAGCGGACTTGCTTGAGGGGCTCGGCCATTTCCCACATGCTCGCCAACTCCCAAGTTGGCAGAGGATCTGCTTTGGGGTCCTCAACTTGGGTCGGCTCACTCATCCCGGGCAAGGTCAGCGTGCCCCCTTGAGAGGGGAGCTTGACCTGGGGAGCCGACTCGCCATTGCCTTGAGAATCGCCTGAGGCCTGGGGATCCCGCCCTGAAGAATTCGGCTTAGTTTGGGAGGCGTTGGGCTTTGCCGAAGCGGAGTTGCTAGGTCTGGTATTTTGGCTGGAAGCCTCTTTGGTCCCGGGAGCGTTGTCCCCACAGCCGACCAGGTTGGCCAGCAGGAGCATCCATCCAAAAACCAACAGCCGCGTCCAGGAACCGGTGTGTGGGGATTTGCGATCGAGACAAAGCATTTCAAGAGGCATCCAAGCGCTGAGGTCACTGAAAAGCTCAAACCGAAAAGAAGCCTGGCTCTCAAGAAGTTAGGCCTACAAAAGCCAACCCGACGATCTAACGGTTTGGCAGCTTCCCAGTCGAGCCGCCCATGATCGGGGGTTTTGTTGTGGAGGAAAGACCCGACCCACTCAAAGTCGGGTCTTCCCTTCAAAGTGGTCCGTGTTGGAGTTGGATTGTTCGACGCGGGAGCTATCCAACCTCCTGAATCCGTGTTCCTGAGCAGGTGATCTCCGCAGGCCGCTCAGCCAAGAGTTTCTGAAAGATCTCCTGAGAACCCGCCCGAGCCATCGAACCACCAAAAACGCGTGGGGATCTGAGAGCGGATATCACTTGCCTTCTAGTTCTTTAGCGATTTTGTTGAGTTTGTCGGTGAGCACTCCGCGTTCGCCTGTGTCAGCGATATCGTTGGTGAGCTCTCGAGCCTGCTTGAGCAACTGGGAGCCCTGGGACTTGAGTCCGGCTTGGTGCATCGAGCGGCCGACGTTCATATAAGCGTAGACTTTGGAAACGGTGGTCTCGGTTTGCTCGATTGCGGCGGTGGCTTGCTCGAAGGCAGCCTTGGCGGCCTCATCTTGCTTGAGAGACTTGAGGACCTTGGCCACCTCAGCGGTGGTTTCGGCCTTCACTTGCGGTTCTTGGATGTCTCCAGCCGAAGCGAGGGCCTCTTGGGCGGTCTCCAGGGAGAACTCTTGCTTGCCGATCTCAAGATACCCCTGAGCGACCACGACCAACGCACTGGCTTTGTCCTTGGGCATGGCTTCGGCCAAGAGCTCGGTCCCTGCTTTCTTGAGGGAGGCGAGGGCCTGTTGGGTCTTTTTGATGCCGTGTTGAATCTTGGCCAGCTCGGCCATTTTCCGGGCACGTTCTACCGGCTTCTCAATTTCGGCCACCGCCGAGGCAGCGTTTTTCAGCGTCGAAGACGCTGCCAATGGGTCTTCCGCTTTGATCTGGTCCTGTCCGATGGCAATGAGCGTTTCGGATCGCTCTAAAGGTTTGTCGATCTTGGTAGCAGATTGAGCTGCTTTTTGGAAAGTCGATTTCGCATCCAGTCCTTGGTTGGCCTTGAGTTGGTCCTGAGCAATTTGCCGATAGGCAATAGCCTGGTTGTAAGCGCTGCCCATTTTGGCGGCCTCTTCAAGCCGCTTCCGGAAATCCGCCGCGGAGCTTTGACTGCCCTGATCACCGCCGCAACCGGACAATCCACCAAGGGTCACCGCCGCGAGGGAAACGGCCACCAACACACGAAAGAACCATCGAGAATTCGCGATCGAGCAAGACGGCATATCGACACTCACCTGTGGTGCATCCCCAGATCAGGGGCTATCAAATCCCAAAAACAACCTGAAACGTCGCCGTCTATCAAAGCTCCCCCAGCCGATTCTTTCCAGTCCCTTGAAAACAAACGATTTCTAAGACTTCTCTCCTTGGTGGACTGTGGTCTGCCAAAGCCAAGATCGTGGTCTGAATCTCTCTGCTCACAAGAACCCTCAAAGCCAAGAAGGGCCGGACCCAAAGCGACCACCGTGACCTTGGCAACGCCAGCAGGAAAGTCTCGCTGCTCTCACCGCCGAGTCCGTCAAAAATCTCCTCGGCACTCCAGCGAGCCATGCTTGTGTGGTCGAACTGGTCCACTGCTCAGCTCAAGCAGATCATCGGGAGCCTCCATTGCTGCGAAACCAACCGATTCAACGGCCCAGAAAAAGGGTCCGCAGGCGAGGGTCCTCCTCCTGGCGAATGGTGATCGATGCACGGAGCAATTCCTTGTTCAATTGAGCCGGCAGCAGTTGAGTTTGGATGGCTGCGGTGAGCACCGGCGTGCCCAGCTCATAGTGTCCCCCCAACTGAGGCCAGGGTTGGTTGGGTTGCTGTGGGATGGCAAGACCCTCGGGCTTGGTCCAGGGGACCGCTTCAGCGGCCTCAACAACCAAGAGGGTGAACTCTTGCTGAACGGTCACCTTGTCAAGCGAAGGAAAACGACCCTTGGCTTCTGCTTTTCCCGGCTGAGGCGCCATCGGCGTTGGATCAGCCAAGGAGTCGCCGAAGATGGTGTTGGGACCGACAAACACTCGATAAAAGGTGTAGCCCTCCGGAACATCAATGGTCCCCGAGGCTGGCTCAGGCAACTTGTAAACCTCTGGCATTTCCTTTAACAGCTTTTGGTTGTGATGGCTATTCCAGGGTTGGTCAAAGCGAAACTTCTCGTAAAGCCGTTCCTGCTTCAAGTAAGGCAGCAAAGCAACCCGCCAGCTCAAACCAATTGGTTCCTCTTGGGGTCCAGCTGCGTTGAGCTGTTCATCGCCACCCTGGGGCTTGGCCAGCTGGGCTTGGGCCAGCTGGTCTTGGGCCGGCTGGTCTTGGGCCGGCTGGTCTTGGGCAAGTGGATCGTTCTGTCGTTGTGCTTTTCGGGGCTGTTGCATTGCCGAAGGGATGAAGCGGGCTGGTGGTAGATGGCCTCGAAAGGCCTGGTGTGTGAAGAGCGCCTCGCCGATGCGGTACAGATTATCGCGGCTGCGGGCCACGGGGGTGTTGGCCAGCCAGTACAACCAGACGCCGACGGTGACCAAGGAGATGAGGCTAAAGAGCAGACCTGCGGCTGTGCCCACTTCGGCCATAAGGCGGCCTCTGAGTTTGCCGTCGCTCTGATCGATGTCTCGCAGGGCGGTGAGCCCGAGGATCAGGGCGGGCGCTCCTGTGAGGCAGGAGAACGGCAAGGCCAGAAAACCCAACACGAAACTGAGCAACGCCTTCAGGCTCAATTGTGCTGGCGGCTCGGCCGGGGGATCCGTTGACATGCAAGAAACTTGGCTCGAGGTATGCGGTCGACCCCGCCCAGTGTGACCTCCAGGAGCCTTTTCTTCCAGACGATCTGAGGCTTTTGCCGCTTGGCTGCGGCGGGATTGGGCCGTCGGAAAGACTTCCCACCGAGATTTTGGGTTTTCCCCCGGGGTGCGTTTATCGACTGGATTTTGCGGATCGAGACAGCCACGAGCTGAGCAGTCGCAGCCACCATCGAGGACCGACCCTCCGGATAGGGTCTCCCGCTGCCAATCCGGAGCTCGAGTGATCACCATGCAGGACTGTGGGCATCAGGGCGGCTCGAGATCGACAGCCAAGCGTTGTCTGAGATCTTGCAGCGGGAGTTGGGTTGGTCGCCAGCTGTTGGGGAGCTGAGGATGACGGGGCGTTCCCAACGAGAGGCGGCTCCGGCAGCGAGTTGGGGGTCGGCTGAGACGAGTTGTTGCGAGCGGCTGGGGACTTGAGCCACCGACGCAGCCCAGAGCCCTTGATGTGTTCGCTTCGATGGTCGACCGCTTGCAACAGGGTGTCGATCTGCTCAATCAGCAAGCCCCAGTTGTCGATTCGTCGTGAGGCGTCTGGATGGAGCATCCATCGGAGCAAGTCATCTGATTCGGCAGTCACCCCAGGGACTTTCCGGCTCAGGGGTGGGGGCAACTCCAGAGTCTTTTTCATCATCAAATCCCAGACCTTCAGCCCTGCAAAGGGAGGTTGCCCGCTGAGCATATGGTAGAGCGTCGAACCCAAAGCATAGATGTCGGCGGGCGAGCTCACTTCCGCCCCCCAAGCTTGCTCCGGCGCCATGTAGGTCGGTGTGCCGATCAAGCGACGTTCGGCTGCCATCTTAGGGTCGATGGATTTGGCGAGGTTCAGCGTCCGGGACATGCCGAAATCGGTGACTTTGACTAAACGCCGGCATCCAGGCCAAGGATGACCTAACGGGGTTTCCACCAAGAATAAATTTGAGGGCTTCACATCACGGTGAACCACACCTCGCTCTGCCGCGTGCGCTAAGGCCGAGGCTGTCTGGCGAGCAATGGCCCAAGCGGCCGCTTCCGAAAGCCGCCCCTCGCGCCGGAGCATGCAATCCAGAGTCTCCCCCTGAAGGAGTTCCATGACCAAATACAGACGCCGAGTCCAATTTCCAGACTGTTGGTCTGCAAAATCCGAGGCGCCAAAGTCGTAGGCGGTCACTATGTTGGGATGTTGCAGTAGAGCCACCGTCCGAGCTTCCTGCTGAAAACGAGCAAGCGCTTCTTGGCTGGCGAGAAAATGGACCAACAGCGTCTTAATGGCTACCATCCGCTGTAGCGTGTTCTGTCGAGCTTGATAGACGACGCCCATCGCACCGCGACCGAGCACTCCCAACATCTCAAAGCCGGGGATGGCCTGGGTCGGAGATTTCAGAACCTCCACGATGTCAGCCATCACCACATCTTCAAAGGATCGAACCACCTGCGTAGGCAGATCGTTGAGGTCGAATTCCGTGCTGTCGTGAGCGGCCATCTCGAAGGTCGTTTCGCAAGACTCACCGGCGGCCTCGGCTGGCTTGGCTGGCCTCGGGCTGATTTGTCTTGGGGATGCGGGGGCGGGTGTGGTGGGCTGGAAGCTGAGCGAGGGGTTCTGATGCGAGAGCGGCTCAGTCGCTGGTCTGAATTCGGCCACGACGTCGTCGGGTCCGTTTCTGTTTGTTGGACATTTTGCGGCCGGCTGGAGGTCTGCGGCCGGCTGGAGGTCTGCGACTGCCGGTCTGTTCAAAGGTTCCGCGTTCGGTTGGACGCTCTGCGGGGCCTGGGGCTGTTGGTCTGTCGGCAGTGTGACGAATTTCATGCTTGGCAAGGAGGCCAGGGGCATCCAGTGATGCCCGTCGGGAGAGATCTCGTCCTGCGGGTGCAACAATCCGCGTAAGGCCTGATGTCGGACTTCACGAACCGAAAGCGGGCCGGCTTGCTCCTGGGTGCAGGTGCCTGCTCGCCCCTCTGCGTGCCGCACATACCACTGTCGCGTCATCTCCGTGACCTCACCGTCGGTTTCGGTTGAGCCGCTTCGGTCTGCGAGCGCTCGCTCGGGATGAACGTTTGGCAAAACTAAGAAGGCTTGCTGGAAAGCTGGCTCCCGAGAAGGTTGCTGCAAGCAGGCCAATCGGGTCTCAGGAGATTCGGGGGTTTGATGTTGGTTCTCTGCCACCCTCAAAATCGGCCCACCGAAGGACCTCCGGCTTGCTCAGCCCAGGTGGTTGTGTGTCGGACCGTTCCAAGACGTGCCACGCGACGTAGAGTATCCGGCGTGATGGCGGTCGTTGGACTCGGTCCCCCAAGGTGTTGGTTGGTGCCTGTGCTGGTTGTTTCGGATTCCGCCTCCAAGTACCGCCGAACCGCCGGCGTTGGCCTACTTCCGGTCCCCCCTCTGGCATGCTTTGCCTAACAGGGGGTCCCCTACCTGAGCGGAATGAGCAGGCTTTGCTCCAAGACGCTGTCGTTGGTGGAGGTCCGATCTGGGGACCAAGACGTTGACTCCCGATGCTCAGGGAAGTTGTGCTGGCATAAGCCCTTCTCTGACCAGTGGGAGCCCTGGTGGTGGCCTTCGGAGTCACTCACAGGTGTTGATGGAGGAGACTGGCCAAGGTCAGGGTTGTCCAGCAACGGGAGCTTGCTGAAAGGCCACCCCAAACAACCAGTCGCATTCTGGCGGGTCTGGACGGACACGAACTTTGGGAAACCTCCCAAAAACCACATTGTACACCGACATTCCTCAGTATATGCCAACCTTTTGGGTGGAGATACCCGTTTGGAGGAAGATTCTTGGTGAATCTGTGTCCACTCCAGAACTGGCTGAGAAGCGTCAAAACCGGAACTGGCCCAGCATGGCCATTGCAGTCGCTTGGTCAGAACCCTTTTTTTCCGGCAGGGCCACACAACTGCTTCGGGACAAGTTACCCTAGCTATGGGGGGTAATTAGATCGCCGGATTTCTCGAAGGGTAGCGGGCGAAGATCAGTGAGGACCTGCAGGTCATCGCGTTGCCGGGCGTCTTCCAGGTAGGCGGCTGAGCACTCGACCTCTGCGAGATGGCGGGTATCCTGAATCCACATGAGTTTGGCATGGGGCGGATCGGTCAAGCCAATCATGGGCAGGGCAGCTTGCAGCCACTGGCGGTCGGTCTCAAATGTTAGGGGAATCATCCCGCCGGTGGGATGGCTGGCGGTCAGGCAATTCAGACGTGTGGCCTCCAAGTCGAGGGCATCAATTGCCTTGCGATGGGCGAACTCGGCGATCCCAATGCCAGTCCCATTCCCATGGGTCTGGGGGGTCAAGCTTCGCACGCCGATGAGGTGGATTTTGGGCCACTCATCCTCACGAGCAGCGTGATCGTTAAATTTTCGGCCGATGATGTTGGTGTCCATGCCGGTGCCGCTGATGTTTTTGCCGATCTGGTCGACGATCAGCACATCGGCTCTCTCAAAAGGCAATTTGGGCATCAGTTGCTTGGCTTGCTGCAGCAGCTGAATCTCACGGCTGAGGAACTCGTCAGGAGCGACTCCCGATAGCAACGCGGTTTCATCGTAGGCGTTTTCCACAATCGCCAGCCCGGCAACGACCTGGCAACGGTCGATCACCTCAGCGGCCACACTACGGACGATCTGATCGAACGAGTAGGTCTGGATTGCTCGATGGTAGATGATTGCTCCGGCCTGTTTGCCTAAACCAATCAGCAGCATCTTCATGAGGCCGCTTTCAATATCACCGACGAACCTTGTGTGGGGCTTGATCCTTCCACAAACCAGGACGCCATCGGCCTCGTAAGCATGCTTGTCAAAGTGGACCGGCACTCCCTCGGGGGTCTGGCAGACCACGACAGTGTCCAAGGACGAGAGAATCGGACAGCCGAGTTGGTCCTCGGTGATCCCGTAACCCTCGACAACTTGTCTTTGCCCTGCTGCGGTGCCCCCGCCGTGGCTTCCCATGGCCGGGACAATGAACGGTTTGGCCCCACACTTTTGGAGTGAGTCGATCACGCTTTTGATGATGGTAGCAACGTTGGCAATGCCTCGACTTCCCACCGTAACTGCAATTCGCTGACCTGGCTTAACCCGTTGGGCCAGCCCGCAGGTGGACAGCTGTTGGTGAACCTCGGCGGAAAGGTTCTCGACCCGGGGCCTGGGGAAAGTCTGACGAACTCGAAAAATCTCAGGGAAATCCATGGGATTCTAGCCAGTGCTCAAAAACACCCAACAGCTTCAGAACGATTCGGCCAACTGCTGGAGGAAAGTTGTCATGAGCCAATCGTTGCTCGGATTGGCACTTTTCGGAACGCGTCCTGGGGCAGCGCTGGCTGCTTGTCGCGGATCGCTGAGGACCATTGGGCGGCACGTTCCAGAACCGAGGCCTCACCGCGGGTCCGGGCAGGAGGCCGGTGACAGACTCGGCAATTGGCGAGTTTGCTGTTGGGATTCTGGTCAGCCCTGGGATTCTGGCCAGCCCTGGGATTCTGGCCAGCCCTGGGATTCTGGTGAGCCTGGTCTGGGTTGGATGGGGCCACGTCTGGAACTGGGCCGACGTCAGGACCGACAAGCCGGTCAAGGACATCACGACTAAGATAGTTCAATGAGACAAACCTCAGGACCTGCTCACCGGAACGATTGTTTTTTGGGAATCCAAGGTGAGTTCTGGTCACGAGCGAGGGAATGCGGCACTGGCCGATTGCCCTTGCGATCTTTTAGTATTTCTGAAGCACCGGCGGACTTTGCAGAGACAGGACAACTTTATGGAGATTACATTCCTTGGCGGCGCGGAGGAGATCGGAGCTTCCTGCGCTGCTGTGGATGTTGACGAGGAGACTCGAATTCTGGTCGATTGCGGCCAGCGTTTGGGACACGTGCAGGGTCATCTGCTGCCGGATTTTTCCTTCCTAGAAGACGGTCCCCCGGTCTTGGCGCTGTTGCTGACTCACTCCCACATCGACCACGTCGGCGCCATTCCTGCCTTGGAGCCGTTCTTGCCTCACGATTGTCCGGTGTTGACCTCAGCCGCGACGATGGCACTGGCTCGCATTATGTTGCAGGATGCCGTTCGCTCTGCCCAGCTCTATCGAGGGGGCCCCGGTCAGGTTCCGCTCTATGCCCCGACGTTAATCCAATCGACATTGCAACGGTTTCGTTCGGTACGTTGGGGTCGTGAGGAGCGGCTCAAGGATGGACTTGGGGTTCTCTTTTATCCCGCCGGCCACATCCTTGGGGCGGCGATGATTGAGATTCGCACTGCCAAAGAGTCAGCCTTGTTCAGCGGCGACATGTCGGTGGCAGACCAGGTGAGTGTGACCGGAGCGTTTGTTCCGGCCATTGAGCCCGACATCTTGGTGCTTGAGAGCACCTACGGCAACAGGCTGCACACTCACCGTCCAGTTCAGGAGGAGCGAATCGTCGACCAGGTCCGCCATACGCTGGCTGAGGGTGGCTCGGTGCTCTTTCCCACCTTCGCTTTGGGAAGGGCCCAGGAAGTCCTGATGATCCTCGGACGTGCGATCCGCAATGGGGATCTGCCGCCGATTCCGGTGTGGGCCGATGGGATGGTCCGACCGATCTGTAATGTTTATAGCGACTTTGCTGATGATATGGCCCCCTTTGGTCGACGGCTTGCCGAGCAAGGTTTGCATCCTTTGTTGCCGGACGACCTGTCCATTCGGCCGGTGGCTGACCACGGCCAAAGACAGATGATCGCCACCGGCTCTCCTTGCGTGGTCGTCGCCTCAGGCGGCATGTTGCAAGGGGGAGCCAGTCAATTCTACGCCCGGCATTGGCTAGGGGGCCAGCGGAATTTGATTGCCGTGACAGGGTATCAGGACGAGGAAAGTCCGGGTCATGCCTTGCTGCAGTTGGCCAGCGAGCCAGAGGACCAGCCGCGGTTTATGGAGTTTGACGGGATTCGCACCGAAGTCCGCTGCCACATCGGCAGTTACTCGCTCAGCGCACATGCCGACAACGGTGAGCTTGTGGCCGTTGCCAGCAAGCTCAAGCCGAAGCTGATCTTGCCTGTTCACGGGGATCGAGAGGCCCGCCTTGGTTTGACCGAAAGTCTGCAGGATCAGCTTGATAGCGAGGTGATCTTGCCCAAGTTGGGGGTTCCCTACTCAACAAAACCGCGTTCCAAACCCCCAGCTGAACGCAGTCGACATCAACCCATTGATTTGTTAGCACTTTGGCCCCCTTGGGATCCTTACACACCTCGCCCGCTAGATTTGGAGCAAATTCACAGTTGGCTAGCACGGCTGCGGCCGCGGCTGAAGTCGGTCACGGTGGAAGAACTGACCTGCATTTGGAAGAGTCCCTCCAAGCCGACGGATGCGGATTTTCAGGAGGTCAAGAAAGCTCTTCGCCACCAGGACAGACCCTACTTTGTCCCGGACGATCGGCGTCCCGAGATCTTGCAGGTCACCCCTTCTGAGAATTTGGTCGCGCGGGTCACACGTTCGAGTGTGGAAGATACTCTGGTGGTCGCGCGTGAGCTGTTCCAGCCGGCGGCCGGCCTGCAACGGATCGGATTTTTTCACGACGAGGGGGTCATTCAGCTGACCTTTGCTTTTCCCGAGGCCATTGAATCCGGGCAGCCAGATCGCTTGCGAGATTTGTCTTGGCGAACTGGGTGGCAGTGGGAGCTGGCCGGTCAGGCTAGCGACGACGATCTTCGTCAGGTCCTGCAGAGAATGTTGCAAATGGGACCACCCCCTGAGTCTCGCCCTGAGATCGGTCCAGAGCAAGCCGACCGGACCTCAACTGAAGTGGCGTCCTTGGAGGCCACAGACGGACCTCCTGAAGAGTTCACCGTGGACGTGCAGAATAACGGTGCTGAGCTGGGCAAACGAGCAACCGTTGACCACGACCAACGAATTGTCATAGTCGAACTGCCCCGACTGGCTCATGTCGACCATCAGGAACTGGCCAAGCGGTTCTCCCGCCGAACTGGCTATGAGCTACGCATTACGACTTGACCTACCTCTTCCGCTGGCGGCACCGCTGATGAAGCCCGATCGATCTGTGAGTCTATCCGAAAAGTAGGAATGATGTTAAGTTGTGTCCTGAAAATGAGTTCGGAGACACACTGAACGGATTGCCACAATGTCTGACGCTCCTCGAAGACCCTACCGTACAGATCTAACCGACGAACAGTGGGAGGTTCTCGAACCTCTGTTACCCTCCTCGAAACCCGGAGGGCGACCTCGCACGGTGGATCTTCGCGAAGTCATCAATACGCTGTTGTACATCGAACGCACTGGCTGCCAATGGGATATGATTCCTCACGACTTGCTGCCCAAAAGCACTGTCTACACTTATTTTCAAGCCTAGGGAAACGACGGGACTTGGCAACTGATCGTGGATGTACCCCGCAAGCAGCTTCGCACTGAAACGCCGACTTGCGAGGATCCCGCTGAACGACGTGAACCAGACCCGTCAGCAGGCAGTATTGACAGCCAATCCGTCCCCACGAGCGAAGGCGGCGAACAACGCGGATTCGACGGAAAAACAAAGCAAAACGGACGCAAACGAAACATCGGCGTGGACACCGTTGGTTTGCTACTGGCTGTCGCAGTTACCGCTGGATCAGTGGATGACGCGGGGGCCGCGAGACAGATTGCTGAGCAGCTCACATCAGATCTTCAACCCAGGCTTAAGCTCCTTTGGGCAGATTCGAAATTCCATAACTATGAATTGTATATGTGGTTAGACGATCATGAGAGTATTTCATGGGAATTGGAGATCGTAAGTCGTCCTGATGATGCCAAGGGATTCAAGATCTTACCTCGCCGTTGGGTGATCGAGCACACCTTTGGATGGATCATACGCTGTCGGCGAAACTCGCGTGACTATGAGCGGACCACTCTATCGATCGAGAATCACGTTCGGCTCAGTATGACTGGACTGATGATGCGTCGACTTCGACCTGTAACGTCTGATCCTCCTTTCGGTTACAGAAAGACATCATAAGAATCTACTTTTCGGATAGACTCTCATAGAAACCAACAGTTGAAGCATCAGCAAATCTTAGGCAGTCCTGAGAAGGCCAACCGCTGAGACCAGACCCAAAGAGCCTTGGCTCAGGAATTCTTGGCTGAGTTGCTTTCTTGTTGCCAGGGGAGCCGTGGCTCAGCGAAAACCAATCGTTGACCAATACGCCTCGTTGACCAACGCTTCTTCGACAGAACATCTGAGCTTCGAGTAAGAGAGGACCGGACTCTCCCCCGGCTGCGGTTACTCCCGCCTGCTGCACCGACTCCGTTAGGATGAGCCAAGACATAAGATTTCGCAGTTTGGCAGTGGCTGACGCAGTTCCTCGATTCCAGTCTCTGACAAATGGTCGTTCTCTGAGAGATCCAACACACTCAGGTTGGTCCTAGCTTTTAGAGAGGGCAACCCAGCCTGAGTCATTCTCAACAATGCGACGCATCCAGCTCTTGCAACGCGGTCATCGTCGCCAGATCGTTCACTTTTTGGTCGTCGATCTGGGTCAAGTAAATCGTAAGCTATTAAAGCTAAGGCAAGACAGCGACAAAGTCCTTTCACTCAAAGAAGGAGCGTTGGGAGTCTCTGACAGACGGACCAAGCGTGCTAGGCCTCGGCCGGTGACAGCTGATTGACTGCAGTCCAGCACGCGGACTGTCCTACATTGGGCAAGGACGCCCAAGAGCGGAGGATGTCCTGGCGTTCGGCGCGAGCTCATCTTTTCTGAAGGAGGAGTTCCTATGAAGGCTTATACTCAATACCTGATTTTCAATCTTCCGGCCCGAATGGCATTCGAGAACATCACGCCGAAGGTTGAAGAGATCGTCCAGCAGAGCGGTGTCCAGGAAGGCTTTGTCTTGTGTAACGCCATGCACATCACGGCGTCTGTTTTCATCAATGACGACGAATCAGGGCTGCACCACGACTACAAGAAGTGGCTTGAAGGCCTGGCTCCATTTGATGCCTCTCCGCAGCGATATGCCCACAACCGAACCGGCGAAGACAATGCCGACGCCCATATGAAGAGACAGATCATGGGTCGGGAAGTCGTGGTCGCCATCACGGATGGAAAGCTGGACTTCGGTCCTTGGGAGCAAATCTTCTACGGCGAGTTTGACGGTCGCAGGCCCAAGCGGGTGCTGGTCAAGGTGATTGGAGAGTAAACGGAAAAGTTGCCATCGGGCTTCCCTGCCCAGCCAAAGCAGATTCGACGCTGTTGTGTTAGCCTTGTTTGAGTCTGGTTCCTGCGAGTTCGTTGGTTCTTACCTTGGCAGGTTTTGTTTTGTTCCGACTCGACGCACTCCACCATCGCCACAATGCATCGAGCGTTGGGGCGTGCGTTGGTTTCCATGCTCCGAGGCATCGCTGTGTCAGAGCGGACCAGGAGCCGGTGTGCAATTGCAGGGCGATTAACGGCCCGCTTCGGATTTCTCCTGAGAAGTCAAATTGTGTTTCGACAGTGTTATTGATGGTGTCTTGCGGACGCTGCGGTCGATTGTCCCTGTGAGCTGCAAGAGTGGTTCTTTGGGCAACGATCAAAGACTCCCTCGGGAGGACAATCCCCGTGGATGCTGTCATCAACGGTCTGCCGCCCCGACCCAGCCTCCAGTCGGCCCGCCGGAGAGCTCAAGGATTGCCGTTGTGCCGCTTGGAAGTTCCGTTCACACTGGTCATGCCGACTTGATCCTGGTAGTTTGCGAAAACTGCACAGGGGAGAAGCCCTAGGAGGGGAAGGTCGCCTGTGATCTGTGCGGTATAGTGAATCCGATGGAAGTTAAGCGAGCGTTGTCATTGTGTTCGTGCGACCGGTCGAATCATGTCCATGGATTCGGAGGTTCGCAGCGACCTTCCTGATTGAAGGTTTGATTCCATCGAGTTCTCCGTCAACTGCCCATTCAGTTGCCCGATTTCCACGCCCCCAAAATTGACCGCCAAACCTTGGGCTCATCTCTGGCTGCTCGTTGGTTAGGGAGGGCCGGCTGTGGCGTTATTGGGCTGGCGTTGTGTGTACGCACGAGAGCGTCATTGCCATGCACTCTACGGATCATTCTACTGGCATTCTTGAACCGCAGGGCCCCAACCAGACATCCGGTGTCAGTTCCCGGGGTCGTGGCCTACCCCAGTCGAACCCGCCTGCTGGTAACTCCCAGAAAACGCTGAAGGATCCTCAGCTCAAAAGAGAGTTGCAACGACTTCGGCTTACGGACAATTGGACTAATTGGTTCTACATTGCCAGAGCTTGGCTGGTGATCGCCGTTGCCATCGGTGTTGCGGTGACCGTGCATCTGGCGGCGACTGCCGCTGGGTTGAGCTCGTGGTGGACGATTCCCATTTTTGTAGTTGCGATCATGGCCATTGGTGCCAGTCAGCATCAGTTGGCCGGAGCGACCCATGAGGCCACGCACCACACCCTTTTCAAGAATCGGTTGCTCAATGAGCTGGCCAGCGATTGGCTTTGCATGTTCCCGCTCTTTAGCAGCACCTACACATTCCGACTCCATCATTTGGCACACCACCAATTTATCAACGACCCGGAGCGAGACCCTGACTTTGCTCAGCTTCGCTGCAGCGGCCACTGGTTGGAGTTCCCGGTGCTTAAGAAAGAGTTCCTATGGTTGTTGGCCAAGCAATTGTGGGTGGTCAACTTGATCCGGTACACCTTGATTCGAGCGCGATACAACAGCATTGGGGTCGATTCCAACATCTACATCGATCCTGACCATCGCGGCACCCGCTGGCCGAACGCCTTCGGCCTTTTTTACGTCATCAGCTTTCTGGTGACCTGCTCCTTGTGCCTGAATCTCCACCAGCCAGTGCTGTTGTCGATCCTCCTCCCGTTCTACTTTGCAGCCGCTCTGACCTTTTACTTAGTGATCCCCGATCGATGGTTCATCCGAACCAAACTCCATCCTGTGTTCCCCCCACGCTCGATGGCGATTCAACGCATTACCTTTTTGACGGCACTCTTCTGTGTGCTCTCCGCAGCACAGTACTTCAGCGGCGTGCGTGTCTGGGGGTACTTCGTGCTTCTTTGGGCGGTGCCGCTGATGACGAGCTTTTCCTTGTTTATGATTCTCAGGCAACTGGTGCAGCATGGTAACGGGGATCGAGGGTGGCTGACCAACACACGTGTTTTCCTGGTCAATCCGGTGATCAATTATGCCGTGTTTCCATTTGGCATGGATTACCATTTGCCCCACCACATGTTTGCCACCATCCCCCATTATCGCTTACCAGAACTTCACAAGTTGCTGCAGGATTATCCCGAGTATCGAGAGCAGGGCGTAGTTGTTGAGGGGTACTTCAGCAAACGCCATCCTGACCAATGCACGCCAACGGTCCTGGAAGTACTCGGCCCTGATTATGCCCCCACAGAGCAACATGAGACGTTCATCGACCACTCCGTCGTTGAGGACTGGAAGAAGTCGGACCGCTAAGCGAAGGCCGCAATCATCTCGTTGCAGCCCCCGATCTGCTTGGGCATTCCTGCTGGAAGGCTCCGACTAGCGAACCAGATTGTCAGACGCCGCCGATCCGCGCCCGTCCGTTGAGATTTTCCTTGATTGAGACGGTTGGGGCCCGGGGGATTTCCCAGTTCTCTAAAATTGCTCCTGCCGGTCAAGAGAACTGTCTTGCTCAGTGAAGCAGTGGTTTGGCTGCTGGAGTAGGCGTTAGCTTCCTGCTGGTGAATTTGCTGCCTGTGAGAGCTTTTGAAACATTCAGGACACCAGCCGGTCAACCGAAACCGTCAGACCGTTGATCCAGGCCGTTCCGAGTCCGACGCATTCACCGGAATCAAGGATTTCAGCCAGGGCACCCCATCTGCTCACTCCTCGATGATTTCCTTCCTACCGTGCGACACTGCAGCAGCCTGATGAGCTGGTGGGGCAAGGCAAGCTAGTCGGGCTCTCGGTCGTTCGGCCAGAGACTGCCTTCTGCCAAGCCGACACAAGAAGAACACGACCGTGTTGGCGATCGTCAGCTCCGGGGGATCTCTCGGACCAAGGGACGCACACGACTTCGGTGGTCCGAGATTCCCGACTGTGCTAAACTGCCGCGGTTTGTGGATCAGCCTTGTTGCGTGGAAGTCCTCGAATCCGAATTGGTCACCATCAGGGCACGGGTCGGTTCTCAATGCTTTTGGGCCTGAGATCGGCAACCTCTTCACAAAGGTAATCCATCCGATGGTTCCCCGAGGGACACCCTGTTTGGCTGGTCAACGGATGTGCCCCTCGGCCGATTCTGCCGCCTCAAACGCCGTGTTGGCCGGCACTGTTTTGAGCAGTGGTCCTGCGCGGAGGCCCGAGGGGATGGCCGGTTTGGAATTGGCATGGCTTCGCGCCGCTGCGACCTTCATGATGGGAGCCGGTGGCATGATGGGAGCCGGTGGCATGATGGGGGCCGGTGGCATGATGCTGGTCGCCTGCGTGTTGCTTGTCGGCTGCGCGTCTCTTTCGACTTCTCCCGGTCAGGCAAGATTGTGGCCCGATCGACTCACCGAATCGTGGCCCTCTCACGAGGACGGTCTGCCTGACCGCTTCGTGACCGAGCGAGGTCCGCTGATCTTTTACACCAGCCAGCCTCTCCCACAAAATAGCCGATTGCTCAGGGAGCTGGACCGACACCGGCTCTGGCTTGAGCGCCGCTTGGCGCTCTCGGCTGGCCAGGAGCCCACCAGAGTGTATCTGTTTGCTTCGGAGGGTTCCTACCAACGGTTTCTCTCCTGGTATTATCCAGAACTGCCCCCCCGGCGAGCGTTCTTTTTGCATACTGGCAGTCGGCTGGTGGTCTACACCTACTGGCATGACCAGGTTGCTGAGGACCTGCGTCATGAGGTGACTCACGGATACCTTCATGCGGCTTTGCCTTCAGTTCCGATTTGGCTGGATGAAGGATTGGCCGAATACTTTGAAGTGGGGCAGCAACGTGGAGGCCTGAACCGGCCCCATGTCCAGATGCTGATTCGTCACGCGCAGAACGGCCGTTGGCAACCTAACCTCCGGCGACTGGAGACTCTGCAGACATTGCAGGAGATGAGCCAACTGGACTACGCCGAGAGTTGGGCCTGGATTTATTTCTTGTTGGAGGGATCGCCAGACCACCAACGCGTCTTATTCCAGCACCTCCATAGCCTCAGGGGTGTCGCGACATCGGGATGGAACGAAGGTGGCTCGGCAGCCCCGGCTCCGCTTTGGTCCAGATTACGAGCTTTGCACAGCGTTCCCGAGCGTGCTTTGCTCTCGCACCTCCAGAGACTCACCGAGCTGGCTGCCCAAAGCGGCGGTCCGCCTGCTCAGCTGAAACCGAGGCCAGTTGCATCGCACCATCAACCCAGCCTGTGGCGTTGATCCAGGCCACCCTCGCGACCTGGCGAGCCGTCAAGCCCCAGGACGCCTTGAGGCCGTCCCAAGCAAACCCCTTATCAAGATCCTGAGCAAGGATACGGAGCGTGCCGGAGACTGCCACTGAGCGCGGATCAACAGGGGGTCGGAATGTGCTCGGATTCTGGACCAGACAACGAGAGTCTCCGACTTTGGTCATCAACGCTCGTCAAGAGCAACAGTCTGGTAACCCCTGGCGTGCGTGGAAGCGGAATCTCAGAGTGGACGGAATTTCAAAGTGAAGCGGGCAACGGCTGAGGGGGAAGACTATGGGCACGCTCAATCGGTATGTCCTGTTGGAGGTGTTGCGGACGTTCCTGCTGACGATGATCATCCTCACACTCTTTCTCACAATCGTCGGTGGGGTTCGAAAGGGTCTCAAAGCCGGGCTTTCACCGGTTTTGATTATTCAAGTCTTCCCGTATGTGCTGCCAGAAATGCTCCTCTTTACAATTCCCGGAGCGCTGTTGGTGGCAGTGACCACGGTTTTTGGGCGGTTATCTGCTGCCAACGAGCTGGTCGCCTTGAAGAGCCTCGGGGTGCACCCGATGAGCGTCATTTGGCCTGTGCTGGGGTTGGCCTCGGTTTTGAGCTTGACGAATTGGTGGCTCTTTGATGTGAATGCTTGGTGGTGTCGACCTCAACTTCAGCGTGTCATCTTGGAGGCGGCCCAGGAGATTATTTATGGAACACTCGCAGCCGATCGATCATTTTGCGCTCAAGGGATGAGCATCGTTGTCAGGGATGTCAAAGACCGCACTCTGATCGAGCCGGTCATCACCGTGGACTCCCGAGGAAGACTACCACGGGTGACAGTCACTGCCGCCGAAGCTCGTCTGGAGATCGATCCTCAAGGCTCGAACATGACACTCACCTGCCGAAACGGCGAAATCGGTTTCGGCGGTCAACACCGACTGCATTTTGAGGACACCTTCCGCCAGGATGTCCCTTTCGACGCTCCCTCTCGGGGCGGCCACAGTCTGACTAAAGCCAGCAGCTTGCCGACCGCGGTCCTCGCCGCGGCAGCCGAAGCACAGGCCAAGGAGATTGAGTCTCTCCAACACCAACTGCAAACCTGTCAAGCCTCGGCGGAGTTGGCTGAATCTTCTCACAGAGTCGTCGGTGCTGAGACCCTTCAAGAGATCTCTCGGAATCAAGGGGTGTCCTCTCGTGAGCGGTTCTTTTCAAGTGACCGCCAGCCCCCGGGTCAGGAGCTTGTTGCCGGCAGCGGATCGTTCGACGGCCAATCTGGTCAAGGCCAGTTGTCATCAGGCCAGTTGTCATCAGGCCAGTTGTCATCAGGCCAGTTGGATCGAAGCAAGGACGCTCGAGAGGGGGATCGTCAACCCTGGGCTGCCCAGGTTGGATCCCTCGCCGGGGGAGGCCAACTTGATCGGGGCGTGGGCAGCAAGTCATCCCAGGAGTTCGCCCAAGTCCAAGTCGCAACATTCCAAAAGCGGCTCCGTCAGGCCCGGCTGCGACTGGCAAAGCTCCGCCTCGAGCCGCACCGACGATGGAGCAATGGATTCACCAGCCTGTGCTTCGCCTTGATCGGCATCCCCATGGCCATCTTGGGGAGGAATCAGAGTTTTGTTGCCAGCTTATTCAGCTGCATGTTGCCGATTCTCGTCGTCTACTACCCCCTGTTGGTCATTGGTGAACGATCGGCTCTGGGCGGCTTTCCGCCTCAGTCGGTGTGGTTGGCCGACTTGGTCTTTCTCGGACTGGGTTTGATCCTCCTACGTCGCGCCGTACGTTACTGATCATCCACAATCCAGCAACCCCACTGACAGGAACGCTACCTTTTCCCTAGAAGAACTACTCCTTATAGACCGAATACCCACCCTAGAACGACGGCTGGAGGAGTCGACTTTTCCCGCTGTGATTCGATCCACGAAAATGGCGTTTCATCCATAAAGCGGTTGAGCCCTCTGCGGAAATTCAAGACAATGTTGAACATACCCAACCAATGCATCAGCATCCGCATCAAGAGGCAGGACCCTCCCCGCACGCTTGTCAAGGCAATTTTGATCACGAACACTTCCCCCGGCGGAGTTTCTCCTGAATGATTTTTCCTGCCTTCAAACTCTCAAATGGAGATGCCGGGTGCGCAACGGCTCCCATGGACAACGGAACCTGAGTGCCCGACCAACTCAGAGGTTGCCCTGCTGAGCCAGTGGAAGTCTCGGACCAATCCGAGGCTTGTTAAAACATAACGTATTCGTTCAACAACTGCGTTCTTGTTGAACAAGCGGACAACAGTCCGTCACTCAGGGCCGACTGCCCCAGGCAGTTGAGTCTCAAGGAGAACTGTCTCAAACGGGTCTGTCCCAATGAAGACAGTGCACAGCAAGGCCACCGCCGAAGAGAGGAGTCCAGAAGGCGTTTTATGAGCATCTTTGGACGTTCCAAACCTGTGGACAACGACGCAGAGGATGCGGACGACGATTTCCGCATGCGACTGACCCTGTTGGAGCGCCGGGAGCAAGAAGCCACCCGTCGCGAAAAGGAATTACTCGTTCGCCAGAACGATCTGGAACGTCGTCTTCACGAACTGACTCAGAGAGAATCCCGTCTCAGCGAATCCGAGGCCAAAGCCCGCCTTGAGTCTGAGATGAAATTGGTGGAGGGGCGGCCAGTCCGGATCCCGAAAGGACCAATTACAAGACGGGGCAACAAATCCTCGCGTTCCGTGGGAACCGGGCCAAGTGGGAGCGGGCCAGGTGCGAAGCAGGCCAATGGTGGTGATGCTGGAGGAAGTTCCTCGGACTCTGGTGCGGACCTTCTCTCTTCGGAAGCGAGCAACAGCCTTTCCGATCAAGCGACGCTCACCGCTATTCGGGAGCTGCAGGAGTGGGAACAACGCAAAAAGGCTGAGGAAGGTCGGCTGCAGCAGTGGGCCGACCACCTCGATCACCTCCGCAAAGATGTCGAAGCCCGCGAGGAACGAGCCAAGGCGTTGGAGAAGCAAATCTCCAACAGCGGAAGCGGGGTGTTGCCGGTGGGCCAAGATGGCCTCCAAGCCGCTCGAATCCGCGAGCTCGAAAAACAACTCGCCGACCTCCAGGCCCGAGAGGCGGACGCGGCCAACCAGCAGTTTCCTGAACTGGAAGAGATCAGACAGCGATTGGCCGGCCGAGAAGCGACCCTGCAAGCTCGCGGAGACGAACTCGACCGACAGCTCGCCCAGCTCAAGGAGCGTGAAGCCAAGCTCTTCGAACAAGTTCATGCCCAAGCTGATGAGTCTGCCAAGATCCGCCAGCAAACCAATGAACTCCGAAAAGCCCAGGACAACCTTTATCGAACCCAGGAAGAACTAGAGAACCGACAGCTAGAGCTGGACAAACGCGAAGTCGAGTTGATGGCCCTGCAAACCGAGCTCCGCGAGGCTGAGGAGCGGCTTGAACGGCAAAAAAGGGCCCTCAAAGGCAAAGGCGACGACTCCGGAATGTTCCATACCGAGGTTCTGCCCTCCTATGTCTCGGACCTGGCTGTCCTCAAAGCGGACCAAATCCGACTCCAGGAGCGGATGATGGCTGGCCTGACCAGCGATGCCGAGGGGATGTCGCACAACGTGCTCTTCTCCTGATTCAAACTGGAGTCCAGTCTTAGTTTTTGGTTCTTGGGTGCACTGGCTTCCTGTGCCTTCTGCTGTTGCGCTTGCCCTTGTGTGAGCTTGAACATCGCCCCACAGGCGATGTCGGCCTCTCCTGCTCGATCTTCCCGAACTGAATTGACTCTTCCCATCTCAACCACCTCAAGATGGCTGCCCTCAGAAGCGCCCCGAGAGTTGGCCTTTCTTGGAACCGAAAACGGGCTTCTGCAGGGTAGCGGGTCATCAAGCCGACAGACCGACACTTGCCAAGCTGAGGCCGCTGGGACTAGGCTCACTCTCCAAACCGCTGCACCGCCAGAGCAGGACGAGTTGCTGGCCAGGGGGGCGAAGCAGGGAAATCCAAGAGGTTCGTCGATGCCGCCAGCGGAACGAGCCAGCCACCCGCAACCAGCCACCTGATGCCGTCCGCCTGAAATCAGGCTGGTGTTGCGAAACGGAGCCGAGTTTCGGACACCCGCTTTAGGCTCTGTCAACACAGAAGCGGGTTGCTTTTGGCCCAGCGTCTCCTGGCCTATTCCTGAGGTCGGTCGAACATGGCAGAACTGACGCGTCAACAATTGATATTGTCCCTGGTCAACTCAGAGGTGATCCGTCTCTCAGGCGTTGATCTTTCCGGACTCGATCTTCGGGGGCTGGACTTTCGCCGGGCTGTTCTCCGCAATACGAACTTCACCGGCTCCCAACTGGATCGGGCGGATTTTACCGAGGCTGTCCTGGAACAGGCGATCCTTGTCGGGGCCAGCCTCAAAGAGGCCTGGTTTAGCCGGGCTGATCTCACAAAGGCCGATTTACGAACTGCCTCTCTGCCAAGTGCTATTCTGACGCAGGCGAAAATCCGACGGGCCAATTTCACCCAGGCGGATTTGACCGACGTGAACTTCGAGGGCGCTGATGGGGCCGGAGTGGTCCTGAACTCCGCCATGCTCGTCCGGGCACAACTCACCGGGGTCGATTGCTCAGGAGCGAACCTCGCAGCGGTCCAGGCCTCTGAAGCCATCCTCATCGGTTCCAAGTTCACCGGAAGTAACTTCCGCGGGGCCAATATGACGGCGAGCAACTGCGACGGCGCCGATTTCAGCGGCTGCAGCTTTCGAGGGACGAATTTCTCCAAGGCGAATATCTCCCGGGTTGATTTCGACGGCGCTCGCCTCGACGAGGCCAATCTCGAGGGTGCCGAGATGGATGGCGTCCGCAATTTCCCTAGCCAAGAGACTGGAGGGGAAGAATAATCCATCCTCGGCCGAAGCCCGCTGGAGCACACCCGGCCAAGAGACTGTGTCAGCGTCAGACCAGTCGGCTGCGAGGCAGCAAACGCCGGCCAACGGCAACGCGTCAACTCAACGGTCCGGCACGATAGCAGAAGCCCCCCAGCAAGAGTGGGCCCCCCTGGCCAACGCAGCGGCGTCAGACCGCTGGTGACCCCAGACAGAGCTTGTGATCAGAGCCTGTCATCAACAGTGGAACCCAGAGGAAGCCGTCAGCGGAGACACCAACCGACTGACGTCGGCAGTTTGCTGAAGAGCGTTTTCCAGCCCAACGGCAATTCCCACCCACTTTCCTGACACTCAGACTCTGGGACACTCAGACTCTGAACACTCAGACTCACCGACTCCTTTACGGTTTGGGGACCTTTGCGGTACCATGCTCATGCCTGCCAGCGTCGGCCATCAGGCATCACGTGCCATGCAAGGCTTGACTCCCGACACACCTCCCACCAATGCACCGACGGGACGAGATCCAACCGAAGGCCCCTCACCGACTCAAGGCGGTCCTGGCTCTGATCGCCTTGAGCACGTTTCGCTCAAACTCAGTGAGTCTGAACCCGGTGAGTTTGACCTTTGTCTCACCTCGACTCGTGATGTCCGAGTTTCGTGTGTTGGACGAGGGAATGGCAATCGCGGCTGCTTCTTGGTAACCAGGCGGTGCAGGCGGCCTCATCAATGGTGACAGGAAGTTCTTTGGTGGAGAGGTCCGCACCGCCCGACTCAAGAAGAGTACGTTCCGGAAATCGACAATCAGCGCGGGCGAAGATGACTCAGACTTAGGTGACTCAGACTTAGGTGACTCAGACTTAGGTGACTCTGGCCTCGAGTGACTCAGGCTAGCAGGCGGATTTTGCAGTGAGTGAGCCTTGGAACTGAATATGTCTCAGTCAACCAACGATGAGACACGTCATCACTCCCACACCTCAACGTCACTACAATTTGATTAACCCCAGGGAATCACGATGGCTGGACTTTTACCACCCCACGGCGGTCTCACCGAACCGGTTGACTGCACTGTTCCTGCTGAGGAGGTCGAGGCATTCCGAGAGCAGTCCAAGGGACTGCCGCGAGTTCCGGTCACCAACGCGGATCTGTCCACCGTGTATCGATTCGGAGACGGAGCCCTGAGTCCGTTGACCGGCCCGATGGACTCCGCAACCTTCAACAAAGTCCTCGATGAGGCCGTCATCGAACGAGACGGAAAGCGATACGCCTGGACGATTCCTCTGAGCCTCCCGGTCACCGAAGCCCTCGCCAGCACGCTTGCCCCGGGCCAGACTGTGGCGTTGGAAAATGGTGGTGGCCAGATCGTCGCGACCCTCGAAATCGCGGACGTGTTCGCCTGGGATAAGCCCAAATACTTGGAGAGTGTGTACGGGACGACCCGGACCGACCATCCCGGCGCGGACATGGTCTTGACAGGCGAAGCAGCAACGCTGACCCATTTGCTAGGAGGGACGATTCGGGTGCTCCCTCAGCCGAAGAATCCGGCCTTTGGTGATTCCGTGAAGTCACCAAGTGAGGTCCGGGCGTTGCTTGATCAGACAGGTTGGAGCCGTTGCGTGGCCTTCCAGACCCGCAACCCGCTTCACCGGGCTCACGAGTATGCGTTGGTTTACGGGCTCGAGACTCTGCTGCGGGCCGGACACAACGCGGGAGCTTGTCTGAACCCGCTGATTGGTGAAGTCAAAAGCGATGATGTCAGCGCTGCGGTTCGGATGGAGACCTACGAAGCGTTGATCAAGAACCGATCTCTTGGCGACGGTGACAGCGATCCTGAGCTCTGGGGACCAAGGGAAGAGAGCGTCCCGGATCGGGTGATTCTGCTGGGCTTGGATATCAAGATGTTCTACGGCGGGCCCAAGGAAGCCGTCATGCACGGGATCTACCGACAGAACTACGGCTTCAGCGATCTGGTGATCGGCCGTAAACACGCTGATGCCCCCTATCACGATAAAACCCCGATCTGGGGCGATTTTGACGCTCAGGGGATCTTTGAGAACCTCGGCGGAGAACTGCAAATTCAACCTCTGAAGGTTGGTTTTGCTGCCTTCTATGAATCTCTTGGCCGGGTGGACCTGATGGAAAATCATAAGGACGAGCAACCGGTCAAAATCTCCGGCTCCGAGGTGCGACGCCTGCTCAGCGAGGGACTGGAAGTCGACCCCCGAATTATGCGTCCCAGCACCGCCGCGATCCTCTCCAAACACATGGCAGCCAAGGTCTCCACCTGACCCCTCAGCTGTTGAGCCAACTGTTCAAATCTCAAACCCTGGTGAATAACAACGCCCGACGGCTGTCAGGATGACGGCCGCCGGGCGTGGCGTTGAGCAGGGTTGTTTTCGAAGTGTTTGGTTCGAGGTGACTCCAAAAAGCAAGTTACTTAATCAGGGGCCCGCTATCGCCGCCGAGACCACCCTTGAGGACACCGCTGGGTTTGGCGGCCTCGGAATCTTCGGTTTCCTCAGCCGGAGCGTCTTCTTGGGCTGGGGCCTCGTCATCGAGTTGCTTGCGTGAGAGCCCGATTTTGCGTTCGTCGGTGTCGACCCGGAGGATTTTCACCTCGATCTGCTCACCGACTTTGACCTCATCTTCGGGGTTATCGACCTTGTGGTCTGCCAACTCGGAGATGTGAAGCAGGCCCTCCAGACCGTCCTCCAATCCGACGAAGACACCGAAATTGGTCAACTTGGTGACGGTCCCGGTGACCAGCATTCCTGGCTGATACTTGTCGGGGATACGGCTGGTCCAGGGGTCGTCCTCCAGTTGCTTCAGACCGAGTGCAATCCGGCGACGATCGGTATCGATGGAGAGGATGGCACATTTGATCTTCTGGCCACGCTCGACCACGTCGCTGGGGTGCGACACCTTCTTGGTCCAGCTCATGTCGCTGACGTGCAGCAGACCGTCGATGCCCTCCTCGATCTCGACGAACGCCCCGTAGTTGGTCAAATTGCGAACCGAACCCTCCACCACGGTGCCTGTTGGATAACGCTCAGCAAGCTTGTCCCAGGGGTTCTCCTGGATCTGTTTCATACCCAGTGAGATTTCCTGTTTTTCCTGGTTGATGCCCAGGACCACAACGTCGACTTTGTCGCCGATGTTGACGACCTCGCTGGGGTGGCTGATTCGCTTGACCCAACTCATTTCGCTGATGTGGACGAGGCCCTCGATGCCGTCTTCGAGTTTGACGAAAGCACCGTAGGTCATCACATTGACGACTTCGCCGCTGGCCTTTTGACCGACGGGGTATTTGGCCTCGATGTTGTCCCAGGGGCTGGGCTGAAGTTGCTTCAGACCCAGGGCGATTTTTTCGCGGTCGCGGTCGATGTTGAGGATCTTGACCTCGATTTCCTGGTCGAGGCTGACGACCTCATCGGGTCGTTTTCGCTTGTAACTCATATCGGTGACGTGGAGGAGGCCGTCGATCCCTCCCAGGTCCACGAAAGCACCGAATTCGGCGATGTTCTTGACCACTCCGCGGCGAATCTGGCCGGGCTCGAGGACCTCCAACAGTTTCCTCTTCCGCTTGTCGCGTTCGCTTTCGATCAACGCTCGTCGGCTGACGACGATGTTGCGTCGATCGTTGTCGATTTTCAGGACCAGGCACTGAATCCAGCGGCCGATGTAGTCCCCGATGTCGCTTGGCCGGCGAATGTCGACTTGGCTGGCCGGCAGAAAAACCGCCACGCCGATGTCGACCAAGAGGCCACCCTTGATCTTTCGAGTCACCGGCCCTGTGACGACGTCGCCTTCGTGGACGCTGTCCATAACAGCATCCCACTTTTTGATTTTTTCAGCTTTGCGTTTGCTCAGCCGCACCATCCCCGAGGAGTCCTCCACCTCCTCCAGGAGCACATCGAATCGCTGTCCGACATGCGGCGGGTCTTCCTCGCCCTCATCCCACTCACTGAGAGGAATTAACCCCTCGCTCTTGTAGCCGATGTCTACGACTGCAAAATCGCTATCCAGGCGGACGACCTTTCCTGGAACGATTGTTTGGGGCTCGAAGGGGCGTTCTTCTTGCCCAAAGATGATGTCGACAAGGGCGCCGTCAGAGACGTCGTCCAACTCGCCGAATTCGTCGTCGGTTAGCTCAAACTCACGAACTAGCTGCCGGTTAACCATAAGCGGAAAAGGAATCCTCCCAACGGGTTCTTCATGAGGAATTCTCAAGTCCAGACCGACCACCGCGGTTGCTTCGGCCGGTCCACACCCCTCAAGTAACTAACTCCCCCGAGAGTGTCTAACTCCCCCGAGAGTGTCTAACTCCCCCGAGAGTGTCCCAAGATCAGTCTCCCAAGCCAAGTGGTGCCTTGTGGGAGCCCAATGAGCTTGGTTGGGGTTGTGGTTGGAACCACCTTCTGTTGTTGGGGTAGTGTTGCTTGGGTGTTCGCCTGAGATCCTCGGTCTCTAAAAAACTCCGAGTGAAAACCGCCTCAAGCCGCGACCGTCCCCTGCAGACAGTCAAAATCAGACTTCAGGCATCAGCACACTTGTACTCTACCGGGGCTGCGTTGTTGGTACAATCACTTCCACAGTTTCCCAGAATGCCCAGCAGGAGACTCCACCCAATTTTCCTAGTCCGATCTCATTCCAGAATGAGCAACTCAACGGACTCCCCGTTTTGTTTGGATTGATGACTCGCCCCGGCAGACGACGTATTCAGGCAAGCTTAAAATTGTAAAAATATGGGGTTCTATCGGTCGGAGCCAGCGGGCTATCTGCCAAGCGGTCACCTGCTGTCTCTTGGAGAACCAGCGGCCGACCAAACCCCTGGCCGACCAAACCCCTGGCCGACCAAACCCCGGGCCGACCAAACCCCGGGTTGATCTTCTCATCGCTGCTCATGTCCCGGCAACTCCAACTGGCCCGGCAACTCCAACTGGCCCGGCAACTCAGACTCACCCGGTATGGTCTTCGCGGCTGGATTTCGCCCATCCACCTGGTGGGATTGTTCGTCAGGGGCAGCTCGGAGAGTTGAGGCGGACTTTTCAGGAACGCCGAATTTCTTCGTTTTTGCCGCCAAGTGGGGCGTGACCCCCGGATTTGCTCGCGACCGAGATTCCCGCGACTCGTCGGGGTCATCGGGGTTTGCCCTGATCCATGACACAAGGTCAAAGCCTCCGCTTGGGGGATTCCACAGAAGAAATCCGAAAGAAAGAAGTTTTGGCAATCACAAACAAGCCAAATGTGAGGATTACGAGGCGGTTTGTGTGGGGCTTGTCAACAAATGTGTTACCACCGCCTGTCATCCAAGGCTTTGGATTGGTTATATTTCGAGATAAGACCCCTATGCTGAGACGGAATTTCCCTGGTTCGGAGACTGTCCGAACCGAAGCCGAGTTCCACAATGCCTCTCGATCCTGACTTCGCTCTGGCTCGATTGTCGTGCAATTTGTTGCTGATGAGCAATTCCAATTGCCAGTTCGATTGGACTTTTGGTCGCTTTGGCATTGTAGGCGAACTGGTTCCTGCTCAGGAGGAACCACGCCTCTCTTCTTCGCTGGCGGCCTGAGAAGCAGTCGAAATTCTTGCCCGGCACAGCTGAGAGCCGCCAAATGAACGGACTCTAACGCAAATCATCAATCCCTACGAACCAACAACAGTTCATCCGAATCTGATTTCAAACAGCCCACCGCCATCGAGACCTACTGCGGCAAACTGCTTGACCACCCAAGGGCGATCCGTTGGATTCCGAACTGGGGCTGAGTCAACATAACGGCCTGAAACAAATTTCGCAGTGGTTCGGGCGTGAAATGGGTAGGAGGTGTCCCCTGCAGAACCGAGGCTTTCGAATCGGACTGGCGGCCGTGGTCATGTTAGTCCTGCTCCGCATCACCGTGGGCTGGCACTTTCTTTACCAAGGAATCGCCAAACTAGAAGACGAAGATTTCACGTCGGCCAATTATCTGTGGGCGGCGAAGGGTCCTCTTGGACCGCTCTACCGAAAAATGCTGCCTGATCCATACGGTCGGACCGTCCTCACCCTGCCACGAGAGGACATCGGTGCCAAGGAGCGTACCCCTTCGAAGAAGTCTCCGAAGGAGAAACCCCCAACCAAGACACCAACAGGAAAGCAGCCTGTCAACGAACAGTCTTCGAAGAAGCAGCCGTCTGAGCCGAGTCCAGCAAAGCCAGACAACCCACCTCCGACCCCGGCGAACAACACGCAACCCCCGTCGACGGCCCCCAAAACGGCCAATCCTGCAGACCAGATCCAAGTCAACCAGCCATCGTCCGGCTTGACCAGTCAGGCTCCGGAGGAAGAAGACGTTTCGGACAACGGCCAGCCCGCCGATGGGCCTGACCAAACCGAGGAAGGCAATTCCGGGGCAGACTCGGCAAACGGCGAAACTGCGGATTCCGCTTCTGAAGCAGCCCAAGCCATCCAACCGGATGCCAACGCGGATCCCCAATCGTCGGGTGCGGCAGACCAACCCGCACCAGAGAGTCAGAGTGCTGAGAATCAGGACACCGACACTTCAACGTCCGGTCAGACGCAGACCCCCGGAGGCGAGGTTTCCCAGCAGGATGCGGACCAAGAGCAGACCTCGACAGCACCGGAGGCCGACAAGCAAAACAGCCTGACGGAACCGCCCAGCAACGAGCAGCCAAAGCCGGAGAAGCCAACCCAAGACCAACCAAAACCACAGAACGAGCAAACAGCCAAGGACAAAAAACAATCCCAGTCCGCCCCAGAAACGGAGGAGGGAGAAGAACAAGCCGAGACTGGCCGGGTCTGGCAGCGGCCGTGGCCCCAAACCCTCTTTAGCCCTTGGGAAAGCTATGCCCGGCAGTTTGAGGAACACTACGCCTTGGATGAGGATTCCAAAAAGCGTGTGGAGGAAATCCTGAAAGCTCGCAAGTCGCTTCTGAAGAACTATCTCGACGATAAACAAGAGAAGATCGACTATTACCTCGAGGATGTCGAAGCGCTTGAACAGATGGAGGACCAGCCGTGGCGGAGTGTCCGCTTTCAGCAGGAGCGGATTTGGAACGAACGGCAGGAGTTACAGAAGATCGTTCAACCCTGGCTCGACGAGATCCAACGCCAATCGGATTTGTTGAAGCAAGATCTCCAGAATCTCCTGAGCGAAGAAGACCGGCAAAAACAGGGAGCATTCTTCGAGAGGCCCTATACCATCTTAGGGTGGATGGATTTGCTGCTTCCCTACATCCTGGTCGCCGCAGGCGCTTGCTTGATTGTGGGGTTCTTGACGCGGATTGCCGCCTGGGGCGGAGCATTCTTCCTGCTGAACATCGTCCTCTCTCAGTTGGACTTCGGCCACGCCTATCCTCCACCTCACCCCTCGGCTGGCCCGCAGTTCATCGTCAACAAGGAGTTTATCGAGATGGTCGCCTTGATGGTGATCGGGACAGCGCCTTTGGGACGCTGGGGGGGTGTTGACTATTTCTTTTGGGCCATCGGGCGAGCATTGTTCGGGTCTGCTCGGTCAGGCTCCTAGCGTTTTGTTGCCTTGGATTTTGACAGTCAGATCGACACGAGTCCCCCGATTCCACGAGAATCCAACAGCCCAATCGGAAGGAAACAGATCACCGGTGAGGAGTCCGCAAGGGACTGTTTGATGCGGTGAGGCCTACTCGCCGGAAGTGGGCATTGGCCATCCAACAAGTCCCTGAGCGAGGTACCAAGAGCCGGGTCCATGGTCCCAGGGCAAGCTCAGGGGTGATGTTGCGTTTTGGATATCCGCACCCTTGATCACAAGGCAACGTACAAACCTTTGACGAACATCAAGTCGATGAGGCACACGCGAGTTGGGTCGAACGGTGGCCGGCTGATCGTCTGCCACAATCCATTTTTCACAAGGATCAGCGATCTATGAATCTCACTGACGACCAGAAGAAGATCGGTCAGCAGAACTTCCAGGCTGCCGCCGATGGCTTGACGCGGCGGGATTTCCTCCTGGCTGGTGCCATGAGTGTGGCCGTTCCGGCAGCAGGGATGGGCGCCTTCTATTTTGGGTACCAGCGAGTGAACAATCCCGTCAAAGTTGGGATTATCGGGACAGGGGACGAAGGTGGGGTGCTTATCCACAACCTCAATCCCGAGTTCCTGGAAGTCAAGGCGATCTGCGACCTCCGGCCTTACAACCGCCATCGTGCCTTCCATGGACAGGTCGGCCGAGAAGATGTCCGCCAAGGGCTCATGAACGTTTACGGTTGGCAAAGCGAGGATACTGCCAAGAAGAACGTGGCCGAGTATGTCGACTATGAGGAAATGCTTCGGCAGGAGAAGGATCTCGAAGCTGTCATTATTGCTGTTCCTCTCTCACAGCATGCGAAGATCGCCATCGCGGCTCTTAAAGCCGGCAAGCATGTGCTGACTGAAAAGTTGATGGCCAAGCCCATCTATGCCTGCAAAGAGATGGCCCGGTTGGCAGCGGCCAATGACCTGTTGTTGGCCACCGGACACCAGCGGCATTACAACAAGCTCTACGAGCAAGCCAAGCAGATGATCCGGCTAGGCCTGATCGGTGACATCCACCACATTCGAGCCCAGTGGCACCGGGGCAACATGCCCGGGATGAAATCCAACGGATTTGAATCCAAAGACAGTTGGAAACCGATTGTGCCCGACTCCGATACCGTCGGGATGATTCAGAAGGAATTGGTTTCTTTGCGAAAGAAACGTGACGACCCGCGGAATCGCAAAAAGTTTGACGCCTACTCCAACCGTATTCAGTATCTGGAGCAGATTCTGCTGGACGGGGTTCTGGCCTCCGGAGAGGGCGAAAAGCTCATCCGCAACGCTGGATACGCGGGATTCCAGAGCGACAAGCTGGAACCCTCCAAGGTGAGCCCCATCGAAGAGCTCATTCGCTGGCGGCTGTGGGGCTCCACCGGGGGCGGCCTGATGGCCGAGCTGGGCAGCCACCAACTCGACGCTGCCAGCATCTTCATCAGCGCAACCCGTGAGGACGGTAAAAAGGTCGCTCCCTTAAGCGTCACCGGCGTCGGCGGACGGCATTTGTTCCCCGCTGACCGCGAGTGCGACGATCACGTCTATTGTACTTACGAGTTCCCCGGTCAGGAGAGTTATGAGACTCTGCCCCAGCCCGAAGGGTACTCCCAGAACAAAGACCGCAAGATCGTCGTGACCTACTCCTCGATCAACGGCAACCCCTTTGGTGACTGGGGCGAGGTCGTTATGGGCACCGAGGGGACTTTGGTCCTGGAGAAAGAGCAGTCCTCGATGCTCTTTGGCAAGAAGAAAAGCGATTACATGAAAGTCTCGGTTGACGAGAACTCTGGGGCGATGGCAATGGCTGCCTCCGACAGCGGCTGGGGAGGTGGATCCTCCGGTGGCGGTGGCGGAGGAACCGTCGGCGGAGGAGGCGGTAGCTGGGAACCTGTCAGCCGTGGGTACAAGGAAGAGATGGAGCACTGGGCTTGGTGTATCCGCAACCGCGCTCCTGAAAACACACCACGGTGCACCCCCGACGTGGCCATGGCCGATGCCATCATCGCTCTGACGGCCAACATCGCCATGGAGCAAGGAAAGAAAATCGAGTTCCACCCCGATTGGTTCGACATCACCAGCGACCGAACCCCTGAAGGTGACCTGTTGGGTGAGAAACCCACTCCGCTGGTCTGATCGGGTTGATCGTTGGAATCTCTTCACAGACGTCTCGGGGAAAGTTCCCCGAGGCGTCTGTGTTTTTCCCGACAGAGCTCGCCGACCCAATGTCTGGCACCCTCAGCCTCAGCCTGGCCGGTCGAAGCCGAGCCCAGCGTTTGCGTGTTGAACTGGAATGAAACTCCATCAAGTCAAAACCTCGCTTGCTGACCGAAAATTCTGATGCCTCCAAGACGAGCAGGCTCCCAAGTGGGGTTGGCTTTCAGGTGGCTCACCGTTTCCCAAGCGGTGAAGGTTGGCTTGCCGATCTCCGATTCGTCTTGCTGGTCTTCCCAGAGAACAGGAGTCTGTGGCTTGAAGCTGCGTTGGACACCCCTACTTTCGGTTGTGCTGCTAACGACGTTCTCACTGTTTGCTTTTGCAGGCAACAGTTTGCTTTGCCGTCTGGCCTTGGGCGATCAGTGGATTGACCCATTGAGCTTCACCGTTCTCCGCTTGCTCGCCGGAGCGTTGGCGTTGGTTCTCCTTGGCCCTTGTCTGCTCATTTGGCACCGATCCAAGGACGCAGTTCAGCCGGCGTTTGTTGGGCCTCGGGCATCTTGGGTTTCGGGCTTGGCACTCTTTGTATACGCATTCGCGTTCTCGCTTGCCTATCTTTGGCTGAGTGCAGGGACAGGCGCGTTGATCCTCTTTGGGTCTGTCAATGTCACGATCATCGGTGACGCGCTTCAAACCGGGGAGCGGCTTCGACCTCGGCAATGGGCTGGGACGTTCTTTGCCGGTGCCGGGCTTGTGTATTTGATGCTCCCGGGAATCTCGGCTCCTGATCCTTTTGGTGCCGTGCTGATGTGTCTGTCAGGCGTTGCCTGGGGCGTCTACACCATCCGAGGTCGAGGCCTCTCGGCACCTGGCTCGACGACAGGCACTGTTCTAGCGACAGCTCTGGTGATGACTCGCGGGAATTTCACCCGTGCGAGTGCTTTCGCGGCAGTTGCAATGGTCGCAGCATTCGCCACCCTGCTGGTGGCCAACGTGCCGGACACCGATCTGCAGATGCAGTCTTGGGGATTCTTGCTAGCAGTGATCACTGGTATGCTTCCATCCGGGCTTGGGTATGTCCTGTGGTACGGGGCACTCCATGACTTGCGGAAGACGAAGGCGGCGGTGGTCCAATTGACTGTCCCGGTTCTGGCCGCTTTGGGAGGAGCGGTTTTCCTCTCGGAGTCAATCACCCGAGAACTTGTGGTCGCCGCTGTTGTGATTCTCGGCGGCGTCCATTTGGCGGTTCAGGAACCTCGTCCAGGGCGCCAGCGGCCGGAGGACCCGCTCCGCTGAGTTTCCCGGTCGCTTAGGCTTTCTCGCAGGCTATGCTTGAGGCAAACCCACGCTGGGAGAGGGTGGGTCTTTGGGGCACTTGATCAACCGGTGGCCTGCCTTGGGCGTTTTTTGGAGCCGCATTGTGACGGGACAACTCAGCATCAAACCGGTGCACTCGCGATCTGAGCAACACCAGTTTCTTTGCTTCCCTAAAAAGCTGTATGGCAACGATCCATGCTGGGTCCCGCCGTTATGGGGAACTCAACGACAACTGCTTGGCTTTGGCAGCCACCCGTTTTATGACAAAGCTGAAACTCAAGCGTTTCTGGCCATTCGTGACGGTGAGATCTGCGGTCGTGTTGCCGCCATCGTCAACCACGCTCACAACCAACGACACGGTGAGAAAACGGGATTTTTTGGTTTTTGGGAGTGCCAGGAGGATTCTGAGGTTGCCGGATTGTTGTTCCAGGCCGCTGGCAGCTGGCTGAGCGAGCAGGGGTTAGAGCGGATGCGCGGCCCGGCCAATCCTTCGCTCAATTATGAGTGCGGGCTGCTGATTGAAGGTTTCGAGACTCCCCCTGCGTTTATGATGACCTACAACCCTCCTTACTATCCCCGGCTGTTGGAGGATGCAGGGTTTCAGGGCGTCCAAGATCTTCTGACCTTCTGGCAGCGTGTCTCGTACACCGAAGAGATGGACCCCAAATTCTACACCATTGCCGAAATGGCCCGAGAACGCTTCGACATCAAGACACGGACGCTCAACCCACGACGCTTCCGCCGGGAATTGCAAGCGTTCTTGGAGCTTTATAACCAGTCGCTGGCATCCACTTGGGGATTCGTCCCCTTGACCAAGCGGGAAGCCGACCAGCTGGGAGCTGACTTACAGCATTTGATTGTGCCGGAACTCACCAGCATCGCCGAGGTCGAAGGCCAACCTATCGGTGCGATCCTGGCCTTGCTGGATTACAACCCAAGAATTCGTCAAATCGGCGGTCGACTCTTTCCCTTCGGCTTCCTCCGGCTCCTCTTGGGACGACGACGCCTGCCCTACGCCCGGATCCTCAGCGCCAACGTCGTCCCTGAATATCAAAGCTGGGGAGTAGGGATTTTGCTGATCAACGAGCTGATTCCCCGTGCGCGGCGGTGGCCGCTGGAAGAGGTTGAGTTCTCGTGGGTGCTGGAGAGCAACTATCTTTCGCGGCGGACCTTAGAGCGAGCTGGGACAATCCGGACCAAGACCCACCGTCTCTATGAGCGTTCGCTCACCGACTGAGGTTGGGAAAATCTTGGCTCGTCCGGTTCGTGCAAAGGCTGCGGAATCAGCGGTCCTGGTGCCGATCCAGCGTTTTCAACGAGCAAGAATTGTCCCCAACAGCAGTAGGGTTGGCCCTGAAGGTCGCCAAGGCCAACTGCTGGCTTTGATCCCTCATCGTGCATCAACCTGTGGTCCCCGCCCCGGCAGTCGACCGCAGAGACTCGATGACTTGCGTTTCTTGAGACAGCCTGGCTTGTCAATTAAGGCCGAAGGCTTGGGAATCACATCTTGTTGGAGAAGTCCACAGCGGCCCTGACAGGACCTGACAGGCCCTGGCCAATCCGATCTGTCGCGCAGACTGTGCCGATTCTGTCAGCTTCTGGACCCCACCGAGTTTGCCCAACCGTCTCTTTGTCCCAGGCCGCTGTTTGAGATAGGGACTAAGCTATGGGAAAATATGTTGCCCTGCGTGCCCAGTCGGCCGGTCTGAGGGCAGCCTGTGACGGCTGCAGTTCCGTCACGATCACATTTTTGGACGACTCGTTTTTCGTGAATTCCGTGTTGTTGTAATCACTCCGCCTCAGTCAGGACCGTGGTTTGTGGGAATTGTGCCTGCCAGAGCTGGCGGCTCTGCAACGGTGGCCGTCTCTGAAGACTGCCGGGGAAAACGGTGCGAGGCTGAAAAGAACGCTGAGTTGGCCGCCCTCGGTATCCGGCTGCCTCGGGGAATCGATTCCTCACTCAGCCTGTGGCCAGAGCGAACGGACAGGATGATGGACGAAACCCCTCTGATCGACCGGACCTTCACTCACGCTGCCGAGCGTGAACAGGATCTGGCGTATCAATTCTGCACCGACGGGATCGATGATGGCCCGTGGTGGACCTTTGGCCAGCTGAATGATCGTGCTTGTGCCGTCGCCGCCTGGCTGCAAGAGCGTCACAACCCCGGCGAGCGGATTTTGTTGGTTTACCCTGCCGGCCTAGAATTCATCGAGGGGTTTCTGGGCTGCCTTTGGGCCGGGGTGATCCCCGTGCCGGTCCCCTTTGCCAGGACTCGACCTCAGTTCGCCAGGCTGGTCGCCATCGCGGACGATGCCCAACCGACAGCCGTTTTGACCTGCTCCAAGCGGCTACGGCACATCTGTGAGGGGTGGGATCCGCAGACCCTGATCAGTCAGCTGCCTCATGGGGCCAGTGACGAAATTCCTACTGAGTTGGCTCAGAGCTTTCGCGTTCTGCGACCAGAGCTCCGGCAGACGGCATTTCTGCAATACACCTCCGGGTCGACGGGCGTTCCCCGTGGGGTCATGGTCACCCATGAGAACCTTTTGGCCAATTTGCAGCAAATCCAGAACTCTTTTGGGCATGACGGCACTGAGGTTGGGGTCTCTTGGCTGCCACACTACCACGATATGGGTTTGATAGGCGGAATCCTGCAATCGCTGTACATGGGGCGGCCGTCATTGTTGATGTCCCCAACACACTTCCTGAAGCGGCCTCTGGACTGGCTGCAGATCATCTCGGGTCAGCGGAGTGTAACCAGCGGCGGTCCGACCTTTGCCTACGAGCATTGCCTGCAAACGATCTCGTCGGACCAACTCGACGCTCTGGATCTCCGAGAATGGCGGGTGGCGTTTGTCGGCGCTGAGCCAGTCCGCTCCGAGACGCTCCTGCGGTTCGCTGAGCATTTTTCCCCGTGTGGTTTCCGGGCCGAGAGCTTCTATCCCTGCTACGGGCTGGCTGAAGCAACCTTGATGGCCACCGGCTCGCTTCGAGATCAACTGCCAACAACGCAGACAGTCGATGCGCAGGCTCTGACCCAGCATCGCATCCAACCACTGATTCAGCCGGATCGCTCTGTGCGGACCTTGGTGAGCTCGGGGCTCCCTGGGCTTTGGGAGTCCGTCTCGATTGTTGACCCTGAAACACGCTCCGAACTTCCCTCAGGCGGGATCGGTGAGATCTGGCTCCGAGGGCCGAATGTGGCGGCCGGCTACTGGAATCAACCGGTTCAAACTCAAGAGACATTTGACGCGCATTTGGCTAATGGCCAAGGCCCCTTTCTCAGAACCGGCGACCTTGGCTACATGCACAGCGGAGAGCTTTTCGTCACTGGGCGAACAAAAGATCTGATCATCATTCGAGGACTGAACCACTATCCTCAGGATGTCGAAGCCACCGCTGCCTCGTCCCATCCCTTGTTGGCCCACGGCAAGACAGCAGCTGGATCCTGGTGGGTCGACGGGGAAGAGCGTCTCGCTATTACGCAAGAAATTCCTCGCAAAGCCCAGGGATCAGCCCTTTTCGATGAGATCATCGCTGCCATTCGCCATGCCGTTTGGCAGAACCATGAGCTTTTGGCTCATTCCATCTGCCTCGTCCCCACAGGCGCGATTCCACGCACCTCAAGCGGCAAGATCCAGCGTTCGGAATGTCTGCGGCTCTGGGCTGACGGGCAAATTCAGGTTTTGGCTCAATGGACCGCCGTGCAACCGTCCCCGAAACGCGCGACTTGGCCGATGCCAGACACTCGCCAACAAGGGTTGCGAACACAGCCACCTCAAGCTGCGCAGATCTCCGCTCTTCTCGAGCAAGAGAACCACTTAGGCTCTCCGGTTGATTTCGCAGGCAGGGGAGGTGCGGCCAGCCAGACGAGTGCAGCGAGTCACAACTCCACAGCGAGTCACAACGGCACAGCGAGTCACAACGGCACAGCAAGTCACAACGGCGCGGCAACAAAGCATAGCGCACTGAGCAACAACGGCGTCGCAACCAACAACGCCGGTGCAGTCAAGAAACCTGTGGCTGGCAACCATGGCGTGGCTGAAACCAACGGCAAGACCGAGAGCAGCTCTGGCGACGCCGCCCCGGTTAAGATGGATTGGGAAGGTGTGGAACGTTTGCTGGCGACGAGGCTTGCAGAGGAACTGGGGATCGAGCCCGACGAGATCGACCTCGACACCGCTTTTGCGGATCTAGGGGTCGATTCCAGCGTCGCCGTCAGCGCAGTGTGTGAGCTTGGCCAACAGTTGGGCGAAAAACTGGAGCCAACTCTCTTCTGGGAGTACCCGACGATTCGACAGTTGGTGGCGCATCTCGTCGACCGGCCGGGCGGACATCCCCACCAACGTGGTTCTTCGGTCGTCTGAGAGAGTCACCTCTTGAAGATGACCATGACAGGAACGGAACTTTCCGTCTGGGCAGAGATTCGGTGGGGTTTTGCAGAGTCCCCTTTTCAGGGGCGCTGAGCGGCTCTTGCTATGCCCCATGACAGGGCCCAGGCAGGTGTCCGAGCAAACGCTTCGCCGAGACCCCTCGGTTTTTGAGCAACGCTTTTCCCAAGAGGTTGCCCGGCTCAGATGAGTCGGGATTGGAGGTTTGCAGATAGGGGAGCCTGTTGCCTCGGCAGCATTGGTCTCCTCTGAATGTGCAAACTTCGCGCATAGGGTGTTATTGATTCTCGGAGAGATTCTCGACCGAGTGAATTCGAACACCCGGACTGTCCGGGCTTCCGACGGATCTCTGTCTGCCCCGGGTACAGAGGGTTGCCCTCGGTCGCAAACTCTCCTGAAACTCAATAGTCAGCCATGAACGAAGGACCAATGGATATCTCATTTGAACCGATTGCGATTGTCGGTTTGAGCTGCCGTTTTCCTGGTGCGGCAACAGCAGGCGAATTTTGGCAACTGTTGACCACCGGGGCTGATGCCGTTGGCCAACCTCAGCGGTCTCGGCTGCGGTTTGAGGAGCCGGCCTCGGAGGGGCAGGACCCCGTCAAGACTGCAACGACCGCCCCGCAAAAGAGTCTGCTTGCTTGCGGCAGCACCTCGGGGGACGTTTCGGCTTATCAGGCCGCCCGGGTCAATGGGTTCGCGGAGGCTGAGAGGTGGATTCCTGCCGGATATCTCGATCAAGTTGATGAGTTCGATGCCGGTTTCTTCGGCATCGCCCCCCGTCAGGCCTCGCGGATCGACCCCTGCCAGAGGCTGTTGATGGAAGTCGCCTGGGAAGCTCTCGAGGATTCCGGAATTTCCCCACAGCACCTCCGGGCGAGTCTTAGTGGTGTTTTCGTTGGTATCTCAGGCAATGAGTACGCACAAGTCGCTAGCCAGCACTCTGATAGGGTCTTGGATGTTCATTCGGCCACAGGTGCTTGTAACAGCATCGCGGCCAATCGCATCAGCTACGCTTTGGACTTGAAGGGACCAAGCCTGGCGGTGGACACCGCATGTTCTTCGTCTTTGGTCGCTGTCCATCTCGCCTGTCAGAGTCTTCATGCTCAGGAGTGTGAGCTCGCGTTGGCCTGCGGTGTCCAATTGATGTTGTCGCCGGATGTGACCGCAGCGTTGGGACGAGGAGGTGTGCTGTCACCAACCGGACGTTGCCGAGCGTTTGACGCCTCAGCTGACGGGTATGCTCGAGGAGAGGGAGCGGGGGTGGTCGTGTTGAAACCGCTGAAACAAGCGGTTGCTGACGGCGATGCCATCTATGCGGTGCTGCGAGGAACGGCGGTCAACCAAGACGGTCGAAGCAACGGACTGACCGCCCCCAATCCGATCGCCCAGGAAGCCTGTTTGCGTGCTGCCTACCAGAGGGCCGGTCTATCTCCAGGTATCGTGCAGTACGTTGAAGCCCATGGAAGTGGGACCAAACTCGGCGACCCCATCGAACTACGTGCCCTGGGCAGCGTGCTCGCTGAAGGACGGCCCGACGGGAACTGCTGCTCAGTTGGAACTGTCAAGTCCAATATCGGACATCTGGAGGCTGCCGCCGGGATTGCCGGTCTGATTAAGCTTGCTCTCTCTTTAAAGCACGGCTTGATCCCACCCACCCTCCACTGCGAAAACCCCAACCCGCTGATTCCGTTGGACACCCTGCAACTAAAGCTCCAAACACAATTGGGCCATTGGTCAAGGCAGAATTCGGCACCTGTGGCTGCAGTGAGCTCCTTTGGTTTTGGAGGGACCAACGCCCATGCGGTCCTCCAGGCGGTCGACCAGAGTCCACAGGCCGATGGTCGATGGGATCCTCGACCGTCGATTTCCACAGACCGCACCTTACTACTGGGATCCGCTGGGGCTTGCCAAGTGCCCCCCGGCGACACAACTGAACAAGCACCCGACTTACTGGTGCTTTCGGCGAAATCAGGTCACGCCCTTGAAGAGCTTGCGGGTCAGTTCGCACAGTTCGCTCTGGAACATCCGACGACTTCCTGGCAGCAACTGGCAGCCTGTTCTCGAGAAGGACGCTCAGATTTCACAGTGCGGCTGGCCGTGGCAGCGAAGTCTCTGAAACAAGCAGGTCGCTTGTTGGGCCGGTTTCGCTTTGACGCAACGGAATCAAGCGGAGTTCATTGCGGGTCCAGGAAGAGTTCTCATACCCCTCAGATAGCTTTTGTTTTTCCTGGTCAAGGGGCATTTGATCCCCATGTGACCCAGGAGCTCATCGACACGCAACCGGCCTTCGCAGACGCGGTAGCTCGCAGCCGCGAGTTGTTCCGTTCAATTCGCAGCGAGACTCCGAAGAAGGCGAGCGAGGTGGAGGCCGGGGAACCGAAGACGGATGACCTCAATGGCCGGCAAGAGCGGGACGCCGAGCTGGCGATCGAACAGTTCATCTGGCAGTACGCTTGCTGCGAACTCTGGGCGGCCTGGGGCGTTCGGCCTTCTTTGGTCCTTGGGCATAGCCTGGGGGAATATGCTGCGGCGTGCTGTGCTGGCGTTCTTTCCCTGCGTGATTGCCTGAAACTATTGTGGACTCGGCAACAGCTATTGATGAGCCTCCCGGAGCGCGGAACGATGGCCGCAGTGGTCGCCGCCCGTGCCCAGGTCGAGCCTTTCTTAAACGGCCAGGGAGATTCCTCAGCAGCAAGCGAGGTCTGGATCGCCGCAGACAACGGTTGCACCACGACCTTAGCAGGACGCCAGCAACCGCTGACAGAGACGCTGGATCGATTGGCTGCCGCAGGGATCCGGTCAGTGCCGCTGCAAACCGGTTTTGCCTTTCATACTCCACTGATGGAGCCGATCACCCCGGCTCTGAAAGAAGCCGCAAGTCACCTTGACTTTCTCCCAGCTCAGATCCCGTTGATCCTCAATCTGAACGCACAGAGGCTCAATCGAGGTGAGCGATTAGATCCAAGCTATTTTGCTGAACAAGTTCTTGAGCCAGTTGCTTTTGGGCGTTGTGCGGTTCACTTGGCGGAGTCCTCGCCTGATGCGGTGGTGGAGATCAGTCCGACGGTCTCCCTGCTGAGTCTGCTTCGGCGTGTGTGGGATGCGACTGATCCGGGGTCGTTGCGTCTCTTGCCCAGCGGACGAAGTGGACTCGGGGCCTCGGAGCAGTTTTTCGACAGCCTTGGTCAGCTGTACTGTGCCGGACTCTCGCTGCCGCGGACCCGGCAAGCTCAGCCGATCCATGGGTTGCCCACCTATCCCTTCCAGCGTCGGGCATACCCTCTGCCCGTCTCGGGAGCCGCGCCAAGTTGCTCGATTGCCGAGAGCCCGCCAGCCCAAGCCACCAGGCAGGGCGAACCCTCGTCCGGCTCCCCGACGGGGACTACCTGGGAGTTGAGCTGTCGGCGGCAGGTTCACCTGGAAGATCACAGGATCCATGGTCAGGTCGTCGTGCCGGCTGCGCAGTACCTGTCGGAGCTTGCCACACACGGACCGCTCAGCGCGTTGTTTCTCCGGCCACTGATTTTGGACCCTGCGAAGACCTACCGACTTGAAGTGAAGTATTCATCGGCCTCCGATGATGGCAGACAATCGTTTCAGATATTAGCCCCAAAAAATAACTGTGTCGATCTGCTGGCCTATGTTCAGGGTGAATTTCATCTCCAGGATGATCGACAGGCTACTCGATCCGAGGCGAATGGCTGTCAGACTGTCACCGCTGAAGAGCTCAAGGGTCTCAGGGAAATTGACCCTCAGGAGGTCCTCAATCATTACTCCTCGCTTGGCCTTGAGCTTGGCCCTGCCTTTCGGGTGATCCGTCGACTGTGGATTGGGGATGGCAAAGCCGTAGCCCGATTAGCAAGTGTCCCGAAGGTGGCCTTGACCTCCCTGGAGGCCCAACAACGTGGTTCGACAGGACCAGGGCCCCGGGATCCGATTCACCCCGCTTTGTTAGATGCTTGCTTTCACACCCTGGCAGCGGCCTTCAGCGGTTCGGTCAGCCACTCGCAACTGTATCTCCCGTTCCGAGTAGGACGATTAACTGTCTACCAGAGCTCTGCTTCACAAATCAGTTGCCAGGCGCAGGGTCATACGACTCGTCTGCACCCTGACAGCCTTGTGGGAGATGTTCTGCTAGTGGATGGCCAGGGGCAACTGCTGGCTACGCTTGAGAGTGTGACCCTCAAACGGGCACCAGAATCGTTCTTGAAGTCCTGGAAAGCCGGAAGCCCACCCCAGGTCCAGACAGACCGTTTACCCACAGCTCCACTCAAACTGAGTGCTAGCTTATCTCGGCAGTCTACGGAAGTTCAACTCGCAGCGTGTCCATCGCCTAGCCCGACGAAGACAGAGATCAGCGAGCACCTTCCCGATCAAGGTTCTGGCCGGCAAGGTCCTCCCCGAGACACGGCCTGGCAGGAAATTCCTCGGCCTGGTGTTCAGCCCGATTCCAGTCCTTCACGTTCGGCGGCGGAGAATCCGAGTGTCGATGGTGCACAAGTGTTTTCCATTGTCTGGCAGGAACACACCTGTGTCGAGACAGAAGAACCCCTGCTGATTCACCGCCAACCGGACAGCACAAACCGAACCAGCCAAGAGCCAACCGACTCTGAGGGAGGGATCGGTGACCCGGGATTCGAGATCACGCAGAATCGTGCGACGTGGCTTGTCCTCGGTCCTCCGGAGTTGATCGCAAACCCTCCAGAGCAACTGAGGGCCCAGGCTCGCTGGATCTCGGTGCGGCGAGGTTCGGGCTTTCTTCAGGTCGACGAGGACCAGTTTGAGGTCAGCCCCACCAAGTTCGAAGACTTTCAGCAGTTGATAGAGCGGGTGCTGGCTGAGGAGACGATTGCGGGGATTGTGTTTGCCTGGGCGATTGATCCATGCGAGGCACAGTCCAGCGAGAACGGTCCTTCGTTCGAGCTGCTCACAGGTCTGCTGCATCTGCTGCAGTCTTTGCAGGGCCCTCGGTGGAATCAACTCGGTGGAAAGCCTTGCCCGTTTTGGGTGGTCACACAAGGTGCGCAAGCAGTCTGGCCTGGAGAATCGGTGGATCCGGCCCAAGCGGCCTTGTGGGGTTTTGCGCGGTCGGCGTCCCATGAGCGAGGTGACCTCTCGATGAGGTTGCTGGATCTTGATCCGGATACAAGCGATTTATCAGCGAGCTGGCTACGGCTGTTGACCAGCGATCTGCCTGAATCCGCGGTGCGGAGGACTGCGAGATTTGTTCCGCGGCTCGCAGAATCTCGGGCCTCGACCGTTCAGGAACCAGAAGCCGGGGGCGACTTTCGGCTCGAGATTTCTTCCCGAGGAAGGTTGGATCGTTTGGGGTTCCGTCCCGTGCCGTCTCGTCCTGCTGAGTCGGGAGAGGTGACCTTAAAACTCGGTGCAGCCGGCCTGAATTTTCGCGATGTGCTCAACGCGCTGGATCTGTACCCCGGCGATCCTGGGCCCCTCGGTTGCGAATGTTCTGGCGAAGTGCTTCAGGTCGGTTCTGATGTGTCAGAACTCAAGGTCGGCGATCGCGTCTTTGGGCTTGCTTCAGGGGTGATGAGCACTGCGGCAACGGTCTCTGCCGAAACGCTGGTCCCCATCCCTGAGGGATTGAGTCCCCTTCAGGCAGCCGGGTTACCGGTCGCCTTTGCAACAGCCTGGTGGGCTTGGAAATTGGCCGCGATCCAACCTGGCGACAGAGTGTTGATTCACGCCGCCGCCGGGGGAGTCGGTTTGGCAGCGATTGCCTTAGCTCAACGGGCTGGTGCAGAGATCTATGCCACCGCCAGCCAGCCGAAGTGGGGCTTTTTACGGTCGCTGGGGATCGAGCATCTCTTTGACTCACGCAAAGAGGAGCTTGCTTTGGACATCCAGCAGGCCTCCGCGGGCCGAGGCGTTGATGTGGTGCTCAACACCCTGGGCGGCGGGTACGTGTCCAGATCACTGGCGGTTCTGCGATGCAGGGGACGGTTCGTGGAAATCGGCAAACGCGAAATCTACTCACCTGAGCAGATGGCAGAACTCCGCCCGGATGTCGACTACCACATTTTGGCCTTAGACGACCTGGCCCGAGACAACCCCACCCTCGTGCGGGAGAGCCTCCAGGAATTGGCAGGGCTGTTTGCCAACGGAGAGCTGCAGGTCCCTCGCCACAGCATCTTCCCGCTGAGCGAAGCCCAAGCCGCTTTTCGCATGATGCAGCAAGCCAAGCAAATCGGCAAAATCGTGCTGCGGCCCAACCATTTTCAAACGATCCGCCAAGAGTCGACCTATCTCATCTCAGGAGGTTTGGGGGCGATCGGCCTCAAAACCGCGGTGTGGCTCGCCCAGCAGGGGGCCACCCACCTGGCCATCCTCGCTCGTCAGCAACCGCCAACGCTCCCAGCGGCGATCCGCCAGCTGAAAGATCAAGGGTGTCAGGTCCGCATCCTCATCTGCGATGTGGCCGACCGCCGGCAGGTCCAGGATTCCTTGGCCAGCATCGCCGCAGAAATGCCCCCGTTGCGAGGAGTTTTTCATGCCGCTGGGATCCTCGATGACGCAGCCATTGCTGGCTTGACTCAACAGCGGTTGGAGAAGGTCCTGGCCGGGAAAGTCCGCGGGGCCTGGAACCTCGACCGGGCGACACAGAACTTACCCCTGGATTTGTTCGTGCTTTACTCGTCGGTTGCCTCGGTTTTGGGTTCGCCTGGACAAGCCAACTACGCCGCTGCCAATGCGGCCCTCGATGCGTTAGCTCACCAACGACGGGCGCGTGGGTTGCCGGCACTGAGTGTCAACTGGGGCCCGTGGGGCGATGGTGGGATGGCGACTCGGACAACTGGTTTGGCCGATCGGCTGCGATCTCAGGGGATCGAGCTGCTCCAGGCGGAAACGGCTTTTTCAGCGTTGCACGGGCTGCTTGTGCGAGATGCAGCCCAGGCAATTGTCACTCGAATCCATTGGCCCCAGCTCGCTCGCATTCCCGTCCATGCCCCGAGCCGCTCGGTCACTGAGCGGTTTGCGCAGTTGGCTGGTCAGGTTGAGCGTCCCAACGAGAGGTCCCCGAACGTGTCTTACTCTGTGGAACCTGCCGGTTCAGATGCTCCTGGTTTGCACAATCCCACTCCCCCGGCTGAATCGCCAACGCGGCTCCAGGTGACGGGTTTGATGGAACTGCTTAGCCGAGAACTGAGTGAGACGCTGGGGCTTTCTCAGGCCCCGGATGTCGATGGAGATCTCTTCGAGTTGGGATTGGACTCGTTGATGGCTGTCGAACTGACGCATCGGGTGGCAGACCAACTAGGACCGGAGTACTTTCTCTCTCCTGAAAAGTTGCTGCACCACCGGACGATCCGCTCTGTCGCTGGGGCGTTAGTCGAACTCTCCAGCACCTCTGCAAAGAGCCCAGATGAGATTCCCGCTACCAAGCCGCCCACATTCGACCGACCAAAGCAGCCCACCGCTGCGCCAGATGCCTCGGTCTCTTCCCAGGCGCGGGCATCGGAACCTCTTCTGAGATCATCACCTCCGGTCCCATCTGCTTCGGTCCCATCTGCTCCGGTCTCATCAGCTCCGGTCCCATCTGCTTCGGTCGCATCCGTTCCGGGCTCATCTGTTGCCGGAGCGATTTCTTCTGAACCGATTGGTACTGGGCCGATTGGTACTGGGCCGATTGGTACTGGGCCGGCTGCATCTGGGTGGATTGGTTCTGCAGAGGCTTCGCCAAGGACAGCGGGGGGTCAATCCGGCGGCTCTGAGGCGTTGGAGTCGACAAGTTCTCCAAGGGCCGAAGTGAGTTTCATCGACTCCTTTGAGGAGATTGAGGCATTCCACCACCGCTTGCAAAAGGAGCAAGCGGTCTTGGCGAGCAATCCCTTTATGCGTGTTCACCAGGGTGTGGCACGGGAGGTGATTCGTCTGGATGAGCGGGAGTTGATTAACTTCACCTCGTTCAACTATTTAAGTCTCAACGGGACCCCGGCGGTCAATCAAGCCGCCATCGCTTCAATCCTCAGCGAGGGGACGAGTGTTTCGGCCAGCCGAGTTGTTTCTGGGGAGCGTCAGATTCATCGTGATTTGGAACAGTCGCTTGCGGAATTTTTGGGACATGAGGCTGCGATGGCCACTGTGGCTGGCCATGGCACCAATGTCTCGGTCCTGGGTCACCTGTTTGGTCCGGGCGACATCATCTTTTACGATAGCCTGGCTCACAATAGTATCCAGCAGGGCATTCGACTCTCTCGAGCCAAACCCCGTGGATTCTCCCACAACGACCTGGACGAGCTCGACCGACTTCTCACAGATCTCCGGCCTCAAGCCCGGCGAGCGGTCATCGCCTGCGAGGGAGTCTACAGCATGGACGGCGACTGGCCTCAGTTGGATCGGCTGGTGGAGCTGAAGCATAAACACCAGGCCCTACTCTACATCGACGAGGCCCACTCGCTAGGCGTGCTTGGGTCCACCGGCCGCGGCCTTCCAGAGCACTTTGGCCTTGATCCTCGCGTGGTGGACATTGCGATGGGGACGCTTTCCAAATCCTTGGGTAGCTGCGGTGCCTACATCGCCGGTAGCCACAAGCTGGTACAGTACCTCAAATACACCGCCCCAACCTTTGTCTTCAGCGTTGGGCTGACGCCCCCGGCTGCTGCCGCGGCTCTGGCTTCTCTGCGGCAACTTCTTCAACATCCCCAACTTGTCGCCCAGTTGCGAGAACGCAGTGAGCTATTTCTCCGGTTGTTGCAGGAGCGGGGTTTTGATACCGGCACAAGCCGAGGGACGCCGGTGGTGCCTTGCATTCTCGGAGATTCCATGCTCTGTGTACGCCTGTGCCAACGACTGCAACAACGTGGCATCGACGTTCTGCCGATTGTTTATCCCGGCGTGCCCGAAGACCGGTCTCGCTTGCGGTTCTTTGTCAATGTCAACCACACACCGGAACAACTCCACTACACTGCTGAGACGCTCCACCAGGAGTTTGTCCAGTTGTCCGGCGCAGACTGAGCCAACCCAAACAATCCAGCAACAACTGTGAGTCGGCCTGCTCCGGCAGCAACCTCCCCAGCGACCAAGCCCGCAGGCCGGCAGGATGAGGAAGCAAACCGAGCGCGGCAGCTGAGGGGATTGTTCCAACTCAGACGGAGAGGTGATGGCATCCCATCCAAGTGTGCCAGCCGAGGGGGGCGGAGCCACCTCAAGGCCAGCGATTGCTTTTTCGGTTCTGGTGTTGGCGGCAGTCGGGTTGGTTCCCCTCGGCTACAGTGCCCTCCAGGCATTGGATTCCAACAGCAACGATGCTTCTCAGTGGGTGCCCGTCGGCCTTCCAGAGGCTGAGAGATATCGCTGGTTTTTGGATCATTTTCCCAGCGACGAGGTGGCGGTCGTGAGCTGGGAAGGGTGCCATCTTTTCGAGCCGAAGTTGGATCGGTTCGCAGAGCGTTTGCGCTCGTTGGTCGGTCCGACAGGAACGCCGCTCTTCTCGCGGGTGGTGACCGGGACCGAAGTCTGGGGTGATCTGGTTGGGGGTTCGACCAACTTGAGGCCCGAGGAGGCGCGTGACCGCCTAGCTGGTGTTCTGATTGGACCGGATGGTCAAACAACTTGTTGCCTCGCTTGGGTGGCCCAGCCCGATACACCAAACCGGCATGCCGCTGTCGAGGGCATTTATGAAACGGCCCGGCAGCACTGCCAGCTCACCCGTGAGCAGTTGCACCTCGGCGGACCCACCGTCGACGCGGTCGTCATCGACATCGAAGCGGAACGCTCGCTGTATCAGCTCGCCGGAGCCGCCAGCATGGTGGCGTTGTTTCTGGCCTGGCTGTGTTTGCGGGAACTTCGAGCTGTGGCAATTGTTTTTGCTGTGGCTCTCTACAGCGAGGTGGCCGCGGTTGCCCTGGTGTTCTTCGGCGGCACGCAGATGAACTCGGTGCTGATCATGATGCCCAGTCTGGTGTACATCATGGGCATTTCGGCAGGCGTGCACCTGGTCAACTACTATCGTGATGCTGGCCGGCAAGGACCACCTGGGCAGGCGCTTCGCCGGGCCTTGAGACGAGCGTGGACACCGAGTTTTCTCTCGAGCCTGACAACGGCGATCGGCTTGGGTTCACTCGCGGTCAGTCGCGTGATTCCCGTGCGGGACTTCGGCGGTTATTCAGCTGTTGGCGTTCTGCTGATGTTGGGCCTGCTCTTTCTGTTGGGTGGAAGTCTATTTCAAGTCTGGCCGGCCGGCCCACAACGAGCTGGCAGCAACCCATGGCGGCCTCGGTCGGGTTGGTGGTTGGTGCGACCGGTGTTGCGACTTGCAGTTCGTCATCAGTGCTTGGTGCTGGTTGTGGCGCTGAGCTTGGTTCCTGCAATGGCCTGGGGTCTGGTCGACCTGCGGACTTCCGTGAAGTTGCAGAGCCTGTTTGCCCCCCAAAGTCGAATTCTGCAAGACTACCGCTGGCTGGAAGAGCATCTGGGTCCATTGGTTCCCTTTGAGGTGATTCTCCACGTGCCCAAACAGAGTCAACTGTCTCTGGCGGAACGAATTGAGTTGGTCGAGAACGTCCGCCAGGTTGTGGACCAGTTAGAACCCGTGGAGGGGACTCTTGCGGTCAGCTCTTTCCTTCCCCCAGAACCTGAGAGCAGCTCAGTTCGTGGTGCGTTTCGGCATCGACTCTGGCAGCAGCAAATCCAAAGGCGGTGGGAGGAGTTGGTGGATCTGGAGTTTCTTGGCACAAGCGTCGACTCCCAAGGCCGAGATGAGGAACTCTGGCGGGTCAGCGGACGAATTGCAGCGTTGACACCGATCGACTACGGCCAGTACCTGGGGGTTCTTGATCAGGTGGTTCAGCCGGTGCTGGACCGTTATGCCGAGCACGAAGTAGGCGTCGAGTATACTGGTGCCGTGCCAACGATCTACGTCGCTCAGCGGGAGTTGCTCAACGACTTGATCGTCAGTTTTCTGGCAGCCTTTGGCTTGATTTTGGTGGTACTCATCCTGGCGTTGCGAAGTATCTCTACCGGTGTCTTGGCGATGCTTCCCAATCTCTTGCCCACCTTGGTGGTCTTTGGGTTGATGGGCTGGCTCGGCTGGCCGATCGATATCGGCACCATGATGACCGCCAGCATCGGATTAGGGGTGGCCGTGGATGATACCCTGCATTATCTCATGGCTTTCCGCACGGCCGTGCGAGCCGGAAAAAGCCGAGAGGCAGCCGTCTTCCAAGCCGCTCGTCGGTGCTCCCTCGCGATGATGCAGACGACGCTGATCTGCGGATTGGGTCTGTTGCCCTTCACCTTGAGCGAATTCCTGCCGACGGCCCGTTTCGCCTGGCTGGTGCTTGCGTTGCTGGTGGTTGCCTTAGTGGGCGATTTGTTGTTGTTGCCAGCTTTGTTGGTCAGTCCCTTGGGCAAGAGAATCAGCTCGGGGCTCAAACTCAGTCAGAATCGCCGGGAAGTCAGTTCGACTGCCTGAAAACTCCGCTGCGAAGCTGACCGGCAAGATTCCCCACCGTCAGCCAAAGCACATCGAGGGAGGGTGACCTCTTGACAAGTAAGATCTTTGTCACCGGGGCTACCGGATTTCTCGGGTCCCATCTTGTCGAGCAACTTCAGTCGCAGGGGCACCACACCGTCGCCCTTGTGCGACCAAGAGGTCCCGAACGAATTCCCCAGAGAAGGCAGCGGCCTGCCCCGAGCGGTCGGCAGGACCGTGTGGCTTGGCTGCGATCACTCGGTGTGGAAATCCGCTGGGGAGATCTGGCTGGCCCGACTTTGCCCAAGTTAGGTGGCACAGAACACTCAACGCCAGGCCAACCCCATGGAGAAACGCTGGCCGCGGCCCTGGATGGCTGCCGGGTGGTTTATCATGTGGCTGGTTTGGTCAAAAGTGTCACTCACAAAGAATTGTGGCAGGTCAATCAGCACGGCACAGTGCGATTGTTGGAGGCTTGTGCCCGCATGTCCGAGCCGCCGGTTGTGGTGTTGGTCTCCTCACTCGCGGCGGCCGGTCCAGCGCGGGGCGGTCGGCTGGTGCGAGAGAGCGATCCCCCGGAGCCGATTTCCGACTATGGAAAGAGCAAACTGGCCGCAGAGCAAGCTGCGACTGCATTTGCCCACAAAGTTCCCATCTCGATTGTCAGGCCGCCCATGATCTTTGGCCCACGAGAGCAGGGGTTGCTGGCACTGTTTCGCTCGGTTCGCAAGAGCGGTTGCCTGGTCATGCCAGCGGTCACTGGCCAACAGTTGGCTCTGGTGGCAGTCAAAGACGTTGTTGCGGCACTCCAGTTGGTCGCCTGTCGGGGACAACGACTCAGCCCACAGACTGAAGGAGGCACTCGGGGAGAGGGCATCTATTATGTGGCAGCTTCGGAGTCTCCTACAGTTCCCCGACTTGCCGAACTCTTGGCCCAGGCGACCGGCCGTCGCCGCATTCTTGTCATTCACCTCCCCTGTTGGTTAGCTCGCTGCGCAGGCACTCTCAATGAGCTGTGGGGACGCTGCTGGAATCAGCCGGTGTTCTACGGAGCCGACAAGTCCAAAGAGGCGACCGCAGGTTCCTGGATCTGTTGCGATCGGAAAATCCGCGAAGAACTAGGATTTCACGGCAGTGGATTGCTTTCGGACCAATTACGCCAGACGGCACTTTGGTATCATCGAAACGGATGGTTGCGGTCGGATATCGGCGACCCCCGAACCATCCAGGACGATTGAGAGGCCCAGAGGATCTGGATTCACCAGAGACACGGAATTGGCCAAGGAGCTTGAATTGGCCAGGGAACTTGAATTGGCCAGGGAACTTGAATTGGCCAGGGAACTTGAATTGGCCAGGGAACTTGAGTTAGTCAGAGGAACTGCATCGGTCGCTTTTTGGGATTGCTTGAAGTGATGGATCCTCAATACGCTCTTGGACAGGCGAGCCGGCAAGTGACGCCGCCTTGGTACTTTGCAGCGCTTCCTCGCACCAGGAAACCACGGATGGTCATTGACGCAGCTCGAGCGGTAACGCTCATGTTTCTTGCTAGCATCGGTCTCTCCCTAGGGCCTCCCGCCCCCGTGGAGACTGAAGTCAGCCAACCGCACATCGTTTATCGCCCACCAAGCCAGCCCCAGAGCAGCCCAAATGGCTGGGTGAGATCCAGTAAAAGCAATCCCGGTTCGACCCAGACCCGTCAGCCACAAGCCGGGATGACCCCGGCCAGCCCAGTTCCCGACCGCCGAGCCCCGGTTGGCCAGCGGAGAAGCAGAACAACCCAAGCGACCAACACCGGCTTGAGCAGATCTTCGGGCGTGCATAGATCCTCAGACGCACGCGGATCCTCGGGTGCGAGCAAGAGTGAACGGTCCAGCGAGTCCTCGGAAAAGCCCCAGAGGTTCGAGGCTGAAGAAATCACATTGCAGCAGGGTTTAGATGTTGTTCGGCGTTCGCTCAAGGCCGTCGAACGCTACCGAGACTATACCTGCCTGTTCGTCAAACGGGAACGCGTTCAGGCACAGCTGATTGGTCCTCAGTACATGGAACTGAAGCTACGGCATCAGCCCTACAGTGTTTATATGCGGTTCCGCAAGCCTGAATCGCTCCGGGGGCAGGAGGTGATTTATGTGGAGGGCCAAAACGACAACAAGATGATTGCCCATGGTGTTGGCTTGCAGGCGGTTTTGGGAACGATGAAGCTCAATCCCGAAGGCACCTTGGCCATGAGCGGCAATCGCCACCCGATCACCAATGCGGGGATGAAGAGGTTGTTGGAAAAGTTGCTCCACCTCGCCGAAGAGCACGCGGCCGATGCCCAACGCTGCCGAGTTCAGTTGATCCCAGGTTGCAAAGTCAACGGACGCAGTTGCACCCTGCTCCAACTGAACAATCCCAATCCCAAAAGCAAGCTGCCCTTAGCGATCGGCCGACTGTTCCTGGACGATCAGTGGAACGTGCCCCTACACTTTCAAGCCTACGATTGGATCAACCGAGGCAAAACCTATGTCCTGGTCGAGGAGTATTCCTTCACCCACATCCGCTTCAACACAGGACTGACCGACCGAGATTTCGATCCTAAAAACCCCAACTACCGCTTCGAGTAAGATGGCTGGTCCTCGTCCGGTCCACCTCGCTGATGGCCAGTTTCACAGCTGGCTTTCTTCACAGCAGGCTTTTTTCACAGCTGGGCTCTGCGAACTGGTCACTCTGAACTGGGTTTTGGAAACCCGGCTCTGGGAACGGACCACTTTGGGTTGATTCCGAGTTCCGTTGAGCGTGAATTCTCTAGAGCATGAAACCAGTCTGTTCCTTCTTCCGGGTGCCTCGTTTGCCCGAGTCAGTTGGATCAGCGTCCAGGAAAGCGGGTCACTGCGGACCAACTCAGAGGTCCTTCCAGAAGCAAGGCCAAGCTACTCATCGGCGCGGATCTTGCTTAGCTCAACTGTCAGGACGTTGCGAATCACCCGTAAGCGACGCTCGACTCGTCGGATGTTGCCAAAGCCAAGCAGCTCCTTGATCCGTTCGTTGGTGTGTCCATCGAGCTTGAGCAGGGCGATGGTACGCAACTCCTGATCGGGAAGGAGATTGAGAAACTCCTCCACCATGGCAGCCTCAACCGGGCCTCCCCCACGGCCGATCACGCCGGAGAGCCCCGGGACGCTGCTTGTCTCGCCCGGCAAATCGGCCTCGGTAACCGGGCTTGCTTGGGCTTTGGCCACTCGTTTGGAAATTTTGCGAGCGGTGATGGTCAACAGCAGACGCCAGAGATTGTCTCGGCTCTCCATGTCCGGAAACTTGCCGGATCGGTGCCGCATCAAGAAGCTCTTCATGGCGCTGTTGACGATTTCCTCCTCGTCGATCTTGGTTCGCAGGGCTGGACTGATCCTGCTCCGGGCGTAGCGAACCAGTTGGGCGAAATACCGCTGATAGATTTTTTCAGCAGCCCGATCGTCGCCCTCAGCGAGTTGGTGAATCCAGAGCGTCACGGTCTCATCTTCGATCTGCATCACAGATTCCTGGTCTGTGGTCAACGTGAAGCCCCCTCAATGGAGTTTCAATTCTCGGCTTGGCATCCATGGCCCCTCGGGCCCTCTATTGTTGCCATGGCCTCCGGCAGAGGCATCCCGACAAAAGAAACGAAGAAATCCGAAAAAAGTCGCGACTGCCCTTCAGCCAACGAGGCACGCCGGTGGCCCTTGGCTGTTGAAGCTCCGCCAACTGATCAAAAGTCTTCGAAGTAGACTCGGCGTGCTATGGAAAAGGTACCGTCCCTGCTGTTGAGCGGCTCAGCTTGAGAAGGAATGGGACGGATTGCCGTCAGCGTTAGCTGGCCCAACAAAAAAAGAACCGACTCCGGGTCACCACTCCGGAGCCGGCCCTTCAAAGAATTTGCGGGACCCAACTGCAGAAGTTGCATTCGGACGTGAGGGGAGCGCACAAACCGAACCAATCTCCTGACAGCTTTTCGGGCCGCACTGTAACTTTACGGCCGCCCCACCCCGGCGAACAGCCGCATCTTCAAGAAAAATTCATATTTCTTCGCCTGATCCCTTCGCGAGATCTGGATTGGCCTTCCCCGAGACCAGCTTTTTGCATGAGAGTCGGATCATCGCTGGTGTGGCCACTCCCCAAGAATTTCTGCCCTGAGGCTTTCTGCCCCGTAGATGTTCTGCCCAGCGGACGTTGGTGCATTGGCCCTTTCCGGTCCCGATAGAGTGAGCCTCCGCCAGGATCGGCAACAGTCGAGCTCCCGAAGAAACAGCAGCGACTGTTCGAAGCTGACCCGGGAATGCCCGACGGAGCTTTTGTGAATCAGAATCGTGGGGATGCCCCCCCGGCCTGAGCCGGTCAATCCTTGCTGGGGGACCTCAGGGCATCCTGGGTCTTTTGAAGTCCCTCGTCCCACCAGGGAGGGATGTGTTCAGACCAAAAAGGACCGAGTGGTCCTGTTTCTGTGGGATCGAAGACCTGCCCGAGTTCCCCGGGTTGGCCCAGCTGGAGGGATTTTAGGAGTTGGTAGTCGCGGCGGGAGAGAGTTGTTGCTTCTGAGCTTGCTCGAGCCGAGTAACGCCAGGCAGCCCAGGCAGCCTGAGCCGCATGACCAGGATAGTCAGCATCTGCGGCGGCGTCGGCGGCGGCATGAGCGGCTCCTCCAGCATAAGAAGCCAGAGTGGCACTGGAGGAATTGGAGGCCAATCTTCTTGCCGCGGCGGCTGCTTTAGCCGCCGCGGAGTAGGCTGCCTCAGCAGCAGCGGTGACCGCTTCGAGCAGCTCCCGTGCAGCGGTCGGATTGGTCGGCTCGATCTGCGTGGACTGCTCGGTGAGCCGCAAAGCCTCATCGACAGCTTTCACCCATTGAGGCTTCGCTTCAATCCATACGGCGTACAGCGGCTGCGTCCGACGGGCGCTGCGTGATGACAATGCGAGCAGAGCACGCACAGGCAGCTGGAGAAAGTCATTGGTAGTCAGCAGTCCCCGATCAGTCATGGCTGCAAGTCGGCCTTTGGCGTTGTTTGCCGCACAGAGGCGAGGTGAAGTTCGCCAACTGGACCTCACGCTTCTGGTTGATCTGGTTGATCTGGCTCACCGGCGAAACCTTGTAGGGTCCACTGAAGATGAACTTGGAGCAGTTCCAGGGACTCTTGTTGGAGCAAGCGGTTGAGCGACCGCGACAAAAGGTCCAAGGTTTCCCGCAAAACTTGCCTTGGGACCCCGTAGTCTCGCAGGACATCCCCGAGAAAGGACATCTGCTCACGAGGCGGGAAGCGAGGTTCGGCCAGAATGACCGCCTGGGCGAGGAAGCGCAACTGCGTGGCCACTGCTACCAGCAATTCCTGGGTTAGCCAGTCAGCAAGGTCCAGGTTGGCGGAGCTCAGGTGGGCCCGCAAGTCTTCGAAAATGAGGGGCTCGGCTCGTTGCAATTCCATGGCCACGACAAAGCGAGCATCGATGGAATCAGCATAGTTCAACAGCCACTCCCGTTCGGCTTCGTGCAAGTACCTGTGCTCGCTGTGTTGGAGCAAGTCGTCCAACCAAGTGCTCATCCCAACTCCCCAGATCGGTCCTTCGAGAGAGCCTGGCAAATTGCCCAGCCGGCAGCCGGCTTGGCAACTGTGAGGGTTGCTCTCTGCGGTCAAAAATCGTTTTGAGCCTCAGCTGTCAAACCGCCGGCTCAGCAGGTTCTGGAAAATCACTGAGCGATTCGATGACCTGACCGAGCAGCGGTTCGATCCATTGGTAGGATTCGGCGGTCATCCGCACCCGCAACGCCTCTTGCAAAAAGGTGTAGCCGTCGGCGACGGACTGTGGGGTGAAGTTGAAGGATTGAAGCAGGCGGCGAAACCACACCAACACGGTTTCCTCAAGATAACAGGGCTTCTGCAGCAACACCGCCTTGGCAACGTAAGTCAGCACCAAGTGCATATCCCGCTGTGTTTTGGCCCAGCAGTCCTGGTGGTTGTGCGGCATGTTGGGATACCGCTGAGCCATCTTGGCCACTGCCTCTCGCAAAGCTGCCATTTCAGCCCTCTGGAGCTGGACAGCAGCTTCCATTCGCTCAGGCCATTGACGCAAGAGACTCGTGATCCGCTGCCTCTGCTCGGCCGAGGGGTAGCAGGGCGGTGAGCCCCGATTCAAATACAGAGCTGGATGACGCATACCAATCCGTTCCGATTGAGCCAAGCGAGTTCCAACTAGCAAACGGCACCAAGCTGGTGAAACAGTGTTGCTGAAGAAGAGAGGCTGGAGCAAACCGACAGGGCCGGGTTTGGTGCCACCGGCAGGATTCCGTCAAAGTGATCGTAGCCGATCCCAACGCAACGGCGAGTTCAAAAGAGGCAAGGCGACCAACCTGGTCGAGTTCAGACTCTCACTCTCGGTGACCTACTGTCCGGGCCGAGGGAGGGCCCTGTGTCAGCGGGAGGTGCCATCACCCTCACGATGCAGGTGCTCCGATTCTGGGGTCACCAGCAGGCGGTCGATGCGTCCACCGTCCATTCGCAGCACCTGAAAACTCAGTCCACCTGCAGAGATCGTTTGCCCAACCGTTGGGATATCCCCCAAATAGGAAAGTACGAGCCCGGCCACAGTACTGTAGCGGCGTGGCCCGTTTTGGGGCAGATCGCCTGCTTGGATTTGCTGATAGAAATCCTCCACTCCTGTGGCCCCCTCGACCCACCAGCCTCCTCCGGGACGGGCGAGGATCTGGGGATGGTCTTTCGATTCCTCGTCAGATGTTTTTCCGACGAGCTCATCGAGGATGTCTTGCAGACTGACGACCCCTTGAGTGCCGCCGAACTCGTCCAGCACTACAGCCAAGTGACAGCGACGCTGCTGCAACATGACCAGCAGGCGATCCAAGGGCAAGGACTCGGGGACAAACACCACTGGCCGGAGGATTTTGCGAAGATCCAGAGCCACCCCAAGGTAGTGTCGCCGTAATACCTCTCGGATGTGAATGTAGCCGAGAATATGGTCAAGGTCGCTTTCGTAGACCAACAGCCGCGTGTAGCCCGCCATCGCAACGGCCCCGAAGACTTCAGCAGCTGGGGTGTCGACCTCGAGGGCATCAAGATCCAGCCGAGGCTGCATGATATCGCGAGCTGTGCGTTGCCCCAGTCGCAACGCCTCCAGAGCCAGATGGTGCTCGAAAGCGACCTGGGGCTGCCCCTCGGCGGGGTGACCATTTCTGCTGCCTGCAGGGCCACCAGCGAAGAGCCTCTCGGAAGCGGACCTCGACAAACCCGGGCTGAGTGGTCCCCAGTTCGGGTCTGGGCCAAGAACCCAGGTCAGTCGTTTGGTGGCAACTCGGAAAAAGGGCACAAGCCCGGAAAACAGCCACATTCCGAATCGGCTCGACAGCGTCTGGTACCTCCTGCCACAAGCAGCTCCCAGAACCACCGCCGATAGCCAAAGGCCGAAGCTCAGCAGAGTTCCCAGGACAGGGGCCAAGCCGTTGAGCCAGGATTCGCTCAACCAACACAGGGGAGGCTGTTGTGCCAGTTCAGGAAGGACTCGCCACCCCAGGAGGATCGCTGCAAGGGCCAGCAATACTGCTTGCACCAGGACTGTCGTCGGCCAGAGCTCCCCAAGGGCAAAAGCGGTGCCAGCACGTCGAGTTCTGTCGACCCACCTGGGCCAGGCATGGTTCACTGCGATCCCCGAGGCACCGGCCGAGAGAAGGCCGCAGACCAGAAAAAGCAGCATCGTGAAACTAAGGGCACCGGCAGTGGTCAAAGCGGCTCGCTGGCAAGGTCAGGCCAAGACAGACTGAAATTCCAGGACACGAACATCGGTGTCGTTGAGCACTCGCCGACCTCCTTGGGAGCTGGGATCGGCACTCGACCACACCAAATGACCTCTTCGATGATACTCCCAGTTCACCCCACCGAGCAAACCTCGTCTCGGGCGGACGACCCATCGCCCTTTCTGGCGAGGCGGCCGTCATCACGTCCCTCCGGGCAAACTCAGGCCAAGGCTTGGCCGGTTGTCGCAAACTGCTGGATCGAATTGAGCCGGCTGAGGATTTATGGTGGGTAACCGTGCGGGTGGGCTGAGAACCAATCCCAAGCCGTGGCGATCATCGCTTCGATCTCGGTGTGTTGGGGGCTCCAATTGAGTTCCCTCCGGGCACGTTCTGCGCTGGCATAGAGGGCCGGCGGATCGCCTGGGCGGCGTTGATCCACACGAATGGACAAGTGGCGGCGAGTGACTCGCTCGGCTGCCTTGACGATCTCTCGCACGGAATACCCCCGACCGATCCCCAGGTTGAAAACCTCTCCTTGTCCGGGACGGAGTTGGTGAAGGGCCAGAACGTGAGCCTGGCAGAGGTCCTCCACGTGGATGTAGTCCCGGACGCAGGTTCCATCGGGGGTCGGGTAATCGGTGCCAAAGATCGTCAACGATTCCCGTTGCCCCAAAGCGGTCTTGAGAATCAGTGGGATCAAGTGGGTCTCAGGGTCGTGGTCCTCGCCGAGAGTCCCATCGGCAGCAGCTCCGGCGACGTTGAAATACCGCAAAGCCACAAAGGAAAACTCTGGGTCGATGGCCTGGCAGTCGGCGATCATTTGCTCACAAGCAAGCTTCGACCAACCGTAGGGGCTGATCGGTTGTCGCGGGCAGTCCTCCGAGACGGGGATCTGGTCAGGGATGCCGTAGACGGCGCAGGTGCTGCTGAAGACCAACTGTTTGACGCGAGCCTGCAGCATGCCTTCCAACAAGGAGAGGGTCCCCTCGATGTTGGTTCGGTAATACCACAGGGGTTTGGTGACGCTCTCGCTGACCAAGGCCAGCGCGGCGAAGTGCATCACACAATCAATCTGGGACTCTCGCAGCAGTGCCGCCAGTTTGTCGGTCTCGCGAAGGTCCATCACCACCAACTCCGCGGCTGGGTCGACTGCTTGAGCATGCCCCCGACTGAGATTATCCACAGCAACGACACGGTGACCCGCGGCCAACAGACCACGAATGGCGTGGGATCCGATGTACCCAGCACCACCGGTTACGAGCACGTTCATGGACTTTCCTCGAAATCAGCCGAGTCTCGCGGGCAGCCCCCCAGCAGCGGGAAGGTACGCAGCGGTGGCACTGAGATTCAGCGTTGGTTCCCACCAGCGAGGGCAGCTCGGACGGTCTCAAAGCGTCAACCAAAAGCCCAGACAGATCAGGACTTTTCGCCCGCGGTCCCTCACAAATCTGTCCGAGAATCAATAGAATCCGGCCAAGGCGTTCTGCCTCGGCCAAAACGCTTCTGAGGACAACTTCAATGCGGAGTGTTGGTCGGTGAACTCCCCAGCCCAGTCGCTTTGGACCACGACCGTTTTCCCCCAATCTGACAGCAAGCAGAAACCTTAAGTCTCCCTTGTCGCCAGGGTTTTCGCAGCCTCTGCCGGGTGATGAAGTGCCTCAGTTTAGCGTGATGCGGAACTGTGTAGATTGGTTGAGTGTAACGAGATCGAGGATGGCTGTGGGATTGTGCTGAGGATCACGTCATCTTTTTCTGGGATCGCCAGCCAAGGCTGGCCGGGAGGACCGAGGTGAGCGTTCAGAACCTCGAGCGGATTTTTCGACCCCAACGCGTTGCGGTCATCGGGGCCAGCGACGACCCCGTCAAGGTCGGGTACACGGTTCTGCGGAATCTGATTACAGGTGGTTTTCACGGGGTCACCTACCCCATCAATCCCAAGCGGGAGGCGGTCCAGGGGATTCAGGCTTATGCCAACGTGCAGAGTCTGCCTCAACCGCCTGACTTGGCAGTCATCTGTACTCCAGCAGCAAGCGTGCCAGGGCTGATTCGAGACCTGGGCGAAGCCGGAACTCGTGGGGTGGTCGTCACCAGCGCGGGATTCCGGGAGATGGGAGAGCACGGCCGCTGGCTGGAGCAGGAAGTTCACCAAGCCATGGCCGCCTTTCCGGGTTTGCGGATTATTGGGCCCAATTGCCTCGGGGTGATCGTTCCGAGCTTAAAGTTAAACGCCAGCTTTGCCGGGATGACCCCTCAGCCCGGGAACGTGGCCTTCGTCAGTCAAAGCGGGGCTTTGTGCACAGCGATCTTGGATTGGGCCGTCGCGCAGGAGGTGGGCTTCAGCCACTTTGTCTCCATCGGAAACATGTTGGATGTTGGCTTTGCCGATCTGATTGACTACTTCGGCAACGACCCACACACCGAAGCGATCATCCTCTACATCGAGTCCATACGAGATCCCCGCACGTTCATGTCGGCAGCCCGGGCCTTTGCTCGAGAGAAACCCATCATCGCGTATAAAGCGGGACGATTCAGCCAAAGCGCTCAGGCGGCCGCCAGCCACACCGGCGCGTTGGCGGGAGTGGATGCTGTCTATGCGGCTGCCTTTGAGCGTGCGGGGATCGTGCGGGTTTTCGACGTGGAAGATATGTTTGACTGCGCCGAGCTGCTCTGTCGTCAACGCCGACCTCGCGGGGACCGTTTGGCGATCATCACCAACGCCGGTGGGCCTGGGGTGATGGCCACCGATGCTCTGTTGGCCCGCGACGGAGTGCTGGCGGAACTCTCGCCAGAGACCTATCGCAAACTCAATGAGGTTCTGCCTCCTTACTGGTCCCACAACAACCCCATCGATGTCTTGGGCGATGCCCCTCCGGAGCGATACGCCCAAGCCACCACCGTGACTTTGGCTGATCCGGCCGTGGACGCCGTGTTGGTCATCCTCACCCCTCAAGCGATGACCGATCCGGTTGGCACCGCTCGAGCTCTCTCCGAGGCGGCACGCGGGGCTGCCCAAAAGCCCATCTTAACCGCGTGGATGGGCGCCGGTCAGGTCGCAGGTGGTGTCGCGATCCTCAATGCAGCTGGCATTCCCTCCTACCATACTCCAGAACATGCCATCCGAGCGTTTTCCCACTTGGTGCACTATTCTCGCAATTTGGAAGTGCTCTACGAGACACCCCGAGACCTCTCCGTCACCCTCAACCAAGATCGTCACCTCATCCGCAACAGCTTCTCCCGACGAATCGCTCAGTCGGTCGAAACCAGCGGCACCGTGCTGGGTGAAGATCTCTCCAAAGAGTTGCTAGCTGCTTACGGCATCACCGTGACCCTGCCCGTGCCAGCAGGCAATCCCGACGAGGCTGTCCAAGAAGCCGAGAGAATCGGCTACCCTGTTGTTCTGAAGATTCTCTCCCCTCAGATTACACATAAAACGGATGTCGGCGGCGTCCATCTCGATCTCCCCAATGCCGATGCCGTGCGAGCGGCTTTTGAGGAGATCACCACATCGGCCCAGAGAAAGCGACCGGATGCCGACATTCAGGGTGTCACGGTGCAGAAGATGGCCTCGCACGCTCGTGCTTTCGAGATGATTGTCGGGGCCAAGAGCGATCCCATCTTTGGGCCAGTGCTGCTGGTTGGCTCCGGGGGGACCGCCGCGGAGGTGTTTCAGGATCGTGCTCTGGGTTTGCCGCCTTTGAACGATCGGCTGGCCCTGCGGATGCTGCGCTCCCTGAAGAGCTGGCCCCTGTTGACCGGATACCGAGGGAGTAAACCAGTCGACCTCGACGAATTGTTAGGGGTTTTGCTTCGGGTGAGTTACCTGGTGAGTGACTTTCCTGAGATCGTGGAGTTAGATATCAACCCTTTGCTTATCAGCGCCGATGGAGCCATCGCTTTGGACGCCAGGATGGTGGTGGATCAAGAATCGGTCCAACGCGCTGCCGAGCCGTATTCTCATTTGGCGATTCAGCCCTATCCGGAGGAGTATATTCGCGAGGGTTTGCGGCTCCGCGATGGGACCTCGGTGACTCTGCGGCCGATCCGCCCTGAGGACCAGCCTCGCTGGCAAGAGCTGTTAGCCGCCTGCAGTCCTGAGTCCATCCGGTACCGATTCCGCTATTTGTTTAGCCAGACAAGCGACGCGATGGCCAGACGTTATTGCTTTATTGACTACGCCCGAGAAATTGCCATCGTCGCTGAAGTCACCGTCGAGCAAGAGAATCGGATCGTCGCTGTTGGTCGCCTGTTGGCAGAGTCGGACCACCACCAGGGGGAGTATGCCCTGCTGGTGGCCGATCGTTGGCAAGGACGCGGGTTGGGGGGCTTGATCACCGAGCACTGCTTGGAGATCGCTCGCCAGTGGGGCCTCGAGCGTGTTTTTGGAGAAACCACGCCAGATAATGCAAGAATGTTAGCTGTTTTTCGGCGACACGGTTTTCAACTCGAGGAACGGCCTGAGGATGAGGTCGTCTTTGCCAGCCGACAAGTGGGCGAAGCTCCCACCTCATCAACCTTACCCAATAATTCCTGAGTTGATATTTCTAGCTAGCCAATAACGTCGCGAGTCATCACCGTGTGGATGTCTTGGCCGCGCGGACCAAACACGCCAGCACGTCCGACGATGGGAGTCAGATCATGCATTTGTGTCAGGGATTTTGGGAGTCCTCGATCTCCACAAAGGCCTGACCTTGTTGATAAGTTTCGAGACGAGCTTGGATCGAGGCGGCCAGCTTAGTCTTCCTTTGCTGGCGGGCGAACCTTACGGCATTCTCGGCCACCTCGATAGCCTTGTCGAAATTTCCATCCGCGGCCCAAGCCGCTGCCAGCGTATCTAACAGGGAAGGATTGTCTGGATCGGATTGACAGAACGCTTGCGCGATCTTGATTGCCTCACGAGGGTTACGCACTTGGGGGCTCGCGTGGGTTGCCAGCATCCAGGCGAGGTTGTTGGCCAGTTCGGTCCAGCCGGGCCGTTTCTGCAGCGCCTGGCGGTAGTGCTTGATGGCCAGCTGGGGTTGCCCCTGTCGGATCCGAGCCATGCCCAAATAGGCATCGGGTTCCGGTTCGGCGGGCATGAGCTCGGAGGCAACCAGCAGTTCTGCAACGGCCTCGTTGGCTCTTCCCTCAGATAACCGAGCAAAGCCCAGCCCCAGATGCGCACCGGGATGGTTCGGAGAAACAGCAAGCACACGGCGAAAGGACTGTTCAGCTTGACTCCACTTCCCTTGCTCGAGCAGGAGCCGTGCCAAGAAGTATTCCACTCCCACCACTTCGCTTGTTGGGTCGGCCTTGAGCACACTCCGCAGATAGATGCTGGCTTGGTCGGGATAACCTTCTGAGATGAACTGCATGGCGAGGTTCACTGGGTCAGGCTGCAGAGAAGACGCCCACCAGCGACCGAGGAACGGGCTGGCCTGTTGACGCCATCGCTTGCGGGGATGTTCCGACTCGAGTGCCTCTTGGAGTGCCTCCAGATCGTTCAGGACCGTCTCCGGCTCAACCCGCCCGACGTAAATCACTGCCAGGCGGTTTTGAGAGTCGACCAACAGACTCAGCGGCAGGGGCAGAGGCTCGTGGCGATCGAACAACGCCCGGCGGACGATATCCAGTCGGTTGGCAAATTGCTTAGTGGCAAAAGCCAGAGGATAGGGATAACTCAGTTTCGCCGCCAAAGAGGCCGAGTTTTTCGCTTGCTGCTGCGGCGCAGACGAATCGTCTAGCAAGTCAACGCTGACTGCCACGACACTCAAATTGACTTGGGCGAGGGATTTGGCGGAGCCGGAAAAGGATTTGAGTTCTGAAAGACACGTTGGGCACCAGGACGCCCAGAGTTGAATCAGCAGCGGGTTGTCGCGGGGCCTGAGGATTCGTCTTTGCAGTTGTTGGTTGAGGACCGGAAGTTCCGGCAGCTTGGGAAGTGAGGCGATGACGATTCGGCGAGCATCGACAGACTTCTCGGCCGCGACGGGAAGCCGCGGATCATCCCTGGCATCGGCGGGAAACTGTTTGCCGGCATCCGACCCGCGAACCAGAGGTTGCCAGCCTTGTTGGCCTTGGGTGATCTGAATCCTGGAGTTGGGCTGAAGATCCTGGAAAGACTCCACACTTCCATCCGGCCAACGGATGACAAGGTGCTGAGGCTGCTCCTGTCGGGTGAAGCCGAAGTGGACGGTTTTGGAGGATTGAGACAAAAAGCCCTCGCCGGCCCGAAGTGACCTGGCGATGGTACGGGATTGCATGGCATGACCGACACGGAGTTCCAAGCGTGCCCCGATGGCATCGCGGTTACATCGTGTCCCGATCAGTTGGATTGCAAGAAAGCGATTGGTCAAATCCAGCTCATTACGCAAAAAGCGAAGCCGTGGGCCAGTCCGATTGGAGATCCACAGATCCAGGCGACCGTCTTGATCCCAATCGGTCACAGCGATCGCACGGCTGTCGTCCTTGAAATCAAAGCCCGACAGCGCCGAGACATCAGCGAATCGGCCTGTGTGTGTGTTGAGAAAGCAGCAATTGCGTTCTTCACCGCTCCAACCGCGGCCGTCACGAAGAAGACGGTTGATCGCCACCCAGGCGCGGAGGTATTGATCCTGAGGTGTGGGGCTGGCTGTCTGAGGCGATTGCGACGCGACGCGCCGCCAGAAGAAGCTTCACAAATCGTCGGCCTGCGGCAGGCCGGTCACAAATCCATTGGCGACAAAGATGTCTTCCCATCCGTCATTGTTGATGTCCAGGAAATTCGAGCTCCAAGCCCAACGCCCCATGGTGACCCCGGCTGCTGAACTGGCATCTGCAAAGCTTGCTCCTCGGCGACTCCGAGGGTCCGAGGATGCTTGCGAATCCTCGGCCGTCTGATCACCTTCAGGATTTCCGGGAAGGGCCTTGCGGCTGCTCGCGGGTTGGCGCAGCCTCGTAGTATTTTCAAACAGTGTATTGCCTTTAGCCAATCGCTGCAGCGCTTTGAGCTCCGGAGTTCCAAAGGCCGACTTGAATCTCCGCTGGTAGGTGACACGGCTGCCTGCTGCTGAAAACATATTGCCAACATAGAGGTCAAAGCGCCCGTCGTTGTTGTAGTCGCCCCAACTGACACTCATCCCCGAGCCGACATCTTCAACCCCGGCTTGTGCGGCGATGTCCAGAAATCGCCCCGCGTCGTTGCGATAAAGATTATTTCGACCAAAATCATTGGCAACATAGAGATCTTGGTCACCGTCGTTATCAAAGTCCTCCCAGGAAGCAGCATAGCTAAATCGTGTGTTGTTCTGATCGATTCCGCAGGTTGCGGTCGCGTCGGCAAACGTCCAATCGCCAGAATTCTTGAAGAGATGATTGGCCGCGCCATTGTTGGCATCAAAATACGGAACGGGGACACCCAATCCCCCTTGTTGTACGGCGAGTGCGCTTTGGTTGTAGCAACAGACGAATAAATCCGTTTGACGATCGTTGTTGTAATCGGCCGCCGCTAGGGAATAGGGTTGGCCAGCGGTCTGCAGGACCCTGCGAGGCTCAAAGAAAGGAATGAGCACCTCAGGGCGTTGAGCAGACCTCGCAGCGATCTCGGGCTGGACTTGGTTTTGGGGACCGAGGTTCTCCAGGATGAGCACGAGACGGTCCATTGAGAGGGCCAGATCCTGATCGCCGTCGTTGTCGAAGTCCACCAACAGAGCCGCGCTGGTGCGATCAAGCCAGTCCACACCGGCTGCGTGGGAAACCTCCTGGGCCGAGCCGTCCGGATTCTGAACGAATAGCCGGTTGGGCAGCCCACCGGCCTGACAGACGAACAAGTCATCAAGGCCATCGGCATTGACGTCGCCAACGGCCAATCCCGACCAGCCGTGGAGATACAGGCCAAGCTGCTGCTCGATCCGAACAGCCCAGTAGTCTGTGCTAGGCTGAAAGTGCTCCAGAGCCTCCTGACTCAGCAGCTGTGCTGTTCGATCAGTCAGCCACCTGCTGGATGTCTGTGTGAGTTGGGAATCCTCAATCGTGATCGAGACCAGCAACAATCCGTTCTCGTCCCTCTTCCAACGGCAATTCCAGATGGCGTTGCTCTGGGCTCTTCGTGAGGGTGATGTCGCTTGAAGAACCACATAGCTTCGGCTGGTCACCCAGCTGTCACTCGGCTCGCTTGCTTGGGGATCAGCCGATTCGATCCCAAAGATCTTGAATTCCAGCCGCAGCCGAGCAGCTGTTGGCAAGCTACTTTGCCACTGACGAAGTGCCTCAGCCAGTCCCGCCGGCCCAGCATACCTCGGTTGATGAGGCAATGGCCCGGCAGCTTCGCTGGAGGTCAACCCCGGCTCTTGCAGCAGATCTGTCTGATCCTTGGCAAAGAGACTCCCACATTGAAACTCGGCAGCAACGATGGTCCTTAACTCAATCTCATCGGAGGTTGGTTTTGTTCCCGGGTTGCCTTGATGGGCGAACCATTCTGCCAAGTGGTGCAGCTGAGCTTTGACGTCGTTGTGGTCGGCTTCGCTGGTCCAGCCATCTTGTTGAGGATCGACGGCCTGATAATCAGCAGCCAGCGGAGAACTCTCTGCGAGCGAGTCGAGTTCCAGCGTTGACGTCGGCAGGTCGTTTTGCGCCGCGGGAGCAGGCAGACCTTGGGGTTGCTTGTCCGCCTTGGTGTTGAGGTGAGGGCGGGGCTCGGTCGGGCTGGAAAACCACCATGCCACCACCCCAACGAGACACAGACAGCCCGCAGCCAGGAGGATTGTGAGGGTTACTCGGGGCATGAGAGAACTGACTAAGGGAATCTGAGAGGTTCTTGTGCCTGATACCGAGCCAAATGTTGGCGCAGGAAAGCCGTAAAGTTGTTTTGGCCGGAGGCCTCCGTGAGGTCAATGGCCCTGCGGACAGTCTGGACAGCTTGCCGAAAGTCACCCGTCTCAGCATAGGCTGCTGCCAACGTCGCCAGAGTTCGGGCATCTTGATGTTTGGTTTGCCGGCAGAGCCGGGCAGCCACTTCGACTGCCTCGGCCCCATCCCGGACATCGCGTTCTCGGGAAGTTGCCAACACCCACGCGAGGTTGTTGGCATCGCTGCTTTGCTGAGGCGCAAGTTGCAGAGTGATGCGGTACTGCTTGACGGCGTCGCGCATTCGCCCCAAAGCGTGCAGAGCTCGGGCTAAGTTCGAGTGGGCCAAGACATGACGCGGCTCCAGGGCGGCGGCCCGACGGAACAAGACGATCGCCTCCGCCGGCCGGCGAGCACGCACCAACACTGCCCCCAAAGTCGTCAGGCTGTGAGGATCGGAGGGATCGAGATCCACGGCTTTGCGGAAACATCGCTCGGCCTGGGTCAGTCGACCCATCTCCAGGTAAATCGCTCCCAGGTTGAGATAGGCCTGGCGGTAGCCGGGGTCGACCTCAACGGTCTGGTGATAGGCCGTGATCGCTGCAGCTGTTTGTTGACCGTCGGCGTACAACCTGGCCAGCAGAAACCGCAAGTCTGCCTCCACCTGAGTTTGCTCAACCGAGGAGCCTTCAGCAGGGCGTTCTTGGGCGGTGCGATCTCGCGAAGAACGCTGCGGCAGGACGAACTTCAAGTAGGCGATGGCCTCTTGGTCGTTGCCTTGCTCAAGGAATTTTAAGGCGACTTCCTCAGCGCTGGGGCCCATCGGCTTGGTGATCCAGCGTCCTTGAAACGACGTGGTACTTTCTCGAAGTGTTGCCGGGCTCGCCTGGGCCAGTTTCGCATCGGCGACCAGTTGCTCGGCCGAGACTCTTCCCTTGTGCAGAACCAACAGGTGCAGCCGACGCTCCTGCTCATGGAGCGAGCTGCGGCTTGCCGAGGGCCTTGGCTCCAGGCCCCTCCCGGAGGTGACCAGAAACGTGCTGGGGACGGGCAAGTTCACTTGTTGGTCAAGCATCGCACGCTGCAGCACATCCAAGTGCGAGAGAAGCTTCGGCGTTGCCATCCCAGTTCGAAAGGGCAACTTGAGCTTATTGACGAGCTGGGACGCTTGTTGCCGTCCCTCACCAACCGACTCGTCCGAGCCGAGACCGTCGACGCTGAGGGCCAACACCTCAATTCCGGCTTGTTGGAGTTGTTTGTGATGCTTAACCCACTCTTGGAGCTCCTGAAGGCACGGTGGGCACCAGGTGGCCCACAAGTTGATCGCCAACACTCTGGGAACAGGTGCGCCGCTGTCGGGTCTATCGGATTCGGGACTGGCCAGAAAATCTAAAGGATGTTTCTGACCGGAAAAATCCTCATAGTTGGCCTCCGGAAGCGGCAGCCGCGAAATGCATACCACGCGAGCGGTTGAGGATTCCGAGGAAGAGACGAGTGTCTCCGAGTTGGTCAGCTTCTTCGGGAGTGTCCGATGAGTCACCGGAAACTCCTCTGCCGTGCTGCCTTGTTTGAGGTGATACCGCCGGTCCGCTTGCAGATCGGAAAAAATCTCCTCTTGGCCCCCAGGCCAACGCACCACAAGCTTGTTGATGAGATCCTCCTCACCAAGGCCGAAGTGGATCCATTTGGTCGACTGGGAAGCAAAGCTCTCGCCGGCACGCAAGGTTTTGATCCGTTTGGTTGGCCCGTCCTTTCCGAGATACAGCTCGAGCCGAGCGCCGATGGCGTCTCGGTTGCAGGTGACTCCCTCGAGACGCACAGCCAGATAGTGATGCTCAGTCGGAAGGCGGTTGTGCAGAAACCGAGCGCGTGGCGCCGTCCGGTTGCTCACCCACAAATCCAATTTGCCATCAAGATCCCAGTCCGTCACCGCAAGACCCCGGGCGTCGTCGGGGAAATCAAACCCAACAGCTCCGGAGGCTGTGGCAAAACGGCCGCCACGGGTGTTGAAGAAGAAACAGTTGCGTTCTCGGCCGCTGAAACTGTGGCGTTCACGGACCAGGCGGTTCAGTGCTGCCCAACCGCGACGATAACGATCACCAGATTGTGAGTTGGGCTCGTTGAGGGGGGAATGCGACACCACGCGTCGCCAGAAAAAGCTTCACAAATCATCCTTAAGGGCACCGGTGACCATGCCATTGGCGACAGCGACATCCTCCCATCCATCGTTGTTGAGGTCCAAGAACTTCGACCCCCAGGCCCAGCGGCCCAGATTCACGCCCGCGGAAAAGCTGACATCGTCGAATGGCCCGCCACCTGAGTTGCGCATCAGGGTGTTTCCTTTCGCGCTGCGACGGATCAAAGCTTGGGCGGTACGGTGGTCGATGGGGAATCGCTCGTGAAAGGTGATTCGGTTGCCGGCGCTGGACCACATGTTCGACGTATAAAGATCCATGAATCCGTTGTTATCGTAGTCACCCCAGGCGACGCTCATTCCCGAGGCGATGTCCTCGGCGTTCAACTGAGGAGCCACGTCGGTGAACCGTCCGTCGTCATTGCGGTACAGGCAGTTTCGGCCGTAGTCGTTGGCAACGTAGAGGTCCAGATCGCCGTCGTTATCGAAGTCCTCCCACGAGGCAGCAAAGCTATAGCGGCGATTGTTCATCTCCAAACCTACGTCCCGCGTGACATCTCGGAAACGGAAGTTGCCTGCATTTTGCAAGAGAACGCTGCGGACACCGTTGTTGGCATCAAAGTAAGAGTCCGGGTGGATCTGGGCGGCATCTCCAATGGCCCCAGGAACGTGGTTGTAACTGCAGACGTATACATCCAGCAGCCGGTCGTTGTCGTAGTCGGCCGCAGCGAGGGAATAGGCTTGGCCGGCGATAGGGATGGCCCCTTGATAGGCAAAGTTTCCTTGGCCGTCGCCTTGAAAGATGGCAACGGCCGAGTAGATCGCCAGGACGAGAAGATCCTGGTTTCCATCGTTATCGAGATCGACGAAGAGGGCTGACTTGCAGGGTTCCATCAAGTCTGCCCCCGACTCTGCGGAGATGTCTTGGGCAGTACCGTCTGGCTGTTGCAGAAACAGCCGGTTGGGAAGCCCTCCGGGCTGGCAGAGATAGAGGTCGTCCCGCCCATCGTTGTTGATATCGCCAACAGCCAATCCACTGAGGGCACGGACATAGACGCCCAGTCGCGCTTCGATCCGTTCACACCAGTGATCTTGGCCGAAAAGAAGCTGTTGTCGGTAACAGGAGTTGGCCCCTATGACTGCCTCGGTGCAATCAGCAAGCGGCAGTCCGTGCTCAGCTGTTGCTCTGATTCGCTCGTAATCGGCCAATTTGATGGACTGAAGCAACGGATTGCTCGCGTCTTTTGTCCACCGACACTGCCAGACTGCATTTTGCTGAATGGCCTGATCGTCGCCACGCCCGACGAGAAAAACCTGAACCTGACAGGAAACCTCATCTTGGGTGTCGTCAACCCGAAAGATCTTGAATTCGACCCGCAGAACCTCATGGGCTCCTTGCATAAGGCTCAGCCAATCGACGAGTTGTTCTTGAAACCGAGTCAACCCCGAATTGGTGTTGGGACGGGTGGCTCCTGTCTGCCCGGACTGTTGGGCTGAGTTTCGGTCGGCCTGGCGCCAGACGGAAAAGACATCATCGTGATAGACCAGTTGCTCCTGAGATGGACGGAGTCGGTCACAGACGATGGAAGCGTCGGCGACGAGTTCCAACTGCGTGGGTGACCGCTTTTTCGGGTGCTCGATCCAATAGGCTAGTTTGGCGAAGCGTTTTTTGAGGATGTCGTGCCAAGCTTCGGACTGCCAGCCGTCCTGCTTGGGGTCAAGCGCTGCGTATTCCTCAGCAAGAGGAGAGTTGGCTTGTGGTTCAAGCTGGGGCACCTGGGCGGATGGACCTGCAGACCGGGAAGACGGCAGGGGCTCAGCTGCTTTCAGGGGCTTGACGAAAAGCCTCTGCACAAGCGGACTTGTTCCTGGGAGTGGTTGAGGAACTGGCTCTTCGCAAAGCCCGCAGCTCCCCAGAATCAAGAGAACCGAGAGGAGAGGACTGGCAGGTGGGATGGTGGGAGATTGCATCGATGCCATGCGACCTCTCGAGAGCCACAGCAACTGAGTCGAAAGTTACAAGAACTGAGTGAATGAAACCAGGCTCATCCTGAGTGTGGATAAGCCTGTTTGCATCAGTCTAACTCAATGCTGGCGAGATCCCTAGGGTGTTGTGAACCTGGAACCAACGGACGAAGGGCTTCGCCGCTCCGTCTGTTGGTTCCGCTTAGTCTTGCTGGTCAAAGAGCGGAGGGTACGGGCAGCTTCTAGCGGCGACGGCGACCGACCAGCGAAACCCCCAGGATACCTACCAAGCCAACGATCGTGCCAGGCTCGGGCACGGTCCCAAAGACCTCAATCTCGTTGAGACCAACGCCAACATCACCATCGCGGAAGTTGATGGCGTTGAACCGCAAGTAGCGAGTTGGTCCTGTGGGAGCGGCGAGGGTGAACGAATCGGGGACGATGTCGGCTTGATCGGTCGTATCCGAGAGAGTCCCCGAGAGGATGGTTGTCGCCCCAGGTGCCAGGTCAAAGTCCGTGGGTGAGCCGTTGTCCACAACTTCGTTGCCAGCGTCAATTGAGAAGTCTTGGGTGCCTCGATCGTTGAACTGGCCGTTGTGTGTGTTGTAGAGGTCGATCTTGTCGATGCGATACTTCGCACCCAAATCGATGACCAGATACTCACCGCTGAGATTATTCCTGCCCAGCCAAGGGGTGCCGCTGCCGCCGCTGCCGACGGGCTCGCTTGTCACTCCGTCGGCGACGTTGCCGCCGTTGAACTGGCCGCCGTTGCTACTAGCATCCCAGGGTTCGTTGTTCCAAGCCCCACTGCCGCCGATCACCGAGCTTGGAGTCAAGGCGATCTTTTCAGCGTGGGCCACACTCGCCAAGCCTATGGCCACGGCGCAACAGAGACTCAAAATGCGGAGAAACATCATCATCCTCGTTCGGGGAGTGTCGCGGCGCTGACTGAGTGCCACGCCAGTCAAACGGAAGGTGGAAAAAACGTCCGGGTTTGGGATTCCGTGAGGGAGGCTCACTTGGGAACTGGTCTCCAAGCAACATCAAGCCTTGCTGTGGGTGGTAGGAATTGAAGGCGGTAGCTGGAGTCGTTGGGCTGCCTGAGTCCTAAGGTCGGCGCAAAACTTGGGAGGTTTGGAGTTCGCTTCGCGAAGCAGGGCTTTCTCAACGCTTGGTGGATTTAACAGTTTGCGGTGTGTTCTTTGACCCACAGTGCCGAGTGAGTTCAGGCCCAAACTCTGTGTGAGTTTGGTCTCCCCGAATGGCATGAGGGTTGAGGTTTGGAGGGTTGAATCTTACTCTATCATGCCCATTGACGATCTGCCCTCCAGCACTTGTTACCGTACAAGATCCCCTCATTCAGGGCAAGTCATTTTTGGGAACTCGGTGACAAAATGACCGACTCGGGATTTCGCCCGGCTCGGATCACTGAGTTCGCCGCCTATCCACAAAGGCATGGGGCCAGGCGTCACCCTCCGAGGACCCACCGCCGACAAGCCCAGACGTGGCCGGGAGCTATCTTGCTTAAACTTGTCTCTAGAGTTTTTCGCAGACTTCAGCGTGATCTAGAGTCGAGTCTATGGGAATTTGCGCGACTCTGCGGCTACAAACCCCAAGCGGCGCTGGGCATTTGGGGCGGGAGCCTTTGAGCTGTTGGAGTGATCCGAGAACTAGCTAGGCAGGTGAATCGCTAGGGAGGTTGGCCAGTTTGCTCGCCCAGCGCCGAGCTTGACGACCGGCAGCCGCGCCGGTGTGCAGGGCATAGCCAGCCAGCAAGGGGAAGAGCGTGGTGGCTTCGCCGTAGACCATCTGCTCAAAGACCGTGTCGACTTTGCCCCAACTGCAGGCTTCTCTCAATGTCGATCCGCTCAATCCGCCATCACGTTCGTCGGCCACGGTGATCTGAATGGCGTACTTGTGCATTGGAACTTCAAAGCCCAGGACTTCGCCTGCGACCACCACATCCTGTGCGAAATTTTTGGGGACCCCACCACCGATCATCAAAAGGCCCGTTTGCCCAGCAGCAACCTTCAATCGCGTCAGCTCAAGAAAATCCTTCGCGGAGTCAATGCTGAGATGAGAATTGGGGCGATGCCACTGATGATGAATCAACCCAAATCCAGCGCTTGAATCGCTGAAAGCAGGGACAAAGATCGGCACGTCGTGCTGGTGGCAGGCCAAAACAATCGAGTCGTCGACCGGGCAGCCCCCGGTCAGATACCGGCCCATCTCCCAAATGAACTCTCGTGAGGAATAGGGCCTCGGGTCCAGATCATCAGCGATGCGGGAGATCGTCTCATCGCAGATTCGCAGTTCATCTTCGTCGATGTAGGTGTCATAAATGCGGTCGATATGGAGTTCCCGTAAGTGATGGTCGTCGGCGGATTTCTCGCCGATGTAATGCCGAAAGCCCAAAGCCTCAAAGAAGTCCTGATCCACGATGTTGGCCCCAGTGGCCACTATCCCATCGGCCATGTTCTCGCAGATCAGAGTGTGGATGACCTTCTTCAGCCCCGCGCTGACCAACGATCCGGCCAGACAGAGAATCACCCCACACCCTTCGTCCTGCAGCATCCGGCAATAGATCTGGGCGGCCCGGTGGAGATTGCGAGCCTGAAACGCCATGCCGCCCATCGCCTCGACAAGGGCCGTCGGATCATGTTGCCGGATGTCGATATGACGGATCGGAGTGCTCAGGTAATCCTGCTTCGTCTTCTCAGGCATGATGCGTGTTCTCAGGCATGATGTGTGTTCTCAGGCACGATTCCTCCGTTCAGACATGATTCGTCCGTTCAGGCGGAACCTCACCGAATGGGTTGAAAAGTGGAAGCCGAGTGTTGATGAGGACCTGGCAAACGAAACGCCTATACGGTTCCACCAGTCTTCAACGATTCCACGCACCTCAAGCAACCAGCGACGCTGGCCGATTATGGAGTCTTTGACGCGTGGACCACAATCCTGCCGAGGGCGTCGGTATGAAGAACACTTTTTCCCCGCCAGGAAGGTCGTTCCAGCCTTCGCTGAGCGAGTCAGGCTGGTAGCGGGCGCGGGCCTCGGCCAGATCAAGATACCCAAAGTTGACGCTCTCGATCTCTTCTTGCGAAAGATGACCGGGAGCATAAGTGATCTGAAAGCGTCCTTCCGAGGAGCCATGAATCAAGTGCGCAGCACCGTTGGCAAAATCCTGCAAGTCGCCGTTGACCCGATATTGCCGCATGACCTCCTCGGTGCCGACGTATCCATATTTGCGGATCAACTGGTCGATCTCAGGCTGTTCACCGAACCGCTTCAACCCAGGAGCAATGATCACCAGCTCGCCCTGGTCGGCTAGGGCCATCCGTGTTCGGTAGATCGCTTTATTGGCCACCCAAGTGCTGAAGAACTCGTCTCCCTGCATCACGCAAACCATCTTGGGGACCGGCTCCTCAAAGAGCGTGATGTTCTCTTCTCGGCTTTGCCGCGCCGCAGCCAAGTACGTCTCCAGATCATCCCCAACATGAACGCCGGTGTGCACAAGCTCCCCCGACGCGTTCCGGGCTAAGACAACTTGCACATACAAATCCGGCAAGTGTCCTAGAAAATCATCCTCAGCCTTGTTGAAGCACGCTCGAATAGGGGTCACTAAGTTCCCCAAGTTGTTCTCAATTCCGCAGGCAGCGGCGGCCAAATGTGATGTGCAAAGTGTCTCCTTGCCACCTAAACCGATCAAGTAATTCTTGTTATGGTTGGCAAATCCCAGTACTTCATGGGGAACCACATGACCGATGTTGATCACCAGGTCCCACTTCTCTTGCATCAGCATCCGATTGAGCCAGACTGGCATCGCCCAATCGGCGGCCCCGTTGGTGATCTCCTTCATGTAGGCAGCACTCACCTCGCCGACGTAAACACACCCCGCCTTCCAATCGTGGGCGTGAATACGTTCTTCGGGAATGGTCCCAAACATCCAACGGTTCTCTTCGGGCGTATGCGGTTGATGCTGCCCCAAAGTGGGGATCACATGAACCTCCGCTGGTACAGACCCCCCCGCAAAGTGGTGATAAAGCAGTTCGGTCAACTTGCCCACGCCGGAGTGGGCTCGGGTTAAATCAGGGGGAAGTAGCAACACCCGGGAGGGATCTCGGCAGAGACGTTCTCGCGCTTGCTCGGCTGTCTGGGCCATCAGCTCGGTGAGCCGGTCCCAGGAAATCTGTGCTGCTTGTGTGGAAATCCAAGGCATGAGTTTTCTGAACCCGCTGGGAAGGCAAAATGGCGACAGTCATGCTGTGCAACTGGCAAAGACTGCGCTCAAGCTATCCCCGCAACAAAAGGCTGAACAGTCCCCAACTCGTCCCGATCCCTCCGGGTGCAACCACAATTGCTGAGACCAGCCCAGGCCGCGTGGTACGGTTGAATGTCGGCCAATCTGATACCCCCGATAAGAGGGGGTGTGCCCGCAGAAATTTCAGCGTCGACACCTGCCGGGAATCCGGGGCAGACCGAGCGAATCAGTTATTGCACCACGAGCTGTTGGGTCGGCGATCGTTCTCATTCCCGGTTTTTCTTGCCAGGCTCCTCGCGGGAGTTTTCGGGCTCGCTGTTGGACCGCTGGACGGCCTGAGTTGACGCATTTTCCAGTTGGGAGGCTTTTAAGTGAACCCTTGTTCATATATGATGCGTTAGCTTGACCGAAGCGGCATCGAGGGAAACTTCAATGTCAAACTTTCTTCCGGGTGTGTCACCCCAAGTACCTTGGAATCCCTTGAACTTTCATCTTCCACCGACAGGTTGCCAAAAGGTCCCTCCAGGCCCAGAGTCAGACACTGCTGGCGCTGTATGACTTTTGTCCAGCCCAAGGAACTGTGATGGCCAACACCCCGATGATGCAACAGTGGCGGGATGCAAAGGCGGCATGCCCTGGGGCGTTGCTCCTTTTCCGCATGGGCGAGTTCTACGAGCTGTTCTACGAGGACGCCCAGGTTGCCGCGAATATCCTGGGAATCGCGGTGACAAGCCGAGAAAAAGATAAAGGCGACAAGGCTCCCCCTATGTCCGGCTTTCCGGCCGCTGCCTTGGAACCCAGTCTGGCCAAGCTCATCGCCGCGGGACAACGCGTGGCCATCGCTGAGCAAACGGAAGACCCCAAAAAGGCCAAGGGGTTGGTCAAACGCGAGCTCATCCGCATCGTCACCGCCGGAACGCTCACCGAAGATGAACTCTTGGATCCGCGTGCCAGCAATTACCTGGCTGCTGTGGTGCTCGGCCCTCAAGCTGGTTTATCCTGGGTTGAGTTGTCCACCGGGCGATTTCAAGCGATGGAGCTGCCCCCAGAACGGCTCCCAGACGAACTGGCTCGACTGGATCCTGCCGAGATCCTTTGTCGGGAAGGGGACCCCCCGCTCAACGTAGAACCAAACTTGCAGAAGACGATCACAGTCCGACCAAAGGCCGAATTCCACCAGAGGGACTCTGTGGCCACTTTGGCACGTCACTACGGGACTCAGTCGTTGGAAGGATTTGGTTGGATTGACACGGCCACTCCCGCCTTGGCAGCTGCCGGAGCGATCCTGGTCTACCTCCAAGAGACCCAGCGTGGCTCCTTGACTCACCTGGACCGCTTATTGCCCTACCGCTGCTCACAAATCCTGCAGATCGATGAATCCACCCGGCGGAGTTTGGAACTGAACCGCACGATGCACGACGGACGTCGTCAGGGTTCGCTCTTAGGAGTGCTTGACAAAACGGTGACTGCCTCGGGAGGCCGACTGCTGGCAGAGTGGCTGGCCAACCCACTGACCGAAGTTAAGGCCATTGAGCAGCGGTTGGAGGCTGTTGAGGAACTGATCCTGGCCCGTGACTTGTGTGGCAGCTTGCGATCGCTTCTGAAGGAAGGTCACGATCTTCAGCGTTTGGTTGGTCGTGTGGGCACAGGAAGGGCGAGCCCTCGTGACCTCGTGCAGATCGTACGCACACTCCGATTGCTGCCCAGAATCAAGGCCAAGTTGGCGGCTCGCGAGTCGGTACTGCTGAGAAAACTGGAAGCCGAGCTGGACTTGATGCCGCAACTGCGGTCCGAACTGGATCACGCCCTGGCTGATGATCCTCCTGCAGCCGCCACTGACGGAGGATTCATCCGCGATGGATTTCATCAAGAGTTGGACGAACTGCGGGACTTGGCCAAGGGCGGCAAACAATGGATGGCTGAGTATCAGGCTCAGCAAGCTGAGCGAACCGGCATCCCAAACCTCAAAGTTGGTTACAAAAAGGATGTCGGCTACCACATCGAAATCTCCCGGACCCACAAGAGCAAAGTCCCCTCCAACTACAATCTAGAACGGTCGCTGAAAAACGCCGAGCGTTACACCACCGCTGAGCTGAAGGACTATGCCCAAAAGGTCCTCTCGGCCGAGGACCGCAGCAAGGAGCTGGAGGCTGAGCTGTTCGACGAACTCCGCCAGCAAGTTGTCGCCGGTTCCAGGCGTTTGCAGACGACCGCTCGATTGCTGGCAGGGCTCGATGTGCTGTTGTCCTTTGCCGAGGTTGCTGCCAGCCGAGGATACTGTCGTCCACAAATCCTCGAGCAACCCGCCCTGGAGATCATCGATGGGCGACACCCTGTGCTGGATGCCGTATTGGAACCAGGCAAATTCGTCTCCAACGATACGCATCTTTGCTGCGCAACTCTCAGTCCGGCTAAGGGTCCCCACCAGTCTTCTGCTGCGGCCGGTTCGCTGGAAAATGCCCGATTTCTGCTGATTACTGGGCCGAATATGGCGGGAAAGAGCACTTACATTCGCCAGGTCGCGTTGCTCACGCTGATGGCCCAAATGGGAAGTTTCGTCCCAGCGGCCCAAGCGAAGGTCGGCATTGCCGATCGCATCTTCGCGCGTGTCGGCGCAAGCGACGAGCTCAGTCGGGGTCGCAGTACCTTTATGGTGGAGATGACCGAGACAGCTCGGATTTTGAATACCGCCACCGAGCGAAGTTTGGTCATTCTGGACGAGATCGGACGCGGGACCAGTACCTACGACGGGCTGTCGCTAGCCTGGAGTGTGGTGGAACACCTGCACAATGAGATCGGCGCGCGGTGTCTCTTTGCGACCCATTATCACGAATTGACGCAATTGGCTGACTCCCTCGAGGGTTTGCAAAATCTCAGCGTCTCCGTGGAGGAGTGGCAGGATCGGGTGGTCTTCCTCCACAAAATCGTCCCGCAGCCCGCAGGTAAGAGTTACGGCCTGCATGTCGCTCAAATCGCGGGCGTGCCGGGCTCGGTGATCCATCGTGCCAAAGCGATTCTCACTGATCTGGAGTCCTCCAGTACCAGTCACCCCCCGGATCGAGACTTCGACATCCCTGGCTCGACCCCCAAGGACCCCCTCTCCCGAGAAGAGCTCCCCTCTGCAAACACCAACGGATCGAGCGACTCGCCCTGGCAACGGAACTCTGCAGAGCCATCCTTGGGCCAAGAGGCTAGCAAGGGCCAAGACTCCGGCAAGGGCCAAGACTCCGGCAAGGGCCAGGACTCCGGCAAGGGCCAGGACTCCGGCAAGGGCCAGGACTCCGGCAAGGGCCAGGACTCCGGCGCGAGCGAGCCCCGCGATTTGGATCGTGCCCGGCGGGGGAAGCCCAGAGCGCAACAACTGCTCTTTGCCACAGAGGAACATCCTATCGTTGACCAGCTCCGGGAACTGGCCCTTGAGCTGCTCAGTCCCGAAGAGGCACTTCAGTGGCTACGCCAACGTCAGAGCGAACTGTTTGGCGAACTCAGCGAACGGACCGCAGAGTCGGCTCCCCAGCGGTGAGCTGTCAGCCTCTCAGTCTTGAAATTTGCTTCTCCTAAGACTCCTTGATTGGCGGGCTTCTTTCCCGGATCGGTCAGAGTTTGCTACATTCAACGCTGAAGCTTAGCTCGTCCGTTCGATTGACCTCGGAAGGATCTGCCGATGCGCTGGCATTTCACAATTGCCGCATTGCTGGCCGCCTGGAGTTGTCTCTCTTCGGTTCCGGCCTCATGTGAAGAGATTTCCCTGGAGCAATTTCGGCTGCTGCAACGAGAGCTCCAGCCGGCCAAAGACGAACCCTGGCGGACGGTTCCCTGGAAAATCTCCTTGCTGGATGCCCAACGAGTCGCCGCTCGCCAGAAGAAGCCCATCTTCATTTGGGCGATGGACGGTCACCCTTTGGGTTGCACCTGAAACAACGGTGTGCTCGACCGTGCGTCGACCTTCGCCGATCCCGAAGTCGTGCAACTGTTGCAGACTCGGTTCATCCCCGTCGCCATCGACCAAGCCTACCAGCGTCGCCAGCAGGACGCCGAGGGGAAATTCTATCGCAAGATCGCTTCCCAAGGACCACGGAGTAATTTTCGCTCCACAACTCAGGGGCTCTACGTTGCTGACGCTTCAGGGAGGTTTCTGGGATACACCAACAATCGCGGTCCCAAGCGTGCCAAGAGCCTGATGAAGAAAGCTCTGGCTGACTTTCGCTCGTCCGAGGTGACACCGTTGCAGAAGGGGACTCTGGATCGGCGTTACAATCCGCGGCCGCCCGAGGGCGGACTGGTGGTCCGTGTCCGTGCCAAGGTGCTCGGGGGGTATGAGGAGACCACCGATCCCTGGCAACGCCTATTCCAGACGGCCCTCTCACGAGACAACCTGTGGATCACTCACGAAGAACATCAGGCCATGAGTCGTGGGGAACTGCCCCGGCGATTGCAGGAGCGGATCGCTCGCTTTCACCTGGTGGACAACACTCGTGGCGAACCTCCGATGTGGCGTGATGCGGAGATCCGCCATCTCGAGATGCAGCTCCAAGACGGCAAGATCACAGGAAAGGTCCATCTGGAGACTCAGTCCGGCAAACGCGGATTCCGGGCCAGCCTGTTGGGATTTGTCGAAGTCGATGCAGGACAAGTCACGCGTTTCGATCTGATTGCCAAAGGCGATTTTTGGGGGGCCGGTCGTTACACAGGTGGGGCCCCCCAGGGCAAATTTCCCTTGGCGGTCTCTCTGACTCTGGCCAGCGGAGAGCAGGTTGCCGACCAAATCCCTCCCCAAGGCTCACGAGGTTGGGTGCGAGGGTACCTTGAGAACTGAGGATCAGTGCTTGTTCCTCTCGGGCTGCGGTTGTGCTCTTCTAGAAAAGGCGTGCCCTTGATCATCCTTATCTCATCCACCCCACCGACCTGGTCGGGCCCAGGGGCTTGTGCTTGGTCTGTCGGGCATCTCGGACGAGAAGGACGTTTCGGTCGCCCACGAGGTGTTTTCTTCGCTGTGTTCCATCGGAGCCCACGTTCTTTGGCTCTGTCGAATCCAACGGATCAGGAGTTGACTGATGAAATGTTGCCAAATCCCCTTGTTGTCGGCCAGCATGACCCCAGCCAGTTGGCTCTTGGTGGCCTTTGTTTGGTCTTTGGTCGGGGCCAACACCGCCTTCGGTTTTGAGTCAGACGACCCAAGGTCTGACCAACAGGACCAACTCATTGAGTTGCAGCAGCAGATCCTGGTTCTCCAGAGCCAGCTTGAACGGACCCAAGCGGAGCTACGCGAGGCCCTCGCCCGGGCGGAGGCGCAGCGACGGATGGCAGAACAAGCCCGAAATCTCGCGGAAATTCAGGCAAAGCGTGCTGAATTCGAAGCGACAAGGGCTCGGAAAGAAGAGATCATGGCCCGGAAAGCTGCTGAGGCAGGTCGCCAAGCAGCCCAAGCCCAAAAGCTTGAATTTCGTGAGTTCCAAGAGTACCAGGAGCTGATACGAGCCAGAGAGGCCGAACGCACAGAGAGGCTGCGCCGGGCCATGCGGGAACGCGAGCAACTTGCCGGTGAGCGTGAGAGAGCACGCCGGCAACGATTGTCGTTTCGAGGGCGAGGAGAGCGGGACTTTGAGGTTGGGGAGGAGGAAGAAGTCGCCGAGGTCTCCCTGATGCAGCGTTGCGTGGCAGCCTGTCAAAAGTGCGAGGCAGCTTGTCAGCGATGCGTTGCCTCCTCCCTTCAGCGAGACGATCGCCAAGAGTGCATTCGCCTTTGTCTCCAATGCAGCACTGTTTGCGACGCCTGCGTCGCCTTGATGAACACTCGCTCTGCACTTCATACCGAGATGTGCGGAATCTGTGCCCGACTCTGTCGCTCCTGTGCTCAGCATTGTGCTGTTCACAAAGATGATCCTGTCTGCCAGGCTTGCGCCAAAGCCTGTGATGTGTGTGCCGACCTCTGCGCCGAAATGGCCGAGCGACGCTAAAAGATTGTCAAGCAAAGATAATCAAGGAAAGATTATCCGATGGCATGACGCCTTCTCCACACGAGGAGCCTGCGATCCCATCCGGCAAATCTTCCTTGACCGACCACGAGTACCTTGTTTTCTTGGGTTTTGGCAGTCGGTTCGACGTGAATCCCCCGATCCAACCAGAACCCAACTGCCCAATGAGAACGAAACGGACTGCCAGGCAAGCCTCAGACCCCAACGGTTCCATCGCAGCTGACCAGACCGGCCTGAGGGAGCCGCTCAGTTGATCGACAAGCCGAGTGACGGCTGCCAGCAAGCATTGGGTTAAACAAGTGGTTGGTAGAGCACCTCAGGCTGCGACGAACCGGGCGCAAAGAGGACCAAGCCGCCAGCGGGATCGTTCACTCGCACAACGCAGTCAGCGTCTCCGGCTGCGTGCCTTCTGAGAATCGCCTCCATCGCCTGAACCGCAGCGACGACTTGCCGATCGGCGGAAAGATCGTTGTAGGCCAGCTCTTGCATCCGCGCAACACGCGCAGGGCGTTGGTCACTCGGGCCTCCGTACTCCACGTAGGCGACCTCGCTGCCGAAGCGTTCGATCGCCTCAAGACCATACCCCCGGATAGTCCGTTCACCCCAAGGTTCTCGAAAACTGCCGTTGTAGTGATTGTTCAGATGGATCTTGCGGGTGTTCGGGGTCTGAGCTTCGACAGTGCACTCCACACCGCGGCGTCGACTGTGGGCGTTCCAGAGACCATTGTCAAAGCGAAATTGAACTTCTTGGTCGACATAACCGGGAAAATTATCGGGTGTGACCCAACTTGTGTGGATATCGAAAGCTGCCTCCCGTCCGGACTCATCCCCATAGACCAGTCTCAACTGAGTGCTGTCCCAAGTGGCGCCTGCCGCTGAGCCGATGAGCCCCCGTTGTCCAGTGCAGGTCACGCGAAGCAATCGGCCCCCAAAGCAGAAATCAATCAGCTTGATGTAGTGCACCGCCACGTAAGTCCCAGGGTTTCTGCCAGAGATCCACTCAGCGAATTGGCTACCGGAAATTTGCTTAGGCTCCAAGAGAGTGCAATAACCGGAGTTGACGTGCTGGAAAACGCCGTCGGCGACAAGCGTACAAAGCTTCTTATGATCCGGGTCAAAGAGCTTGTGATAGACGACTTTGGCCAAGACTTGCTGCTGTTGTGCCAGACTGACCAGCCGGTCAAGCTCCTGGAGGCTGAGCACGGAGGGTTTTTCTACCAACAGATGTTTCCCGGCGGCCAGGATTTGCTCGCATGGCCCAAAGTGCCGGTCATCCGGGGTTGCCACACAAACGGCATCAACAGGTTGTGCCAGCAGTTGTCCCACAGCATCCGGCTCGTGAAAGCCAGTCATCGGGCCGAGTTCTGCGGAAAGCCTTTTTCGGTGCTCTTCGGCTCGGCTGCCGGTTCGGCTGGCCAGGGCGGTCAGCTCAACCTCCCACGCACCGACTGCGCGGTCATAACAGCCTGCTTTTCTTGCAGCCTGGAAGTACGGCAGATAGGTCTCCTCGAAAATCATGCCGACCCCGATCATGCCAAACCGCAGAAGAGGCAGCTTCTCAGTTGCCTCTGGCGTTGAGGAGACAGGCTGCAGGCTCATCGGGCAGCACCAGAGATCTCGGGATCGTCGTAATCAATCAGTCGCAATCAATCAGTCGCAATCAATCGGCTGAGTCCGGATGCATCAACCGACAGGCCATCCGTCCTGCGGACCAGGTCCCGACGACTTGTGGAAACTGCCCGACTTGACGGACTGCCAGCAGATCAGCACGGAGACCAACAGCCAGCCGGCCGCGATCGGACAAGCCAACCGCTTGGGCCGGATGGGCGGTGACCAAGTTGATAGCCTGAGAGAGAGTCCAGTTCAACTCCTGGCAAATTCTGAAGACTGCCGGGACCAGCGTCGAGGGCACATAATCACTGCACAGACCTCGGACATGCCCTGCTGCCAGTAAGTCGATTCCGCGAACATTTTGTTTGAGCTGGCTGCCACCACGAAAGATATTGGGGCTGCCGACTAAAGTATGCATTCCTGCAGTATCAGCAGCCTTGGCAACTTCCAGGCTCATGGGGAACTCGCTGATGGTCACACCCAACCGTTTTCCAGCGTCGATTCGCTCGGGACTATCGTCGTCATGGCTGGCCAGGGGCAGGTTGTGTGCGCGGACGTGTTCGGCGAGCGTCTGCATTCGCTCCCAAGTCCCGGCTGAACGAGTGAGCTTCTCGGCGACGATGCGATCGATCTGCTCGGCGGACTGTTGGCCTCGTTTGAGCATGTACCGGCGGTAGGTCTCCAGATCCCGAAATTGTCCTTGTCCTGGGGTGTGGTCCATCAGGGAGACCAGATGGCAGGCACCCTCATCGATCAACTGCATAATCATCGGGAGGGCTTCCTCCTCGGTGACTTCGAAGCGGCAGTGCAGTCGGTTATCGATCAATCCAAACGGTCGGTACGCCGCCAACGCCCGAACCACCTCTTGCGCAGCTTCGTTACCCCTTAGACCCAATTCTTCTCCTGCAAAAGACAACGCATGATAAGCCGTCGTGATTCCGGCTAAAGCCATTCTTCGGTCGATTTGACTGGCTGCAAAATCGGCAGGCAGGGGACCGGTGGGACGAGGGCGGACTTCGCTTTCGACAGCATCGGTGTGCAGATCGATCAACCCAGGCATCAACCAACAACCGGTCAACGATAATTCGGCCATACGCCCCAGAAGCCCACCTGCGGGTTGGCCTGAGGGTTTCTGAAGAGGGCAAATCGATGCGATGTGTCCGTCCTGCACCACCAGGCCGCCATCGTCGATAATCTGGTCGGGCAGAACCAGCCGTGCTCCGGTGAGGTACAGCGTGTCGGTCATTCTTCCGAGGGTGAAGGTCGGTTGGCCGGTCTTGGCCGCGGTCAAGGTTGGTGGTTGAGGATGAGCGGGTGAAACGGTATTTGTCAGAGCTTGATCGTTGGAGAACGGAAAACGCCTGAACGAATGATCGCGAGTGAAGAAGAGACGACTGAAGAAGAGACCCTCTGAAGATGGTTCTTACACAGACAGCCAAAGGTTCCAGGCCCACTGGTGAGTTTGTTGAACTCATCTGATGGCCAGATCGTCAACCCATTGGGGAGGATTTTGCCTTAAGGAGTCGCCTGACGATCAACCGGTTGCAAGCCGCCTGTCAGTTCAACCACCTCATCAGCCAGACGTGTGACCAACCGTTGGTCGTGGAAGACTGCCAAAATGGCAATTCCTTGGCCTTTGAGGCTCTCAATCGCCTCGGCGACCCGCTGTGTCGAGCGAGGATCGAGACTGGCGGTTGGCTCATCCAGCAGCAGCAATCGAGGCCGGACAACTAAGGCCCTGGCCAGATTGACGAGTTGTCGCTCACCTCCGGAGAACGTCGACGGGGGAACGGACCAGAGTCTTTCCGGGAGACCGACTTGACTGAGCAGTTGCTCCGCAGCCGACTGGGCGGCTGGGAGGGAGTCTCCCAACTCCAACAGCGGCCAGCAGACAACCTCGTGGGCACTGCGACGGGGAACCACATGAAGGAACTGGCTGACAAAACGGATCTCCTGTCTTCTGAGCGACAGCACGGTTTGTTCGTCCGCTGTTGCGAGATCCACCTCCTGTCCATTGCTGCGGCGGTAATCGATTCGCCCGGAGGTGGGCAAGTAGGTCCGATAAACGCATTTGAGCACACTGGATTTCCCTGAACCCGATGCGCCGACTAACACGGTCATCCTCCCAGAAAGGGCACGGAGGTTGACCTGCTGGCAGCCGAGAATTCGCTGGTTTGTTTCATGCAAGAAGAACTCTTTGGTCAGTTCATAAACTTGCAGGAGCGGCTGAGTCTTCAAAGCGCGGCGCTGATGAGTTCTTGTGTGTAGGGATGTTGCGGATCCTCCAGGATCTGATCAGTCAGTCCCGATTCGACCACACGACCGTGTCGCATAATGACTGTTTGGCTGGCCAGTAGCTTAATCACCCCAATATCATGTGTGACCAACAGGATGGATAATTGAAACTGTCGATGCAACTCCAGCAACAAGTCGAGGATCTTCGCTTGGACTGACAGATCCAGCCCGCTTGTGACCTCATCGAGTAACAACAGTGCTGGCTCAGTCGCCAGTGCTCGCGCGATTTGAACTCGCTGCTGCATCCCACCGGAGAATACTCCCGGGCGATCATCCATGCGAATCACAGGAACCCCGATGCGACTGAGCAGACTCGACGCTTTTTGGCGGATGAATCCGTAATGGCGACGTCCAGCCACCAAGATCCGCTCGGCGATGTTTCCTCCTGCAGAGATGTTGAAGTTCAAGCCCTGGCGAGGATTTTGGTGCACAAACCCGAATCGCCGATCACGCAACCGCCGCGCAGCAGCGGGGCTCAAATTCAACAGTCCGCAAGCACCGTTTTGGTCATGAAAGATCACCTCTCCGCCTGTGGCGGCTTCTTGAAGATCCAACAGTTTTAAGAGGGTGCTCTTGCCACTGCCCGACTCGCCCATGATGCCCAGAATCTCTCCGCGGACAAGTGAGAGCGAAACCTCACCCAGAGCAACGACGCTGTGGCAAGTCGAACAAACATTGGTGCCGGGATTCTCACCTGCCGACCACTCCTGCTCGGCCCTGGCTGACTGAGCATGTGGGCCGGTGGAGGTCAAACACCGTGAGCACCCTGGGCCGAAGATCTTGGTGAGCCTGCGGACCTCCAGAACGCGATCCATCAATCACCCTCCGCAAGGTGACTCTCAGCGATACTTTTTCCGGGTTTTGGCGTGCCTGAACTGGGAGATGATCCCCCGTTTTTTAGACGGGCACCTCCCGATCGGGCAGGCGGCGATGTGGGGCTTGGCCCGACGTGGCCGGGCTGCCTGAGGGTCTGGGGCCGCCGACAGGCGGAGGTATCCCCGCAGGCCCAAGTACGTGACCCATCGGGCAAATACAGTTCATCCAAAAAGGTGTTCTCGGCCCCGCAGGAGGCACACACGCGACGTGTCCCGTCGGTTCGGGTAAACGATTCTACCCGAAAGGCAACATCTTCAAATTCCAGAGGGCAGGCGTCGGTGTAAGGCGGCACAGCGTAAATTTTCTTCTCTCGACCGGCTCCGAAAAGATTGAGCCAGGGTGATTGATGGAGTTTGGGAACATCCCAGCGGGGAATCGGGGACGGATCGATAATATAATGAGTATGGATCTGTGTTGGATACCGGTGGCTGATGGTGATTTCTTGAAACTTCACCAGATCCTCATAGAGTTTGACATAAAGCCGTGCATAATCCCCAGCAGCGTGCAGCAGCACCCGACGTTGTTCGCTGGATTCGACCATCACTAGAGGGTCCGGATAAGGAACCTGGAAGATTAGAATCTGCCGCTGGCCAAGAGGCTGCTCCGGAATCCGATGGCGTGTCTGGACGAGTGTGGCCTCAGTCACATCAGTGGTCGTTTGCACACCAGGGCAAACTTTGCTGATCAGCTTGCGTAAGTTACAAGCATTGACAGAATCATCGGCCCCTTGGTCGATGACCTTGATGACATCCTTGGGTCCGATCAATGATAAGGTTAACTGGAGCCCGCCGGTTCCAAAACCCCGTGCAATCGGCATCTCACGGCTGGCAAAGGGAACTTGGTAGCCAGGAATGCAGACTGCCTTCAGTGCTGCTCTTCGGATCTCTTTTTTGGCACTGAGGTCCAACAGCCCAAACTCGTAACCCCTGCGAGACCCGCCGGGCCCAGCGGACTGCACCCTGCCAGACCAAGACAGCGTGTCGTTCTGATGCATGTGCAAGCTCATCGCCAGATTTCCTCATCCCCCAGAAAGATGCCAATTCGACGAGTGGATCCGCCTGTCCGATTGTCGCCTCGGTTAGCTTGGAGATCTGTGGATGGTGACATTGGGCTCCGCTGAGTGTTCTCTCATTGGGGATTGACTCTGAGTGGCCCGCAGCCGGTCAAGGTCGGACTGAAAGGTGACATAGTGTGGCATCTTGTAGTGCACGCAAAAGCCCATGCTGTCCACCCCGTCGATATGTAACAACACGAATTCAGGGTCTTCTGAGGGGTGTGAAGGTCCCTGGGCCATTCCTTTTTGCAACGCCCGATCGAGGATCGCCATGCTGATGGCCTTGGCTTCGTTGTGGCCGAAACAAGCCCCGTATCCCAAGCCAAAGGTTGCTGGCTGAGGCTGCCCGTTCTGGTTGGAGCTGGGACGGTCGTATTGGGAGATGACCTCACATTCGGTCAGCAGAACCTCTCCGATCTCGACAGTCTCACCGGTGATGGGGTGAGGCAAGTGCACTGGCAGATAGCCGACGCGAAGTTCGGCCACGGTGGGATGGATATCTCCGTAACCTCGCATACTGGAGTAGGCCAACGCCAACAGGGATCCTTGTTGGGCCCGAGTGGTCACCCCTAGTACGGCAGAGCGTGGAACGGGGAAGACCAGCGGCTGGCGGGTGATATCAAATGGCGTTGCATTGCCTGGTTGCCGATCGTCCACCAGGCCCTGACGACGAAGGAAACTCACCACTTTGGGGAATTCTCTGGGTAGCTCCTCCAGGTCCACATCCTCCAAGCCCGTCAACCAATCGGTCAAGACAGCCTGAAACTCAGCAGAGGTTTCCTCAAGAAGCTGCAAATTGAAAAGTCGCTGGGTATAGTCCGGAGTTGGCCCGAGCATTTGCCCGCCGGGGACGTCCTTGAAGGCAGCGCTGATTCGGCGGATCAGCCTCATCCGCGAGGAGTCCAACACAGGTGTGTGCAGCAGCCGCGGCCGCGTGCACCGGTATGCTCGAAGATAAAAGGCTGCCTCAAGCGGATCACCAAGTGACTGTTTGATCGCTAGGGCGGCGAGTTCTGGGTCATACAGCCCTCCTTCGCTTAAGACCGCCCCATGCAAAAAGTGCAATTGGTGGGACACTTGGCCCAGGGTGATTGGTTCCTCCCCGTCGGCGGAGCCCCGAACGCGGAGCAGTTCTAACAGGCCTGCTGCCTGTTCAATCGCCTCTTCGCCTCCTCGGATGGCTACATAGCCCATGGGTGTTACTCGCGGGTTGAGGGATTCCCTGAAAAGGTTTCGACCAGCCCCAAGGGCAACTCCCAGTAATCCGGATTCCCGTTGATCGCCCTTGGGTCGAAAACGCCTCTGAGCCTCAGTCAGGTCCAGTTCCCTGAGGTCTCGGTACCGAAGCTCCTAGGTTTTGCGATCTTGAGTTTTGCGATCTTGAGTTTTGCGATTCTGCGTATTGCGATCTTGGGTCTGGCGATCTTGGGAGTTCCGAGCTTAGGTTTTCCGAATTTCCGCTCGGCGTTGCCGGCCTTAAGTTTGCTTCGGTCTCACAGCAGAAATAGCACACCCCATCAGGGGAACTTCAACACGGACTGTTCAACAAGCAGTGAGGCAGCCGATTTCTCACATGCACGCTTCCACAAGATCGAGCAGCGACGTCCGTGGAAGGGCCAAAAGCTGCCGCTGATCACACAGGATGACATCAACCCCTAAGGGAAAGTCGGAAACCCACTGAGCTCGACGTCGAAACCATTGCACATGAAAACCGTCCAAGCCGACTTGAGCAGACTGACCGGCTGGCACGCCGGGGCCGGTGATGCTCAGTTGGAGGTGGCCTTCTTGTGCGGTGCGATGGATGCCCCGTCCGATCAAGATCAAAGTCGCCCCTTGATCAGGTCGCTGAGGATCTCCCAAGTTGGGTTGCGCGGTGCCCGGGGGATCCGAGGCACTGGCCAACACAAATGCTGAAAGCTCCAACGGAGCCGATTCCGCCTCCAGTTTCAGCCAATCTTCTCCAGAAAGATTTTGGTGAAGATCGCAAAGCGTCGTTGCGGAATCCAACAGGCACGCGAGAATCGCCAGCCAGCTTGGGCTGTTTCCGATCGTCGGTCCCAAATCAATCACTGACCCCGGATAGCTCGTCGCTTCCAGAACCTGGCGATAAACGCATTGTTGGGTTGGCGACTGCCAAATTCGGTTGAGGCTGAGCATCGCAGTGTGCTTGACTGTCAGGTGCAGGAGGAGATTTCGACCCACAGCGTTGTCCTGCCACCGGCAGCCACAGGCCGATATCGAAGCTGTCGGCACAGCTGGCCAGGCACAGAGCCCTTGGGGAAACCCCACACCGCCCGCCGAGAAACTCCTCAGCAATCAGGAGCGATCCTGACTGCCTTCTTGATCGTGTTGGTTCAACAGGGAGAATTTGACTTGTGTTCGGGCGAGCATGCCCTGGCGAATGCGTTGTTGTTCGCTCAAGGATTGCTCTCCTTGTTGCAGGAGCTGGAGGACCTGTTCCCATCCCGGCAATCGCGATGCCAGGACACCGTCGCAAATGGCTAAGGCAACAGCAAGACCGACATCATCAGCCATCACCTGCGCGGCACCGTGATGCTGGCGCCCTGCCGCGTCGGTCAGCTGGACATACGCACGCGAGAGCGGGATCTCCCCAAGATTAAAGGGTTCCAGCAAAACGGCATCCCGCAGTGTGAGCATCGCTAGTCCAGCTCGAGGATTGTCCATCGGCACAGCGTGAAGTGCCTCGGCCAACCGTTCCGCCAACGATTGCAGTGGCTCTCGGGGAGCTGCTGCCAAGGCCACCACCCATCGACTGCGGTCTGGGATCTGCGATGGCTGGCCTGCAGAACGCGTGGAGTCTCCCTCAGCCATCACACGAGCCTCAATTGAAGTCAGAAAAAACCAGAGAAAGGCTTCCACCCGGAGCGAGGACGCTGATTGTTGCGTTCGTTCGAAAACCTCTCCCAGGGGAGAATCCTGATTGTCGGGGACCTCTCGTCGCGGCGTCCAACTGCCGATGGTCGGTTTCAGGCCTCCGCGGTCCCGGAAAAGCCGAAGAACGTTCCGCAAGGGCCACCTCTTCGGAGAACCGCTGTTGGATCAGCCGAGTACGAACTGGTTGGGTGAGTTGTTCCAACAACACCACGGTGATCAAGATCACCAGAAGAACCGTCGTCATATGCCCCCATGGAAATTGCTTCCAGGAATTGATCAGCTCGCTGGCGATGCCACCTGCTCCGAGCCTTCCCAGGACCTTTGCGTACCGGCCGTTGCAATCCAAAATGGACTGCAGGGAGGTCAAAAACTGGGGCAGGACTTGAAGCAGCACCGCAAAACGCAGGACCTGCCAGCGACTCGCCCTCGTGGCGGTGAGGGCCTGCTGCGGACCCAGCGTTGCGTTTCGATGTCGTCGGCAAACCATTTCCCCACAAGAACACTGGTGTGGCTACGCAAGGCCAGGATCAATTCCGGCATCACTCGATTGAGACCACAAACCGCCCCAGCCACACCGGGCAATGTCCAGAGCGGAGAGTATCCTCCAACGCTCCAGTCAGCCAAGGGGACCACCAGCAACACCAACAGCAGCGTGCCCTCGAGGGCCAGCTCAATCGTCCGGATCCTCAAACCCAATACCCGGATCAAGCAGCCCCATGGGTCGACCACAAACTGATCGGGATTCCTCCTGGGAATTCAGCTGTTCCCTGACATGGGCCAGCGAGGGCAACTTTTGCGGATCGAAATAAGGAATTCGCTTCACCAGTTGGCGACTGGAAATTGCCGGTAACCTACCTCTCGACGGGATTGCTTGTCTAGGAATTCAGGATAGCGTCTGGGAATCTTTGTTCCATATGACTCAACACAGGGGGACGCACCCCTGCTGGGACCACCCTCTGAGAGGAGGACTGACTCCCTGAAAAGTCTTCCACGAAGCCGGCACCTTTCGTCCGGCAATCCGGGCTTCCGGTGGTGCATCAGGCTGCCCCGTTGAGGTCATCACAAACAGGGGCAGACGGAAAGCCCTGGGGGTCGAAAACTTCTCCGAAGGTCAGTGGGTGAAACAAGTTCCCGTGCGAGAGAGTCGTTTCCTCACCGCCTGGTAGTCGATTTTGGCGTTGTGCCGATGATCGACCGGAATCTGCTGCCAGAGCAGGACCCTATCCAGATGAGCCCAGCCAAGCATTCCCTGAATATCTTGGAGCAGCGTTTGCTTGTGCAAGTCGTCAGTGGGCAACTGTTTTTCAAAGAAGCCTTGCGCCTGCGGGTCTTTGATAGCCAAACCCTTGGCCGAGACCGGCTGCACCACCAACCATCGTTGACCTTGGTGACTGACAACTGCACAACGGGCGACCAAAGGGTGATCAGCCGCGGCAGCCTCAACGGCGAGGGGATACAAGATCCCCCGTCGGTCCCGAATCAGGGCGGAACACCGCCCAAGCAACCACAGCCGGCCTTGGTGGTCGAGGTATCCGCAGTCGCCGGTTCTGTGCCAGATTTGCTGGCCGACGCGAATTTTGGTCTCCTCATCCCCCAAACCACCGAGATACCCTGGGAGCACATGGTCGCCAGAAACAATAATCTCCCCGGGCTCGCCAGGCGGCTGAGTCCAAGAATCCAGGGTCTGGAGGTCCAGCAGTTCGACGGGCTTTTCAGGCTGGTTCCGGATGATCCGCACCTGGATTTGGTGGACGGGACGCCCGGCTAGTAAACCGCCGCCCCCTTTCATGGCATTTCGATCCGCTGTTGAGACCTCCGACCAACGGAAGTGAGCAATCGGCTCGGCCTCGGTGGAGCCGTAGACTGGCACGATCGCCGCTTGAGGTGCGGCCTGTTGCAAACGGTCCATCAAGGGGGGAAACACAGGAGCGCCGCCGACAAAGATCCGCTCCAAGTTCCCCCAGACCTGTCGATCGGATCGCCCAGCTGGCACAGGCGGGAGCAAGCGGTCCAGAAAGGCTGGTGAGGCCGCTGTCGATTGTGGTCGGGCTGTGGCCATCTGTCGGCGGACCGCAAGGGTATTGATCCGTGCGGGGCAACGTAAGTCGGTATCCGGAATCACGCTCGTGACCCCCTGGGCCAAGTTTGCCAGCAGAACAATCGGCAGAGTCGTTAGATCTGTGCTACCCGGCTGGAGTGTTAGGGCGTCAGCCAAGGCCTCGCCTTGCTTTCTGAGAAAGCCGTGTGTGCGAAGGGCCGCTTTGGGCTGCCCCGTGGTACCACTGGTGAACGTCAGCAGAGCCGGTTCATCTGGGCCACATGCAGAAGGAGGTATGCATTGGGAAGGACTGGCTTGCCTGAGGGCCTGCCCGAGATGAAAGCGGCCTTGAGTCATTGGCACGGGCCACCGACCAACACCTATTTGGTGAGGGATTTGCCGCAATTGTGGCGAGACGAGTCTCAGCAAATGGGCTCTGCCGATGCCGACGAGGGCGGTGGGTTGGGCGATCTGACAACAGCGACTCAGGTAGTCGATTCCGCCGCCAGGGTCGACAATCACGGCGGTGAGTCGACTGCGAAATATGCCAAGCAGCAGGGCATACAACTCGGCTGACATGGGCACCAGCAAGAGGACCCGTCCTCCAGGCCTCAAGCCAAGTTGCGTCAAGAGGTGAGCTGCAACCTGGCTAGCGGTTTCTAGTTGTGCGAAGGTCGTCTGGCGACCTCTGCCCTGATCGACGATCGCCACCGCCTCTGCACGAGCGTCCACCTGAGCGGCCAAATCCCAGGCGAGGTTGGCATCCTCGGGGTCCCCTGGAAAGCTCACCGGCAGAGTTCCTGAGCGAACAAGGTATATCTCCTAAAGACCTGGCCAAAACGGGCACTGAGCTGGCAGGAAAGACTCTGCTGAGACATCAGGGCATGAATCGCCCTGCGGAATCCCAAAGAGTAGGCCTGGTGGTGGATATGATCCAAGAGCCAAGCCCCCAGTCCCGCCAGCTCCCTGCCAGGCCGACATGCCAAGGTTTTCACGACCAGAGTTTTTTGATGCCCAGTGCGTTGGACTTCCTTCCAGTCGGGCAAAGCAAAGATATAGCCCACCAGCTTGTCCTCTTGGTGAGCCAACCAGACCAGCGTCGGCAGCAGATACCTCCGGAGTGGGCGATAAAGCTGCAGAAACGCCTCTTCACCAAGAGGGGCAGACAACAACGCTGTGCCAAAGGAACTCAGCGACATGCGATAAATCGCCCGCAGATCGCGTTCGAATTCGGTTTGGTCTTCTCGCAACATTCTTAATTGCACCCCTCGTTGCGTGAGGCGATTCCGCACTCGCTCGACTCGGGGGTCTCGCCAAGACAGGTCTTCGGTCAATGAAGAGTGGTAAAGACAGAACGGCCGAAACCCGGCCGCTTCCCAATGCACAGGGTAGGCTGACGGATTGTCCGGCTCCAGGAAGAAAGGCGGCTCCCCGATCAGTGGATCTTGCCGGTGAGCTTTTGATTGGGGGCGTACTTCTCGCTGAGTCACCAAGCGATAGCGACGCCAAGTGCTTCCATCGAGCGGTCCCACAGCCAGCTGGCAGCCTGCAGCACGCAGCCGCTGCATTCCATACTTGAGCAAGGCCACCGCTGAGTTGTGGTCCGAGGCGGCGTAGTGTCCGATCACGCCGAGCTGAGGCGGCTGATCCCAGTGCCATCCTGGCGGAGGAGTTTCTGCCCTGGGGGTTTCTTTCCACCAAAGTGAGCATCGAGCTTGGGCCCTGCCGTGTTCCATCCAGAGCCAGCACTCCTGGGGGTTTGTTTCCCGCAGCAGTGCTGTTGTGATGAGATCGGGACCGGAGAGTTGGCAAAAGAGGCTGCTCTGGAGATCACTGGCAACCAGCTGTGCAGACATCGCGGGGGAAAGTCCTGGTCATCGAAAGGTTGCCGGGACTGGTTACTCGGGGGCCTGACGCGGAGTCGGTTGGCCTCGGGTGGTTTGTCGGGGCCCCCACGCAGCCAGGAGAGCAACAATAAGCTGGTGCTCGTTCTTCCGGGCCAAGGTGAGCGCCGTTCGACCCTTTCGGTCGGCGTGCTGTGGATCAGCGCCCGCCTCCAGCAGGGCTTGAACCACCGCGAGGTGGCCGTTCTGTGCGGCGAGCATCAGCGGGGTGACACCGTCTCTGAGGGAAACGTCGGCTTTTGCCTTGTGCTCAAGCAGCAGTTTCACAGCCTCGGCCCGGCCGCTTTGGGCGGCAAGCGTCAGAGGTGTTGTGCCCTTGGTCATGGCTGTGTCGACCGAGGCACCGGCCTGAATGAGTCTCTTCATCAAGGCGACCCGACCGCGGGCGGCAGCATAGTGCAAAGCCACCGTCCCGCGGGGGGTTTTCTTGTCAACTTCAGCCCCCGCTTCCAGAAACAGCTCGACCAACTCCTCCGAGCCCTGATCGACAGCCATCATCAAAGGCGTCAATCCGTTCTTCAGAGATTGGTCGACTTGTGTAAACGGATTCGCCAGCAGATTTCGCACCTCAGGGAGATCCCTTCTTTGAACCGCCTTGTGCAGCGGCGCATTGGCCAAGGGGTCAGCTCGAGCAGCGCGAGGCCCTCGCCGGCCTGGCTTTTGGGCATTTCCCGATCCGTGTTTCAGACCATCGGAAGCCTTTGGCGACGTCTTGTCGAGATGGTGGTTCGGCTTCTTGGTGTCGGAATCGTCGGGACAACTGTCCACCCCAAGAACTTGAGAAAGTTGCTGTGCCTCGGCAGAGGGAAAGCCAACGGACAGGCAGACCAGCAGCAACGGAAAAGTCATCAGCCAGTTGAGGGCGAACCGCTGAAGGACCGCAGAGCAAGTCCCTGGCGACTCGCCCCGAGGCACCGAGGCAAGGCAGCAAGTCATCATCATGGCGAAAGAGGCCCATCGATACGGCCACTGGAGTCATCACACAGGACATCGGCACTCGATGACGACCCCGGATGAACTCCGATAATCACACCACATCGCCCTGATGCCCGTCAAGCTTCTTCCCGCTGGCGGGGATGTCTCCCTTCAGCCGGCGGTAGCTTCCTTGGGTTGTTGCTGCTGCGTTGAGTTTTGGTGCTCTGGCCCTGAGCGTTGGAGCTTTTTGTCGACCCACTTTCTGGCAGCGACACCACTGATTCTAACAACCTTTGATTCCGCTAAGTTGCAAAAAGGGGTCATGTTGACCGAGGCGGTGAAGTACCAGCAGGCACGGTCGCCGCGACGACTGAATGCCAAACTGCCCAAAGATCTCGAAACTGTCTGCTTAAAATGCCTTCAGAAGACCGCCACGCAACGTGATGCCAATGGCGGCGAAAACGCTGATGAGTTGGGCCGATTTCGCTCCGGCCGTCCTGTGCGAGCTCGAGCGGTTCAAAGCCATCCCGGTTCAAGCTCCTGTTCCGATCGTCCTGTAGCCAAAGGAACCGTCGTTGCTGAGTCCCATGTCAGTCAGCTGCCCGCAAGTCTCCCTCAGCGGGCCTGTCCGTTGTGGCTTGGTCGCCGGCGCTGCGCAACTTCTGCTGGGATTGAGTGAACCGGCAAGGGCCGACAGATCGTTGCCACGCTCGATGTCCCCATACACATTGCGGAGCGTTTGACCGGCCTTTCGTCCGTTTCTCAACACAGGAAGCGAGGAAGGCACTCTTTCTCCCAAAAGAAGACCTCTCTGGCTGAGGAACTCATCAGAGGCACAATCGGCTGCAAGGTTCGAGACCTACCATATCCCTCAGCGATGGGATTCCTTGGTCGTCTTCGATGTGGTGCCCACTCAGTGCTCGGCTTGGGAAAGCTGAGGGGTCCCAATGGTGAGCAACACTCGCGTCGGGCCAGCCGGGCCACGGTACGCACCTTGAGCGTCGTTGAGTTTGCAGGCCAACGCCACAAACTCCCAACAACGTTCTTCAGTCGTTGAGATTCTGAGGGTGGTCAGTTCCTCGATGTTGTGGGTTTGGCCCTACTCATAAAACACCTGCGCATAGACGCGCAACGGTTCCTGAACCGAGGGGTGATCCCAACCCCAAAGCCACGTTGAGTCTTCGGAGTTGAAGGTCCCCAGGATTTGCACCGGGCAAGTCGCGGTCACTCCGTTGGGAGTCGTGAAGGTGATCTGTCCGCTGAGTTGATCGACGTGCCAATCCGACTGGGAAATTTGCCACAAGCGGTCGTGTGCCTGGGTCTTCAGACGAAGCTCTTCGAGGGACTCATCCAGAAGGGCCTGATACTCCATGATCGGTAGAGTCCTCATGGGTTGTTGGTGATGGTATCATGACCTCGCTGCTGGCAAGACTCTCCGGTTTGCTTGAGGACGGTGCTTCACCTCGACGGCGATCCGCGTGATCCTCCCAGACCTTTCTCCTAAACTCAATGGCTGCTCTCAGCGAGGGTTTGTTTTTCCCGACTTACTCCAACGCGATTCCGGCCTTGGAACCGCACTGGGCTCAGTCGAGTCCGAGCGCGGGGCATCTGCAGGGACGCGAGCTGTTGTGTGGGCTTCGCTGGCCTGATATCGTCGGGCGATTTTCCCAGAATTTTGAAAAAGCCCGTGCGGTTTGCGACTCACCAGGGCTCTAAACTCTGGAGATTGTCCAGAACACTCAAGCAGGGGGCGAGCCATTGCCCGCAGGAAACAGGCTGCCAGTTGGTCAACCAGGTACGGGGCCTCAGCAAACTCTGAAATCCCCAACCTCAAACACCTGCCGACCTTTCGCCAACGGACAATCGGCGATCCAAAGCCACCCGGTTGGGAACCCACCTGGCGAAAGACTCCTCGGCTCCGGTGAGCTCAGAGAAGATGACTGCCGGACAAGACGGGAGGATCACTCGGATGCGGATTTGCTGGGTCAGTTTGCTTGCCATCATGATCAGCAGGCCTTTGCCGAGCTAGTCCGGCGTCATGGCCCCTTGGTGATGGGCGTTTGCCGTCGGGTGCTGGGTCACCAAGAGGATGCCGAGGATGCATTCCAAGCTTGCTTTCTCTTGTTGGCCCGGAAGGTTCACTCCATTCGCCGTAAAACCTCATTGGCCAGCTGGCTGTACCAGGTCGCTTATCGCACTGCCCTCAAAGCACGGTCCATGATCGCCCGTCGACACGAGCAGCCTTTGTACGACGAGACGTTCAGCGAAGGGGAGGTCCTCCAAGAACTGGCCCGCCGCGACCTCGCCCAGACCCTCGATGAGGAACTCAGCCAACTTCCCGTGCGTTATCGAGCACCGTTGGTGCTCTGCTACCTCGCTGGCAAAACCCAGTCTGAGGTTGCAGAAGAACTAGGACTCACCCAAGATGCTCTGCGTGGGCGGTTAGAACGGGCACGTCGGCGACTGGGTCGACGGCTTGCTCTGCGTGGTCTGTCGACTTCGGTTGTTTTGGGGGTGGGTTTCTGGTCCCAAAAGCAGGCGGCTGCGGCTGTCAGTCCAGTCCTTGTCAAGGCCACATCGGCGGCCTGTTGGCAGTCCGCTTGCCGACAGCGTAGTCTCGAAGCGTCGCCCCAGGCGGTCAAACTGGCCGCGGCCGTTTCGCAAGCAGGCGGCACCACCAGTATCGCTCTCCCGTGGGTGGTTGCTCTGTTGGTCACCACCCTGGTGGCGGTCATCGGGGCGAGGCAGCTCCAAGGCGATGGCCACGGAGGGCTCTCCCGCTCCGACACCTTCACCCTTCAAGCGTCCTTCAGCGAACAACCTCCTCGGAGTCAAAGACCACTCGATCACCCGGGTGCCCAACGGGTCGTTGCGAACGACCGTCGAGGGAGGGGCCCGACGCGAGCCGGGAAACCCACCACTGAGGACCAAGAAGGCGAACGCTCTGAGGAAGAATCCCAACAGCGACCAGATCGTGAGGATCATCAGCAATTGAACGGTAATGCTTCTAGTGACAGGATTCCGCGAGAGCCAGATCTGGGTGGGGCAGATCTGGGTCCGGAGCAAAGAAACAGCACCCACAAACACAGCATGAGGCCAGACAAGGGCCCTCACCCGCGTCCAGATTCTGATCGGGACGACGAGGACAAGCAAAGCCCGCCCCCAGATGAGCAACACGAAGCCGAGCACCACCAGCAAGAGCCAGAATCAGACAACCAAGAGGAAGAGGAGCAGGAGCAAGAGGAGCAGGAGCAAGAGGAGCAGGAGCAAAAGGAGCAGGAGCAAGAGGAGCACAAGGAAGAGGAAGCCATGCGAAAAGACGACGGAGAAGGTGTCGAGGACGACCAGGAGGAGACGCAGCGACGGAATCAGGAAAAGGAGGAGGGAGACGCGTTTGGCGAGCGGAGGGACCCTGACCGAGGCATCGCTGCAGAGATGGGTGTGATGAGGATGAGTGATCGTTCGTTGTTTGCAACACTCACGGAATCAAAATACCAAGAGAAACACCATGACAGGTCACAAGATTCTTTTATGGGCTGTGGTTCTTTTTCCAGCAGTTCTGTTGGCTTGGCCGCTGCTGAGAGCTGGAGAACGCGAGGACGAGGAGGGGGAAACCCGAGATCGCGGCACGCTGTGTGTTGCGCCAGTACAACAAGCGCCCTCTGGCGAAACGCTCAGGGCCCTGGCGACAGTTTTTCAAGATCGACTTTCGGTCACCTTCGATGAGAATCTGGGCGTGGTGATCCTCCAGGGTCAGGAATCGGCTGTTCATCAAGGGATTTTAGCTCTTCGAGGAGCCATTGACCTCAGACGTCCTGAGAGAGAGCAAGGTCCCGAAGTCGACGGGGAAAACAGGCTGGGCATCGAGGTTGTTCAACTGAAACGGGCTGCCCCTTCCGCAGTGAGCAGCTTGATCGAGCGGTTCGTCGGGACGGACCTTGAGATCACCGCCTTCCCCAAATCCAACTCCTTAGTCATCGAGGGTGACCGTCGCGTTGTCTACCGCGCCGCCTCGCTCGCCAGGCAGGTCGACCGCCAGGAGTTTCACCCCAGCCTGAGAGGCCTGATCTTCCGCCGTGAAGGTGACCGTGATCGGGAAGGCAAACGTGATCGGGAAGGCAAACGTGATCGGGAAGGCGAACGTGACCGGGATCGAGAAGGCGAACGAGATCGAGATGAAGAACGAGATCGAGATGAAGAACGAGATCGGGGACGTGACCGGGATCCGGAAGAACAAGAGCGGGGATTCGGAGATGGCGATCGCCGTGGGGAAGATGGTGGTAGGGACCGAGTACGCAGAGAACGCGACGGCGAATAGGCCATGAGCCCAGCACTTGCTCGAGGACCTTGGCCTCCCGGGCCTTGCTTGCAGGTTGCCAGGGTCGCCTGCGTTTCCAGGTGTGACAGTTCCTCCCAGGTGGCAAGCAACCGAAAGCTGACAAACTGGCGGAGCACTTTGGCCTTCTTGAGGATCCGAACGTGACCACGGAACACGTCCCACCAACAGCCCAACGACTCCATCAGCAAGCCCGTCAACTTGGGGCCGCTGGCAACTACGAGCAGGCGATCGATCTTCTCGCTCGGGCACAACAACTGGCACCCGATTGGCCGTATCCAAGTTATGATCTGGCCTTCACCTATTTGTTGATGTACGAGTTTGACAAAGCCCGCCAATACTATGCGCAGACGGTGAACCTTTCGCCACGTGGCTTTTTCACCGCGATCACCGCTCTTGAGACCCTTGACCGCGAAGCTGCCGGTGAGCTGCCCTCGGGCACGTACATACTTTATCTGTCTTTGGAGTGGATTGATGACCCCCAGGAGAAGGCAGCACGTGTTGCGGAATTGGTGCAGGGTGTTCCCCAGTTTGCCCCAGGGTGGTATGCCTATGCCTCACAATGCAGTGACGCCGCGGAAAAGCTGAAAGCGCTAGATCAAGGTTTGGCTGCTGCGCCTGATGCGGAAACCCGAGGAATGCTGCTGATCAACAAAGCCTTGGTCTTGCATCAGCAAGGGCAGCAGCAAGCCGCCGTTGAGATTTTGGGTGACATCACTGGAAATCCCCATGCGACCATCTCCAGCGAAGCTTTGGCCAGACAGACCCTTTCGATGATTCGACAGTGATCTCGCTCCAGCAAAGAATGATGGTCGAGACGCACCTCTCGGAGTGTTCATCGTTGCTGTAGGCCATGAGCCCGGCGATCGTTTGCGCTCCGTTGGCCTCTTGCCAGCAAGAGGCATCTCTCCAAAGACGCAGGGTCTGACGTCCGGCTGGCGGGAAAGGTACGGAAGAAAACGATCCCAGTCGAGAGCCTCTTCGGTCCAGTCAGGTTGATCATGCATGTCATGACTGACCTTCGGAGAAGTTTTCGACCTAGGGCGACCAACGGAAGCCCGGATCGCCGGACGAAGAGCGCCTGCTTCGTCGAAGAGTTTTCAGGGAATCAGTAAGATCGACCCGGCTATCGACGCGGTCAATGATCACGATGATCTCGCTGGATTGAGACCAGTCCCTTGGAAATTGGGCGAAGGAGTTTCTTTTGTTGGAATGGTTGTTGGGTCTCGCACTTCATTGAGTCAGAAGGTCCCGGACTTTCTGGGCGTCATCTTGTTCAAGCAGCGTTACCTTGAGTCGTTCCACCGGCGACCAACCCCGAGCGGCGGCACGCTTGAGGGCCGCTGCGAACTCCTCGATGCAAAGCGGCCCAAAACCAGTGGCCACAGCGGGACAGTTGACTGTTCTCGCCCCAAGCTTGGCAGCCTGTGAGAGACCGCTGACCAGCGTCCGCTCCACCAGCTTCACGGAAGAATCACACGAAGGATCGATCGAGACAGCATGCAGGATATGTCTCACAGGTCATGATTCCGGCTGTGTGCATTCAACTGTTGGTGGTTCAACAAACTGTCCACCGATGGCGTCCCGGTGGGCTTGGAGCTCCTGTTGAAACAGCTCCCCCCGAGCACGCAGAATGACCTTCAGGTTTACCCCATCGGTCATTTGGAACCGAGGATTGGCTGTGGAAATCAGCACATCCGCAGCAAGATCGAGCACATCGCCGACAACGACTTCAACTTGCATGATTCCACCACAGGTTGGCCTCGGTCGTTGTTCCAGTAGGTCCAAGACTCGGGTTTAAAACGACAAGCTGATTAACCAAAGAATCACCACAGCGCAGAGTACGGCAATGGTGCCAGCAACCGGACCCGCTGTCAGAAAGATGACTGTACAGACGACTGCCGCCACCGCGACTCCCCCGCCGGCGATCAGCCAAAACAGGGGGTCAAAAGCACCTGGCGCTTCGGTGGCACGCCCGCATTTAGGGCAGTTGACCAGAGCGCCCTGCAGACGCCGGGCGACGAAGAACCGATGCCCACAGGGGCACTCGACCTCAACATCCAGCCGGGAGGAGCTGGAAAAGTCCTCACCGGAAGACCGATGGTCCCATTCCCGACGAGGATCGAAGCCACCGCTCATTGCTGACGCCCCTCGATCGCTGCCAGGAGAATGCCGCCGGCCAGCAGCAGCCGGGGTTCAATGACTTCACGGGCTTCGGGACTGATGGTGACTGAAAGTTTGTAAATGAAGGGGTTGAAATGCTGGCGATACTCCGCCACGTTTCGGTCGCCCACGGAGGCATGGAATGTCTGCGGGATCAAGTTGGCCACAAACCGCCTGACCAACGCCAGAGCCATGCTGTCTTCGATCATCCGGCCAATCGGGTTGTCTTCAGCATCAAGAAACTCCCAAGAGTCGCGCATCATCGAGGCAAAACCCTTCCGACGCAACGCCCCGATTTTGCCCCCTGTTTCCGAGTCGACCACATCGTAGGCAGCGCTGAAGTCCACCACATGACGAGCGCGAATCCACGCTCGTTCGTGGGTCATCGTCTCATCGCTGAAAACACGAATGTCTTCCTTCAGACGAAATGCCTTTTGTTTGCTGTATCCAATCAGTTCCCAGTTTGGGTCATACAAGTGGAACTCTGCCCCGAAGATGGTAAGCAACTTGCGACGGATGGTGTATTGTTGTGCGTCCAGGGTGTTTTGGTGCGCTGTGGCCATCATGAAAACTCTCAGAAAATGTGTTGGTTGACCATCAAGTGGCCTCGTCAACGAGGGCGGCTTTCAAGTTGACCCGACCGGTAGCCCCTGACAAGAGGGCGTTGACGCCTGGTAACCGCGTCCTTGACGACAACGAATCGGGAGAGTCAGCGGACGAGGGATCAATCAACAGGAGCTCACATTTCTTGAACTTGTATTACCTTTGAAATCAAGGAGCAGCCCAGAGCCTGAGTTTTCTCTCTCAGGGCAAAGGGGCCTGACTGTTGTGGCCGCGGCCTCAGACGGATCAGTCGCACGGACAAACGACCTCGCCACAGCCGCGGAGGGTTGGTTCTTGGCCTATTTGGCAACCGAAAACAAGGCATTCATCCAGCGACCAGGCCTCGCTGAGGAGACCGAAGCACGGGGGTTGCCAGAGCTTTCACAAAGATTTGCTCTCTTGAAGGAAGTCTGGTTCCCGACAACTGAAAACAGCGGTGAGACACCTCGGCGCCGCGCCTGCCTGGTTGGATAGGTTGAATCCCCTCGTCCGGGTTAAAGTTTGAAAGTCCTTGATGCTGCTGGCACCGTCGGTTGTTGGCCTGAGCGACGGAAGAATCCCGCCGAGAATCAGAAAATCACGCCAGACATGGCGTTTTGAAAAAAGGTTGCCCCGCTCCACTGAGCGCTCAGCGGAGGGGGCACGTGGCGAAAAGCAAACCGGGCAGAGGAAGGCATCTGCCAACGAAGGGCTGATTGGCGAGGTCGCAGACCAAGGTGGCAAAGCGAGGATGAACGACGACCCTCCCAACGAGAACCCCGCCCAAGGGCAGCTCTCCACAGAAACGCTGCCGCAGATTGTCGGATCAACCACATGGGAAAGTGGGCAGATCTCCGCGAGAACACGTGTCATTCATGCAGAATTGCTTCGGCAATCGCGGTATCTGGACACTGCTAATTTCACCTGCATCCATCCCACTGACCTGGAACGGCTCTTCAGCGAATACGACGAGCGGTTTTTTCAATCAACGATTCAAGAGCAGTTGCTAGGTCATTCGTTGCGTTTCGCCTTGTCCAAGCGGCTGACGAGCTCTGGTGGGCAGACCAAACGCACGATCGACCGACGCACCGGCGTGTCGAAATACGAGATCAGTGTCTCCACCACGATTCTGTTTGGGAGTTTTGACGGAGAGGATCACCGGCCGATTCAGGTCAGCGGGATCGTCTGTCACGACCGTTTGGAGGCGCTCCAGCGTGTGATGGAACATGAATTGGTGCATCTGGTCGAGATGCTCATCTGGGGCCAGTCCAGCTGCGCCAAGGGCAGGTTCCAATCCATTGCCTATCGCTTTTTTGGCCACACACATCATCGGCATCAGCTGATCACTCCCAAGGAGAAAGCCGTCTGCCAATTCGGCATCAAAACGGGCATGAGGGTGCGGTTTTCCGACAAGAACATCCAGCGGGAAGGAATGGTCAATCGCATCAATCGGCGAGCCACTGTCTTGGTCGAAGACCCTCACGGGGTCCCCTACTCTGACGGAAAACGTTATCTCAAGTTCTACGTGCCGATTCCATTGCTCAGCCCGGTCGACAACTCTCCGTTGGGTCACAAGTGAACCGCGAGCTGGCAGAGAAAAGTGTTCGCACGAACTGGCCAGTCACCACAAAGGCATGAGTCTCAACCTCGCAAAAGCGGTCGGGTCCGATTTCTGGACTCACGCCGCACTCGACTGTTGCAGGATGTTCCTACTGACCTTTCGAGCAGTTTTCGACCCAGGGCTTTCGATCTGCCCGCGCTTGTGACGACTCGGGGGGCAGCCAGCGGCACCACCAGAAGCCCGGATCCCCAGTCGTTCCTGAGGAACGTCGTTAAGACCTTTTTAGGAAATCAATGGGAACCAACAGTGTGAAATCCTGGCACCCCCTCGGACTCTGTGGAGGATTTCCGCGAATTGAGGGTTTCCTGCGTCCAGAGGGGTCCTCTCGACTATCGCAACCCGCCTGCTGAAAAGTCGTCCTTGAAGGTTTGGCAACGGTTCGAGTGGTTGTGCGGGATCGGCGGGAGGCCTCTCATTGGATTCTTCTTTCCTGGGAGAAACCCGTTTGATTTTTGAGTTCCGACGAGTCAAGCTGAAATGGTTGAGTTGACTTCTCTGAAGTGTGAGACGCACCCATGGCAGACAAAGCCGTCCTCATCGGTATCAACGATTACGAATCGATTTCCCCTCTCCGTGGCTGTGTCAACGATACTGGGTTGATGCAGTTGCTATTGGAGGAGGACTATGGATTTCAGCACAGCAACATTGAGGTGTTGACAGACGAGGAAGCGATCCGACGAAACATCGAAGCGGCCATGGAGTGGCTTTACAGAGACGTGGGGGAGAACGACCGCTTACTGTTCCACTTCTCTGGGCACGGATCCTACACAGAGGATGAAGACGGCGACGAGCCGATGGACGAGTTATTATGTTTGCAGGACATGGATTGGTACGATCGGTCCACCTATTTGCTCGATGATGACCTTCGCAAGTGGACCGCTCAGCTGCCTGTAGGGGCCAAGCTCACCGTTGTGCTTGACTGTTGTCATTCCGGGACAGGGACGCGGATGCTCGTTTCTCCAGCTGCAGGCGGACTGGAACGGGTTGATACCGCCGCGACAGTTGCCAGGGCATTCACCAAGTCTCGCGCTAGAAGTAAAGATCCCGCGCGAGTCGCCCGGATGTCTGAACGGGAGCTGACCACTGCGTTGCTTGATGAGATCGGCGAAAGAACTACCGAAGCCGATGCCCGGAAGCTGGTTCTGGCACGATTCGCAGAGCCACCTCCGGAGATCCGTGCACGAGTCCGCCGGGTTTTAGGCGTGCACCCGGTGGCCGCCTCTCCTGATGCAGCCATGAATCACGTGCTTTTGGCGGGCAGCCGCGACGACCAAACCTCTGCCGATGCCTATCTCGGCAATAACTATTATGGTGCGTTTACTTATACCTTAGTTGAGGCCTTACGCGCACAGCCTCAGCAAAGCCTCCGCGACCTCATTCGCCAAGTCCGCCGTTCGCTGCAGGAACAGTTCTTTTCACAGATTCCTCAGCTGGAGCCTGCCAAAGTTGAAGGGACTTTTCTTGACGCGACACCTGGGGGACTGAGCCGCCCTGAGCAGAAACTTGATTGGCAATCCGGCGGTGAGTTGGTTGCGGCGATTCGGGAGTTGGCAACAGCTGTTCGTGGCACGCGGCCTTCCGACCGTCCGACCTCAGCTGGACTGCAGTCGGGGGTCTCCCGTCAGGGAGAACGGGCGGTGGTCTACGTCCACGGCATTGGTCGTCACGATCCGGACTACTCTCGCTCTTGGTGGGAGGCAGTGCTTCATTACGAGCCTTCGTTTCGGAGACGCCACAGAGCGGAGGTCCTCTGGAGCGATTTGGTTAATCGAGCGGCTGCTCTCAGCCGCAGCGACCAGCGGGAGCGGGAGGAGCTGATTCAGCGGATCCGCAGCAATCTCCAGGGTCGCCACGAGGAAAAGCTCAACGAAGCCTCGCGGGGTCATCGGGCCTCGACCCGTTCGGCTGAGGCTCAGATGCGGGATGTCCGCGGCAGCAGCATTTTCGAGGGCGTCGACGATTTTGCCAGTTATATGACCTCCGAGACAGTTCGCAATAACATCCTCACTCGATTTGCTGATGAGGTCCAACCGCTCTTGGCCGACGGTCTGACTCTGGATGTCATTGGGCATAGTTGGGGGACAGTGGTGGCCTATGAGGGCCTCAGAGAGCTCTCTGAGACCGGCGGTTTTTCCGGCCGAGTGGCCAATCTCTTCACCGTGGGGAGCGCCTTAAGCATCTTCGCGGTCCGCGAGAATCTCTTCAGCCGCACAGGCGACGGGAGGCTGCCCTCTCTGGTCGAGCAATGGTACAACCTTGACGCGGACTGGGACCTTGTCGGCGGCCGCCTTGATCGGTCCTTCCAGGTCAGCGATGAATTTCTTGGACTCTCTCCGACTGGCTGTGATTCGTTCTGGGGGGTGACTGATCCGGTTTGTGCCCATTCTTCCTATTTCCGGCTTGAGAACCGGCGAGTCAATGCAGAGATCTTCGGTCGGCTCATGCGTCACTGAGCCTCAGATAAGTTTTCGATTGAGGGCGACCAACGGAAGCTCGGATTGTTGGTCGTTCCTCAGTGACGTCGTCGAGAACTTTTCAGGGAACCAATAGCTGCCTGCTGAGGACGGCATCCGCCCAAATGCTTTCAGGCCGCCGAATGCACCTCGGCCCGATGAACATCTGGCAAACGGCTTGGCATCATGATGACGCTTTTCCGCCCACTTCGCGTGTTGGCTTTTGACCCCCTGGCGTCGACGGATCCGAGGTTTGCTGGTGTCAATGAGGTCATTCTCAGTGTCGTCTGGGAGGAGGTCGACGAGGGTTTTGGTCCGGGGCCAGTTGGGGAATATCTTGAGGTGCTGGACGTCGACCCCGCCAGTGGCTGTGTTTATGAGCCGGTGGATCTGAACCATCCCCATGTTCTGGCCAACCAAGGGCTGCCGATTTCTATCAGCGATCCGCAGTTCCATCAGCAGATGGTCTATGCTGTAGCGATGACCACCATCGCGATGTTCGAGCGAGCTTTGGGGCGAAGGGCTTTCTGGGTTGGACTCACTTTCGACACCGAAAGTGGTCGTTTCGGACCTGACAACGACCGATTCGTTCGACGGTTGCGGATCTACCCTCACGCTTTGAGAGAGGCCAACGCCTACTACAGTCCGCTCAAGGTCGCCTTGCTCTTTGGATACTTCACCGCATCTCGAGAGCGTCCAGGTCGGAACCTTCCCGGTGGGACGGTCTTCACCTGTTTGTCTTACGACATCGTCGCGCACGAAACAACTCATGCTCTCCTCGACGGGCTTCACCCGTATTACAATACCAATGCGGGTCCCGATATGCTTGCCTTTCATGAGGCATTTGCGGACTTGGTGGCACTCTTTCAGCATTTTCACCATCCGGAGGTGCTCCGCCATCAGATCGCCAAAACTCAAGGCGATCTCTCTCGCCAGAACCTTCTCGGGCAATTAGCTCAGCAATTTGGTCAGGCGCTGGGCCAGTACGCCGCCTTACGAGATGCCCTGGGAGAATACAAGCAGGATCGGTGGGTCCCCCGTCAACCAGATCCTCGCTTGATCACACAGACCAAGGAGCCCCACGCCCGGGGTGCTATTCTCGTCGCAGCAGTGTTTGGGGCCTATTTGACCGTCTACCAGCAGCGGATCGTAGATCTGTTGCGAATCGCCACCGGCGGCAGTGGGGTGCTTCCCCCTGGCGAGATCCATCCGGACTTGGTCAATCGCCTCGCCCAAGAAGCAGCGGACACAGCAGGGCGGATGGCCAATCTCTGCATACGCGCGATGGATTATGCCCCACCGGTAGATATGACCTTTGGCGATTTCCTACGGGCGGCGGTAACTGCCGATCGCGATGCCAACCCCTCGGATCCGCTGCATCTGCGTGTAGCCTTGATTGAGTCTTTTCGAGCTTGGGGAATCTACCCGCATGGTGTGCGGACCCTTTCGGAGGAGAGCCTTCTTTGGTGTCCCTTGCCACCGGATTGCCAAGATCGAGAGGAAGCCTTTGCCACGATCAAAGAGCTTTTCCGCGAAGTGTTACAAAAAGCGACGGCCAGCCAACGGATCCAGTCGCTGAACCCAGGTCCCGGGGGGTTGCTGACCTTTTGGAACCTCCGCAACCCCCGAGATCGGACCTTTCAGGCCATGAAAGTGGTCCGAACGCTGCTCAAAAGGGTGATCCGAAGCCGACTCCATCACGGCTCAGACGGTTTTTCTAGGCTTGATCGTGTGCTGACTCGGAGCATTGGCCTGATGCTCGACCAATCTGAAGAGGGCAATCCTTATTACTCCGTGAGACGCGAGGCAGTTGACGGCGAATTTTTTCCGAAGTTTGAGGTCCTTTCGGTCCGTCCTGCACGACGGCAGCTGGAGGACGGACAGTCCGTCGCCGATCTTGTTGTTGAGATCGTCCAGGAACGTGACGGGTATCTGGATCCAGATTTGCAGCGGGAGGCAGACACCGTGGCACCCCAGGTTCGGGCCCAGCGGCACGAATTCACGCCAGACTTTATCTTTCGTGGTGGCTGTAGTCTGCTGGTGGACATCGAGCGGGGCGATCTCCGCTATTGCATCAGCCGGGACATTCTCAGTGAGCGACGCCTTCAACAACAACGCGAGTTTTTAGCTGCCCATGGCGGTCCTCTGGCGACTTACTTCACGCATGCCACCGACGCTTCAGGCGAACCGTTTGCTCTGATTCACCGCACCCACTGAGGTCCAAGCGGATTTCTTTCCTATTTATTCTCCGCAAAGTTCTGGAAGACTTCACCGAGCAACGACCGGCAATCCGAGCTTCCGTTGGTCGCCCTGCGGTCGGAAAGTTATCTGAGGATCAGGAGCATGACCTCAACACACCGACAACCCCTTGACGGACAAGTCCGGGTGACCATGTACCGAGTCGGACTTGGCGATTGTTTCCTGCTGTCGTTCCCGCGTACCAACGACAAGCCCTTCCACACTCTCATCGACTGCGGTGGTGTGAACACCGGTCCTGAAGGAGCTGCCCGACTCCGCGAGGTTGCCGCTGACATTCGCGACACAACTGGCGGAATCTTGCACCTCCTCGTGATCACCCACGACCACTGGGACCATTTGTCTGGGTTTGTGTATGCCTATGATGAGATATTCAAGCGTCTGACCATTGAGCAGGTGTGTTTTGGCTGGACAGAAGACCCGGACAACCTGGTCGCCCAGGATCTGGCGATTGCGGCACGTGGACGCCGCCGGCATCTCTGGGAGATGGTCCGCCAGATGCGGACGCTAGGTCTGGACCATCGGGCACAGCACTTAAGAGACCTCTTGGGTTTCTATGGCGCTGAGGGAGATGATGTTGATACCGATGATGAGCCGACCACTCGAGCATCGACCATGCGGTGGTTGAAACGCTGCGGGCGAAAACCCCCGCGGTATTGCCAGCCCGGCCAGCTCATGGAGTTCCCTCAACTGCCTCAAGTTCGCTTCTACGTCTTAGGGCCGCCGCTTGATGATGAGACTGTTCACCAGAAGGCTGGTTTTGAGCTTGGCCGCTTCCATCTTTCCCAACTCTCACTTCAGCGGCCAGGCGAAGAAGCCCTGTTTAGCGCCTTGCGTTCGCTCACAAGCCAGGGCGACTCGACTGATGTGCATCGGCCCTTCGACCAAGGGACGGGCCGGAGGGAATCGACCTGGATTTTGAAGGATCGTTACGAGAGTTCGGACGATCGTTGGCGGCGGATCGACCACGCCTGGATGGGATCGGCCGAGCAACTTGCCCTGGATCTGGACAGTCATACCAACAACACCAGTCTGGTCTTAGCGATTGAGATGGTCGACGACGGGCGTGTCCTCCTCTTTCCTGGAGACGCGAATATGGCCAGCTGGACGTGTTGGCATGAATCTGCCCATTGTTGGCCGAGGGGTTCAGACGGGCGGGAAGTTGACGTTCGTTCACTATTGCAGAGGACGGTGTTGTACAAAGTGGCCCACCATGGAAGCGGGCATGCCACGGCAATGGAGTTGGGTTTCGAGTTGATGGGTCAAAGTCAACGCCTGGTGGCCATGGTGCCGACCCATGAGAGTTGGGCTCAAGAGAGGTATGGATGGCGGATGCCCTCACGGGCACTGATGAGTGCGTTGGTCATCGCCGCTGAAGGTCGTGTTCTGCGTTCCGACGCGGACTTTCCACAGAAGAAGGTCGTCGGAGGCAAGCCACCCTGGGTCCCTGGTCGACGATGGCAACAGCATCTCGCGCGTGTTGACGTGAACGAGCTGTTTATTGACTATTTCGCTTGATCTCACACAACGTCTACTGAGCTGAGGTCTGCCTCGATCCCTTCCATTCTCCAATCGCTTCGACCACTCCTTTCATCGCGGGTCACCTCTCAGGCCGCCACGAGGACTTGTCAACCGAGAAGCGATTCGTTCCTCCGTACCCAGAAACGCTCAGCCAAAGCGGCCTTCTGGGGACCCGAGGCGATGGATGCATCGCGAGAAGCTGCCGGCCCAGCACGGCCATGAATACGCGAAAAGCTGGGTGACCATTAGCGGCATCAGCCGAAGCGATCTGCACCTCGGCAGCCAACTGCGAGTGGCCCTCGCCAAGCTGAGGGTGCCGTTGGAGGCACTCAGGGTGACCTGGACACGAACTCAGACTTGATGACAGATGGCTTGCTTTTCCAAAAACTGTCTCATTCGCTTCATGTCATGAGCCGTACGCGCAAGTCGGACAAGCGTCATCGGACCGAGCGGCAGGGCACCCAAAAATTCCCTTGGCGTAAACGGAATCTTGAGTTTCACGACACGTCCGACGTGTTCTCCGGTGACAAAGGAGGAAATCGCGTCCCACTGGGCTCGGTAATTCGTGACCAGTGATTCCAACTCCTTCCAGTTGGGGTTTCTCATCCCCACCATGGCCAACCAGGTTTTGGCTTCCTCACGCATTCCAGGGGCATTGAAGGTCACCGCGGGGAAACCGTCCGCCGCAGAGAGCACCTGGGCCAGAGCTCCTCCCAGTGAGTGCCCGACCATGATAAGTCTCTGAGCGGTCTGCCGGGCAGAGGCGAGAAAACGTCGAGCCGCATCAAGCTGCCGTTCCGGCGGCTTGTTCGCTGCAATACGCACGTTCGCTTTGAGGTCTTCAAAGTCATCGCTACCTCGGAAGGCTACGACGGTCAGGCCATCGGGGTGGTAAAACCGAGCAGCGAAAAAGCCACAGCCCTCTTCGATCCTCCAATCCTGAACGAAGAAGCCTGCGAGCGGCCGAGGGTTGTCGGTGTAGGCTTCCTCGGCAAGCGAGGCCAATGCCGAGAGGTGGACTGGCATGGGGTTGTCTCCGGAGACCGGGAGGCGAAGGGCAGCGAAACTTGGCGGCGAAGCGATAGCTCCACGGCAAGAGTGATGGTGGGTCCTAGGTGGCCAGGAGAATGCAAAGAGCAACCGTCGCGGGTCGGTCCGATCGGCCTGAGCAGGATAGGGGCCCCACCGACAAAAAGATCATCGGGTCCCCAAATTTGTTACCCCGGTCGAGGATAGCACATCCCGAGCTGTCACCCAAGTGTCGTAGCTGATCACTTTACCATCAGCCATACGTGCTGCAAATCTTGTCAAGTGCCAGGGGAGTCCAGCACGGCAGCGCACCGTCCCTATCGGCAAATCGTCCTTTTCGGCGAGACACCTTTCGAGCGGTTCTTAAGGGCCGGAGTAAGACCCGAGTTCATGGATCTGACCTCGGAGGCGTTTGCCTCACTGCCCGACCGCGGGGGTCCCAGGGGAGGTCGGCCGAGGGCTTGTTGGGCTTCTCTGGCCGCTTGCGGGAGGGGCTGCCTTGGGTAGACTGAAACACACACGTCTTGAGTCACCGAACTGCTGTCAACAGCTGCATGTCCCGCCCGGAGTGGCAGGAAGCCGGGCAGTTGGAGCTCAATCGACGATCGTCATGCGTCGTCGATTTTCCGCCGAAAGCAGCAAGAGCAGGGACAGTTGACGCAAGCAGCCATTTGCGCCCGTAGCTCAGTGGATAGAGCGACGGATTCCTAATCCGTAGGTCGTAGGTTCGATCCCTACCGGGCGTACTTCACAAAGCCTTAGCTCACAAGGGGTTAAGGCTTTCTCTGTGCACTAACTGTGCTTTCGGGGTCGACAGTTCTCCCTCAAATCAGTTCCAAGGACAGATTCTGTCCTACTTCCCAACTGCGGGAGTCAATCCATCGCGAGCAACTACGGCCACGAAAATGAGAGTTGACTGGGTGGGCACCTCGCGGGTGTTGAGCGAAGTGGTGTCAAGGCCAAGGGTACGACTTCGCGATGAGAGGGATCCCTCCCGGAGAAAACTGACCAAGCAGCTGACGACCAAACTCTTGCTCAGTGGCACGCACCCCGAGCGCAGCCAGCCCGACGGTGCATCCATGTGCACTGGGCCAGAGCCAGGGAGCACTTGAGAGCCAGAGACCAAGCCAGAGCGGTACCTGGGAATCGCGACTGAATACGCTGCTGTTGAAAAGCCCTCCATCTGTTGCCGCTGCTGCGGACACCCTAGGAACAACCATCGGCGATTTGCTTCACGCCCATCCGGCGATGAGAGCCGGAAGCAGAGTCAGATCAGGTCGAATCTCATTCAGACAAGGGATTGGGCGACGTGCCCTTCAGGTTCGAGTACTACCGAATCCTACGAACCCCGGTCGGTGAATGGGCTCAAGCCGAACTCCGGTTTTTGGGCTTTCTCCGCGCTGGTGCGATTTCACGCGGTGAGTTCGTACTCGTTCCCGTGGTTACGACAATAGCCAGGGTACCGGTCGTCCGATTTATGGAAGAGTTTGACGATTGGACCGGGCTCCCCTTCTCCAACACCGCCGACTTCGATCAAGGGACGTTTTTTCATTCCCAAGCGTCTTGCATCGGCGTGGACGCTTCTTCAATACCCGATCTGCTACCGATTTGCCCTGGCGCCTTGCGTGCCGCGTAGGCAGCCATGCAGAGCCGGGAGAACAACGCAGGCCGAAGAGTGGCCAAGGGGGTGTCGGTTCGACGAGAGTTCGCTCTGTGCCGCAATGGAAAGACACTCTGGCCGAAGATCGCAATCAGCAGCGCTAACAACCGCTTTGCGATGGGCCACATGCTGTTGTGATCTGGATCCGCCGCCTGACGGGCACACCCCTCGCGGAAAGCCGACATCATCCTGCAGATCTCAAGAAGCGGTCGAATCAGGCAATAGCCCGTCCCGGTGCCTCTCGGCTTTGATGACTTCTGCGTCTTCCACTTACTTGACTCAAAGAGCTCCGTGGCTGATTCACCCCCAAGAACCCCGCAAGTTCACAGTTGTCCGATCCGCGATGCGCTCTGCCGGCTGGTCAACTCCAGGCGACAGCCAGAAACCTGGTGAAGCCCAACGACACATTCTGAAATAGCCGATCGACTGATTCCCTCAGAACTCTTCCACGAAGCTAGCGCATCTCGCCCGGAAATCCGGGCTTCCGTTCTCGGTGGAATACTGATCTGAAGCTCAGCAGATCCACGAACTGTCCCCCTGGGTTGCTTCACCGTCACGGGAACTCGATGGGCATCACGTTGCATACGGTGAGCGGTCGGGTTGCCCCTCGACTGCTGCTGGGTCAACAATAGGAGAGAAGTTCACTCACGGGGTGATTGGTTCTCGGTGGGGGTGCCCCACACCAGCATCTCATTACTGACCGTCGCAGAAGTTTTCGACTCGGGGTACCAACGGAAACCCGGATTGGCGGACGAAAGGCGCCCGCTTCGTCGAAGACTTTTCAGGGAATCATTAATCGCTGTCGATTGGTGTCTCGTGAGAACTCTATTGCAGCTTTCCGCCAGCGCTGGGTCACAGCGACCTCTGACCCGTCAGTTAAGCGCAAGCTTCATCCAGCAGTGGTTCGCCCAACGTCCTGAGGATGCCGTCATCATTCGCGATCTGGCAGAACACCCCCCACCGGCGGTGACAGAAGCATGGGTCGCAGCGGCATTCACTGAGGAATCGCAACGCCATCATGACCAACAGCAACTCCTCGCCACTTCCGATGCGTTGATCGCTGAACTCGAGCGGGCAGATCTCATCGTGCTGGCTACTCCCATGTATAACTACGGATTGCCATCGGTTCTCAAAGCGTGGTTCGACCAAATCATTCGGGTCAATAAAACGTTCTCCTTCGACCGATCCCGAGGTGATTTCCCTCTCGAGCCTACCTTTGAAGGCAAAAAGCTCTTCATTCTCACCTCCTCGGGCGAATTCGGCTTTGGCCCGAGGGGGGATCCGGGAAACGATGAACCACCTGGTACCGCATATTGTGACCTGCTCTCCTTTCCTGGGCGTCACATCCCAGGATGATATTCATCATATCGGAATTGAATATCAGGAATTCCAAGACGACCGGCATCGCGATTCTACCGAGCAGGCTTTTCAAAGCATTCCCAATTTGGTGAAACGGTTGACCCAGCAGGATCGAGTGACTGACCTGTTGGCTCCGATGATTCACGGTTGCATTGTGGAGGTCGCCCAATGCTGAAAACACACAAAGATGGAAAGGTCTGGTTGGTGACTCAGCCCGACCATGCTCAAGTCTCCGGGTACCTGGCTGCACATTGGGGAAATGACCAATTCACTCGCCCAGGCTACTTCGCCCCTGTCCCCAATGCTGAGTGGCTTCGGGGGCAGACCGTCTTGGCGGTCGCTCAACACGATAACGGCTGGTGGGAATGGGAAGCCGCCCCGCCTCTCTCTCCGACTGACGGTTTTCCCCTGGGTCTGGCTGAAGTTCTCAAAGACCAACAAGAAGCTATGGACCGTTGGCGACGTGGTCTCCTTCGGTTCGAACAAGCTCCTTACCTGAACTTGCTGATCAGCTACCATGCCTATTGGCTGTATGCCACTCGGGTTCCCAACACTCCGGACTCCGTCTTTGCACACCCCCTCTTTGGCCACGAGTCCTCCGACAATCCACTGCCAGGAGAAAACAAGCAGGCCGCCAGATTTCTCCAAGAGTTAACACGATCTCAGCAACAGTGGACCGACGGTCTGAAAGACGACCCCCAAACGGCAACCTGGTTGACCCCCGAGAGTCTTAACCCCCACATTCGGCTCCTGCAACTTCTGGACGGACTATCGCTGGCTCTATGCTCAGCGTTTATCCCTCCGAGTTCTGGAAAGGCCCAAGGTCTTGGTGAGGACGATTTTGAGCTCTTGGAAGTTCCTCGCCAAAGCTGGCAAGACCGCATCGCCATCAAGATCACCGCTTGTGGGCGACGGCGAATCAGTTTGAAACCCTATCCCTTCGACCAAGATCCCCTGCCGGTTGTCGTCCCGGTCCGCATCTTTGAGCTCCCCGCAAAACCTGAAGACCAGTTTTTTGCTTGGTGGCATAGCCAACCGCTGGAGCTCTTGACCTTTCACTACACGGCGGAGGCCTAATGGTCGCGAGGGTTTTTCGACGAAGTCTTTGAGGATTCGCTCGCAAAATCAGCGGGCTGCTGTTGGTCCTGGCCCCAGGCGACCTGTTTTGGGGCTCAGCTGCAGGGCGTCTCGACGCTGAAATCGGAGCAATCTTTGTCAACTCTCCTTGCTTCGAGGTCCCCCAGCGAGTATCACTTCTTCCATGAGCACTTTCATTTTTCTCAACTGGCGCTTTTGGTTTCCCATGAAAGATCGCGGGGCCGGAGGTGTTCTGTCGTAGGAAGCTGAACAACTCAATACACAACCCAAGCCCCGGGATCACCACAGATCTCGGGGCTTGTTTCGTTTTCCTGCCAGTCGCTGCCTCGCTCCCTAAAATGACCTTTGACAGGAGCCCTTGCGGAGAAACCTTCGTGATTATATTGATGCAAGCTGGGTGCCATCCTCATCGGATCGACGCCCTCCACGACGATCTGGACAAACGGGGCCTCAACGCCCGGCGGATTGAACTGACCTCAGCAGTTTCCGAGGGCCCGCCGGAGGCCCGCCAGAGCGACCAAGACCAACCAAAGAATCACCTCCGGAGAACTGTCTTTCTGGTAGTCGAGCCAGTGGTTGATGGGGCCCATGAGCAGCTTGCTCAGCAACCCGGAGTTGCTCAGGTAGTCTGTCCCTCAACACCTTACCAATTGGCACATCGTGATATCTGCTCCCAGGGAAGTGCTGTGAGCCGGAACGGGCTGACTCTGGGGAATGAGCCGGTGGCTGTCGTTGCCGGTCCGTGCTCAGTGGAGGGACAGCAGCAGATCCTGCAGACCGCCAAAGATGTGGCAGCAGCCGGGGCGGTCGGCCTGCGAGGTGGTGCTTTCAAGCCAAGAACAAGTCCGTACAGTTTTCGGGGTCATGGCCGTGTTGCCCTGGAGCAACTCGCCGAGGCTGGCCGCAGAACAGGTCTGGCTGTCGTCACGGAGGTGCTGGCTGCTGAGCAGTTGGACCTGGTGTGTCGGTACGCCGATGTGTTGCAAATCGGCGCTCGAAACATGCAGAACTATTCGTTACTGGAGGCTGTGGGGAAAACCTCGCGACCGGTCCTCTTGAAACGCGGTCCCAGCGCTACAATCGACGAGTTTTTGTTGGCTGCGGAGTACATCCTCTCCAGCGGAAATCCGCAGGTCATCCTGTGTGAGCGAGGCATCCGGACCTTTGAGAACCACACACGCTTTACCCTTCCGCTGGCCAGCGTGCCCTATCTCAAGCAACGGACCCACCTGCCGGTGATCGTCGACCCCAGCCACGGGACCGGCGACCGATCCTTGGTGACACCGATGAGTGCAGCGGCCATTGCCGCCGGAGCCGATGGGTTGTTGCTGGAGGTTCATCCAGAACCCCAAGCCAGCATCAGTGACGCCGCACAAACGATCTCCTGTCAGCAGTTCGCCGAACTGATCACCCTCTGCAAAATTGTCGCTGAGGCAGTCGGGCGAAGCATCGCCCAACCAGCCGATCCCTCTGGAATCGACTCGGCGACACCGGTTCTTCTCTCAGGCAGCACTGCAACAGGCAGCTCGCCGAGACTCAGCTCTCCTGCACTCAGCTCCCCAGCAGTGAATCTCTCTCCAATCAATGCATCACCAGCAGGTGGCTCAAGCGGATGCTCCGCGACCATGGGCTCACCAAAACCATCTTAACAAGGGTGCCCGGAGGGGGTGCTCCCTCGACTTTGCTGAGGGTTGGCTGTTTGGTCAGCCGAAGCCCAGTTGCTCGATTTCAGGGCAGGACCGAACACCAGAGCGGAGGGTTGCCCACAGAGAGGGTTCTGCCACCATTGAGAAGTCTTTTTGGGGGAACTCAGCTCAGGCTTGGGGAGACTGATGACCATGACATTGGAAAGCCAAGTTGCCTTTCCGCACCTGACCACTGAGGAGTTAGAGTGCCTTGCTGGCCAGTCGCGTCTTCGACAGCTGAGCAAGGGGGAGGTCCTGTTCGAGGCCGGCCAGAAGGAAATCCCCTTCTTTGTGGTGAAGTCCGGTGAAGTGGCCATTGTGGACAGTTCCTCCGGGCGACCTCAACAAGTGACTGTTCACCGGCAGGGGCAGTTCTCCGGCGATATCGATCTGCTCACCGGGCGGCCAGCGGTCGTTTCCGCTGTGGCTTGCGGCGACTGCGAAGTCTTTGAGGTACCACACCACGACCTTCGGCGAATGCTTGGTGAGATTCCTGAACTGAGCGACAAGCTGCTGCGAGCATTTCAAATGCGTAGGCGGTTACTGGAGGAGTCGGGGTTTCTGGGCATTCGTGTTCTGGGGGCTGCCAATTCCCGAGAGACCTTACGCATCCGCGAGTTCTTCTACAAAAATAAAGTTCCCTTTACGTTTCGAGACATCGACGAAGACGAGGGCCGTCGCTGGCTGGCAGAGTTTCAGGCCTCTGCCGAGGACCTCCCGGTGATTGCCTGCAACAAGGCGGTCGTGCGACAACCGACATTGCCTAAGATTGCCGAATGTCTGGGGATCTCCCGAGTGATCCGCGACGAGCTCTTCGACCTGGTGATTGTCGGAGCGGGACCGGCCGGCCTGGCCGCCGCTGTCTACGGAGGCTCCGAGGGCCTCCAGACTCTGTTGGTGGACCAAGTGGGCCCTGGTGGGCAGGCCGGGACAAGCTCTCGTATTGAAAACTATATGGGCTTTCCGTCCGGACTCACCGGCGCGGAGCTGGCCAACCGAGGCTATCTGCAAGCCCTCAAATTTGGAGTTCAGTTTGTCGCGCCGGTCTCGGTGTTGCGTATGCAACCCCATCCCGAATTGGGACATGTTTTGGACCTCTGCACTGGCCAGAGGATCCACACAAAAACGGTGCTGGTCTCCACCGGCGCGTCCTATCGTCCCCTGGGGATCGATGGTTGTCGGCGGTTAGAAGGAGCGGGAGTGTATTACTCAGCCACATCGGTGGAATCGCGGATCTGCAGTCAGGGAACAGCGGTGGTCGTTGGAGGAGGAAATTCGGCGGGTCAGGCAGCGTTGTTTCTCGCTCGGGAAGCCGGCCAAGTCAAAATCCTCCTCCGCGGGGACGACCTGACCAAGAGCATGTCCCAGTATCTCTCTCACCGCATCGTGCAGGCCGGCAACATTGAGGTGCTTCGAAATACCGAAGTCCACAGCGTCTCAGGCGACGATTGCCTTCGCCAGATCGGTATTCGAAACAACACATCCGGTCAGACCGAGCACTTGGACTGTTCAGGGCTCTTTGTCTTCATCGGCGCTCGTCCCCACACGGATTGGTTGCCCAGTAACATCAGCCTGGACGAAAAGGGATTTGTGTTGACCGGCCCCGCCTTGCGATCGAACCCTCTGTGGAGTCTCGATCGGCCCCCTTGTGAGCTGGAGACCAGTTGTCCGGGCATCTTGGCCGCAGGGGATGTTCGTGCGGGGACGACCAAACGGGTTGCCTTTGCCGTCGGGGATGGGGCTCTGGCGGTCACCTGCGTCCACCAATTCCTCAGTCGGTGACCGCTCGATCAAGCGTCCTGACAGAGGCGATCGCTCCAAAAACCTGGTTGCCTGTCGCCTTGTCCGGATCATTCCACCGAACTTGAGGCGGCCCAAAGATTGATTCCGCTCTCGGTGGCGAACTGATCGATCGTATCCAGTTCGGCCGTGCTGAACTCCAGATTCTCTAAAGCACCGACGTTTTCCTCAAGCTGCTCTGGTCGGCTGGTCCCGATCAACGCACTGGTCACCTGCGGCTGACGCAGTACCCAGGCCAGGGCCATCTGCACTAACGTTTGGCCTCGGCTGCGGGCAAGCTCCTGAAGAGCGCGAACTTTGTTCAGATTCTCAGGACTTAAAAAATGCCGCTTGAGAAACCCCTTTTGATTGCTACCACGAGAGTCTGAAGGAATTCCATTGAGGTATTTGTCGGAAAGCATCCCTTGAGCAAGCGGACTAAAGGCGATACATCCGATGCCCTCGTCCTCGAGCACATCCAAAAGCTCTGTCTCGACCCAGCGGTTCAGCAGTGAGTAACTCGGCTGGTGGATCAGGCATGGTGTTCCCAGTCCGCGAAGGATGCCAGAGGCCTTGCGGGTTAACGAGGCCGAGTAGGAAGAAATGCCCACATAGAGAGCCTTGCCCTGCCGGACAACTGCATCCAAAGCTCCTAAGGTCTCTTCCAAGGGTGTCTGTGGATCGACTCGATGGGAGTAAAAGACGTCAACATAATCCAATCCCATCCGCCGCAAACTTTGATCGAGGCTGGCGATCAGATACTTGCGAGAACCCCACTCGCCATAGGGGCCAGGCCACATGAGATATCCGGCTTTTGTAGATATCAACAGTTCATCTCGGTAGCCTGCCAAATCGGTCTTGAGCATCCGGCCGAAGTTCTCCTCGGCTGATCCCGGTGGCGGGCCGTAGTTGTTGGCCAAGTCGAAATGGGTGATGCCCAAATCAAAGGCCCTGCGGACCATTTGTCTACCGTTTTCGTAGGGATGTGCACCCCCGAAATGATGCCACAGGCCAAGGCTCAGGGCGGGCAGTCGAAGGCCGCTGCGACCACACCGCCTGTACTGCATGGTGTCGTAGCGTGCCGACTCCGGCTGATAGGTCCCCATAGGCTCTCAGTTTCCTCGCAACGGGATGGGTTCTTGTGTTAACGCCCGCCCTGAAGAGTTTCCCATTTCAAGCGGCCGGCGGCAGCCCAGAGCACAGGGTTTGGTGCCGCCGTTTTCTTCAGAGGGTTTGCAGGGGATGAGGCTCTTCAGGCGGGTTTCCGAGCACAACCCACCAGAAGGGCCAGGTGGGAGTGTTCTCAGAGAGTCCAGGGCTCTCGCATGTTCGGCATAAGCAGAGCGTTGGCCTCATCGTCACCGATGACCCGCTCGGCCTTGGGATCCCAGTTGAGCGGACGGCCAAGCTTCATGGCGATGTTGTTGAGGTGGCAGATGGTCGCTGTGCGGTGGCCGACCTCGGCGGAGGCTAGGGGTTCTTGACGGGATTTGATGCAGTCCAGAAAGTTGCGGGCATGGCCAGGGCTCCGACCTAGAGACACTCTCGACTCTTGGGCGGTCTCCTTGAGCAAGGCCGCCGGCTGGGCGGTTAGCTTGCCACCGTGAATGTGGACAAACAAAGAGCCGTCGGTTCCCTCGAACTTCAATCCTCTCGGCCCCCGGGTGCTGCCAATCAACCGCACACCGTTTTGGTACGTGTTGGTGAACTGGTAATCCATACACGCATCGTAAAGGCCGTTTTGATTGTTCCATCCCTGGGCCTCAAACTTCACCGGCCCAGTCTCGTCGGTCCCCAACCCGAGCTGTGCGATGTCAATGATATGGGCACCGCGATCGGTCATCTCGCCGCCGCCGTAGGCTAAAATAAATCGCCACCAGAAATGGCAACGCCGCGGCGTGTACGGAACCTCAGGGGTGTGGCCCAGCCAAAAATTGTAGTCAAAACCATCAGGAACTTTCATTGTCCCTGGGACTTCCCGCATAGCCTTGACCTGATTGTGGTGGCCTTGATCGGTGGGCATGTTGATTCGAACAGTATGAACTTTCCCCAGGCGGCCGTTTCGGACGAGCTCACCAGCTAGACGGCAGTTGCTGCGGCTCCGCTCGTGGCTGCCGGTTTGCAAAATGCGGTTGTTCTTCTTGACTGCTTCGCAGATCGCCCGTCCTTCGCCGACGCTGTTGGCAAGCGGTTTTTCACAGTAGATGTCTTTGTTGGCTCTTGCTGCGGCCACCGATGCCAGGGCATGCCAGTGGTCGGGCGTGGCGACGATGACTGCGTCCAGGTCCTCTCGAGCCAGCAGTTCTCGGAAGTCGTTGTAGGTGCTGCAGTCGGCGTTGCCGCTTCGCTTGTCGACGACCTGTTTGCCCATTTGCAGGTGGGCAGAGTCGACATCACACACTGCCAAAACTTGGCAATCCTTTTCGTTGAGGAAGGAGTTGAGCAAGGCTCGCCCACGTCCGCCGGTGCCGATGCAGCCGATGGTCAACCTCTCGCTGGGTTTGACGGCTTGGCGGCCAAGGACTCCGGAGGGCACAAAGTAGGGAGTCGCGACCACCGCGGAGGAGGCTGCGGTAAGTTGAAGAAAGTCTCGACGAGTTGTGTGGCGTTGTGTCATGGGAACTCCGCAGTTTGGTTGACTTCGGACAGCCCGAGCTCAGTTGACAATCCCAAGCGGCAATGAGTCTGTTCTAGCACCACAGAGAGCACAGGGCAAAACGGTCCCCCGAGCAAAACGATCCCTCAGTAGCACCAGCCCGCACAGACACGATCTAGAGGCAGCCACCCATTGGCCCAAAGACCGACTTGACCGCTTGGATCGACGATCCGCCGAAGTGAACAACCAATCCAATCAGCAAGCTGTGGCGAAGCCTAAGGAGAAAAATTACCGAACGAACGGTATTTTGCGAACTCAAGGTTGACTGTTACCGAACGAACGGTAACATATTTGGGACTGAAGGCACCGGCGACTCCAAGCTGGCCTGAGAGACGCTGATCACCAGCTCTGAGGATCACCAAGGAGGGCAGCCTGATGGCACGCCCGGCGAAGCTGGCAGACCACGAACTGTTGGAACGGATGGCGGAGGTCTTTCGCACCTGCGGCTACGATGGCGCAACGCTGACGGAACTCTCCCAGGCGACTGGGTTAGAGCGAGCCAGCCTTTACCATCGCTTTCCAGGGCGAAAACAGGAGATGGCCTTGGCTGTGCTGGAGCACCTCGGAAAACGTGTGGCCGAGGAGGTCCTCGGTCCGCTCTCTGGTCCTGGCACAGCCCAACAACGACTGAGGCTGTTTACCGAAAGGGTGCGAGATTTTTACTGCGGGGGTTTGAAAGCCTGTGTGTTGGAGCTTTTCTCTCTGGGGAATGTCCCGTGTCGTCAGGACCTGCCTGGTGCTGTCGGTGCCTGGGTGAAGGCTCTGGCGGAGGTCGCCCAGCAGGCTGGGCTCAGCTCGGATTCCGCACGGATCTGGGCTGAGGATACGGTCATCCGCATCCAGGGTTCCTTGATCCTCGCCCGGGCCAGCGGCCAGCAGGAACCGTTTCTGCGGACCCTGCGAGAAATCGCTGGGTCCTTGGCCGCTGGCGACTAATGCCGCGGCCCGCAAACTCCGCTTGCTGTTTCGGCAGCAAACCAACCGGGAGTCTGGTTGCGGCCAAATTTTACCAAACGGACGGTAATATTCGTGCGTCCAACCACCTCCGAACAGGAATGGGTCCACTTGGGGCCCTTTCGTTGGCATGGATGAGCCGCTGTCTGACTTGTTGACATCTTTTGAAAGTCTTCAACATCTCTGAGGAGAACAGTCATGATCCGTTTCTTCGGCAACACGACTTCGGCCGCCCAAGTGTTCGTTCTGGTGGCTGCTTTGGCACTGATCGGCTTGTTGGCCAACCCGAACGCGGTGGCCCAGCCGGACGATCGGCCGACGGTTTCGACGCCGGAGGTGTACCACCGCACCGTCAAGATCGGTGAATTGGACATCTTCTACCGAGAGGCTGGGCCCAAGGATGCCCCCACCGTGCTCTTACTGCATGGCTTTCCGACCTCCAGTCATATGTTTCGCAACTTGATCCCTCAGCTGGGCGATCGCTACCACGTGGTTGCCCCGGACTATCCCGGCTATGGGAGCAGCTCCGCTCCACCGGTCGATCAGTTCCGGTACACCTTCGACTCGCTGGCTGATGTGGTGGAGAAGTTCACCGAAGTGCTCAAGCTGGACAGCTACAGTCTGTATCTGATGGACTACGGTGCTCCGGTGGGGTTCCGTTTGGCTGTCCGCCATCCAGAACGAGTCCAGTCCTTAATCATCCAGAACGGCAACGCTTACGACGAAGGTCTCAAGGAGTTTTGGGATCCCCTGAAGGCCTACTGGAAAGACAAGAGCGAAAAGAACGCCGAGCCACTGCGAAAGCTGTTGACGCTGGAGGCCACCAAGTGGCAGTACACCCATGGGGTTCAAGACGCCGAGCGAATCAGTCCTGACAACTGGCTCATCGATCAGCGTCTGCTGGACCGCCCGGGCAACCAAGAAATCCAGCTGGCACTCTTTTATGACTACGGAAGCAACCCCAAGCGTTACCCCGCATGGCAGGCGTATTTTCGGAAACACCAACCTCCCACACTGATCGTCTGGGGCAAAAACGATGTGATCTTCCCGGCTGATGGCGCTTACCCCTACAAGCGGGACCTGAAGAACCTGGAGTTCCATCTGCTTGATACTGGCCACTTCGCTCTCGAAGAAAAGGGAGACTATATCGCCAGCAAGATGCGGTCGTTTCTTGCCGAGAACGTCAAGGCGAAGTCCGCAAGCCCTAAGACGGAGCAGTAGGATCGAACCGCCACCTCTGCTGCCCAGGCAGGAACTGTCACCAAAGAGGGCATGGCGTGGAACTCGCCCAGGGACGGTCACTTTTTTCTTGTGCATTGACAAGCAAGATCGGCTGAGTCCTGATCGTTTCTGGACCCAGCCGAGTCCATTTCAGTTTGGCTGTTGGGAGCCGCGGATGAGTGGCCTCAGTGGACCCCAGGGAAGATCGAGCAACTCATGCGGCAGTACCCTCGATCGGCAGTACCCTCGATCGGCGGTCCCCTCGATCAAAAGCCAGCGACAGCTCCTCGGCAGCGATTGGGGAAAACTCAGAGCAAACCCGCCGGTCGAATCATCGAGGCTGGCAACCTTGAGGCTGGCGACCTTGAGGCTGGCTACTCGAGGATTCGGTGGTCTCTCTGCTGACGACTCAACAGGGGGAGCCCCGCAGCGAGGATTCCCCAGAGGGCGAGCGAACTTGGCTCGGGAATGATGGTCGTGCCGCTGCGGGTGCCGAGGATGGAGACATCGTCGAGAAAGATATCTTCGTTGTCGCCGGTCGTCAGGGCGTCCACTTGAAATTGAATCGTGTTTGCCGAATCCGGAATGCCGAAGGTAACCGTCTCATACCAGTCTCCGTCGTTGAAAAAAGTGGGAGAATTGGCGTCTAGGTCGTCGCCATCCAGAGCGAGGATTTCCGTCAACACGCCGTCGATGAGCACAGAGAACGTCATCGAATCGGCAGAGGATCCACTGTTTTCAAAAGCAGTCCCCGGGGCTGCCCAGGCAAAGCTCAGAGAAACATCGGACAGCGCGGAGACATCCACCGGATCCGATGTCCAATGGAAATTGGTCGGTTGGTTGAGCGTGTTGTCGAACATCAACGATTGGCTGTCGACTTGGGGATTGGCTGTCGAGATGATGCCATTGGTTGAGGCCGTCCCCAGGGTCTCGTTACTACTGCCTTCAAACCCCGTGAAGGTCACCGTCGGCTCGACGAAGCTCCCCGCCGGACCCAGCAGTTGAATATCGTCGAACCTCGTTCCTTGGAGGCCGCCAAAGTCCAGATTCCCGGCCTTCAGAACCAGCGAGATTGAGTCGCTGGTCGGTGTGAACACCCCGTCGGTCCCGGATTCGTTCGAAGCAGCAGAGAAGCTGCCATCCCACGGCCCTCGGCCACCAAATCGGTCACTTTTCCACAATAAGCCCGTGGTGACGTCCACATCGTTCATGGGAACAGCACCATCGAGCACCAGGACCTCCGCCCAATGAGCATTTGGCGCTGTCGGGGCGGACTGCCAATACCCCTCGACCTGATAGGGCACCCCGGGGGTCACTTCGACGATCTGGTAGACCCCGCCGTTGGCACCGACATTCATGTCGATGCCTCCGTCTCCTCCAAAAAGATGCAATTGCCCATCGGCCACGTCGACCCTGGTCACCCCTCGCTCCTGCCAAATCGACCACCCGGCGATGCCTTGCGAAAAATCGCTGTTGGTCAAATAGTTTTGGTCGAACTGCGCAAACGCACAACGGCTCGGCGTCCAAAAGAAACCGCCTACAAGCGCAACGTAAAGGACCAACGCACAATGTCTCATGTCAAAAACTCCCAGAAAATTGGTTGTCACTGAAGTCGAACTCGAAACCTCGCCCACCTACGCACATGATGGCGACAGTGTTGAGGCACACGCAAAACCCGGACAATGATCATCACGATGGTGTCAACAAGACGGTGTCAACAAGATGGTGTCAACAAGACGGTGTCAACAAGATGGTGTCAAAAGGAGGTTAGTGATAGGAAACGCTGTCGCCTTGGAGGAAACTCGTTTCCATGCAACACCAAAAGAAATGTTACGAAGAGTGTTCCTGGTTCCCGGAAAAGTCTTCGACGAAGCGAGCACCGTTCGTCCGGCAATCCGGGCTTGCGGTCAGACTCAGGCTGCCCCCTTGAGGTCATCACGAACAAGGGCAGACGGAAAACCCTGGATCGAAAACTTCTCCGAAGGTCAGTAAGATAGATCGCGGGGAAAAAGATATCAAGCAAATTCCGAACTCATTGGACTTCAGCGCTTGAGACTTGCAAAAGTTTTTTCGCTTGGGGCGAGGACTTCGACTACTGAGCCTCAGAGAAGTTTTGGACCCAAGACGGAAGCTTGGAGTGCCGGTGGGCCCTCACCGCGTGAGTCGAACGATTTCAGCGACTCAATCGGAGGAATTCCCTTTTTCGGGGCTGGCTGGTCCGCAAGCGGAGTTCCAAGTACAGCTGCCTGTGCCGTAGGCGAGTGAGAAGACGCGAGCAGTTCGAGCTCGAGGAGGCTTCTCAGCAGCCTGCAAATTCTCTCGGATGGGGACTCGGACGGCTCAATGATGCTTTCGTTCCCGCGGGGCCTTCAGCCATCCGCAGCTTCTGCTGAGCTCCAGAGGTGTGTCTCGGCAGTTGCTTGTCTCACGTACTCCGGGGAACTCCCTGGCATCGAGGCGCCAATGGGCTGGACGGTCGCCAGTGTGTTTGCACGGACTTTGGCTTGTTTTGGATTTCGAGTCCGCCGCCCCTGGCGCTGATTGCGGGATTTACGGCTGGGGAACTCTTTTCGAGAGATCTTCCCTTCAGCGGGAACGGACGCTTGCAGCGAGGGTCTCCCCTTGATGACCCCTGCGGGCAGGTTGTGCAATGCAGCAAGGCCTAAGGCCTTATGCCGACGGGGCCCTCTCTGACGTGCTTGTGCCGACGAGCCCGTCGGCAACCAAGGTTGTGACAGCCTCTTTGGCGAGTTCGATGATCAATTCAGCAGGGACCATCGGCTGTCGGCACTTCTTCGGCTGTCAGCACTTCTCCGGTGGAGAAGTCGTTTCGGAGGACTGAATCAGGATCATCTGCCGCTGCAGGATCATCGAGAGACGTTGTGTTGAAACAACAAGACAGCAGCTTTGCGCAAGAGAGATCCCCGTTCATCGGCCGGATTCCAATGACGAACTCTGAGGGTCCCTTGTTGACTGCAAAGACGACAGGAGTCTTCGGGGGCTGGGTGAGGGATGGATCTGCCCAACATTCGAGGAACAGGTTGACCAGTCATGCAGGCGGCCCTCCGGATTTCGCTGACGGACTTTGCTGTTCGTGGCGGGGGTTGGCAACGTTCACCGAAGCTGTTAGTTCTCAGTGACATCTCGTCGACTGAGTCAAGTCGTTTCGTACTTCTCAGAGGTGCCACTGTTGGAAGATGCCATACAAAAGGCCAACGTCTTGATCGAGGCCTTGCACTACATTCGCCAGTTTCGGGGCACAATCACCGTGATCAAACTCGGGGGCAGCGTGCTGGAGCACCCCCAGACCCTGCGACATCTGCTGGAAGATGTGGTGTTCATGGAGACAGTCGGCATGCGGCCGGTGTTGGTCCACGGCGGAGGAGCCAGGATCTCCCACGCCATGGCCGAGGCCGGAGTTGAGCCGGTCTTCGTCCAAGGGCGGCGGACCACCGATGCGAAGACTCTTGCTTTGGTCGAGCGGATTCTCGGATACGAGCTCAACACTCAAATCGCCGATCTGATTGAAGAGCTCGGCGGACGCAGCGCCCCACTCAATTTCCATACCACCAATGTCCTGCACGGTGAGAAACTGATTCTCGCCGACCAGAACAATCAGCCACTGAATTTAGGCTACGTCGGCACGGTCACCCGGGTCGATCGCAGGACTATTGAGAATCTGTGTTATGCTGGTGTGGTCCCAGTGATTCCCTCGCTCTGCGAGGACGTCAGCGGCCAGAAGTACAACGTCAACGCCGATACTGCCGCGGTAGCGGTCGCTCGGGGCATCGGGGCTGAAAAGCTCGTCTATCTGAGCGATGTCAATGGAGTCCGGCGAGACAGAGACGATCCCGCTTCTTTGATCGATTCGCTGACCGCCTCTAAGGCGCTGACCATGATCGCCGGAGGTCAAATCGAAGGTGGGATGATCCCCAAAATCCAGGCTTGTCTGGAGACATTGGGCACCGGCGTGAAAAAAGCTCACATAATCGACGGTCGGCTCAAGCATTCTCTCCTGTTGGAGATCTTCACCCGCAGTGGCGTAGGCACCGAGATCGTTGCGGGATAAGTCGGTTCCAGCTGGCAGGAACCCCGAAGACAGGGTTCTCCCAAACAGGACTGTGCAGCAGACAAAGCCCTGTGGCCCAAGCGACGCTCTGACCCGCAGAGATCATCAGGTTCCAGGCAAGTTCGACACTCTTGATTCTTTGAAAAGTGTTCCATGACGTCCCTGAGGAACGACTGACTCACGGAATGATCAACCATCCGGGCTTCCGGTGGTGCCTCTGGCTGCCCCCTCCGGGCATCACAAGCAAGGGCAGACGGAAAGCCCTGGGTCGAGAACGTTTCTGAAACTCAGCAGCTCGAGTATCCCAGATTGGGGTCAAGGCCAACCTGGAGGACCCCAAACCGGGACACGCAACAACCGAGAGTTGGGCCAGGCCACATCTGGGACAGTCCAAGGAGTGGTCCAAGGAGTGGTCCAAGGAATTGTGTCGATCAGCCCAAATCAACCTGAAGAAAGTCAAAACCCCAGTGTCGACAACCGCATGTCCCGGCCATCGTAAGGCTCCGCCTGTGTCCGACAGCACTCGCACGACCCAATTCGCCGATCGCCCGATCCGTGAATTCGATCCGACCACTGGGCTGATCAACCCACAAGCGGAGTGCTATCGCGTCTCGAGCAGGCCGAATGATTCCGCCGAGTCGGTTGAGGAGAAACTCGATCGGCTCCTGGACGACCCACGTTGTTGCGATCTGGCCGGCCTGGTGATCAATCTCTGTGATCCTGGCGGCCAAACCCCTTGTGACCGACTGATCAGCCGTCTTGTCGGCTGTGCCAAAAGGCTTCCCCAGCTTCGCGCCTTCGCTCTGGCCGACCTGACCCACTTGGAAAGCTCTGCCGGGTTGGACCGACAACTTGACTTGTCAACATTCTGGGAGGCTTTTCGCCATCTTGAGTATGTCCGTCTTCGGGGAGAACTCGGCTTGATCTTAGGGGAGCTCTCCCTTCCTCAGCTACGCTCTCTGGCGATCGAAACCAGCGGGATGCCCCAAGAAGTCCTCCACCAGTTGACCGTATCCGAAGTGCCAGCTCTGCGTGAGTTGGAGCTCTGGTTGGGAACGGAAGATTGGGGAAGCACCGTGACTCCGGCCGACGTGGAAGCCCTTCTGACCCGAGGCAGATTCCCTCAGATTCGCAACCTGAGCCTTTGCGGTAGTGACATGGCGGATGATCTTGCCCAAGTCGTCGTCGGATGCCGCTTGGTGAAACGCCTGTCGGTGCTATCACTGGCCTGGGGCAACCTTCAGGATGAGGGTGGTCAAGCAATCCTTCATGCTGGCACACTCAATGGACTGACCCGGCTGGATTTGCGCGGGCATCGACTTTCCTCCCGCATGGAGACCCTGCTCCAACGCGGTTTATCCTGTCGGGTGGACTTAAGCGAGGGACGTGGTGCTCCCCAACGAGCACAGCGATCTCAATATGATGATGGTCACTACACGGAGATCTCTGAGTGAGTTTTGCTGTCAGAGTGAATTGTTCTGCCAGAATGCCGGGGTGAGTTTGACTCTTGAACTTATGTTAAGCGTCACAGAATTGATTGGCACTCATGATGTCGTCTTAATCACCTTAGATACTCTACGCTGGGATGTGGCCGACCGTGCTGTCCAGCAAGGACGCATCCCCATGCTGCAGCGGTTATTGCCAGGCGGGAACTGGGAGTGCCGACACTCGCCTGGAAGCTTCACTTACGCTGCGCATCAGGCCTTCTTCGCCGGGTTCCTCCCCACCCCGAGGATCCCCGGCCCCCACCCGCGTCTTTTTGCTTGTCAGTTTCCAGGAAGCGAAACCATTTCGCCACAAACTTGTGTGTTCGATGCCCCAGATATTGTTCGTGGCTTCCAAGGACGCGGCTATCATACCCTGTGTATTGGAGGGGTCGGTTTTTTCAACAAACTCACACCGCTGGGAATGGTGTTGCCCGGCCTCTTTGCCGAGAGCCACTGGAGTACCGAGTTGGGAGTGACCGAACCGAACTCGACGGCCCATCAAGTCGACCAAGCTCAGAGGTCCCTCAGCGCGGTTCCCGCCCAGAAGCGAATCTTCTTGTTTGTCAACATCTCGGCGATCCATCAACCTAATTACTTTTACCTTCCTGGTGCGGCCGAAGATGGCCCCGAGACACAACTGGCTGCCCTGGAGTACGTTGACCGCAGCCTCAGGCCCCTGTGGAAGAGCCTCACCCAGCGGGGACCGTCACTGTGCATCGTCTGCAGCGACCATGGCACAGCATACGGGGAAGAGGGATACTGGGGGCATCGGCTCGCTCATCCGGTCGTCTGGAACGTGCCTTATGCCGAATTCCTGCTCTCAACCAACTCGCTCGGGTAAGACCCGCCTCAGCGACCACCGGCACGCGACCACCCGCATCAGATCAGCTTCAGGCGACCGCCCATTTGCCAGCCTTGTCCCCAGTCCTTGAGCTTTGAGGAAGTTCTGTGAAACCTCCGCTTTTCTTGTCGGCTTGTGGCCACTGTCCAAGCCTTGTGCGTTCTCTGAGTTTCATCTTTCTGCTATCGTTTGTTGGAACTGCTCAGTGTGAAGAGGAACCCTTTGGAAAGAAATCCTTAGCATTGCTGAAGAGGTTCCGCCAAGAGTTTGTCAAGATCTCACCAGGGCAAGGTGCATTTCCAAAAACGTTTGTGATGGGAAGTGACGAGGGCCCACCGGAAGAAGCTCCAGCCCATCAGGTGGAGATGAAAAAAGAGTTTTGGATGGCCAAATATGAAGTGCCGCAGAACTTGTGGCAGGCCGTGATGGGCAACAACCCAAGCCGATGGGACGGTCCCCGCAACTCGGTGGAGATGCTGGATTATGAAGATGCGGTTCGCTTCTGCGAGCAGGCCACCAAAATGATGCGACAAGCCAAGCTAATTGATGAGAAACAGCTTGTCCGTTTGCCCAGCGAGGCCGAATGGGAATACTGTTGCCGTGCGGGAACAAAAAGCGTGTATAGTTTTGGGAACGCTTCTGAAGATCTAGGAGCGTATTGTTGGTTCACCGGCAATGCCGCAGGGAACGATCCACCAGTGGGCGCGAAGAAACCGAATCCCTGGGGACTCTACGATGTGCACGGTTATCTGTGGGAGTGGACGGCCGATCCCTGGCACAAGGACCACCAGCAAGCCCCGGCCGATGGCTCCCCCAGAACCGCACAAGGGCCCATCAAGAAACGCGTTTTGCGTGGAGGAAGTTGGAAGGATAAAGCCGCCGCCTGCACCAGCACCGCCCGGCGTGCAGGGGACATTCGCTTGAAGGACTCTGCTGTAGGTCTTCGGTGTGTGCTCTCGAAGATCAGCACCAAGTCCGATTGAACCTCCCTGCCGACGGACTCTTGAACCAATGAAACTCGCCTGGCGGAGGTCACTGAGCAATTGTTTCTGGGAGACCTTCTGCCGGAAATAACAAAGCCCGTCTTGCAGCTGCAAGACGGGCTTTGTGTCCTTGTGACTGTGAGGCGACCGATCAGTTGAGGTCCTCGGCAGACTCACGATGGCGGTCTGAAAGGGGCCGCCGGGCGATTGACTAGAGCTTGGGACGTGGGGCCCGAGGCTTCCGCTTGAGTTTCATCAGCTGGTCATTCGGGTTGGCGGCGTTGCCATTGCCGTTGCCCATGCCTTGCTGGGGCTTGGGAATCGGGGTAAAGGACTCATCCCAGCGCCAACCCAGAGGCGTCTTGAGCTCTTTTGCGGCCAGATAGGCCCAAGGGGTTCCGGGATGCTCTTCAACCACCCGATTGAGGTAGGCGATGGCTTGCTTGGCCATCTTTTCGTGGGTACTGCCGGTGACGACCTGGTCGTCATGCTTGAGAGTCCAAGTGTTGTTGTTTTTGCCTTTGAAGGCCTTGCCGCTTTTGATGTCGGCGACCATTTGGTTGTAGCCTTTGGTGCGGACGATCGCAGCCAGCACGCGTCCGATGGCCAGATCGTAGCCAGCTTTCCACCGAGGTCGAACAAGGCTTTCTCGGTCGGCCTCACCAAATCTGAGGGCCTCGTAGATGGCCTCGAGTTTGGGCTCCAATTTGGCGGCTTGCTTTTGAGCTTCCAAGCCCAACGCCGGCAGGGAGCCTTCGTCTCGCTTGACAAAACGAGTCATGGGATTGCGAATGGCATCGGCCCCCAACATCGCGGCACGATGCAGGGCGTAGCGAGCTTTGTTGTCAGCCAGCAGAGCCTTGTAGCCATCGATGGTCACATAGTCAGGAGCATAGGGACGCATCACCGCAGGATCGAAGAATTTGTAAAGCAGAGTGGTGTTCTCGGGCGTTCCGCCTCGGCCACCTCGGTTGGTCGCACGTGAGTAGCTGGTTTTGTTGGGGTGAACTGCGAAATAGATGCCGCCGGTTTCGGCACAGAGGCGGGTCAAGTTGTAAGGACCGAAGCCACTATCGATCAATTCGGAGGACTCCTGCTCTCGGCTGGAGCCCCAGAAAGCCAGCTTCACGATTTCCGGCGCCAGGGACTCGGGTCCCTGATGGACAGGAATCCAGTACTCGGTCTTCTCGTACTGCGGATCGTCGTTGACATAGCGGAACGGAACAGTCTTGCGGCCAAAGGGGGCCGGCACGCCGACGACGTAAACAGGCATCTGTGCTCGTCGGACGACTTGAATGCACTCCTCAACATGCTTCTCGTCACTGCCGACTTCGTCGGTGACGGCAATCAACATCACGTTGCGGCCTTTGCGAGTCCGCCACTCGCGGAACTGATGAGCCGCCGAGGCAACCGCAAAGAACGTCCGCTCTTCTCCGGTTTTGTCATGGGTAATCGCGTCGACTAGCTTTTTCATTTCCTTGACGTCGGTGGTCGGTTCCTTCGTCAGCAAGCTGACGTTCTTGCCGTAAGAATAGATCACCGAGAGCAATGGCTGGTCCTCGTGCTTGCTGAAGGCTTGATTGCCGCTTTTCTCCAGCAGCCCGAGCTCGCCGTAGATTTTGGAGAACCGATCGGCAATCGAGCCTCGCTGCTTCTTCAAACTTAGGGTGCTGTCAAAAAGCCAGACAACGACTGTTTTGCGTTGTTCCAGCGATTGAAGGATTTCGTAGGTGATCCGGTCGACCGCCCCAGGAGCACCGGTGACCCCTTCGCCGACTCGAGCGCCCATGACGGTCATGCTTTTGCTGACCACCGGTGCGGTCGCTTGGCTAAGGTCCAGCTTCACTTCGGTCAAAGCGTCGGGGATGGGCTCGACAATGCTCTCCACGACGCTTTCTTCCGCGAACTCCGGGGCCATCGCCAGGGCAGCCTCGGTGGCATCCAGGCTGTGTGCGCCGACATCGATTTCGGTTTGTTCCTCGTCGAAGTAGACCTCTTCGACCTCGACGAGTTCCTCTTCCTCAGGAATCTCAGTTGTGTCAGAAACCAAGTTCAGCTGCGAGTTCGGCGCCACAATCGGCATCAGAAACAGCAGGACAAAGACCACAGCATGGATAAAGGCGGTGGTCAGCCACGGAGAATAATCGTCATCAAAGGGGGTGTCCTCCTCCCCAGTCCACTCCTGCCACTTGGTTCTGAGTTGGTCGACGAGCTTCATACTGAGACTCCTTCGTGATGGGAAGCGGTGTTCAACGAGGATGGTCTGGGTTGGTTCGTCATCTCCGCAGCTGAGCAGAAACTCAGCCAGCGGCCGAATAGTTGGATTGCAGGTTGTTTTGCCCTTCTTGGGAATGCCAACATCGCAGCCAGTTCCCTGCGAGGTAGTTTGCTTCCAGCCGGTGTTCTTCCAGATTGTTCCCACAGCCCAAGGTTAACCCATCGGAGGTTTTGGTCGCGGGTGTGTTGCTCGGTAAGTGTGTGCGGGTGTTTGGAGCCGGTCACATAGGGGGTTGATTGTAGTCGATTCCCGCCCCGCGGTCAGCCAGAAACCTCGATTTTCTGGATCATCGATCCCCCTCAACTGAAGGAGGTGAGGTCGGTTTGTTCCGATTTGGGATGGTGGATTTCCTGACGTCAGTCGAGTCGAACGTTGACCAACATTCGGATCCCGACGGATTTTGCCACCACGCGAGCTTTCGTCGGCCCCGACAGGCTTTTAGGGCTGAGTAGTGGTGCTCCAAGCGGGCCGCTGGCTTCCCGGCATCCAGCTGCCCAAATTAGGGTCTTCGTGCTGGTCGGGTCAATCTGTCAGGGAGAGTACCATCACCGCTTTCGGAACGTCGGCAAAATTCCGGCAAAGACCAGCCGAGGCGCGGTTACAACAGAGAGACAGGCCACTGGCGGCCGATGCAGTCCGCCGCTGAGGTTGTTGCCAGGCCGGGAGTCCCTCACGCCCAAGCCAACCAAGGTCGAAAAAGTCTAAGACAAGTCAAAGCAAGAACCTGGAGTAGGAAAGTGCTGATCGCGAGTGGTTGCAGCTGCCGAAATTGACGCATCTGGGAGGGGGCTTTATGCTGGACGAGGAGGTCAGGCAGAAGCGTAGGGTGTTTCCAGATAACCAGTTCCGTCAAATCGTCCTCTCAAACTCTGCCTTGAGTTGACTCCACAAGGGTCGCCAAGAACTCACCGATCCTCTTTGTTTTGAGTCGCCTCACCGAGAGACAACAGTGACATCGCCGCTCAGCAGGCAACGATCTGTGGTTCGAGTCGCGGATCGACCCAGTGGTCCGTTTCCTCCTGATTTGGCATTGGGGTTCTCGTTGAATCGGGGGACCCTCGGCAAACTGACTGCCAAATAACTCAATAAACGAAGCACGAGACCGGAGTGTTGATCTGTGCTTTACGGCCCCAGTTATGGAAAACAGGGCGGCGGAGTGGTGCTGTTGGCGATCAGACGGGCTGTTCCAGGATGTAGGCGTCCGACTCCAAACACTTCTCAAAAAGGCGTCCTGATGAACGATTCTTTGATACAACGATTCCAACCAAACCTGGCCACTTGGGCGGTTTTTGGTGGAATCCTTGTCGTTAATCTTTTCTGTTCCACCAATTCCTTGCTGGCACAGAAAAAGCAGAAGATCCCCGACCCGAAGATCGAGACGGTGAAAAGCCCCCTGGTGGTGCGGGGCCGCAGAGTTGGCGATGTTGTGTTGGAGTACACCCTCTACCCGAGTCCCGAGGGCAAGGAATCTGTCCCTGTTTTGCTCCTCCATGATTACAAAGGAAGCCGAGCGGACTTTGACCCGCTTGCCCAGGAACTGCAAAAGCAGGGCCATTGTGTGATCGCCCTGGATCTTCGGGGCCATGGGGCCAGTACAAACGCTACCGCCTTCAATGGTACTCAAATCCGTCTCGACCCCGACAAGTTTAGCAAGGCTGACATCCTGTCGATGATCAACTTGGACCTGGAGGCCATCAAAAGTCGCATTACGAAGTTGAACAACGACGGCGAGTGCAATCTGGATCGCTTGACAATCGTTGGTGCTGGGATGGGCGCGACTGTGGCACTCCTGTGGACCGCCCAAGATTGGAGCTGGCCTGCCTTGCGGACCAACAAACAGGGTCAGTTCGTCAAGGCCCTGGTGATGTTGTCGCCTGAACGCAATTTCAAAGGCGTCAGCCTGACAGCCCCGCAAATGCGTGTTGACGGCCAACGCCTGCCACCCGCCCTGCAGACCCCAGCAATTGTCGACGGGTTGCCCATCCAGATTGCAGTCGGGCAAAACAGCCGCAAAGTCCTTCGAGAGGCCGAGCAGATCCACGGCCGACTCGCACCCAGACGACCCAGGGTGGACCCCAAAAACCCTCAGCAAGTGAAAGACCGGCAGACGTTGTTCTTTAGTAAGATCAACACTGAATTACAGGGGACAAAATTGTTAGATCCCCGCTTTAACTTAATTGCCGGCATCGGTCGCTTTATTGAATGGCGTGTCGCAACCCCGGACATCCCCTGGCGCGAACAGGGCCAAGGCGCGGGTCTGGACTGACGCTAGGGTTGCCGGGCTTGTAGTCCGACTGCCCCTGGGGTTGCGAGAGGAAGAAAAGTCTAGGCGGGTGAATGGTGCAGCAGCTGCCGGCCACAAAAGCGGCAGCTGCTGACCGAGATGCTGTTAAATTTTGTGAGCCATCTGCTCGGAGGTTCCAACCGGGCTTTGCCAAGCGGATCGTCCCAACGCAGCCCGATGGCTAAAGCCAACGGAGATGGCCTGATTCCATCTCCTGCTGAGAAGCGGAGCCTGGAAACAAAGTCGCTGGCGAATCTGTTGCACCAAACCCGCCGGATCAGCTTTCTTGGGTTTCAAATGCGTTTGCTTGCCGCGTTTCCCTCATCCAGCGGTGCGACCACAGAACGAGACGGTCGCTTCGAGTCCCTGCCAGGCAAGACTAACGGAAGGCAAGGCTGTCATTAGCGAAGTCGTCTTGACGGTCCCAAGGGTAGAAACACCTTCCAATTCGGAAGGCCACCTGCAATAGAAACTCGCGGCTGAACTGATGCTCCTGTTTGTCGCTGGTGGGCACAGCGGTGTTGGGTGGGTAAACCATTTCGTTGGGGATTTTCTCCCAAACAACCTTGCTCTCACCCTCGGTCAAGTCGTAGACGGTGATTTGGACGTTGGCCCGCCCCTGGTAGAGGGTTTGGCCGGCCAGGAGCCGAAAACTCTCCAGGTCGATCAACAGCAGCTTATCGGCTTGCAGCGACTGAGCGATCTCAACTGGGTCGGACGCTCCGACTTGATCGATCTGGTCGTGAACGTCTTCGTTGGCAATGACTTCGATTTTGCGGACCTTCTCAGCCAATAAGCGGCCGATTTGTTTGGACAGTTCACGAGCAGCCAAGGTCACCGTGTGCGTTTGCCCTGGTGCGGCACGGCAAATGACCGCCACACGCTGCTTCTGCAGTCCCTCATATTCGGCAGGAACCGGATTGCCCCGAATGACCCACAGCAGGCCGGCAATTTGGGCCGCACAGCCAGCTTGCAGGACTACAGCCAAAGACACCATGACCAAACCCGCACGAAGCCAAAAGGCAGGCCAACGGTTGCTGGCGGCTTGAGGGCTCCGCAGCTGGCAGAGGCATCCGACAGGTGGTGTGGGCATTGACATGGTTCTTCGTCCTTGGCCGTAAGACTGTGTCCGTTCGTCCTTGATTTGCTCGTCCTGCGACTCTTGGCATCACCCCGTCCCCGCCTAACTCAGTGATTTCACCATCCACTGGGCACGAGGGATTCCCAGCCATCTCTCAGACGATCTGCCTCTTCGCCCCATGGAGCCCTCTGTGCAAGCTGTTCCCGCCTCGGTGGCGAAACTCAAGCGGCTGCTCACAAAATTCCTCAAGACATTCTTTGCCGAAGGGCTTACTGCTCAGCCTTCCCGTCTCCGTGAAGGGCTGCGCTGAGCTTGAAGAGGAACTTCCCTGCAGCGTGAAGAGCACATGCCAGTCCGGTCCAACCCGCCATGCCCATTGCCCCAGGGTAAGAAGGATGAGCAAAATCACTCCGCTGACTGTTTGGAGCTCAGTTGGCGGACGAAACAGCGGGCGAGCGCGAATCGCCGTCCCAATCATCCAGGGGCCAGCCACGGCGGCGAAAATTGCCAAAAGCGTTCCACCAATGTTGGCCGAGAGTGCCCGGATGGGTTGTCCGTGCAGCAGGTACGACCAACTAGTGGTCATCCCGCATGAGGGACAGGGAAGTCCCTGAGTGATTCGCCGAAACGAACAGGCAGGAAACCCTAACTGCTCGTGTGTGCCCAACCCGTTTGGGTTGGGAGTCAGTCCCCCGGCGATGACCAACAGCCCCACCAGCAAACTTCCAAAGCATCCCATTTGGAGTCGAAGGGGAATCGTCAGGTGCTTGCTGCCAGCCAAGGCCACACTGGTCCGTTTTCGTCGTCGATGAGCGGTGCTCGGAGGTTGTCCAACTTGTGTGATGGAATCGCTCGAGGATGAGCTGGAACTCGCAGTGCTCACCGGCGGTAACTGATTCGATGGTGTCACGTCACTCAGGCGAAAAGTCTGGAGACCCTATCGGCTGGCGAAAGCCGCCTTCAACAGCGATTTTATTGATTCTGCGGGAAGATCGGCAAAATTGTACCACAACTGCCGGACTCTGACTGGGGCTTTCCCCGAGAAACTCCACAGACGCTCACAGGCGGCTGCTTGAACCCGCTGAGCCGACCTGGACTGGACAGGCCATCGCTGGCGAACTGGCGCGTCACCGGCAAGGTGGCACAGGCGAGGTGGCACAGGCGAGGTAGAGAATCGGGAGAAGCCGAGAGGCTCTTGGTCGCCGGATCAGTTCGCTGGCTTTTGGCGACATTGCTCAAGAGGGTTGGTGTCTCGTGCCGACCGATGCGGCAGACGAATTGTGGCTTGGTCGTGTCGTGATCGAAAGTAGACCGCCCTGGGCCTTGGAACCTGGTGAGACTCGTCTCTGAAAGCGACCCAGAGGTTGGCTAACCCAACACCGCTGCTGCAATTCCACGTTGATGCGTTCAAGATAGCGGCATCGCGAGAGGCCCTCGAGACAAACAGCGGTCGCGCAACCCTGGCTCAGCCAATCTCTCCATTTTATGACAAAAGCGATGAATCACCCCACCGCCGGCCCATGCGGTCAGCCTGGCTGCGTTGTCTCGATCCCCTTCGGAGTGTTGATCGCGCACCTCACCTTGATCGCGGTGGCTGCCTGCGGATCCGTTGTGGCTCAGTCCCCCCCGGGGGCCATGGCAAGCGACGATGCGACTCTTGGTGAACTGTCGCCGGTGGATGGATTGTTGTTGCTCAATAACGGTCGAGCATTGGAAGGACGAATTGCCCACGGGGGGGATTATTACTTTGTGTGGTCGTCCACCGGTCAGATCCGTGTGCCAAGATCCCAAGTGGATATGATTTGTCAGTCGCTGCAAGACGGCTACCGCCGCAAAGCCGAGCAACTCAACGGAGGCAGTTTTGAGGAGCGATTGAAGCTGGCTCGCTGGTGTATCGCTCACGAGCTGTTTTCCGAGGCCTCGCTCCAGATTCAACAGGCTGCCCAACTCGATGGGCAGCATGAGGATCTGCCAAGGCTGAAACAGCAAATCCGCACCCTCCAGGAAGAACTCCCGGCAATGACCTCGCCGATCGTCGCCACCGATGGACCCACCGGCCAAGAACTTGATGCGTTTGTCCGTGGCTTGCCACGCCCCCTCATCGCCGAGTTCACCACGACCATTCAGCCAATATTGCTCCATACTTGCGCTACCAGTTCTTGCCACGGACCCCACTCGCGAAATCCCTATCTGCTCTTACGGGTTCCCACCGGACGGCGGCCCTGGCGACGCGTCACCCAACGGAACCTCTTCAGCACACTCCAGCAAATCGACTTGGTCCGTCCCCGCTCGAGCCCATTGCTCCACAGGGCCGTCAAGCCACACGGAGGGCAAGCTCAACCCTCGTTGGACACCAACGGAAAGCAGTTTCAGGCTCTCAAGGTTTGGGCGACGCGTTGCCAAGGGTTGACACTGGGCGAGACCGCTTCGGAGATCCAGCCCGTCTCTGGGCAGCACCTTCAAGGGCGTTCATCTCAAGGACCGGGCGGGCAAACACCTCCTACCTTGCCCGGACCAGGTGTTCTCCCAACCGGATCTCAGGAGGCAGCGCTGGGTCGCCCGTACTCGGGCTCAAGCCCCATTGGTCGCAACCGCGGAGGAGTCATCGACAACCCCGGCCTCAACACCGGGCCGGAGAGTCACAAACCAGCAGCAGAAGACAAGATGGACGGCGGGACCCACCTGAGACGCGAGGGCTCTGCTGACTCCACGACTTCGGTCCGCATGAACAAGGGCGGAGCAAGCATCCGCAAGGGCAGCCACCAGCCCGATCCTTTTGATCCCGAGCAGTTCAATCGGTTTTTCTCTCCCAGACCCTTGCCAACGCCGCCCAAGCCAGCCGAGTCGACCGCAGCAAGCTCGGCAGACATGAAACAAGGGAAAGCTTCTCTGAAAATCCGGCCCCTCAAGATTCGGTCTCGAAAACCAGCCTCGCACTCTGCCGTTGAGCAACAGTGGCCGCACGGCCCATGATCCACGCAAGACTCCGCAGCGGCGAACTGTTTCAGCAAACGGACCGCAGGTCCCTGGGAAGGCTTCAGCAGCGTCGCTGGACCTCCAGAGTGGCCAATCTGAAGTCTCCTGAGGCCCCTGAGAACCTGATGTGGTTGACTGATCCAGTGAGAATGTTGGACTCACTGAAAGGGTTGGCTGCGTCTGAGTGAGGTTGAGGTTATCGTTTCAGGAATACTTTCAGACGGAAAGGCTGCACATTTTGATAATTCAACCTCCGTTGTTGAATGTCCTGGACCAGTCCCTGGTTCTTCTGACTAAGGGCCAAATCGATGGCTTGATCAGCGGCTTGCGTCGCTTTGAGGAAATCGCCGTTCTCCGCATGGGCTGCAGCCAATAAGTCCCAACTGCCCGGGTCTTGGGGACGCACTTTGGTCAGTCGCGTTGCTAACTTCAAGGCGGTGCGGCCATCTCGGAGTTGCGGGTCCTCACAAGCACACAAGAGCCAGCCCAGATCCTGCAGTGTGTTGAGGTGGCCAGGCCTCAGACGTAGCACCTCTGTAAGAGCTCGACGAGCCGGCCTCCAGTCTCCTAAGTCCAAGAGCATCGTTGCCAACGCTCGATGAGCTTCCCAGTTCTTCGGGGCAACTTTGGCAGCTTGCTGAAAATGCTCGGCAGCCACCTGAGTTTGGCCAAGACCCGCATGAATCCAACCTAAGTTGAGCCATGCATTGACGTGATAAGGATCGGCCTTCAAAGCCAAGTGTTCGTGCCTTAATACTTCGGCTATATCCTTGTTTTCAGATAATGCATATAAAGCGACGGCAAGGTTATGATGGTTGTTCGCTGAGCTAGGTCGTAAGGAGACTGCCTTTTGGAGGGATGGCAATGCCTCGTCAACTCGTTTGGCCTCGAGAAGGGCAGCACCAAGGTGTTCATGAGCTGAGGGAGAGTCTGGAAGCTCTGCAACAGCCCGTTGCAGGTGTTCGATTGCCTGCAGCACCCAACCCTCTTTCAGCAGAGCGATCCCGAGGTACAGGTGGAACTTCGGCGAGGAGTGCGATTGGAGCACCTGTTGAAATTCGCCGATCACCTCACCCCACTTTTCCTGCTCGATCAGCCGCTGTCCCAACTCAACTCGAGCACTCATCTGCCTGGGATGAGATTCCACAGCCAGACGAAGCATCCGCTCAGCGCGATCGTGTTGGCCGTCGGCAGCCAGCAGCCGGGCCAAGCGAATCCTTGGGAAGGCCAAGCGGGGCCGCAACTCAATCAGGCGAGTGAGGTGTTTCCTCGCCTCCCCGGGCCTCGATTCGCTCTGCAGCGCGGCCAGATGACTCAGAGCCCGAGCGTTGTTGGGCTGCACTTGAACCGTCTTCTCCCACAGCACCTCGGCTGAGCGAAAATCGGTAGCCCGGCCAGAGGTCTGCACAGCCAGGAATACCGCCCAACCCAACAGCATCACCCCTGCGAGTCTGCTGGCTGTCACCGGAGGGATCCGCAGCAATCTCAGAACCGCCACGATTGCCAGGACAAGAACCAGGCACAGACCCGCACTGGCCAAATAGAACCGTGAAAGATCCCCCAAACGCGTGAAAACCAAGTCGCCAGGAAAGGCTGAAGTGATCGAGCACGCCAACAGGGGCATGAGAATCAGCAATCCCAGTAACCCCACCAGCGAACGAAACTTCGCCACCGAGTAGGCCAAAGCGACCCCGAGAAAAGCCATGCTCGGGCCGACCACCCAGGGCAACCATCCGACTGCCGGGGGACGAAGCTCGCCGATGGGTAGATCCCTTGGCCAAATCCACCTTCCCAAATCTTGGAGCCAAATGCCCGGTTGATTGATCAGAAAGGTGGTTCGGCTCAACGCGGCGATTTCCCAACCGTCGGTGCTGGGAGCATCTCGCAGCCAAGTCAAAGCCGCTGCTGCGTAGAGGTACATCAAACCCAGGCCGAGATGAAACACCATCCGCGTGAGGTGATGTCGGCCCCAAGAGATGCTTGGAAGTGCCGCTTCGACTGCCAGCACAAGCAGGGGCAGGACTAATGCCGCCAGGTGACTGGTGATTCCTACCGCGGCAAATGCCACAGACACCACCAACCAAATTCGCCGAACTCTGCCATCCTCGTCGCCCGGCCCCCGAGCATCGGTCTGTCGTCCGGCACCACTGCCTTGGTCCAGGTCAGTCTGTGCCTTCGCTTCGTTGTATGAGGGATCGGTGCTAGGTCGATCTTCCGGACTTGATGGAGCCTGGGTTTCTCCGTCGGCTTCGCCCACAGGGGTTGCCTCATCGAGGCGATCAGCACGTCTGGTCAACGCAAGCACCAGCCCGAGAAGGCATCCGAAGGTTGAGATCGCCAAGAGCAAGTTTCCCTGACGCGAGGCGTCTAGAACTGTCTGGCACTGAAGGGGATGGACAGCCCAAACCGCCGTGCCCGCAGCAGCCAGCAGTCCCGTCGTCCCCAAAGGAGAGCCTGCTCCAGCGGCGAGGCTGAACACCCGCCAGAGTAAGGCCAAGAGTAACACAGTGGCCAGGACGTGCAGTCCCAAACCAAGGATTCGGTCAACGCGCCAACCAGGTGGACTCTCTGGGAGGCCTGTCCATGCCAAAATGGTCGAGGTCAAGGGTTGCGAGGTCAGCCCGCCGGGAGATTTCTCGTCCGCATCGGGCAAGACAAACTTTTCCTGCCAAATCACGGGACCGGAGAGACCAGGGAGAAAGGGAATCGCTCCCAACAGGGGTAACGCAATCAGCACAGGAGTGACCAGGGGCCAAGCTGTCGCAGGGGCGTCTTCTTGCGACTTCGCCTGCGAGGGCTGCATTTCAGCGGGATTCCGTTTGCGGCGGCTCACTGTCTGGTGTTTCCTCACAGAGAAGGTTGCCGGTCTCGCCAGCGGACGAACAACGAGGATGTTCAAGCTGCGAGTGCGATTCGACCAACGCCAAGCCCGACAGCTCGGGCTTCTCTTTAGTTAGGCGTCATCGGGAGGGAGACGATCACTTGGGTTCAGAGACTCTGGAGACCGACCAAAGGCCCCAAGCTATCTTCTTGGCCAGCATCGAGCAAAGGCCATAACGCCTTAAGGCTTGGGGCCGATGGGCGAAAGTGGTCGGTTGGATCAGCTGGGCAGGCGTTGGAGCAGCTGGGCAGGCGTTGGAGGCGAGGATTCTTCGGACTTTGTCACCGCCTGAAACGAATCCCCCTTTGAGATCTGGAAGGGTTTCCGACCAAAGGCTGGATGTCCGCCCAAGCGGCCGTTTTCCCTCCTCTCTCCCATCGGAGCAGGGCAGCCGGAGGCTTTCACCGGACGCCTGGGCGATGGAACGCGTTGGGCCGACGACCCGGGCTCTGCCGACGATGAAGGTTGGGGCCGTGTGTTGGGAGTTTCGGCGTTGGCTTGGGATCGTCGATGGCCTGATGGACTTGAGTGTTCAGCCCGATCAGCCCCCTCACCCATTGACTCCACCCTCGGGCAGGTTCGTGTTGTGCTGAGGAAGGATTTTTAGGAGTCCACGGCGGGGAGGCCATCTGCTCTGGAAAGGTATCCTGAAAACTGGGGCGAGGTTGGTAGGGCAGAGCGTCTGCAGAGAAGCGAAGAATCGGGCTGTTGACTGCCAAAACGCAAACCCGGTCCCGTTGCCAGACTTCTACGGCTAAGCGTGAGGGGCCACGGCAGCCATCGACAAAGATCACGCACTTGCCGCTTCGCCGATGGACTTGGAAGAAAGCGGACTGGCGAAACCGCCACCACGTTGCCCAGCGGGCTTGTGTTGTCCACCAGAGGTTGGGAGTCTGCCCCACCGCCGCAAGCAGCTCGTTGACCACGTTTGGATAACCGCAGAGCGTTTGGGCACCAACACAGACAGTCAGCGGTTCCCCGGAACTCAACCGCGCGTGCGTTGCGGTCAACCAAGTGTCCAGATTGGACTCCGCTGGTTCTGACAGCCGGTGGGCCCGGTCTTGCGGTGGCGGCAAGTCGAAGGCCAGTGGGAAGAGCGGGAGGAGTGGGAGTTGCCCTCCAGCTAGCTGCCAGGGCCAGTCGTCTGCGGAAAGATGGACGTCGGAGCCATAGAGTAAGCCCCGTCGCTCAGCCGCCCATGCTCGGTTCTGGATGTGAGCGGATTCCTCCGCTGAGGCGTCTCCAGGATGCATGGGGGTTGCGTACCCACCGGCAGTCAAGCCTGCCTGGTCCAACTTTTGCAGAGCCGAGCCGAACAACGTCTCCGCGTTCGTCCTCGGGCTGCAGGAGTGGTCCAGGTAAACACCGAGGTCCCAGTGCCGCAACTCCTGACGATACCGCTGCAATCCAGACGGGGGCGCCCGGCGAGCGTCCGGACAGGCCGATGGGCCGTCTTGGCTGAGGAAATGAGTGACTGCATGTGCCCAGGGAGCCGATCGGCGAAGCACCTCGGACAACTGAGGTAACCAGGGGTGTTGGTGGTCCACCCGAAGGCTAAAACCAGCCGTGTAAGGAAACGGGTAGGCCGAGAGTTTGATCCACAAGCCCCCGTGGCTCTCAATGACAGCTCGTAGCCTGGCCAGCAGCTCCGCCCGTCGCGATCTGCGGTCGATCCCCTCACGTCCAAACCGTCCGCCCGGACAGACCGGCCGGTTGTGCCGCGGTGAGTTTTGTCTGAATTGATCTGGTTGGGAGGCTGCCCCCAGACTGTTTTCAGGCCCTAGTAGATTCCGGGGCGAACGAGTCTGCGACTGAGAGGGAGTTCCCAGGAAGTTCTTCAGGCGGTCGCCGCTGTGTTGGCCAAGGAGGTCACGCAGATCAATAGGAACTTGCTCAGCAGCAAGTCCGGTGGGTCGCTGCATCGCGGAGTCAAAGAGGACAAAGCGGCCACGGGGTTTTCCAGGCTGATGGGCCTGGCAGGAGATTCCCTCCTGACGCAGAGCAGACCAGAAGGCCTCTGGCACCCGGTGCAACAGCAAAGGGAATAACGGAAGCGAGGAGTCCGCATCCATGCGGCTTTCTCACAACTGCGAGCAGGGATTGGCCAAAAGCGATTGACATTCCCCCCAGAGTTTCAGGCGGTTTCCTGAGGGGGAAGTGTTCTAACGACAATTACCGCTCCTGAGAAGCCAGGCTTGGAGGGTTTTGCCGCAAGGCTTGTTGCTGCAATAGCTGTTAGGGGAACGTCTCTTCAATCGGCTGCGGAAGGGGACCGGTCTTGTTCGGTTTATCCTGGGCAGGATCGGTTCGCTTGTTCGGAGACTCGGCCGCTGAAGGAAGCTCCAACGGGCGGGGGGCTCTTAAATCGGGACCCCCAGGCAGATCAGGGCTGCCAGGCAAAGGGGGGCCAACCACTTGCTCGCCTTGTGGATCGTTGAGCCGGTCTTCCAGTTCATCGATACGATTGAGCAATCGATCAATCACACCCTCGAGCTGTTGGACCCGTGCTGCCAGTACTCCCTCGTTGCCAGCGGGAACTCGGGGCAGGTCAGCGGCGTTATTTTGTGGAAGACGTAAGGCTTTCTGAGGTCCTTGTTGATTGTCGCGATTGAATGGGAACTGCGGCTGACCGTCGATGGCCCCAGGGGGAGGGGGAACGTCCAGGGCTTGGTTGGGTCTGGCCAGGTCAACAGGAGCAGGTGGCTGAGGAACGCCCAGGACGGCCTCCAGTTGGCGGAATCGCCCGGCACGATAGAAGGACACGGTGATCTTTTGGCCGGGGCCCAGTCGGCTGACCACCGCAGCTAAGTCAGACGGACGATTCACCACCAGCGAATTGATCGCGACAATCGCGTCATCGGGTTGGAGTCCAGCCGCATCAGCGACCGACTCAACCACGACATCTGTCACCAAAGCCCCTAAAGTACTGGGCAGTGAGAGTCGCCGGCAGGCCTCTTGGCTGATGCTAATGACACGCACACCGAGCAACCCGCGGCGGAGGTCGAGATCCCCTTCAACCACTCTGGAGGAAGGTTGATCAGCACGGACTTCATCCGGAGTTCCTGAAGGGCGAGCGGGGACTTGCTGAGGTCGCCGTCCTAAGACGACGAGCAATCGTTGGGTCTTGCCATTGCGGTTGACGTCGAACTGAAGGACATCCCCCCGCTGACTTTTCTGCAAGACCGATCCCAGGTCCTGAAGGCGACGGACGGCTTGGTTATTGACCGCCAGCATCAAGTCCCCAGCTCGAAGCCCGCCCTTCTCAGCAGGACCTTGAGGGATGACCTGCAAGACCTGGATCCCCGATTGTGAGCCTCGGTCGTCGGCAACGATCCCCAAATACCCGGGCTCCGGGCGAGCTTGAGCAAAGCCGCGTTCCTGTTGGCTAACACCCTCCGTTGGGGCCCCTAGCAACAATCCGATCAACCCGGAGACGATCACGAGTACACGGGCCGCTGGCAGGATATACTTGGTCAGCTTGAGCACTGCTTGTCGGTTTTGGCTTCTTTGGTGATCTGGGGGGCTGGTGGAACACAAAGGCATAACTGGTCACTCCAGCAAGTGAGATGGGTTGGGTAGGTCTTGGAAACCACAACGAGTCTCCGAAAACTTTCGCCGGCCTCGCCAGCGCTGGTCATCACCCCCACTACGATCTTATCCACTTGCGGCCCTTTGAGGTAGCAAACTCAGTCTTCTTCACCGCGGGTCTGGGTGATTGATCGTGCCGTTTCCTCAAGGATAGAGCATTTCCAAGAACTCTTGTGACTGGCACGGGGGCTCTTTGGTGAACCCACCTTTTGACAGACGCCACAGAGAGATTCTTCGGAGGAAAGGCGCTGGTCCTCGCTGGATGCCCGGCGGAGCTTGACCGGCCATCTCGGCTGCGGTTGGGAACAGGGGGTGGAGTTCGAGCGATCTTGCGGGAGTTATCGTTCATTGGAGAATATCCCCGTTTGGCCTTTGACGGTGGCCACTTCGTGACCGCTGGAGTATCACAACAGAGGGGACTGAGAGTCTGGTTCGCAAGACCTTGCCGGGCGACCTCAGTCGGAGGGCAGGTTGCGAAGGGTCTGGTGGTGATTTGGTGTCTCGGAGGCTGGTGGCAATGTCCGCTGACCTTTGAGCTGTTGACGTGAGCTTGCCGCCTGATTCCCACGGATCAATCGACGAGTTTTTGAGAAGTTCTGTTCTTCCGCTTCACGAGGAAATGCCATGGTTTGCCACAAGCGGAGAGCTCCTCGCAAGAGGTCCCAGCCAATCCCGGGGGTTTCCCGAATCTTCCCTGAAGCCCAGTCCACAAAGCGTAATCCGGGGCGCGACATCCGTGGATGGGACAATCGGTGGCAGTTTTGGCAACGGTTGAGGATGTTGCCGTTGAGCCCGCTGCGATTCGTGAACGCACGCAGCCAATGGGTTGCGGTGCTCTTGCTCTTGGGGGCCCTTGGTTGCTCGAGTGATCAACCTGAGAGTGGCGACGCCTACAGTGATGGCAGCCCGAAGCCCGTCGTCACGGAGCTGTCGATTCCTGAGGTTCTTCCGCCGATGGAGGAACCCCGTCGCAGCTTCGAGGGGGGCCGAATCATGCTCTCCCATCCTGAAGGATGGAAGTGGTTGCCCAAACGCGATCAATACCTCATCAGCTTTGTCCGCTCACAGGGGAGCACTCTGCCACGGCTGGAGTTGCACTCTCAGAAGACCAAAGAACCAGATCTCACCTCAAAGACTGCCAAAGAGTGGGCCGAAAAACTCTTGGCTGAGAAGCGTTCCCAGCGAATTGAGGTCCATGTGACTCAACTCGGTGGCCACCCGGCTGTCTATGAGCGACTCGATGGCAAAACAAGCAAATACCGCAAGGATGTGGTCAAACGCCGAATCGTGACTCGTCAGGGAGGATACGAGGTCTCTCTGGAAGTTGTGACCCAACCAAGTGATGCCGAGGAGTACTTGCCATGGTTGTTGGCACTCGCTGAAGACCTCACATTCACTGCCGCAGAGGATTCTCAAAATCAAACTTCCGAGAATCCCAGTGACCCGAACCAGCGTGACCAGCAATCTGGCGAAAACTAACTTCAACGAACCGCTGCGGCAGTTCCTCCGAACTCTCAGCCTCGCAGATCCTGCCCCTGAGCGGAGGGCCCAGAGTGGACCGTCTGGAGTGCAGGTTCTGGTGAGCACAGGCGGCCGTCTTCGCTCAGTTCCCCATTGGGGGATTCCAGGGAGGTCTTGATCTGTGCGCCCGCCTGATTGACCACGTTTCAGGAACGTGAACAATAAGAGCTTCCGTTGACAGCCCACTTGAGGGTGCTAGGAACCCTCGCTGTGTGTTTGGAATCAGGACTTTCAGATTGTTGTTTGGTTGACGATCCGTGAGCCCGCTTGTTTGCTTGGCGTTTGCTTGCTACCAGTTTGCTTATTGCCCGATTGCCAGCTGGCTGTTTGCTGACTGCCCGTTTGCCTGCTAATTGATCGCTTGACGCCCTGCCGTGGCGGTTTACGAGTTGAGTACATGCGAGTCCTTCTGCTGCAACACGGTTCTTTCGGCGGGTCGTTCCGTGATCAGTTGCAGCAGGGATTGGCTGTGGGTCTCACATCGGCGGGACAAGATGTTGCGGTTTTGCACATTGCCCCACCGACGGTGACCGCTCAAACCGCCGAAGGCGAGCTTCTGACGGGGGGCCCACGTCCGGTCGGGTATCGTGAGGCTGCGGAGTTCACCACAGTCTTGGAGGCTCTATCTCCGAAAAACCCCAGGAGCTTCCGACCCTCGGCGCTCTCCAAAGCTCAGGTTGTCTGTTTTCGCACCGAGATGCGGGAAATTCTTGATGCCTACCTGGATGCGTTCCGGCCAGACATCATCCATTGCCTTCAGGCCTGGATCACCAGCGCGTTGGTCCTGGAGACAGGGGTGCCTTATGTGGTCAGCGTCATGGGTCGGGATGCCGAGGCGTTGCGGACGACTGAGACGATTCGGTCCTTTGGTGAGCAGGGTGTTCAAAACGCCAGTCGGGTGATCACCACCGATGCCTTGGAGGCGGCCGCTCTGCACGACAACCTGGATGTCGATGATTCCCGCATCGTTGTCCTTCCTCCAGCGTTTCTGGCTCCGTCACTGGGAGTGCAGACGCCCAATGAGGCGTTGACCGATTTCGAGTTGGCCCAAACAAGCGAGCCACTTGCGGCGGTCTCAGACATCGTTGCGGGAGTTGTCGCCTGTGCCCCTCTCCCCAATGAGTTGAGCAAGGTTTGGCTGGAAGAAGTTGTGAAATCGTGTCGGCAGTTCAGTGAGATCACGACTTTTGCCTCGGGGCTTCCCCCGGACCCTCGGCTGGGCATCAAACCGTTTCCGCAAGATGATTTAGCCTCTCGGCTGGCCGGCTACGCGTTAGCTGATGTGGTGCTTCTGCCACCCCCTGTTCGACCTCTGGAACTTGACTGGCTCGCCGCGTTGGCCTGTGGCACACCGATCTTGGCAGCAGGAAGGCCGGAAGAACTGCCCTTTCTCGATCCCGCATTCAGCGCCTGCTGCCCGGCAGACGACCCAGCGGCTTGTGCGCAGCAGGTGCTCAACGCTGTTCGGCAAAACTGGAAAGTCTCCTGCGAAGACCAAGCTCGACACCGCGCTTTTCAGGAACCAACGCCCTCTGCGTGGGTCCGCAAGCACATTGCTTTGTATCAGCAGGTGCTCTCCTCCCGCTTTTAAAACGCCTCCTCACCGGCTGTTGACCGGCTTCTCAAAGGCCGGGGCCAAGGTTGGAGAACGCCAAGGTTGGAGAACGCCGAGGGGGAGTCCAGCTCACCGTTGAAGAACGGGAATTGGTCCAGCAGTGCCCCCTAATCAATCCCCAGGTCTTCGCCTCTGCAATCAAACCTTCTTCTTCTTTCCCTTGGGTCGGTTCTCGGAGTGGGCTTCTCTGGCCCATCGGTGTTGTTCCCTTCGATGTCTGTCCCTGATCGCTGCGGTGTTGGAACGCCTTTCTTGGATTGGTTTGACCGGCTGGCTCATCATCGGTCCGGCCCGCGGCAGTCCTACCCAATCGATGCCTCCCAGAGAAGCGGCACGATCAGTAAAGGCCGAACCGCAAAGGGAAAAATCCGCGGGCTGATACCCTAGGATCGGTATGCCCCGAGAAGACCGAACGGGAAAGATAAAGTTCACTGGTGAACATTTCTAAATCCTCTGTTGCGGGGGGTGGCACCAGCTCCACCCACCAGATGCTCGCTGGCTGGAAAGAACTGGACATTGCCAAGTCCCCCTGAGCCGGTATGCTTGCTGTGCTAGAACTGCCTTGCTAGCATTCTGGTGCTTGCAGTGATGGCAAAACGTTGCTCGCCGAGGAGGGTAATTCCCGGGTCGGGAGGAATCGCATGTAGGCACTTCAGCGGCATCCACGCAAGCCGCAGTTCACCTCTGACAGTTGTCCAGATCAGTCCTTTTGTCATCGCCCAGAGCGGTGATCAATCCGAGAAGCAGCTCTGCCGCGGGCCGAGCGGGCCTGCGGGTCAGTGACGCGGTAGAAACAGCCGAGGCTGACCAAGCCGGTCGAATAGTTCGATCCATTGCTGCCAAGACGCCGTTGGAACTGATCAACAGGTCCTCCCTCGGCCGACAGCAATTGAAGAACTCCGTTGTCATCCGTATAGTACGCTGACTTGTGCGGCATCTCGGAACAGCCAGCACACTTTGTCCCCTGAGGAAGCGATGGACGAGTCCCATTCCCCCTCGTCGCTGAACCCCACGAGCCCTTCAGAAACCCCAACCCGAGAGCCACGTCCGACGGCGGGAGCTCGAAGCGGTCCCGGGTCTACGGACTCACGCTCTCACGAAGAAGGGTTGACTATTTCGGCAGACTTCTGCCCGGCCGGCGTTGCTGATCCGTTCCAGACGGTGGACTGGGACAACCGCGTGGCGGCCATCAAAGACGAAAGCGGCGGGCTGCTCTTTGAACAACACGACTGTGAGGTGCCAGCCGGTTGGAGCCAGCTGGCCACCAATGTCGTGGTCAACAAATACTTTTATGGCGAGGTGGGGACCGCTGAACGCGAGACAAGTGTGCGGCAGCTGATCCATCGGGTCACCCGCACCATCGCTGACTGGGGCATGGCTGATGGTTACTTTGCCACGCCCGAAGACGGAGAGCGTTTTTATCGAGAGTTGACCTGGCTCTGCTTGCACCAGCACGGGGCTTTTAACAGCCCTGTGTGGTTCAACGTTGGTCTGGCCCACGTTTACGGTGTGCGGGGTCAGAAATGCAACTGGCATTGGGACACGGCGGCTCGGCAGCCCAAGCAACCCGAAAATCCCTACGAATTTCCCCAGGCGAGTGCCTGCTTTATCCAGAGCGTGCAGGACACGATGGAGGACATTATGGAGCTGGCCCGAAGCGAGGCCATGCTCTTCAAGTATGGCTCTGGGACGGGGACCGACTTATCCACACTTCGCAGCGGTCGGGAGAAGCTCTCCGGCGGGGGCCGGCCCAGCGGTCCGCTTTCTTTTATGAGGGTTTACGACTCCATTGCTGCGGTGGTCAAAAGCGGTGGCAAGACGCGCCGGGCAGCCAAGATGCAGTCGCTGAAGGTGCACCATCCCGACATCTGGGAGTTCATCGGGTGCAAAACCGACGAAGAGCGGAAAGCCCGCACGCTGATTGCCGGCGGCTACGATGCCAATTTCAACGGCGAGGCCTATTCCTCGGTGCTTTTTCAAAATGCAAACCTCTCGGTTCGCGTCAGCGATGAATTTATGCAGGCGGTGCTGGAGGAAAGCGACTGGACAACACATTGGGTCACCGATCCAGAGCAGGCCGGACCCACCTACAAAGCTCGCGACCTGATCGCCAAGATGGCTGAAGGGGCATGGTACTGTGGCGACCCGGGGATTCAGTACGACAGCACGATTAACCGCTGGCACACGTGCCCCACTTCGGGGAGAATCAATGCCAGTAACCCCTGTTCGGAGTATATGTTTTTAGATGATTCCGCTTGCAATCTTGCGAGTGTGAATCTGATGAAATTCCGCCGGTCCGATGGTTCCTTTGACTGGCGGCGTTTTCAGGCGGCCTGCCGCATCTTTTTTATCGCCCAGGAGATTTTGGTTGACCATGCTAGCTACCCGACGCCGCAGATTTCTTTGAACAGCCACCGGTTCCGACCGTTGGGATTGGGCTATGCCAACTTAGGCAGCCTGATCATGGCCAGCGGGTTACCCTATGACTCAGCTGGTGCCCGAGGCTTGTGTGGAGCCCTGACTGCCCTATTGCATGGTGCGGCCAACCGGACCAGCGCTGAGCTGGCTCGGGCTGTCGGTCCCTTTGAGGCCTTCCCGGAAAATCGGGAACCGATGCTCAATGTGATGGGGATGCACCGAGACGCGGTGCAGAACATCGACCCGACCTGCCCGGAGTATCTTCGGCAAGCAGCCCAAGAGACTTGGGACCAGGTTCTCGAAGAAGGTCGGCAGCATGGCTTTCGCAACGCCCAAGCCACCGTGCTTGCTCCCACCGGGACGATCTCTTTCCTTATGGATTGCGACACGACGGGCATTGAGCCGGACATCGCTCTTGTCAAGTACAAGCAGCTGGCCGGTGGAGGCATGCTCAAAATCGTCAATCGCACAGTGCCTATGGCCTGCCGGACGCTTGGTTACGAAGAACCGACGATCACGCGAATCGTGGAGTACATCGACCAGCACGATCGCATCGAAGGTTGCCCAGACCTTCAGGAACGTCATTTGCCTGTCTTCGACTGTGCCTTTCCGCCTCGCGATGGGGTCCGCTCCATCGACTGGCGAGCCCACGTGGCGATGATGGCCGCAGCACAACCCTTTCTCTCTGGGGCCATCAGCAAGACTGTGAATCTTCCTCAGGCCTCCACCCCTGCGGATATTATTGAGGCCTATACAGAAGGCTGGCGGTTGGGGCTGAAGGCCTTAGCCGTTTACCGAGATGGCTCTAAAGGCAGCCAGCCGCTATCGACCAGTTCCGAGCAAAAGGGTGACAAGTCGGCGTCATCTCAGGGGACTGGCTCGCAGCCTGAGCCGAGGGCACCAGTGACGGCCGTCGAGCTTTCCACCCCCAAGGTCCGAGAACCTCGTCGAGAGCGGTTGCCGGACACACGCCGCAGCCTGACCCATAAGTTCAACGTCGCCGGGCACGAGGGCTACATTACCGTCGGTTTGTATGACGACGGCCGACCGGGCGAGTTGTTCATTACCATGGCCAAGGAAGGGAGTACCGTTGGCGGGATGATGGACTGTTTTGGCACAGCAGTTTCGATGAGCCTCCAATACGGGGTGCCACTGGGGGTCTACGTCCGCAAGTTCAGCCACACACGCTTCGAGCCGATGGGAATGACCGGCAACCCGGACGTCCCCTTGGCCAAGAGTATCGTCGATTACATTTTCCGCTGGCTGGGGATTCAGTTCCTCCCGGGCTATCGGGAGGCTAACAGTGCTCAGAGTCGGGTTAGGGATGAGCCGGGTGCGGTTGGGGAGGCCAATCTGCCGAGCAGGGCCACCTTGACCAATCTCCCGGAGACCGACGAGCCCGCTGCTTCCCTTCCCCCACCAACGGAGTCTGTGCTGAACCCCACAGCCTCTGGGGCAGCCAACCCAGCTTCCCCGCCGGGAACAGTCCGAATCTCCGAATCGACCATGCGTCATGAGCGGCACGACCAATTTGCTCAGTTTCAGGCCGATGCCCCCCCTTGCGATTTCTGCGGGGCCATCACCGTGAGAAACGGCAACTGTTACCTTTGCCATGAATGTGGCAATAGTATGGGTTGTTCCTAAGTCGACTGTTCCAGATTGTCGCAGAGTTCCAACCTGGAAGCCCCTTAACCGCTCAATGCAACAACGTAGGGGTGGGCAACGGGCCCATCTGGGACAGTCCAACTACTGAGGTTGGGGAAAATCTTGGCTCGTCCGGTCTGTGGAAAAGCTGCGAAATCAGCAGTTCTTGTGCCATTTAAGCGTTTTGATAGAGCAAGAGTTTTCCCCAAAACCAGTAGCAACCGGTCTTTTTGGTTGAGTGCTCTTATGGAAGAGTCTCGCTCCTCCAAAACATGCAAGCCGCCGCAACTACCGGTGATCTGACAGAAGAACCGCTATGCCGGGCCAGCCAAGATTATCCTCAATCTCAGTAGCAACGGGGAGCAGCCAGTTTTGCTGCTCGCAACCTTTTGCCCAAAACTGTTTTCAGAAACTTTTTTTCACACGCTGTGGGGGCTTGGCTTCGCCCTCTGACCCATCGCCACTCCGGCTAAGGAGGTTGGCCTGGACTCGACTTTTTCCGAGGCCAAAGGCGGAAAATCAAGCTTGAGGTGACTGTGTTGCGTTGGGGAGCTTGGTGCATTCTGACAACAGCGATGTTGGTCTGTCAGCTCAGCATCACCCGAGAGAGGATGGTTCCCCCTGCTCAGAGGCCTGCTGTTGGGCGGCTGCGATTTTCGCAAACGCCCCGGGGGATGTTAGCCACTCTCGGGCCTGAAGCACGACCGGAGGATATCCAACAGCTTGTTGGAAACCAGCCAACCTTGGTCAAGCTCCTCGGCGAATCCTTTCCTGCCTCTCTGTGGGCCCAGTTGGGCCGGCTCACTACTCTTCAGCGATTAGAAATTCCCTCTGCACCTGTCACTGATCAGGACCTCAGCACGTTGGTGGATCATCCTGCCCTTGCAGAACTGGTCGCTCCGGCGACTCAGTTGTCCGACGCTGGCCTCGGCCGGTTGGCCCAATTGCGGGAGCTTCAGCTGTTGAAAATCGGTAGCTCTCGGCTAACTCCTCAGGGACTGCAAACGCTGGCGAATTGTCAAAAGCTTCGAGCCCTCATTTTGGTCGGTCCCAACGTGACCGATGCCGGCTTAAGGCATCTGGGCCGGCTGAAAACGTTAGAATCGCTCTACTTGCTGGGAACTTCTGTCACAGACCAAGGAAGGGCTCGTCTTCTTGAAGACCTGCCAAAGCTCCATCTCCACTGAGATTTCCCGTTCGTTGATTGCTCGTCTGTCCCCGGCAGTCTATCTTCGAGGCGTCCCCAGGGCGATCAGGCCTTCTGAGCTGCACCTGAGGATACCCAACGGATTCCCTCCTTCGAACTCTTGTAGCACATTCGTCGTTGCGGGCGAGCTAAGACTCCCACCCTTTGGGGAATGCTGATGTTGAACTTTCGTCGAACAGCGATCGCGGTCCTGGGGCTGGTTTTGGTGACCATGGCCGGCGGCTGGGCCTACGTGAACTTGCCAAGACCTGGCGCAACCATGACGCAAGCGGCGGTGGATTTTCTGAAAGTCCTGGACGACAAGCAACGCCAACAGGCTGTGCTTGCTTACGACTCGCCCAAGCGTGTCGGCTGGCACTTTATCCCCAAGCCCCAGCGGAAGGGGGTGATGCTTGGGGACTTAGACGCAGCCCAACGCAGAGCCGCCGGGCGTGTGATTGCCAGCAGCCTCAGCGAGCTGGGCTACGAGAGGGCCATGGTCATCATGAGCCTCGAGAAGATCCTGGGCGAGCTGGAGAAGAACCCCAAGAGGCGGAATCCGCTGAAGTATTACCTCACATTCTTTGGCCAGCCCGAGCCAGACAGCCGTTGGGGCTTGAGCATCGAGGGCCACCATTTATCGCTGAACTTTGTCGTTGAGGACAACAACGTCGTCGCTCACACCCCTGCCTTCTTTGGATCCAATCCTGCCACGGTTCAGGGTGACTACAATACGGGGCCAGAGCAAGGAACGCAGGTTTTAGCCAAGTTCGAGGACTTGGCCTTCAAGTTGGTCGGATTACTCAATGCCAACCAACGGAAAGTCGCCATCATTGCCGAGAAAGCCCCCCGGGACATTCGTGCCGCTGGCAAAGCGCAGCCGCCAAAAGAACCCCCTGTTGGCCTTCCTGCGGGAGAGATGACCGCTGAGCAGAAAATGGTGCTGCGATCGCTGGTGGGTGCGTACGCGGAGAACTTACCTGCACAGTTAGCCCAGGCTCAACTGAAAGAAATCGACCAGTCAGGCTTTCACAAACTCCATTTTGCCTGGGCCGGCGCTGAGAAGCCCGGAATCGGCCACTATTACCGTATCCAAGGCCCCACGGTGTTGCTTGAGGCCTGCAATGTCCAGCCTGATCCAGCCGGCAACCCCGCCAACCACCTGCACAGCATTTGGCGTGATATGCGGGGGGATTTTCACGTCCGCATCGACGCTGGGCACGATTGAGGCTGAGCAGGAACTCAACGGTGCACGCTGATTCATCTGCTCTTGAGGGCCGTTTCCGCGAGGCCAGCGAGTTGCTTGGTTTCCGCGACGGCCCAACGAGCTTTCAGGCCCACTGGGGCCGGAGTCGACCATGGCTAGATTTGCTGTGATCTTGCCCGCTGCGGGAAGCAGCACACGATTTGACCATCCCTACTACAAAAAACCCTTTGCTCCCTTACGAGACCAAGCGATTTGGCTGCACTCGGCCAACAAGTTCGTCAACAGGTCCGATGTCTGCCAAACAATCGTTGTCGTCGCCCCCGAAGATGAGGAAGAGTTTCTCAACAAGTTCGAGCCCAACTTAGCGTTCTTAGAAGTTACCGTTGCACTGGGGGGGCGAGAACGAGCGGACTCAGTCGCCAATGCCCTCCGTCAGGTCACCGACGAAGCCGATTACGTGGCCGTCCACGATGCGGCACGCCCGCTGGTGGCCGAGAAAGCCATCGATCAAGTCTTCCAAGAGGCCCAGCGAACCGGAGCGGCGATTCTGGCCACTTCCGTTGTGGGAACTCTCAAACGCGTCACGCAGGGACAACTCATCAGCGAAACTGTCCCACGCCATGGCCTTTGGGAAGCTCAAACACCTCAGGTCTTCCAGCGAAGCCTCCTTGAGCAAGCATATGCCAGCCGGGGCAAACTCACTGCCACCGACGACGCTCAATTGGTCGAACAGCTTGGTCATCCGGTAACCATCGTCGAGGGCTCACGGTTGAACTTTAAGATCACCACGCAAGACGACCTGCGGCTGGCCGAGGTTGCGTTCTCTCTGGTGCCCAAACCAACCCCTGGGGGAGGCTTGCATCCTTTTGACGATGATGACCATTGGAGGTAGCGTCGATCCATTGCACAGCGTCATTTCGGCGAGTGACTTCAAAATGCTCCTGGGATCGACGGTGAGTTGATTGATGCAGTGGGCTGCGTGGCGAGCGAGAGGGGTTGCAACAAGATTTCGGGTAGTCATTTCCACAAACTGCCAAAGCGAGCACAGAAGCGCATCGCGGAGGCATCGAATTTGAATTGCCGAGCCAACTTTTTTTGAGGCTTGCCTGATGAGCCAAACGCAGCTGCCGGATATCGTCGGCGATCTGACGTGGCGTGGTTTGATCCACCAATCCACAGATTCGGAGAATCTTGCCAACTGGCTGACGGAGAAATCTCGAGCCCTCTATGCCGGTTTTGACCCCACCGCAGATAGCTTGCATGTGGGCAGCTTGTTGCCCTTGATGACCCTGCGGCGTTTCCAGCAAGCCGGCCATCGTCCGGTCGCCTTAATCGGCGGGGCAACGGGGATGATTGGAGACCCCAGCGGGAAATCGGACGAGCGAACTCTGCTGAGCGAGGACACTCTGCAGACCAACGTCGAGGGGCTGCAAGAGCAAGTCGCGCAGTTCCTCGACTTTGAGTGTGGAAAGACCTCTGCGGTCGTGGTGAACAACTACCAATGGATGAAGGATTACTCGTACCTCAACTTTCTCCGAGATATTGGCAAGAATTTTCCAGTCAATGTGATGCTTGCGAAAGACTCGGTGAAAAACCGTTTGGAGAGGACTGACACCGGGCTGAGTTACACAGAGTTCAGCTACATGCTGCTTCAGGCCTATGACTTTGTGGTGTTGCGTCGTGAATTCGACTGCTACTTGCAAATCGGCGGCAGCGACCAGTGGGGCAACATCACCGCAGGGATCGATCTGGCCCGTCGCATGGACCAAGTTCAGCTCTACGGGCTGACTTGTCCCTTGTTGCTTGACAGCAACGGCGAAAAGTACGGAAAAACAGCCTCGGGCGAGAAAATCTGGCTCTCACCGGAGCGAACGAGCCCCTATGCCTTCTATCAATTCTGGATCAATGCCGCTGATGACGACGTCGGGCGGTTATTGCAGCAATTGACCGAACTGAGCCATGAGGAAATCGAAAGCCTGGATGCCTCACGTGCTCAGCGTCCGGGTGCGCGTGAGAGTCAGAAACGCTTGGCCTCGGAGCTGACCGAGCTGGTTCACGGAACCGAGGGGCTGCAGCGTGCCTTGCGGGCCACCGAGATCTTTTTCGGGGCCGAAATCAAACATCTCTCCGATGGTGAGCTTTCCGAGATCTTTGCCGATGTCCACAGTATCGAGCTACCCCGATCTCAGCTCGAGGGCGACGGACTCCCCCTGGCCGAGGCCTTTACCAAGACAGGCCTCGCCAAGAGCAAAGGGGAGGTGCGAAGGAAACTCGCCGAAGGTGGGCTGTATGTCAACAACGCCCGTCGCAACGAAGACCGCAACCTCACTGCCGAAGACCTCGCCAGCGAAACGGTGATTGTGTTACGTTGGGGCAAGAAAGTTTATGGATTGCTGAAGTTTCTCGGCTGAGCACTTCAGCGAATCAACGGCTCTGCTGAGGCAGAACGCAGCTTGCCTCAAGAGAGCCCGAACCATCGTCGTTTGTCACTGTTTGCCTTGAGCTTGACCTCTCGGCCAGCAATCCGAAGCGGACCCCGCAGTGAAGGTCGATGGGGTGGCCGGCCATCAAATGCTCTGCATCTGATTCCTGAAGCATCTCCAGCCGGGAGTTTTCCCAGCGGAGCCGCTGCTGGCCCTCAGCGAGCAAAGCCAGTCGCCAGATCCTGCCCTCAAGGAACTCGACGTACCCCTGCCACCTCAGTCTGACGCGGTTGTCCCATTGCCGTCCGTCGCCTTGTGCAATCAGAGCGAGACGTTGGTGGCCTGCCACCAAGGAGGTCCCCTCCAGGCGAATGCAGATTGTGTTGGCCTTCTTTGAGATCCGTTGAGCCCACCATTCCCAGCGGAACTGCTCGTTCTGGCTGCCCGGTACGCGGCCGCTTGGGTTGACATCGAGCTGCCCGAGAAAGGCGTGGCTGATGATGCTCCGCGAGAACTCATCGGGGACTCGAAAACGATCTCCCTTCGCCTGCTTGACTGCTTCAGACAGTTGCACCTGGAGACCCAACGGCAGCTCAAAACGGGCTTCCATATAATGTTCTTGGCGAATCGTATCGGCGACAGGTCGGCCATGTTGGTCCAGGGCGCGACCGATGATTCGCCCGAGAAGTGTTCCTCTGGCGGGTGCTTGTGTTCCTGGGCAATGCTCCCCCTTTCGATGACGGTCGGGAATTTGGAGTGGCCCTTGAGCGTCTCCAATCTCCACAAGTGGATGGCTGGGGAATTTCAAGAACCGCTGGGCCGTGACCGGCTTTGCAGCATCCGGAAACTGGCCATAGCGAGCTTTGACGTGATCGAGAAAGCTGAGGATGCTCTTTTGGTCATCAAAGGACAACGCCCAAGTGAGCACCTTGCCGGCGGAGTTTGCCGTGCAAATTCCCTGGGGAGCCGGTTTTGAGCGTTCAATTTCGGCGTACAGTCGCCCTTCCGTTCCGCGGGGGGGATTGTTCACCAGGGCTGCTTTGAGGGCAACGGGGATGAATTCGTTGTTGACACGCCGAATCACTTCAGGGTTCGAGAACACCACCTCACGGGCGGCAGCAGCAAACACTCAGCAACGCTCATCGTCGATCGGGCGGTCGATGAAGATCCACAACAGGATTGGTTTCTTTTGGTCGCGCGAGGCCCTCAGGCCATCAAGCAGGCATGTCTTCCAGTCGATCTTTCGCCATGCGACATCTTCGGCCTTCAGCCCGGAGATCTGCGTTTGCAGGGCTTGCGGTGAGTATCGTCGGAACTGATCGGTGCTGGGCAGCAGCAGAGCTTCCTCCCTGTCTGGATTCTCTTGTCGGTTGGGTTGTGGTTGGTGTGGGGTTTGGGAGTTTGGGGCCTTCTGCTTCCAGAACTGCTCCAGCAGTTTTTCGGCCTCATCGGTCTTACCCTGCTGCAGCAGGGGCCCGATCTTTTCCATCAAAGCCTGCAGATCTGAGACGTCCTCGCCCTTTTCGCGTAGTGCCTGAGCATGCTGCTGAATCCTCCGGATTTTCTGCACCAGTTCTGAAGTCCTCGGCGCTTGTGGCGGAGGCTCCAGTGGCGGAGGCTCCAGTGGCGGAGGCTCCAGTGGCGGAAGCTGCCGTGGCGGAAGCTGCATTCGCTTCGGCGGACCGGCTTGGAGGACTTGTTCTGGCTCCTGCGAATCGAGCAACGCGATGACTCGATCGAGCAGGGCTTCGGCCACCTCGACCTGACCGCTTTGCATGAGCTCGGGAAACTTCTGCATCAGTCCCACCGCCTCAAAGGGTGGCTGCCCAGCTTGGGCTCGGGAGCGAATGTCCGCTTCGATACGCGTGAGTTTGGCTTTGAGGCGTTGCTGCACTCCTGGATGGGCAGGTCTTCTCAGGTGCGTCTTGGCTTTTTCAATCTGTTCCGAGGTGAGGCTATTGCGAATCTGAATCATGATTTTCAAATGGAGACGCTTCTGCTCGTTTTCAACGCTGAGGACTCGATCCAGCTGATTCAACGCTTCCTCTTGGTTGACTTTCTCCGCGGAGAGCAACTCAGCAAGGCGTCCCATCTCGGTGTGAGCACGCTGACGGACCCCTTGCATAGCGGGCCTGGCTGCCTGAACGCGGGAGCGGATCTGTGAGACCTGCTCCTCGCTCAACCCAATGTCCTGGCGATGACGGAACAGGACCTCAGGGGGAATCAGCAGGCTGCGGAGGGGATCCATGTCTCCTTCCTCTCCCATCGCAGGAGGCACACAGACGACCGTCAAGAAGAGAACCAGCCAAGGGCATCGACGATTCATGATTCACTCCTGTGCCAGAGCAACATCGGGATTCCAAGCCAGCCATTCGGTGCGGCTCGACCAGACACGCACCGTCGGACTGAACTGATTGTTTGCAAAGTGTTCATCGACAACGCGACGCAAGTCATCAAAGTCGATCGGAGCACCATTGGGCTGAGATCTCTGGTCGCTGGATGCTTCCAAACTGGCGGGCGACTCAGCGGTCGGGAGTCCAGCGGTCAGACATCCGGCGGTCAAACATTCAGCCTTCGGCGATTCCGCTTCGTCAAAGACCTGAGCTGACGACTTCGGGTTGGGCATCAAACCCTGCTTGGTCCGCTGTGGTGAATTGTCAGCTGCGGAAGCCCCAACCGAGGAAAGACCCTCGCGGAACCTAACGAACGAGACTCCTCCCAGCGTTGCAACTGTGCCCAAGACAAAGACCAGAACAACGACAGCAAACCGCCGATAACGCACCATCCCACTCTGCGAAGAGGTGGGACGCGTCAAAACCGCCGCGAAGTCGGGTGTGCTCCGATGATGCGCTTCTTTGAGCCGCTGCATCAGGTCCCGGAGCTGGGATTCGTCACTTGGATGGTTCATTCGGATGATTCTGCGGGCGTCGAGTGTCGGAGAGGCTGCAACGATCTCCTCAAGGATTCCTTGGCCCGCGCGTAATGCTGACGGGCGGTGCCGAGTGTGACGCCCATCACAACGGCCGCCTCGGCAATCGTCAGGTTTTCGTAAAACACGAGGTGAGCAACCTGATGCTGGCGCTTGGGCAATGCGTCGAGTGCTGCGCGAATGAGCGCGAGCTGATGATCCTGATCATGCTGAGGGACATTGCCATCGTCAGGATCGGCCACACCCAGGAGCGACTCGAACTCGAGGCTCATCACGTGGGACCACCATCGCCGTCGGCGTTGGTCATGTGCGGTGTTTCGAATCACAGTAAACAACCATGTTCGGAAGGACGCACGTCCTTGGTGAGGTGCTTGGCAGCTGAGCACTTTGACATAGACGGACTGCAAGACATCCTCCGCCATCTCCCTGTCGCGGCAGCAAACCATTGCCCAGGCGAAACTGGCGGAGTGCAACGCAATGAGCGAATTGCGAAGCTCGGTTGCATCCATCAATCGTTAGACGGAGTCCTCGAGCAGATGTATGACGCAATTTCGAGAGAAGTTGATCTGAGCGGCTTATCCGGACAGCCGACCAACACAAGCTCGGTGGCAGCCTGGGACAACGTTGGCGACAGGCGAAGGCGAAGGCTGAGGTCGACTGTTGCTCGAGGACTGATTGCTGGGCCTCGCTGGTGGGAGCGGCCTTTATCCAGCTGACCAAAGAGTGTGAAACTACGGTTGGCTTCAGGAACTTCTGATCGCTGGGAAGTTGGATGATTACAGAAACCGTGAGGGGATGAAAACACGGAGCGAATTTTGACTGGGACGAGCGATCACGTGTTGCGCGGTGATCTGCTGTTGGACCCGCGGGTCAGTCAAAGTTTGCAAGAGGCGTTCGTCGCTGAGAGTTTCCTGCCGCTGCGGTCCAGTCAGGGACTCGGTCAATGCGTCAAAGCGGCCACAGGCTGTCCGTTCCAGCATCGCGGCATATCCGCCCTGGGGTTTTGGCTGCTCGAGGATGAGGTAGTGGTTGGTGACCACCAGGGGGGCATCATCTGTTGCCCAACGCTCAGCCGCATCGCTTGGGGAACGTTCGATCACGACGCGTTGTGAGTTTTCGCAACCCACGAGGGTCAAAAGGGCCGAAGTGGCTAAGGGAGTTTCTACCAGTCTCTGACGTGCCTGTTCAAAATCTTGGCAATCCTCTAACACACTTCGCAACAGCAGTAGAACTGGGTTGCCCTCCAGTTGGGGGCGTTCGTTGGAGCCTACTGCATTGAGCACCACTGCAAAGCCGCGTGGGCTTGAACCGGAGACGACACCGATGCCGCCCAGCCAACCAGCTAGCTGGAGAATCCGCGTTCCCCTGCGGGTCAGCTCGATCAGACGGGTGCAGCGGGCCAATTGGTCTTCCGGCCAAAAGTCCATGTTCCTTGCCAGCACAGGACCTTCGGGACTCGGCAGTGCCACAGTGGAACAGCCCAGGGCCAGGGCCAACTCATAAAACAGGTTGGCCAGCAAGACATCTTGCCAGTCGCGGTGAAGAATCTCTGCCCACCAAAGAGCCTCCGCCTTGAACCGACCCTGCGTTTGGGCATCGGCCAGCAAGGCGAGTTCCTGGAGCCCAGTGGGCAAATGGTGCATGATGGAATCAAAGAGCTGCTGGGTCATCGAAACCGCATGCTGTGGGAGGTTCGCGGCCACTTGGGAGGCGGGTTGGTCTAGGTCTAAGGTGATCGTGGACGTGGGAATCCAAGGCCGGGCTGTAGAACTCATCAATAGCTCCCAAGAAATCGGGCTCGTTTGCAACGAACGCTTCCGAAAAACTTTGTGAGAAACCCTCTGTAATAGGTCAGCCGCTGGCGCATCTACTTTCACGAGCAAAGCAGTACAGCGGCGGGGAGTGTAACCGGTTGAGCGAACCAACCAAACCCAGCTCCAAAGCTGCACGAGTGCAAGGCGGCGGCCTGTCTCCCGAGGATGGTGGAGGAAGCAGCCGAGCACTTGTCGGTCTGCCGAGTAAGACCACGGGCAAGGTGGAGTTTGAATCGAGCGCTTCGGAGGAACCGCCACCCCAGCGATCACCATCAGGCGATCAACTGGGAGGCGAACCTGGCGAGGCACAGCGGCAGGAGGTCGAGCGATTGTTTCGTCGCTACGCCCCTGGAATCGGTGCGTACTTGGTGGCCCGGTTGCCCAATGCCGACACGGCCGAGTTACTCACCTCGCGGGTCTTCCTCCAGGTTGTTCGACGATGGTCCGACTGCCATTCCAACCGCGTTGCCTGGCTTTGGAGTATCGTCCGACGAGAGCTGGCGCGATGGTATCGGGAGCAACGCACCGACCAACAACCTTTGCCAGAGGATTTGCCAGCCGAGGATGCTGATCCGCTTGCCGCAGCCGCTCAAGCAGAGGAAAGGCAACAGCTACGAGCTGCCCTAGCTCAACTCACACCAGACCAGCAAACATTGATTGGATTGAAGTTCTACCTGCGACTGGCCAACACCGAAATCGCCGAAACGCTGGGAATCTCGGCAAATCTCGTTGGTGTTCGTCTGCACCGCACCCTCCAGCAGCTTCGCCAACTGTTGGAGTCCCCCCGAAACCAAGCAGAGAGCCCAGGTGGGAGGAACCCACGTGCCCGGAGAGGGCAGCCATGACTGAGCAACCTTCGCCGATTAATGATCACCAGAAACCTCAAGACGCCACAGAGGCGGCCCAGAAAGCTCGGGCCGAGTTCGACCGCAGCCAGGGAGAGATCCTCCGAGAGGTTCTCAACGAATTCTCCTTGAGTTGGCCGAAGGACCTCACAGCCGGTTGGCCAGATGACCCAGAGAACCCGTTGCTGCTGGAACTGGCTGAAAGACTTTTCGGTGACCCTCCGCGGCTGAGCCATGCCGCGTTCAGGCGGATCTGTCAAACGATCTCAGAGGCTCAACGGACGCTCAGTCAACCATCGCAAACGGATTCCCAGGCAACGGATGTTCCGCAAACACCGTATAGTCCACAAATAGCCAGATCGGAAACAGTCAGAACACCACCGACAAGCTCTCAAGCATTAGGTCTTCCCAAAGCAACGGATCGTTCCGACGCTATCGATCCAACCCAAGCTAATGACCCGCGCAACTCGAGATACTCAGCGAGGACTGCGGATTCGGCCGCAAAGTCGGAAGCTTGGCCCTTACAAGGTCCTGTGGTACACTCCGAAGAATCCGCCGGTGGATTGCCCCAAACTGGGGGTGCTCGATCAGCCAGTGATCACCACCCAGGATTTCGGAGCGGTGACCCCGTCAACAACACATCCTATCCATCTGATCCGTCAGGAGCCGCACCGATGGTCCAACCCAATTACCCCTACAATCCTCAGCAAGGTCCGCAACCAGTGGGTCCGCAACCAGTGGGTCCGCAACCAGTGGGTCCGCAACCAGTGGGTCCCCAGGCTGTCGGTCCGCAACCGTTGACCCCACAGCCACTCGGACCTCGCCCGTTGGGCCCTCAACCTGTCGGTGGAAATCCTGCAGGCCCACAGCCAGTTGGCCCCCAACCAATTGGTCCCCGACCTGTCGGCCCTCAGCCCGTTGGGCCACGTCCTGTTTATCCAGGGCAGCCAACGCCGACACAAGGTGTGCCCCCAGGTGGGAGTCAACCCACCCCGAAGGTTCGGGCTAAAACAGCTGAGGAGGAAGAAGAGGAAGCGGACATTGCCGAGGAGGCGGTGCGGAAGGCCCCTCCTTGGTTGGTGAGTGCTGTTGTGCACATGGTGGTGATTCTGATTCTGGCGTTGATCTTCTTTTTCCCGCAGGCGGAGCCGGAATTTGCGCTTGAGTCCGAATGGGCACCTGTCGAGGGAGAGCAACTTGAGGATGAGAACTTCACCCTCGATGTCGAAGTTCCCGAAGAACTCACCGAGGTAGCCCTCAACGATCCTCAGCCAGTACCTGATCCGGTCGCCGCGCCCCCGGAGCTGCCGATCTCCCCGCTGGGAACTCTCTCCACCAGCGCAATTAGCACGCCCACCATCGGTGCTGCCTTGGATGGGCGAAGTCCTGGGATGCAGGCTTACTTGCGGAAAAAGTATGGTGGAAATCCCCAAAGCGAACGAGCCGTGCAACTGGCTTTGGCTTGGCTGGCCAAACAGCAGCACCCCGAGCAAGGCTACTGGCGACTCGATGGCCCCTACAGCGACGGCATCGAGACCAATGCGGCCAATCAGAACGCCGCGACGGCCATGGCTTTGCTCGCCTTTCAGGGCAACGGCCACACCCACAAATCGGGAAAGTACAAGAATGTCGTTGCCAAGGGATGGGAGTACCTGCTTCAAGAACAACAGGACAACGGAGACTTCTTCGGTGGGGATGCGCCGTTCCATCACCACATGTACACTCACGGCCAATGCATGATTGCTGTCTGTGAGCTGTACGGAATGACCAAAGACCCCAAATTCAAAGTCGCCGCCGAGAAGGCCGTGCAGTTCGCCGTGCAGAGCCAAGACCGTCTCGGAGGCTGGCGTTATACTCCCGGCTCGGACAGTGATACGTCGGTGACCGGTTGGATCCTGATGGGTCTGCAAAGTGCTCGGATGGCCAGACTTGAAGTGCCCGAGCAAGTCCTCGACAAGGTCGGCCGCTATCTAGATAAAGCTGGATCCGGCCCATATTACGGCTACCAGCGGGGCCACGACCGCAGTCAGGTGATGACTGCCGAGGGTCTCCTCTGCCGTCAGTATCTCGGCTGGGAGCAAGATGATCCGCAGCTGCTGGAGGGGGCTGATTGGCTCCTGGACAGCCACATGCCCAAGTGGGGGAATCGCAATCCCTACTATTGGTATTACGCCACCCAGATGTTCCACCATCTTGAGGGCAATCGCTGGGAGAGATGGAACAAGTCGATGCGAGATTTGCTTGTTGAAAAGCAACGCAAGACTGGTGCAGAGGCCGGCAGTTGGGATCCCAACCCGGAAAATCCCCACCGAGGAGGGCGTTTATTTGTCACCTGCCTTTGCACGTACTGTCTTGAGGTCTACTATCGGCACCTACCCATCTACAGCGGGATCAAGCTGTAGTCTGACTCACTTTTTGCGAACGCATACCGCGGGTCGCGGCTGGACTCCCGTGGCCCGCTGTTGTTCTGCCGTAGGGGTCTCCTAGCGTCGAACGCTCTCGCGTGGCATCGCTTGGGGCCGGAAAGCACCCCGCTGACTCGATTGGATGCGTTTCAACAGGGCGAGGGTGCGATGATCTTGAGGTGCGACTCGCAGAGACTGGCTCAGTGTTCGCTGGGCTAACTGGGTCTGGCCAGCGGCGAGCTGAGTTTCGGCCAACAAGTAACAAATCTCCGGAGTCAGCGGTCCTTGCTTGGCTGCCAACTGGAGGGAGCCTGCTGCCTCGGAAAGCTGACCGAGGGCCAACTGGGCCTCTCCATGGAGGATCAGCAACTCCTGAGGTTCCTCGCCCGGCGGGTACACTGAGTTGGCTTGTTGAGCGGTGGCTAACGCTCGACGGGGTTGTCCTAATTGATTGTGCAGGCGTCCGATTCGCAGCAGAGTCTGCCCGCACCGAGGGTTGTAACGCAACGCCCGATAATACGCGGTCAACGCTTGACGCGGGTTGGTCGCTAATTCTCCTCGCAGCGTCCACCCTTCTGCCAAACCTGGGTTGAGTTCTAAGGCCTCATCGACATGACTGAGTGCCTCGGCTTGGTGACCGGCCACATGCAGCCAGCGAGCCATCTGCAAACGGAGGCCAGCATCATCAGGAGTCAATGTGATCGCCTGGGAAAGGTGGTGAAACGCCCCAGAGCGATCTTCCTTCTGCCAGAGTGCCTCTGCGTAATGCCGCTGAGCGATCGGGTCGGAAGGGTCCGTCCGGACAGCTTGCTGAAATCGCTGCTCCGCGGTCTCCCAGTCCCCAGACTCAACCGCGGCCAATCCTTGATGAGCGAATTCCCTGCAGTTAACCACAGCTGCTGAGACCGGCCGGTGCCGATCCCTCCAGTGGCAGCCTGAGGTGAGAGGCCCTACCACCAACCCGAGTAACAGTGCCTGGGTCGAGAGCTTTCTTTCCTTGGCCACCAGCAAACGGCTCACGAAGTACCCCTCCCGGATCACTTGGAAGAATGACGCTGGCTGCCGTGTGAGGGGGACTTCTCAGGCGATCAACTGTCTCGAAATCCTCTCTCGGCCCATCGCAAGCTGTTGAATCTGCACGATCCGCTGCTTGGGCATTGGCGCCAACGATTCGACCGCCGGCCCGCTGGCGAGCAGAGAACGTCTTCTCTGAGGGATTGGTTCGGCCAAGTCGAGGGGTTCTCTCAGGTCAGCGGGCGAGGCAACCTCCGACCCCCCTGTTGGACCGATCCCTTCGCGGGGCAAGGTACTCTGGTTGGCGGCGGACCTCCAAGTGCAGAACCGGACAGCGGTACTGAAGTTTGATTGCCACTGAAGTTTGATTGCCACTGAAGTTTGATCGTCCGCCTGAGCAAGCGATCTTCACTGGCACCAGGGCAGGCCGAAAAATACAGAACACGACGATCAATCCACAGTCCAGTCAGTCCAAAGAATCCTTCTGACCTTGGGAGATACAGCCAAGCTCATGTCTCAGATTTACGACGCCGATGGGCTGCGGTTTTCCTACCCCGACGATTGGGAAGCCACTGCCGAGCCAGACCCAGACGGCCAAGACGACAGCCCCGGCGCAACGGTCACGGCACCCTCAGGCGCTTTCTGGACGGTGACCACTTACCCTCCGCTGACAGATGTCTGGGGGTTGGCACAGGGAGCCGTTGAGGCGTTGCAGGAGGTTTACCAAGACCTGGAAATCCACGAGGCCCCGCGAGAGCAAATCGGGCCGTTTTTCGCTGTGGGCTACGACCTCAATTTCTTCTGCCTTGATTTGACAAGCTCTGCCCAGATCCGGTGTATTCCCACGCATCGAACCACCTTCGCCGTGTTTTGGCAGGCTGAAGACCGCGACCTTGGTGACTGCCAACCCGCGTTTCAGGAGATGATGCACAGTCTTCTTTCCGCAGAGTCCGAGTTACCCCCGGAGGAAGATCCCCAGGACTTTTCTGCCGACAATTCCCCCGACGGGGGCCTGTAGCCGAAAGACTTGCCGGTGAGCATCTCACGGCCCTGAGGCACGGTCCCTGGGGCGGCCTGGCTTCGTTGACAGCTGCCCTAGCCAGCTCTAAGCTCTGGTAATATAAATCGGCATTTATACGTTATTGTGATCGTCCGTTGGACGTTGATTTCCAGCTACCCCTGTCGAGCAGTGCCTTGAGCTCTTTCTCCGACACAATCCACAGCCATCGGCGCAAGTCAAGTGGTTCGACCACTCTCTGGGAACGTTTCCGCAAGGCGACAGCCTGTTCCGACCTTGAGGGAACGGAGCTCACGCAGAGCGGAAGGCGACAACTCCGGGGAGGCAGGGCGACGGGAAGTTGCATTCTTTGGATTGGACTGCTTGGTTTGACCATTGGGGGTTTTTTGCTGGCTGAAGCGGAGATCTCCGCTGACCAGGCGGTGGACCTTAAAAGGTACCAGCGGGCCGTTCAGCCATTGTTGCGGAAGTATTGTTTCGATTGCCATGCGGGCGAATACGCGACAGCGGGTGTAGACCTGGGCCGTTATAGCCAGGCCGAGGATTTCCAATCCGCGAGGGCTCTGTGGGGCCAAGCTCGGGATCACCTTCGCCACGGCATTATGCCACCTCCGGAGATGGAGCAGCCCTCGGCAGCGGAGGTTGCCCAGATTACCGACTGGATTCAGGCCAATCTCTTCTCCGTCGATTGTAGCGGCCCTCCTCAACCGGGACGGGTTGTCTTCCGGCGGCTGAACAAGGGGGAATACGACAACACCATTGCCGATCTTTTAGGCGTGGATTTTCAACCGGCTGCGGATTTCCCAGCTGACGATGTGGGCGAAGGATTTGACAACATTGCGGCTGTGCTCAGCCTGCCCCCGGTTCTGCTAGAAAAATACCTCGCCGCGGCTGAGGAGATTTCCCAACGAGCGATTCTCAGCCCCGAATTGGCTCGTTTGCAGAGTCGGACCTACCGGGGTGACGACTTTAAGTTGACCTCGGCGAGTCGCAACGGCGGTCACTCGGTGACGATCTACTCGACCGGGGGTGTCGAGGTTCAGCACGACTTTTCGGTCGCCAGTCGCTACCAGATACGCTTTCGGGCCTTTGGGGACCAAGCTGGCGACGAACTGCCACAGATGTTGGTGCAACTGGATGGACGCGATCTGAAGAAGTTTGATGTGCAGGCCGAGCGAGACGCACCGGATCTCTACACAGTCGAAGTTGCCGTCCCAGCCGGCCGACACACGCTGGCAGGCAGGTTTACCAACGATTACTACGTCCCACGCAAAGGGCGGCGACGTTCTCAGGATCGCAACCTCCATATCGTGGATGTGGAGATTCGCGGGCCGCTCAACCCGGAGGATCTCCCCCTTCCTGCCTTTCATCGCCGGCTCATTCCTCAAAGCCCGAACCCCGGCCAAGTGCAGCAGTTGGCCCGGCAGATCCTCGGCAAGTTCCTCCGCAGGGCTTGGCGGCGACCGGTCTCGCAGGCGGAAGTTGAGCGGCTTGTGAAATTAGCCAAGACAGCCTGGGACAAGGGCGACAGCTTTGAACGAGGGATCCAGCTGGCTGTGCAAGGAGCATTGGTCTCGCCGCATTTTCTCTTTCGGATCGAACAGGACCCGCCTGGCGCTCAAGCCGGAAAGGTCTACCCGATCAACCAGCATGAGTTAGCCACTCGGCTGAGCTACTTTCTTTGGAGCAGCATGCCCGATGAGGAACTCTTCCGTTTGGCTGACCGGAGGCGACTGCGTGAGCCGGAGGTGCTCGGTGAACAGATCCGGCGGATGTTAGCCGACCCCAAGGCAGAAGCTTTGGTAGCCAACTTTGCCAGTCAGTGGCTGACCCTGCGGAAACTCGAAACGGTGAGCCCCGACCCCAAAGTCTTTCCCAAATACACACCTGCTTTGAAACGGGCGATGCTCACAGAGGTCCAGGAGTTCTTCCGCACGATCATGCGGGAGGATCGCAGCGTGCTGGACTTTTTGGTCGCCGACTGGACGGTCCTCAATGACAGCCTCGCGAGGCATTATGGAATCGCAGGTGTCAAAGGCTCCGAGTTTCGCAAGGTCTCGCTCAAGTCAGGTCAGCGCGGAGGGGTGATCACACAAGCTGCAATCCTGACTTTGACCTCGGATCCCAAGAGGACCTCCCCGGTCAAACGAGGCAAATGGGTGTTGGAGCAACTCCTGGGAACACCCCCACCGCCACCCCCGGCAAACGTTGCTGAGCTTGAGGACCAACAGGGCGAGTTGGCTGGCCTTTCGCTACGCAAACGCATGGAGGTCCACCGTGAGAACCCGAGTTGTGCCGTCTGTCACAAATTGATGGATCCCATTGGGTTGGGTTTGGAGAACTACGACGCCATCGGCGCCTGGCGGCAGCGAGACGGCAAGCACACCATCGATCCTTCTGGCGAGTTGCCTGACGGGACGAAGTTCAACGGTCCCGAGGACCTGCGAACCATCCTGTTGACCCGAAAGCGGCAGTTTGTGCGGCATTTGGCCGGCCAGCTGCTCACCTTCGCGATTGGCCGAGGCCTCGAATACACCGACACGTGTGCCCTGGACGAGATCGTCGAAGCAGTGGAAAAGGACGACTATCGCTTCACTCGGCTGGTGTTGGAGGTGGTGCGTAGCAAACCGTTTCAGCTGAGACAGGCAACAGGGCCCTAGGAAGAGCACCCCAACCGGCAAGCGAATGCGTTTGGGGGCTTTTTTCGTCCGGGGCCCGGTGAGAGTCAATCGAGGACATCCGAGAACCCGATCCTCTGCTGATTTTGTGCACTTTTTTCTGATCGGAGCACGACGATGACAACTCCTTTATCTCGGAGAACGATGCTGCGTGGATTGGGAACAGCGGTGAGTTTACCGCTGTTGGAAGCGATGGTCCCCATTCGCTCAGCCCTGGCTGGCCCGTCGGTCCATCCCCATGCTCCCCAGAGAGCCGCTTGGTTTTTTGTGCCCAACGGCATCAATATGGAGCATTGGACCCCTGACGCTGTCGGCGAAGAATTCACCTTGCCAATCATTTTGGAGCCGTTGGCTGATCAGCAGGAGGATCTGCTGGTGCTGACGGGCTTAACCGCCGACAAGGCTCGTCCCAATGGTGATGGACCAGGGGATCACGCGCGAAGTGCTGGTGCATTTTTGACCGGGTGTCAGCCCTATAAGACCTCCGGAGCGAATATTCGCGTGGGGATCTCTGCTGATCAGGTGGCAGCCGAGCAGATTGGAAAGGGTACTCGCCTGCCCTCCTTGGAGTTAGGAATCGATCCCGGTCTCCAATCGGGCAGCTGCGACAGCGGGTACAGTTGTGCCTATTCGGCCAACATCAGTTGGAAAACGCCCTCCACGCCGATGGCCAAGCAGAGCAATCCCCGGAGCGTCTTTGAACGGCTCTTTGGCGGTTCCGATCGATCGGAGAGCAAGGCCGTTCGCCAAAAACGACAAGCTTATAACTTAAGCGTGTTGGATTTTGTTCTTGAAGACGCTCAGCAACTGCATGCTCAAGTGGGTGCTGCCGACCGACGGAAGCTCGATGAGTATCTGACTGCTGTTCGCGAGACCGAGCGACGCATCGGTCAAGCTGAGAAGTTCGCCTCATTGGAGCTTCCCAAGCAGGCCAAACCTCAGGGCGTGCCCAAAACGTTTGAGCAGCACGTCCGAGTCATGTTCGATCTTATCTCGTTGGCCTTCCAAAGTGACTCCACTCGAATCATCACTTTCATGATGGCCAACGAAGGCAGCAACAAAAGCTACCGGAGCATTGGGGTTGGAGAGGGACACCACAGCCTTTCTCACCACGCCAACCGCAAAGACAAGCTGGAGAAGATCCGCAAGATCAATCACCTGCATGTCTCCCTGTTTGCTGAGTTAGTCCGCAAGCTCAAGGCCACGCCCGAGGGCGAGGGAAGTGTATTGGACAACTCCATGCTGGCCTATGGCAGTGCTATCAGCGACGGCAACCGACACAATCACAACGATCTGCCGATCGTCCTGGCCGGCCGAGGTGGCGGGTCGATCAAGACAGGCCGCCACCTTCGCTATTCCGATAACACCCCTCTGAATAATCTCTGGCTGACGATGCTGCACCGCTTAGGTGTCCGTGCCACCAACTTGGGCGACGGGACCGGTCCGCTGAAGATTTAGTTGCTGAAGCTTCGGTCCTTGTTCAAGAGCGGAAAAGGTCGACCAGCAGCAGGCGTGAGCCGAGTTGCTGGTCCTTTTTTTGCGTAGCATTTTCTACAACTCCTTCATGCCCACCGGGAAACTCAAACCGGTTGATGAGAGCAAGATTATCCCGCAGGCAAACTCGGTGGTCATCACCACTACCGAAATGATGGCCATGGAGCAACTCACGACTCTGTCCTCCTATTTGGACTGGCCCAAATACGGACCGGCCCGCCAATATGTTGCATGGCCATGTTGGGGCCCGCCAGGTTGGGCCTCTGCCACAATCTGAAACAGTCGAGCCACTGAAGTTCGAGAAAACCGTGGCTCGTCCCAAATCCGAGAAAGTCTCCGATGGCACCAGTCCCGAGGATCTTCCATCGACCCTGATGACTAGCTCGATGAGCTGCAGGTCAACGATCGTGGTGAATGGACCCGGGTGTTTGCCGATAGAAACGTCGGGCAAGTCAAGATCAAAGATCCTGGCGAAACTCCCCTCCGCACGTTGGCCCACAGCAACGGGGGGCGGTCAACCTGTTCGAGGAGTTCAATGAACTCAAGTTTGGTCAACCGATTCTGGGGCTGGCCTGTAACCTCCCTGTTGAGAAACAGGATTGCCCAGCGTGCCGGGGATTTCTTCTGAGGCAGAGGCGGCTCTGGCCTTCGGCCATCGGTGTGCAATAGCATACGACGGTCTTGCCCGAATTCTCCTGTCAGCGCGACCAGAACTCCTCTGCGATACGCCTTGCCGCACAAAAAGCCTTTCGGGCCTTGGAGTCCAACCGATGAGTGTCGAGGTCCTCCCTCAGGATAGCTACAACCAAACCCTGGTCTCCCATGTTCATCCCCCCAACTGGCAAAACCCAACCCCTCAGCGACGGTATAACCTGGTAGTTATTGGGGCGGGTACTGCGGGGCTGGTCTCTGCGGGCGGTGCTGCCATCTTGGGGGCCAAGGTGGCGTTGATTGAGCGAAGTTTGATGGGCGGTGACTGCCTCAACTATGGATGCGTTCCCTCGAAGGCTTTGATTCGAGCGGCCAGGGCCGCAGCCAACGTCAGAGATGCTGCACGCTTCGGGGTCCAAGTTGAGGGGAAGGTGACTGTTGATTTTCCGGCGGTGATGGAGCGAATGCGGCGGTTACGAGCTCAGATCAGTCCGCACGACTCGGCAACACGATTTCGAGAGATGGGCGTTGATGTGTATCTCGGCCAGGCACGCTTGACGAGTGATCACTCTGTGGAGGTTGGTGGCCAGAGTTTGCAGTTCTCCAAAGCGGTCATCGCCACCGGTGGCCGTGCTGCTGCTCCTGAGACAGCTGGGTTGGCTGAAGCTGGTTATCTCACCAATGAAACGATTTTCTCCCTCACGGAGATGCCTTCCCGATTAGGGGTCATCGGTGGAGGCCCCATCGGCTGTGAATTGGCCCAGTCGTTTGCTCGGTTTGGGGCCGAAGTCACCCTGATCAGTCGCCGCGGCTTGCTTCCCCGGGATGAGCCTGAGGCAGGGGAACTGGCCGCTGAGGCCCTGGAAAACGACGGCGTCCGGCTGCACCTGCACACCAACCTCAAGGCTGTCGAGCTCAGCGAGACCGGCAAACGATTGGTGCTCGACTCCTCCGAATCGCCTGTGGAAGTCGATCAAATCCTCGTGGCTGCGGGCCGCCGTCCCAACGTCGAAGGTCTCGACCTCGAGACTGCCGGGGTTCAGACCAACAAACGCGGTGTGGTGACCGATCACCGGCTTCGCTCCTCCAACCCGCGGATCTACGCCGCTGGTGATATCGCTGGCCGCTGGCAGTTCACCCATGTGGCCGATGCCATGGCGAGAATTGCTCTGCAGAACGCTCTGCTGCCTTGGCCCCTGAATCGACACAGCGTGGAACGTTTAGTGGTTCCCTGGTGCACCTATACAAGTCCTGAGGTTGCCCGAGTGGGCCTCAGTGAGCAGCAAGCTCAGGAACAGGGCCTCAAGTATCAAGTATTCAAGCAATCGCTCGATGACAACGATCGGGCGATCCTCGATGGAGAAACCCAGGGATTCGCCAAAGTCATCCTCAAGAAGGGCTCAGATAAACTTCTAGGCGCGACGGTCGTTGCAGAGAATGCTGGTGACATCATCAGCGAAATCACCCTGGCGATGGTCGCCGGCAAGGGACTTGGGACTGTCGTGAAGGCAATTCACTCCTATCCGACCCAAGCCGAGGTAGTTCGAGCGGTGGCCGACGCTCACATGCAGTCGAAACTCACCCCGCTGGTCCTCGGCGTGCTGAAGCCCTGGCTGAGGTGGACTCGCTAAGAGTCCGACCGTCCGTTGGTCCGAGTGATCGGTTTCAGCTGACCAGTTGCCTGGTCGTTGGCCATGGCTGCAGCCGATTGACCGAATCGTTGCAGCCGCTCACTTCAGATCGAGCACCCGCCAAATGAACATCCCCGTGTAAGCCAAGCTGAGAGCAAGGACGATCGTCCCGTTGAAAAAGGCAGCAGTGACTGCTTGGCCTGAGTGGAACAAGTGAAACTTCTCTTCTTGAGTCCGGTACAATCGCAAGCTTGCCGGCAGTTGGGCTTTCTCGGCCAACTCATGGGCTAATTCTCGGGCTCGTCGGTGCAATCGCAATGCACGGAGATGGTAGTAGGTGACGTGGCCGGTCCCAAAAAGCCCCAAGACAAATATCAACACGGCACCAGCTTCTGGGGTGATGGGATTGGTGGCCAGCCAACCAGCGAGTGCTGTCACCGCAGCCACATAGTACCGAACTGTGTTGTCCCCATTGGTCTGTTGGCGGCAGGCATGCTCCTCTGCCCAGTGCCAAAACTGTAACGCCACGTCAGTCCGGTCATCCAAGCCAACACCGCGATCTCGCCTCTGAGGCTGTTCTAATTGGGGTGGTTTGATGGTTTGATGGTTCGTCTCAACGCTGGTTGAAGGAATTGTCATTGGTTGTCCTGTCGCGGAGGGCACTCGGTCAATTTGTGGCACCCTTCCCAGAACGAGAGAGGCAAAGGTTGGGTTCAAGCTCTCTGCCGCTACTCGGCGATCCTCCAAGATGGCCACAACCTCCGAGAAACTCGCATTTCCCCGCACGTTTCGCACGATGCGGGTTTTCTTCTGCGAGTCGCCGCGAGACAAAACGGGCGTCTGCATCCCCAGTTTCTCCCCAGTATTGGCCGCCGCCTTGAAGTGCTCGTCAGTCACCGTCAGGTAGTGCTTGTGGGCAACTGTCGGCGTGTTGCCCAGCCAGGCACAAACAACGGAGGTCGAATATCCCGCATCGCCACCGTCAACGATTCTTCGACGGTGGTTTTCTTTTACTCCCATCGATACCAATTTCCGCTACCCCGTCTGCCCACATCGACTCCCGTTTCTGCGAAAGTTAATTGGGTTTGCAAACTTCAAAGCCGCCGCACGGATCGCATGTACGCTCGATCCTTTTCCGTCATGGCCCGATCGAAGTCAATCTTCGACCTCCGAGTTTCAGTTGCGCCTTGAGCTGCTGTTGATGGCTCCGCCCCCGATTCTTCCGCCGCCAGTGTGGTCAACAGCCGCGATTCCAGCCCCAACAGCCACTTAGACAGCCAATCGCGGGCCTTCGCGTCGCCGGCACGAGCATCGTCGGCCGCCCGCTTGCAGATTGCTTTCCAGGTATCGAGCGGAACGGCCGCGTTTAGAGTTGCGAGATAGTTGCCCTTAATCGGCCGACGTCCGTCGAGAGGGTCATTTGGTTTCATCGATAGTCGGAGGGGCAACGAACTGAATTCCGCCAGACTCCCGTCGCCGGACGAAAACAATGTGCTCCTATGTATGGACATGCCAGATCGCCTTTGGTGCCACGTCCTCGGCCGAATTGGACATCCTTTGGGACTAACAGGGCCTCCGCGGTGAAGTGGTTGCGGACAGTAACGCACGCCACCTTTCCAATGCCCAGCCACATTTTCCTTGATCACTCGGCACGCGTACCAACGGCAGAATTGCCATCTTGACAATCTTGAGGGCACTGCCGCGTGCCGTCGTTGAGTCAGTGCCGAGAGATCGTTGCTGACCCCCAGGACTTGACAGGACCCACTGGACCGGAGAC
>CAZYKP010000002.1:265643-274772 GCA_964648025.1 uncultured Pirellulales bacterium | reverse complement strand
AGGTCCTTATCCTTCAAGGTCCGTTGCCAACCGCTGCGCGAAAATGGACACTTACAATCGGGCCTGTTGATGGGCTAGCCTGCCGATGACCGGTGATGACCAAGACGTCATGATTCTCGATCTCGGGTTCGACTCTGGCAGGCGGGTCACAAAGGATGCAACGTTGTTGGCGGTTTTGAAGAGTCTGCCAAATCAGCTCTTTCCAGCAGCGGTCGATTGATCCTCATCAGCGGTTGGTGCTCGCCCGATGCTTTGATTCAGGTGGAATGAAAATCCCGTGTCTCCCTAGGGCAACCAGCCTGAGAAACACGGGCGTATGAAAGTTGCTTTTGCAGCGTTGTGAGCTGCGATCGATGATCTCAGCCGATTACTTTCGTCGGGTGATGGCCAGGGGCTGCGATCCCTGACGCACGGCTGGCTCGAGATCGAAGCGGTCGAGATTCATCACCTTGGTCCAGGCCTTGACAAAGTCATGGACGAACTTCTGTTGGGCATCGTTACTGGCATAGACTTCTGCAATAGCACGAAGTTGCGAATTGGAACCCAAGACCAGGTCGACCGAACCAGCAGTCCATTTGAGCTCGCCGCTGTTGCGGTCCCGACCTTCATAGAAGTGATTGCAGATGGCAGACTTTTGCCAGACGGTGTTCATATCCAGAAGGTTGACAAAGAAGTCGTTGGTCAAAGTCTCTGGTCGTTTCGTCAGTACCCCGAGTTCCGCCAGAGGTCCTTCGCCGGCGTTCGTGTTCAACACTCGCATTCCGCCGATCAGAACGGTCATCTCCGGTGCGGTCAGCGTGAGCTTGTGAGCTCGGTCGATCAACAACTCAGGTGCAGGGCGATCGAGCTGGCGAGAGTAAAAGTTGCGGAATCCGTCTGATTTGGGCTCAAGCACAGCAAAGGACTCGACATCAGTCATCTCTTGGGTCGCGTCGGTGCGTCCTGGCGCAAACGGCACTGTCACCTCGTGCCCAGCCTTCTTGGCCGCTTGCTCGATCGCTGCACAGCCACCCAGGACGATGAGGTCCGCCAATGAGACCTTCTTGTCGCCAGGCTGCGAGCTGTTGAACTCTTGTTGGAGTGTTTCCAGCTTTCGTAGAACCTTGGCGAGTTTGGCTGGTTGGTTGACTTTCCAGTCTTTCTGGGGAGCAAGACGGATACGTGCCCCATTGGCCCCACCACGGTTGTCGGTACCACGAAATGTGGAAGCTGAAGCCCAGGCAGTCGAGACCAGCTCAGAAATGGACAGCCCGGAGTTGAGGATTTTCTCCTTGAGGGCTGTGATATCTTGTTGGGTAATCAGTTGATGATCGACCTCGGGAACGGGATCTTGCCACAACTGCGCTTCGGCGACTTCGGGGCCGAGCAATCGTGAGACCGGCCCCATGTCGCGGTGGGTCAGTTTATACCAGGCCTTGGCAAAGGCCTTTTCGAATTCCTTCGGGTTCTCAGCAAATCGCTTGGAGATCTTCCGATAGGCTGGATCTTCCTTCAGGGCGATATCCGTTGTGAACATCATGGGTGCATGAGACTTGTCGGGATTGTGAGCATCGGGAACGGTTCCCTGAGCGAGTTCGCTCTTGGGCGTCCACTGCCAGGCCCCAGCAGGGCTCTTGACCAGCTTCCATTCGTAGCCGAAGAGATTGTCGAAGTAGCCGGTTGACCATTGAGTTGGAGTGGACGTCCAGGCCCCTTCCAGGCCGCTGGTGATCGTATCGCCGGAGTGCCCTTTTCCAAATCGATTCTTCCAGCCGAGGCCTTGTTCCTCGAGACTGGCTCCCTCAGGCTCGGGGCCTAAGTTGTCGGCACCGGCAGCGCCGTGAGCTTTTCCAAAGGTATGCCCGCCAGCGATGAGGGCGACGGTTTCCTCATCGTTCATCGCCATGCGGCCGAAGGTTTCTCGGATGTCCTTGGCGGCAGCTAGAGGATCGGGCTTGCCGTTGGGCCCTTGGGGATTGACGTAGATCAAGCCCATCTGGACCGCAGCTAGCGGTTGCTGGAGCTGACGATCACCGCTGTAACGCTTGTCGCCCAACCACTCGGTCTCGGGGCCCCAATAGACGTCTTCTTGGGGTTCCCAAACATCTTCGCGGCCTCCCCCGAAACCCAGAGTCTCAAACCCCATGGATTCGTAAGCCACGTTCCCGGCTAGAATCATCAAGTCAGCCCAGGAGATTTTCTTGCCGTACTTCTGCTTGATGGGCCACAGCAGTCGACGAGCTTTGTCAAGATTAGTGTTGTCCGGCCAGCTGTTTAACGGGGCGAATCGTTGTGTGCCGTCGCTGGCCCCGCCTCGACCATCGGCAACCCGGTAGGTCCCTGCGCTGTGCCAGGCCATGCGAATAAAAAACGGGCCGTAGTGTCCATAGTCAGCTGGCCACCAGTCTTGGGAGGTGGTCATCAATTCCTTCAGGTCTTTCTTGACCGCCGCGAAATCAAGCTTGTTGAACTCCTCGGCATAATTGAAGTCCTCGCCCATCGGATTGCCCTTGAGCGAGTTTTGATGAAGGATTTTCAGGTTCAGCCGGTTGGGCCACCAGTGACCATTCGACATGACCCCGGCCGCTGTGTGCCTGGCACGAGCAGGTCGCATATTGCCGATGACCGGGCAATTGCTGGCCTCACGAGCGTAGCGCTGCTTGGCAGCGTGGTTTGATTGTTTCGTTCCGACCTCCTTGGCAGCAGAGTATCTCTCCTGCTGCTGAGTCTGGCCGAACAGAGCGGTCGTGATTCCGAGCATCGCATAGCTGGAAATCATCCATCTGAGACAAGCTGGTTTTGTCATTGGGCCTTCCTACGATGAGTTTGCCTTGCGGGGACTGAAAACAAACCGAACTTCAATGCCAGTGCCACTATTGGCCCTGAGGACTGATTCGTCCAATGCATTCAGGTAATATGGTTGATGCATTCTGTGCATGGCTGGGGGGTGAGCCCTAATGAGCCCTGACCAATCCGCCATTTGGGGAGTTGCCGATGGAATTGGACCAGCTTCGCTATTTTCTCCGTGTTGCCGAGCTGGAGAATTTTACGCGTTCGGCGGAAGAGCTGGGGATCTCGCAGCCGGCTTTGAGTCGCTCGATTCAGAAGCTGGAGGAGGAGCTGGGCCGGCCGGTTTTTGAACGCCAGGGGCGAGCGGTGTCTCTCACCGAAGCAGGGACGCTGCTGCATCGACGCGCTCAGCAGATTCTCGCATTGATCGAGGATACCAAGGGGGAGATTTGTGACAATGGCCGCAGCGGTCGTGTGCGTGTGGGAGCTATCCCCACGATCGCTCCGTATTTTCTTCCCGAGGTGTTACGAAAGTTTTCGCAGGAGTTTCCGGAAGCAACACTAATTGTGCAGGAGAACACCACAGACCATCTGCTGAAAAGTTGTGCGCATGGAGAGCTTGATCTGGCGATTCTCGCCTTGCCGGTTCCGGGGAAGTATCTCGAGTACGAAGTCTTGTTCCAGGAGGAACTGTTGCTGGTGCTTCCGACCGACCATCCGCTGGTGAGCCAGCAAGAGATTCGCATATGCGACGTGGAACCCTATCCGTTTGTGTTGCTCGATGAAGCCCACTGTTTGTCGGAGACCATTGCCTCATTCTGTCGCGAGCGTTCTTTTCAGCCGGTGGCCGTTGAGCGAACAAGCCAGTTGGCTATGGTGCAGGAGTTAGTGTCCCTCTCCCATGGCATCTCGATGATTCCCGCGATGGCACGGCAACTCGATCAGAGTGATCGCCGCGTCTATCGTTCTTTCACAGGGCGGAAGCCGACTCGCACGATTGCAGTGGCTTGGAATCCTTTCCGCTTCCAAAGCCGCTTGATCAAAACATTCCGCGATCGTCTCAGGTGAACACTCATCAGCCATGTCCCGGTGTCCCCCATCTTTCTTCCCCTTCAGGTCAACCGCCGAATTCTCCAACAATCTCGCGCAGCTGGAGACTTGGCAGGTGGGGACGCTTCAGCGGACTCCCTTATCAGAAGATCCACGCTCTTGAACAAGCCTACTTTTTCCCTTCGGCACGCTTGCGGCGGAAGAACTCCGTGAGGATTGCCGCACAGGGTTCGGCCAGCACTCCTGGCACAACCCGACAGCGATGATTCAGCCGGGCGTCTTCCAGGAGGCGGAACAGACTGCGAGCGGCTCCAGCCTTGGGATCGGCGGCCCCATAAACGACTGTGGGGATTCGGGCCTGCACGATCGCCCCAGCACACATCGGGCACGGCTCAAGTGTGACAAACAGCGTACATCCTTCCAGTCGCCAACTCCCCAAAGCGGCGGCTGCCTGAGTCAACGCAATCATCTCAGCATGGGCTGTGGGGTCCTGAAGTGTCTCGCGCATGTTGTAGGCTGCGGCAATGACTCGTTGAGCATGCACGATGATGGCCCCCACGGGGACCTCGTCTGAAGCCTCGGCCTGGCGAGCCTGCTGGAGGGCTTGACGCATATAACCCTCATACAGGGGCAGAAGCCCACAGAGTTGATCGTCGGCTGATTTCTCTGCCGCGGGTTCCTGGCCGTTGCCAGATCCCGGGCTGGACTCCTCGGATTCCTGATTGCCGCAAGAGCTTTCTTGGCAAGAGTGGTCTTCTGGGGAGGGATTTCCTGAGGCGATCACTGGTCCCCCTGTTGGCTGGCCGGGAGGAGACCGCGGGGAAGGCACTTGAAGTGAGCTTGGCTGAGGGCGGCGGTCCCGGGGCCACCAAACCTCAACTCCAGCTGCGCCTCGGCTGGGGGGACGGTCTGGATGATGACTTTGTGGATGCCTGCTCCCAGGGGGACCGGAAGAAGCCGCCATCCCTTGTTGGACGATTGTTGAAGCTCCACACCGTCGACAGTCACGCTCACCGGGAATCTCGATTTGACTTGGAACTGATAGATATCATCAACGGGTACCTCAAAGTAGCCGCTGAGGGCCAGGGCTCGACCGGGGAGAATTTTGAGTTCCTGCAGCCAGTTCTTCGCAGCAGTGCTCGCAACGACCACTGGGTCCCGTTTGCCACCGCCGGTCAACAAAAGCCCTGGGGCCCACGGCGAGTCTTGAGGAACCCCCAAGGGGGCAAACGGTTTGGGGGCAAGGACGGTCACTTCGATGGGGCGACCCAGCACGGCTTCGGCGGAGGGTTTGTTGAGGATCCCAATGGGTTGCAAGCGGATCGGCCCTGGGCCCAGCGGTTGCAGATCGATTTCCGCTTCGCCGCTGGGCCCGTCAATGATTCCCACTGGCCGATCATGCCAAAAGAACGCGATCTGCCGTGCGTCGGCCAGACTCGCCTTGACTCGCAGAGGTTCATCCCAGGTGAGCCGTTGTGGCGTTCTGGGCTGCACATTCAATTGGCGGCCCCGATTGTCCACTTGGACACCCAAGACCAAATGCCCTTGTGTGGCAATGGGTCCAGCAGCGATTGCCACCAAGCGGATTTCGTGGTAGCCGTCACGATACTGCCGGCTGTCCAGCTCCCAACTTCCGAAAGGGGGAATCAAGGCAACTCGGGCACCATCGATGAAAACCTCATAGTGGTCTGGTGCTGGGGCATCGCCCTGGATTTTGGGGATGAATGTGAGGGTCCCACGAATTCTCGGCACCGCTGAGCGATCATTCGTCCCATCGTCGGTCTGCTGGTCAGCAAAGCCCTCCAGGGCCACTTGTGGTCGCACCGCCCAGGGCTGGCAGAGAGGGTCTCCCACGATCAGCAGCTGATAGGGACCCGAGATGCTTTGGTAGAACGCCTCTGCCAGCGAACAACCAGCCGCGTAATGATACTGGAGATAGGGTAGCGGGAACTTCTTCTGAATCGCGAAGGGCTCAGTCACAGTCCCGGAACTGCCCGCTGCTCCATGACGGAGAAACTCAGTCAGCGGCGTCTGGCCAGCGTTTCGACGTAGCACTCCTCCAAAACTTGTCAGGTTTTCCACGATCGCACCAGGCAGGATGGTGCTTCCGCTCTCAGGCCAATCGAAATCCGATGTGCCAATGACTGCACCGGCCACATCGGGCCGATCGATGGGCAGGATGCCGTTGACGATTCTTCCCTTGACGCCGAGTGTTTTGAGCAAAGCGATCGTTGCTTCAAACTTGTCGGCTCGAGTTTTCGCGCGGATGTTGCCGTTCTTGAGAAAATAGATGGTCCCCTGCGGTCGGGTTTGGTCAGCCGCAACACTCCGCCGCAGTCCCCGGATGACCTCGCTGACGCTTCGCCCACGGCCGGCGGTGACACCGAGCACTGTACTGAGCAGATAACGCCCACCGGAATCGTCGTTGGGCTCGCCGGCGGCCGACCATCGGGTTTGACTGCGAAAGGCCAGAGTTGGCTGAAGTGGTGCCTGAAGGCCGTCCATCTTTTGCAGCAGTTGATCGAACTGAGGATGTCGACGCAGCGAGGCGAGGTCATCGTCCTGGCTGGCTCTTTCTGGCTGATCCCAACCAGCGTCAACGGCTTCGGCCAGGGCCTCCAGTGCCTCTTGGGTGTTCTCAAGCTGAGCCAGAGAGCAGGCCAGATTGTAATGGATATCAGGGATTCCCGGTCGTTGCCGGGCCAGATCATCCAGGATTTTCGCTGCCTGTTGCCACTGTTGGTTGTTGATGAGCTGGCGTGCCTGGTTGTATTGAGTCCGCTGCGGCACGGTCATCTCCCGGGCCGCGACCTCTGCGGCGGTCAGCCGCACGTAGCGGTTGATATCCAGCCGCAAGTAACTGGGGTTCTTCTGCACGACATAGGGATAAAGGAAGGTCAATCCGTTGATCGCCGCGACCGGGGTGATCACCTTGGGGAGCTGGCGTTGTCCCAGATCGGGTTTCAGGTCGATGGCGGTGGGGAGATCAGCCGAGTAGACCAGGTAGTCGATATGGGCGGCTAAGCCCCTTCGTTGAAGGGTTTTTAAAGCCGGCAGTAGGATCGTCTCCCGAAACTGGGTCACGTCGGTGCGCTGCAGGTCGGGAACTTCGTCTAAGAGCACCACATTGGCTGAGGGGATTTTGCGAAGGGCGACAAATTCGTTGGCCACCGCCCTGGAGGCCCAACTCTGCAGGTTGACAACAACAGCAACGTTTTCCGGCCCCCCACCCCCAACAGCGCCACGGCAAAAACCAAACCCCAATAGGGCCATGATCAGCACAGCAAGCGTTGCCCGGACTGTGTGGTTTGTCATGCATCACCGCTGAGAAGTACCACGTGGCTCATCTGGAAGACTCTTCAACTTCGGCGAGTGCCTGCTGAGAATCCACCTGATCATTCCGTGACGATGTGTCCCACACGCCCTCAACTGTTCCAGTTTGTCGCAGAGGTCACCTGTGGGCCTTTTCCATGGTGCCAGAGAGGACAAGCTTTTCTAGAGATTAAGCTGGAGATGTCCTGGTGGAAGAGTTCTTCGAGAAATGGAGCACAATCCGATTGACTCAGGGTGCGGCTGGCAGTCCTAGTGTTCGGTTTCCTTCTGATTTGGCAGTTGGTTCTCGCGGAATCGGGGAATTCACGTCCAACCCACTGCCAAAATCAGAGGAAACAACGCACGAGATCTTGCAGTCGGGCTTTGCTTGGCAGAGGCCGGCTGTGCTCCAGGAAATCCTGCTAGTTCGCTGTCATAGGAAGGCGGCCTGTGTGGGCTGAAAAACCCCGTTAAAGATTCAGGCCGACGTCATCACCGCCGGAGCCCCCCCGGAGGCCGCCCTTGAGGGGTTGCTTTCTTTTGCGAACCTGACTGGCAGAATCTTCCTCGGGTGTCTCCTCCTGCTCGGCTGGCGGCTGGTCGGCAGGTTGAGGGGCAGGGGCTGTGGGAGCTAGCAGGGCTTTGCGGCTGAGGCCGATCCGACGCTTCTCGATGTCCAGGGAGACGATCTTGACCTCGACTGGTTCTCCTTCGCTGACCACGTCGCTGACCCGCCACACACGCCCTGAGTCCAATTCGGAGATGTGGATCAATCCTTCGATGCCTGGTTCTAGCTCGACAAAAGCGCCGAATTGTTCCAGCCGAGTGATTCGACCACGAGCGGTCGAGCCGATGGGGTAGTTCAGCGGGACTTGGGACCAGGGATTTTGTTGAAGATCACGCAAGCTGAGGCTGATCTTGCCGCTTTCCGGATCAATTCGGGTGATCTTTACTTTGACGGGTTGGCCGACTTCCAACACCTCGCTGGGGTGTTTGATGCGGGCCCAGCTGAGCTGGCTGATATGCAGCAGCCCGTCGAGTCCCCCGAGATCGACGAAGGCTCCGAATTCGCGGATGTTGCGAACGGTCCCTTCGCGGATTTGGCCGACTTCCAGTTCCTCACGCAGCTTTTGTTGGGCCTCGGCACGCTCCTGCTCCATGACCGAGCGGCGACTGAGCACCAGATTCTTTCTCTCGGGTTTGCATTCGACGATCAGGGCGTTGAACTTCTCGCCAACCAGTTGTTCGAGATTCTCCACTCGATAGACCGAGACCTGGCCGGCAGGCATGAAGCCGCGGATGTTGCCGACTGAACACTCCAGACCGCCTTTGTTGGTTCCGGTGACCTGTGCGGTGACGATCATACCTTCGGAGATGGCCGACCAGTCGCCAGCGTCGCTCGCCTCGCCCGGCAAGTTGCAGTGATAGAGGCCTTCGTTTTCATCAAAGCGGCTGACGACGACTTCCAGGGGTTGGTCAACTTCTGGCAGCTTCTCGCCAAAGGTCTTCAACTGCACGATGCCCTGACAGCGTGCTCCCAGGTCGACAAAGACATTATCCTGGTGCATGCTGACGACTTTGGCATGGAGCTTGGTGCCCCGCTCAAACCGCGTGGGTTCTTCCACAGCGGAATCAGCGATCTGGTCGATGGACGTTTCGCCCATTGCTGCGGCCAACTCAGCCTCGATATCCTCCGAGGACTCCCGCAGATTCGGCAGGGGCACGCTGCTGGAGCGAAATTGATCGGCAGGCCGCTGTTGCGTCGGCATCTGCCCGGCGGCCTGCTGGGCCTCAGCCGAGAGTTCCTCGTCTTGGTCTTGGTCGATCTGCCGAGCGAACGGTTGTGGTCGGTTCTCTTTGGCCAAAGGTTGATGAGAAGCTCGTCCTGAGGTGGTAGCAGATTCCGCACCCTGCGAGGAGCCCGGGGAGCCTAAGGAGCTTGGGGAGTCCGGGGAGCTTGAGGAGTCCGGGGAGCTTGAGGAGTCCGGGGAGCTTGAG